>NZ_JBBCPX010000003.1:0-399362 GCF_037150195.1 Cedecea sp. VD22
ACTCAACGTGGGAGGTGTTGATGGTGATACCACGAGCTTTTTCTTCTGGTGCGTTATCGATCTGGTCGAATGCACGAGCAGAACCACCGTAGGTTTTAGCCAGAACGGTAGTGATTGCAGCGGTCAGAGTGGTTTTACCGTGGTCAACGTGGCCGATAGTACCAACGTTAACGTGCGGTTTTGTACGTTCAAATTTTTCTTTAGACACGGCTATATTCCTTACTATTGTGCCCTCCCCTTGTGGAGAGAGCACGGGATCATTGTGTTAAAAGCGTTGGCTTATTTGCCACGAGCTTCGATTACGGCCTGAGCAACGTTGTTAGGTGCGTCATCATACTTCAGGAATTCCATGGAGTAAGATGCACGACCTTTGGTCAGAGAACGCAGCTGAGTTGCGTACCCGAACATTTCAGACAACGGAACTTCAGCATGAATCTGTACGCCAGTAGCGTTAGATTCCTGGCCTTTCAGCTGGCCACGACGACGGCTAAGGTCACCGATAACGTCACCGGTGTTCTCTTCCGGAGTTTCAACTTCAACCTTCATGATAGGCTCAAGCAGAACTGGTTTAGCTTTCTTAAAGCCATCTTTGAAGGCAATAGAAGCGGCCAGTTTAAACGCCAGTTCGGAGGAGTCAACGTCATGGTAAGAACCGAAGTGCAGACGCACGCCGAGATCAACAACCGGGTAACCCGCCAGTGGACCAGATTTCAGCTGCTCCTGGATGCCTTTATCAACGGCAGGGACGTATTCGCCAGGAATTACGCCGCCTTTGATGTCGTTGATGAACTCGTAACCTTTAGGGTTAGAGCCCGGCTCCAGTGGGTACATGTCGATAACAACATGACCGTACTGACCACGACCACCAGACTGCTTGGCGTGTTTACCTTCGATATCGGTAACTTTAGCGCGAATCGCTTCGCGGTAAGCAACCTGAGGTTTACCGACGTTCGCTTCAACGTTGAATTCACGCTTCATACGGTCAACGATGATGTCGAGGTGCAGTTCACCCATACCGGCGATGATGGTCTGGTTAGATTCTTCATCAGTCCATACGCGGAATGATGGGTCTTCTTTAGCCAGACGGCCCAGAGCCAGACCCATTTTTTCCTGGTCAGCTTTGGTTTTTGGTTCAACGGCGATGGAGATTACCGGCTCTGGGAATTCCATACGCTCCAGAATGATAGGCGAATCTGGATCACACAGGGTGTCACCAGTAGTTACGTCTTTCAGACCGATAGCAGCCGCGATGTCGCCTGCGCGAACTTCTTTGATCTCTTCACGTTTGTTAGCGTGCATCTGAACGATACGGCCAAAGCGCTCACGAGCAGCTTTAACGGAGTTCAGCACGGTATCACCGGAGTTAACAACGCCGGAGTAAACGCGGAAGAAGGTCAGGTTACCAACGAACGGGTCAGTGGCGATTTTGAATGCCAGAGCAGCAAACGGCTCGTCGTCAGTTGCGTGACGCTCAGCCGGCGTGTCTTTACCGTCATCCAGAATACCGTTGATTGCCGGTACGTCGGTTGGTGCTGGCAGGTAATCGATTACCGCATCCAGCATCGCCTGAACACCTTTGTTCTTAAATGCAGAACCACAGGTAACCAGGATGATTTCGTTGTTCAGAACGCGCTGACGCAGAGCTTTCTTGATTTCTTCCTCGGACAGCTCTTCGCCACCCAGGTATTTTTCCATCAGCTCTTCAGAGGCTTCTGCAGCGGACTCGATCAGGTTCTGGTGCCATTCGTCAGCCAGGTCCTGCATGTCAGCTGGGATATCTTCGTATTCGAAGGTAACGCCCTGATCTGCATCGTTCCAGTTGATGGCTTTCATTTTCACCAGGTCGATAACGCCGGTGAAACCTTCTTCAGCACCAATCGCCAGCTGAAGCGGAACAGGGTTCGCGCCCAGACGGGATTTGATCTGGCCTACAACTTTCAGGAAGTTTGCACCCATACGGTCCATTTTGTTAACGAACGCGATGCGTGGAACTTTGTATTTGTTAGCCTGACGCCATACGGTTTCAGACTGTGGCTGAACACCACCAACTGCGCAGTAAACCATTACTGCACCGTCAAGAACACGCATGGAACGTTCTACTTCGATGGTGAAGTCAACGTGCCCTGGGGTGTCGATGATGTTTACGCGGTGCGGTTCATACTGCTTAGCCATACCAGACCAGAATGCAGTAGTTGCAGCGGAGGTAATGGTGATACCACGCTCCTGCTCCTGCTCCATCCAGTCCATGGTTGCAGCGCCGTCATGAACTTCACCGATTTTGTGGTTTACACCGGTGTAGAACAGAATACGTTCGGTAGTCGTGGTTTTACCGGCGTCGATGTGTGCACTGATACCGATGTTACGGTAGCGTGCAATGGGTGTTGTACGAGCCATTTGATTCCTCTATATCCTGGGACGTTCAAGTTAAGTAACCCAAAGCGGGCAGCTTCATGAAGCGCCCGCTTGGGTAACACTACGAAGGATTTATTACCAACGGTAGTGAGCGAACGCCTTGTTGGCTTCAGCCATACGGTGAACGTCTTCACGTTTCTTCACTGCAGTGCCTTTGTTTTCTGCAGCATCAGACAGTTCATTCGCCAGGCGAAGAGCCATGGATTTATCACCGCGTTTACGAGCAGCTTCAACGATCCAACGCATTGCCAGAGCATTACGACGAACCGGACGAACTTCAACTGGAACCTGGTAAGTAGAACCACCAACACGGCGGGACTTAACTTCGACGGTCGGACGGACGTTGTCCAGAGCGACTTCGAAAGCTTCCAGCTCGTTTTTACCAGAACGCTGAGCCAGGGTTTCCAGCGCGGTATAAACGATAGATTCTGCAGTAGATTTTTTACCATCTACCATCAGGATATTTACAAATTTAGCCAGCAGCTCTGATCCGAACTTAGGATCCGGCAGAATTTTACGCTGACCAATCACGCGACGACGTGGCATAGGAATACTCCGTTGTTAATTCAGGATTGTCCAAAACTCAAAGAGTTTATTTTGACATTAATTTAAAACGTTTGGCCTTACTTAACGGAGAACCATTAAGCCTTAGGACGCTTCACGCCATACTTGGAGCGAGATTGCTTACGGTCTTTAACGCCGGAGCAGTCAAGCGCACCACGAACGGTGTGGTAGCGAACACCTGGCAGGTCTTTAACACGACCACCACGGATCAGGATCACGGAGTGTTCCTGCAGGTTGTGACCTTCACCGCCGATGTAGGAGGTGACTTCAAAACCGTTAGTCAAACGCACACGGCAAACTTTACGCAGTGCGGAGTTTGGTTTTTTAGGAGTGGTGGTATATACACGGGTACATACACCACGTTTTTGCGGGCAAGCTTCCAGCGCAGGCACGTTGCTTTTTGCAACTTTGCGTACGCGTGGTTTGCGAACCAGCTGGTTAACTGTTGCCATTAAATAGCTCCTGGTTTTAGCTTTTGCTTCGTAAACACGTAATAAAACGGCCTCATATAATATGAGGACGCAGAATTTTAGGGCTGAGCCGAAAAGGTGTCAAGAAATATACAGCGATCCGCCCTCACCAGGCGAACTGCTGGCTATGTTTTATCGTTAATCTGACGAAGTCAGTATAGCCGACACGCTCAATTTTGGACGAAATTTGAGCAGAGAGGCCACGAGCCTCAACATCTTCTTGCAGAGCGCTAACAGTAATGGGGGCGGAAAGCAGTAATTCAAGCGCCCGGCTGCCATTCAGCGCGGCAATCACGCCGTCTTCAATCAGCAGTAAATCGTCACCAGGCTGGGCATAACGCAGAATCTCGGTGATATCACACTGGAAGGGCGACTGACGTAAGGTATGCAGCATAGGAGCCTCAGAAGGTAAGTACCACATCGTACTGATTCAGTTTTTCCCGAAGCGCATCAGGCTCAAGCGCTTCCGCATCGATAACCCAGGATGCCTGCCCCGAAAGCCCTCTTTCCCTTACTGAGGCAGCGCAAAGGAAACACTGCTCAATATCGTACAGCGGCAAAATGCGGAAAGTGGCGATGTAATCCCTGCCCAGCACTTTGGCAGGCTGTTGCCCCGGCAGCAGTTGTAGAACGCCATCGCCAACAAAGAACACGCCGATATCTTCTGACAGGGCCGACGTCGCCAATAATGCATCCAGCCCTTCCCGGCCAGCCGTGCAGCCGTGCGGCGCCGATCGAAAAACAAAAGCGACACGTTTCATTAGAACTGCACCATTCTTTCGCAGGTAAGCGCGGATTCTGCCAGCGCCCCGAGGCCGCTAAGCGTAAAGCCAGGCTGGAGATTACTCACCTTGAGCCCCAAAGATTTAGCCTGCTCTTCATCGGTCACACCGCGACGCAATGCCGCAGCCACGCAAATATGCAGTGCCACACCGTGCTGCGCGCTCAGGCTCTGCCACTCACGGACAAGATCAACTTCGTCGCTTGCCGGGGCGGTCAACTGATTGGCGTTATAAATCCCTTCACGGTAGAAAAAAACGCTCTCCAGCGAGTGTCCTTCCGCCAGCAACGCCCGGGCAAACAGCAATGCACTGCTTGCCTGCTGCGTCCCATAAGCCGGGCCAGTAACCATCAAGGCAAAACGCATTACTTATCCTGACCGAGGAAGTCGCCGTTTTTGAACTGGCGAATGTAGAGATAAACGGTGTGTTTGGAAATGTTCAGCCGATCGGCAACCTGGTTGATGGCATCTTTGATGTCGAAGATCCCTTTTTCATAGAGGTTGAGCACTATCTGGCGGTTCTTGGCGTTATTTGAGACGTTACGATCGGCATTCACTTCTTCAATCGTGAATTCCAGCGTTTGCATCACCAGATCCTCCACGGAGGACGCAAAGTTTACCGAAGACGGCACTTCCTGATCCTGAGTTTCCGGTGGAATAAAGGTCGACATGATCTGGGAGAACGGCACGTCGAGGTTCATGTTAATGCAAAGCAAACCAATCACACGCTGGTCGCGGTTGCGAATCGCAATCGTCACCGACTTCATCAGAACGCCGCTTTTTGCGCGAGTGAAATAGCATTTAGAGACGCTGCTGTCGGCCCCGGTCATATCGTGCAGCATGCGCAAGGCCAGATCGGTAATTGGCGAGCCTATTTTTCGCCCGGTATGCTCACCATTAGCGATACGAATAGCCGAACATTTCAGGTCCTGCAGGGAGTGCAGAACGATTTCGCAATGGGAGCCAATCAGCATCGCTAACCCGTCCACGACCGCTTCATAGGATTTTAATATTTCGAAGTCGGTTTGTTCAAAAGGACGCTGGTCCAGCAAATCAAGTTCACTGGTTTCGTTGGTTAAAAGCGAATTGGACATGAAAAAATACCACCCTCTCAGATTGATGACAAACGTCCGGACAACGGGGTTCTCGGGCGTTTGGGGTAAATCAGCAGACTTCGTCCATTATTTTTATTGCTGCAAATTGAGCGTGTTATGGATAAAAGACGTTGCCAGCAATTTACTCTAAAGAGAGCCTGTCGCGCTTTGATGGTGTCAGGGCAGACTCATACTCGGTTGAAACGCTGCCCGCTAAGGTAATACAACGTAAGATGTGCTTTCCAGTCTTTATTCTCCTCATTACGCGTGGGGGGAATAAACGCTGGTGCCAAAAACAAAACCGCCGCCCGGTGGGCGGCGGCTCAAACGACCTGCTAATTACTTGCTTTTGGCTGCGTCAGCGGCTTTAGCATCTGCAGCAGCGGCTGGCTTAGCGTCAGCTTTTGGCGCTTGTTTAATGTCCAGCAGTTCAACTTCAAACACCAGCGTAGAGTTGGCAGGGATCCCCGGCACGCCGGTTTTGCCATAAGCCAACTCTGGTGGAATAACCAGCTTGATCTTGCCGCCTTTCTTGATGTTTTTCAGGCCTTCAGTCCAGCCTGGGATCACGCCATCAAGACGGAAGGACAGTGGCTCACCGCGGGTATAGGAGTTATCAAACTCTTTACCGTCGATCAGCGTACCTTTGTAGTTAACCACAACGGTATCGGTATCCTTCGGCGCATCACCGGTACCGTCTTTCTCAACTTTATACATCAGGCCGGTAGAAGACGTTTTAACGCCTTTCTCTTTGGCGAAAGCATCACGGAAGGCTTTACCTTTGTCCGCGTTCTCTTTAGCGTCTTTCTCCATTTTCTCCTGAGCGGAGGCTTTTACGCGAGTCTCGAACGCCTGCAGAGTCTGTTCGATTTCCTGGTCAGACAGTTTGCTCTTATCCGCAAACGCATCCTGTACGCCCGCGATCAGCTGAGCCTTGTCCAGGGTGATCCCCAGTTTCTCCTGCTCTTTCAGGGAGTTTTCCATGTAACGCCCGAGCGATGCGCCTAATGCATAGGCGGCTTTCTGGTCGTCGTTCTTAAAGGCCGCTTTGCTGTCAGCCTGAGCCGCAGGTGCATCTTTCGCTGCAGCAGGCGCCGCAAAAGCAGGGGCATTAAGGGCAACGGCCATTGTGGTCGCCAGAAGCGTTACTTTAAATAATGATTTCATCCATCTCTCCAAGGGCCGGGGCCTCTCACCCCAGGGTTTCAAATAAGCTAAGTGACGTACTATAACGTCGTGAAAGAAATCTACACAATCTCTCAGCGAGTTATCGAGTCAAATTGAGATTCTTTTTGTTTAAAGAAGTTTCCTTCAACGTGCTTCTGCGCTGTAAAGCTGGGTCATTTTCAGTAAAATCACCGCATATTGTCCATCGCGCAGGCAAAAGAGGAACCGCCATGCACACTAAATCCACCGAACAACGGCTGGAAGATCTCGAGAGTCGTCTTGCCTTTCAGGAGATTACGATTGAAGAGCTGAACCAGACCGTGACGGCGCACGAGCTTGAGATGGTCAAACTTCGCGAACATTTCCGTCTGCTGGTTGAAAAGCTCAAGGCCAGCCAGCCGTCGATGATCGCTTCAGAGTCCGAAGAGACGCCGCCGCCGCATTACTGAATAACAGACGTAAAAAAGGCCGCTAATGCGGCCTTTTTTCTTTCACAGCGATCAGTGGCAACCACAGCCGCCGTTACCGCAACCACCTTTACCATGCTCGTGACCATGGTCGTGATCGTGGCCGTGACCACCGCAGCAACCCTCGTGATCGTGGTCGTGATGATGGTCGTGCTCACCGTGAACGTGGCCATGGGCCAGCTCTTCAGCGGTCGCTTCGCGGATAGCAACAACTTCCACGTTGAATTTCAGGTTCTGGCCGGCCAGCATGTGGTTACCGTCAACCACAACGTGCTCGTCTTCCACTTCGGTAATTTCGACCGGCACTGGACCCTGATCGGTTTCCGCCATAAAGCGCATACCAACCTGCAGCTCGTCAACGCCCATGAAGACGTCTTTCGGTACGCGCTGCACCAGGTTTTCGTCGTACTGACCGTAAGCGTCGTTCGCGCCCACTTCAACGTCAAACTTGTCGCCAACTTCGTGACCATCCAGCGCCGTTTCCAGGCCAGAAATCAGGGAGCCGTGACCGTGCAGGTAGTCCAGCGGCGCGCTCACCGGAGACTCATCGACCAACACACCGTCTTCTGTACGTACCTGATAGGCCAGGCTGACCACCAGGTCTTTTGCTACTTTCATGATATCTCCTGAACGAGCGTAGGGAAAAAACTGGCGCCGATTGTAGCGGAAATCTGCGCCGCTGTACCCTCTAGCTTAAAAAAAGCTGCTCCATCTCGCTAGTCGGGATGAAAAATCCCTATCACTTGCTCCTGCTCGCGAACGTGCTCGCGAACCTGCTTGTCGGCCTCTCGCATCTGATGGCCACACTTTACGCACTCAACGATATCAACGTTGTTCTCGCGCCACAGCGCGAGAGAATCCTTAGCCTGGCATTTGGGACAAACGGCCCCGGCAATAAAACGCTTACGCACTGACATTGGCTTCACCCTTATTCAAATTCGTCCCAGCCGTCCAGCTGCCGACGCTCTTGCTGCATTTCACGTTCAAAAATATCTTCCAGCTCACGCCGGGCTTCCCGCACCCTGGAAATCTGCGCACTGTCCGTGTGAATTGGCATCAGTTCACGCAGCATACGCATATCCAGTCGGCGGAAATGTAATTGAGCCCGGTGCGCCTGGTGAGGATGCATACCCAGCGTGAGCAAGGCCTTACGCCCAAGCTCAAGGGCGCTGGAGAAGGTTTCACGCGAGAACAGTTTAACGCCGGCCTGCAACAATTCATGTGCCTCTACGCGGCCGCGAGCACGCGCCAGTATGGCAAGATGTGGAAAGTGTTGTTGACAGAGATGGACTATCCGCATCGTATCTTCCGGCTCATTGCAGGTGATAACAATGGATTTGGCCTCTTCCGCTCCCGCCGAACGCAACAGTTCCACTTCCGTCGCATCGCCGTAATACACTTTATAACCGTATTTTCTCATCAGGCTTACGGCGCTGATATCCCGTTCAAGAACGGTGATACGCATCTTATTCGCCATCAACAGGCGGCCTATCACCTGACCAAAACGCCCAAATCCGACGATGATAACCTGCGGATGATCGTCCTCAACGTAAGGCGTCTCCTCTGTTTCCTCGCCCGGATTAAAGCGCCGGGCAAGAATCGCATCCACACCTTTCATCAGCAGCGGCGTGGTCATCATCGACAACGTAACCGTGACCAGCAGCAGCGGCATTTGATCGCCCTGGAACAGCTTCTGTGAGGCCGCCGCGGAAAACAGCACGAAGGCAAACTCTCCGCCCTGGCTTAGCACGCCCGCAAACTGCAGCCGCTCAGAGCTGCGCAAACCATACACCCGCGACAGGCCATACAAAATGGTGGCTTTCACCGCCACCAGCGCAACCACGCTCACTGCAATCCACAGTAAATGGGTGAACAAAACGCCCAGATTCAGTGCCATGCCAACAGAGATAAAGAACAGCCCCAGCAGCAGGCCTTTGAACGGATCGATAGCAATCTCAAGCTCGTGGCGATATTCACTTTCCGCCAGCAGCACGCCAGCCAGAAACGTCCCCAAGGCCATAGAGAACCCAAGCGCATCCATAAACAGCGCCGAGCCAAGGACCAGCAACAACGAAGCCGCGGTAAAGACTTCACGCACCCCGGACCCGGCAATAAAGCGGAAAACCGGGCGAAGCAGATAGCGCCCGCCCAATAGCATGCCGATAAACGCCAACGCCTTCAGGCCGACTTTAATCCAGTCGGTATGATCGTCGCCGTTCCCGGCCAGCAGCGGCACCAGCGCCAGCGCCGGGATCACCGCCAGGTCCTGGAACAGAAGGACCGAAAAGCCTAGCTGACCGGATTCGCTGCGGTTCATGCTTTTATCCCGCATCAGCTGCAGCGCCATCGCTGTGGAAGACATCGCAAGGCCGATGCCGCCCACCACTGCCGCCTGCCAGGAGAAATTCGTCAGCATCAGCAGACCCGCGAGCACCACCGCGCTGAGAATCACCTGCACCGCCCCAACGCCAAAGATAGAGCGCCTCAGTTGCCATAGCTTCGACGGATTCAGCTCCAGCCCGATGATAAACATCAGGAACACCACGCCCAGTTCGGAGAAATGCAGGATTTCATCAACATCGCTGATAAACCCTAAGCCCCAGGGGCCAATAGCGATACCTGCCAGCAAATAGCCCAGCACGGCGCCAATACCTAAACGTGCGGCAACCGGGACAGCAACAACCGCCGCGAAGAGAAACAACACCCCCGCCAACAGTAAATCAGAACCTTCCATCAACGGCCTCCCATCGGCAACGGATTCGCCAGCCACTCACCATAAGCTTTCGCGTGGCTTTGCAGCTCCGGCTTAGACTGGCGGCGAGCCCAGTAAACGATAATCGGCATCAGCCAGTGCATCTTGCACATCGCCGCGGTGAGCTCAAAAGGTCGTAAAATTTCGGTTAAGGGGAAGCGGTTATAGCCGTCATAGCGATAGGCCCCTTCCGGCTCGCCGGTGGTGATCACGCTGCGCCAGTACTTTCCCGCCAGCGCGTTGCCTCCGATGCCGCTGGCAAAGTCCCGGCTTAAGACGCGATCCATCCACTCTTTCAGCAACGCAGGGCAGCTGTAGGTATAAAGAGGGTGTTGAAAAACAATGACATCGTGCTCCAGCAGCAATGACTGTTCGTGATAAATATCGATAAAGAAATCGGGATAGTGCGCGTAGAGATCGTGCACGGTCACATTTTCAAGCTGCAGAGCCGGCTGAAGCAAAACCCGGTTTGCCACCGAGTCCTGGGATTCCGGATGGGCATACAGCAGCAAAACTTTCGGCGGCTGCGACATCATTACCCTCCAGGGCGTCGTCATAGTCATTATTTTGGGCTACCATGCAGCCCGACCTGTTGCCAAGGCGACATGTTAACGAATTACAATGACAATTTAACATACTCTGAACATACGGCGCTTTATGATTGTTTTCTCCTCGTTACAAATTCGTCGCGGCACCCGCGTTCTGCTGGATAACGCCACCGCCACCATCAACCCCGGGCAAAAAGTCGGCCTGGTGGGTAAAAACGGCTGTGGGAAATCCACGCTGCTGGCGTTGCTGAAAAACGAGATAAGCGCCGATGGCGGGAGCGCAAGCTTTCCCGGCAACTGGCAGCTTGCCTGGGTGAATCAGGAAACGCCAGCCCTTGCGATGCCGGCGATAGAGTATGTGATCGACGGCGACCGTGAATTCCGCAAGCTGGAAGCCGAGCTAGACGTCGCCAACGAACGCAACGACGGTCACGCCATTGCGCTGGTGCACGGCAAGCTGGACGCGGTCGATGCGTGGACCATTCGCTCACGCGCCTCCAGCCTGCTGCACGGTCTGGGCTTCAGCAATGAACAGCTGGAACGCCCGGTAAGCGATTTCTCGGGCGGCTGGCGCATGCGTCTTAACCTTGCCCAGGCGCTGATTTGCCGTTCCGACCTGCTGCTGCTCGATGAACCAACCAACCACCTCGATCTGGACGCGGTCATCTGGCTGGAGCGCTGGCTGAAAAGCTACCAGGGCACCCTGATTCTTATCTCTCACGACCGGGACTTCCTCGATCCGGTGGTCGATAAAATTATCCACATCGAACAGGAAAATATGTTCGAGTACACCGGCAACTATTCGTCGTTCGAGATCCAGCGCGCAACTCGCCTGTCTCAACAGCAGTCGATGTACGAAAGCCAGCAGCAAAAAGTGGCCCACCTGCAAAGCTTTATCGATCGCTTTAAAGCTAAAGCGTCCAAAGCCAAGCAGGCGCAGAGCCGCGTGAAAATGTTGGAGCGCATGGAGCTGATTGCCCCGGCTCACGTCGATAACCCGTTTCACTTCAGCTTCCGTGCGCCAGAAAACCTTCCCAACCCACTGCTGAGGATGGAAAAGGTCAGCGCAGGCTACGGTGAGCGAGTGATCCTCAACTCCATCAAGCTGAACCTTGTTCCTGGCTCGCGTATTGGCCTGCTGGGCCGAAACGGGGCGGGGAAATCCACGTTAATCAAACTGCTGGCCGGTGAATTACAGCCGCTGCAGGGTGACATTGGCCTGGCCAAAGGCATCAAGCTCGGCTACTTCGCCCAGCATCAGTTGGAATACCTGCGCGCCGATGAATCGCCGCTTCAGCATCTGGCTCGTATTGCCCCACGCGAGCTGGAACAGCAACTGCGTGACTATCTGGGCGGCTTTGGTTTCCAGGGCGATAAAGTCACGGAACAAACGGCACGTTTCTCCGGCGGTGAAAAAGCCCGGCTGGTGCTGGCGCTGATTGTCTGGCAGCGCCCTAACCTGCTGCTGCTCGATGAACCGACGAACCACCTCGATCTCGACATGCGCCAGGCGCTGACCGAAGCGCTAATCGACTTTGAGGGCGCGCTGGTTGTGGTTTCGCACGACCGCCACCTGCTGCGCTCCACCACGGACGATCTCTACCTGGTGCACGACGGCAAAGTGGAAGCTTTCGATGGCGACCTCGAGGATTACCAACAGTGGCTGAGCGACCTGCAAAAACAGGAGAATCAGCCCGCGGAATCAGCGAAAGATAACGCCAACAGCGCCCAGGCCCGCAAGGACCAGAAGCGCCGTGAAGCCGAACTTCGCACCCAAACTCAGCCGCTGCGCAAGCAAATTACCCAGCTTGAAAAGCAGATGGAAAAGCTGAACGCTCAGCTTGCAGAAGTAGAAGAGAAGCTGGCAGACAGCGCTATCTACGACCAGAGCCGTAAAGCCGAGATGAACGAATGCCTGCAAACGCAGGTAAAAGTGAAGTCGGCGCTGGAAGAGTGCGAGATGGAATGGCTGGATATTCAGGAACAGCTTGAACAGATGCTGCAGGCCGACTAAACGCGAACGTTTCCCTCTCCTCGCGAGGAGAGGGTTTGCCCTCAACGCCAGATAAGCAGCACGCAGGCGGCGGTTAACACGCCCATGCTGACGTTGAAAATAGCCCAGGAGCGACGGCTGCGCAGGAACAGGCCAATCAGGCTGCCAAAGGCTATCCAGATAACCCCGGCCACAATGTTCACCAGCGCAATCCCTACGCTAATCATCGCCACGGAATGCAGGTAGGCTGCGCCCGCCAGGCTGAAACTGGCTACCGCACCCAGCGCCATCAGCCACGCTTTAGGGTTAATCACCTGCAGCAGGCCACCTTGCCAGAAAGGTACCGGAGACGGCGGGGCCGCATCCGTTTCCAGGCGCTCGTATTTCGCGGTGCCAATTTTCCAGGCTAGCCACAAAAGGTAAACGCTCCCGGCAATCTTCAGGATAAGGTGCAGAGCGGGGTAAAGCAGTATTAAGCTGCCTACGCCGAAGGCAACAAGCACTAAAATGCACTGCATCCCAAGCATGATGCCAATCATCAGCGGCAGGCTGCGGAAGAAACCGTAATTCGCCCCGGATGCGGTAAGTAGCGTATTATTAGGGCCAGGTGTGATGGCGGCGACCCAGAGAAAGCCCAGCATCGAAAGAAAAAGCGTTAAGTCCATGAATTGGGTGCTCCACACCCGAAGAATAATTAGCGAACTAAACGAAACTAACAGTGTGATATGGCCAGTACAAGTCCTTTAGAATTGAATATTCATCATGATGAAGGTGACGATTTCCGCCCGATGCGCGGACTCAGTAACCCGCATCTGCAAACCATGATCCCACGTTTGATTCGTCGTCGAATCAATTTCAAACCCCACTGGCAGCGGCTGGATATGCCGGACGGGGATTTTGTCGATCTTGCGTGGAGCGAAGATCCGCAAACCGCTACGCACAAACCTCGCCTGGTCGTGTTTCACGGACTCGAAGGCAGCCTCCACAGCCCCTATGCTCACGGCATGATAGAAGCGGCAAAAAAACGCGGCTGGCTGGGCGTGGTGATGCATTTTCGCGGCTGCAGCGGCGTGCCGAACCGTAAAGAACGCATTTATCACTCCGGCGAAACCGAAGACGGTACTTACTTCCTCGAATGGTTAAACCAGCGCTACGGTGAAGTCCCCACCGCCGCAGTTGGTTTTTCGCTGGGTGGGAACATGCTCGCCTGCCTGATGGCAAAACAGGGCGCTGCCTGCACGCTGAAAGCCGGCGTGATTGTTTCCGCCCCGCTGATGCTTGAGCAGTGTTGCTACCACATGGAGCAGGGCTTCTCGCGCGTCTATCAGCATTACCTGCTGAATCTGCTGAAGAAAAATGCCGCCCGTAAGCTGAAGAGCTACCCTGGCTCGCTGCCTATCGACCTCCGCAAGCTGAAAAGCCTGCGCCGCATTCGCGAGTTCGATGACTTAATCACCTCGAAGATCCATGGCTTTGCCGACGCGCTGGACTACTATCGCCAGTGCAGCGCCATGCCGCTTTTGCCGGAAATTGCCGCTCCGACGCTGATTATCCACGCCAAAGACGACCCGTTTATGGATCACCACGTCATCCCGGATCGCGAAACGCTGCCACCCAATATCCACTACCAGCTCACGACTTACGGCGGCCACGTTGGCTTTGTCGGCGGGACTCTGCTGCGCCCACAGATGTGGCTTGAGCAGCGCATTCCCGACTGGCTAACCCGCTTCCTGGACCACTGAAATGATCATTCCCTGGCAAGATCTCGACCCTGAAACGCTCGACAATTTGATTGAATCTTTTGTATTACGGGAAGGCACCGATTATGGTGAGCAGGAGCGCTCGCTGACGCAAAAAGTCGCCGACGTGAAGCGCCAGTTACAAAGCGGCGAGGCCGTGCTGGTTTGGTCTGAACTCCATGAAACGGTGAACATTATGCCGCGCGGGCAGTTTCGCGGCTGACCGCTGACTGGCAGGGTGATCTATACTGGCTGAAAAGTATAACAAGCAGATACAGATCTCTTTTCCGATCCCTCACGGAGTTTTCACCCTATGTCAGCCAAACACCCGGTTATTGCGGTCACAGGTTCCAGCGGCGCCGGCACCACGACCACCAGTCTCGCTTTCCGCAAGATTTTCCAACAGCTCAACCTGCGCGCCGCTGAAGTTGAAGGCGACAGTTTCCACCGCTATACCCGCCCGGAAATGGACATGGCTATCCGCAAAGCACGCGATGCTGGCCGCCATATTAGTTACTTTGGGCCAGACGCCAACGACTTCGGGTTACTGGAACGAACCTTTATCGAATACGGCCAGACCGGCAAAGGGCAAGCGCGTAAATACCTGCATACCTACGATGAAGCGGTGCCATGGAACCAGGTGCCGGGCACTTTTACGCCCTGGCAGCCGCTCCCGGAGCCCACTGACGTCCTGTTTTACGAAGGCCTGCACGGCGGTGTAGTCACCCCTCAACATAACGTCGCCGACTGCGTCGATTTACTGGTAGGCGTGGTGCCCATCGTTAACCTGGAATGGATTCAGAAACTGGTGCGCGATACCAGCGAACGCGGCCATTCACGGGAAGCGGTGATGGATTCCGTAGTGCGCTCCATGGACGATTACATCAACTTCATTACGCCGCAGTTCTCACGTACCCATATCAACTTCCAGCGCGTTCCGACGGTAGACACCTCTAACCCGTTTGCCGCGCGAGCCATTCCGTCGCTGGACGAAAGCTTCGTGGTCATTCACTTCCGTGGGCTGGACGACATCGACTTCCCTTATCTGCTGGCGATGTTGCAGGGGTCGTTTATCTCCCACATCAATACATTGGTGGTACCGGGCGGGAAAATGGGGCTGGCGATGGAGCTGATCATGGCCCCGCTGGTGCAGCGGCTGGCAGAAGGCAGGAAAATTGCCTGATGGCGTAAGGGCGGTGTGTATACCGCCCTTTTCTACTTAGGCTTCAATAATTTCGTAGCTGTGGCTAATCTCTGCGGCTTTCTCCAGCATCAACGTCACCGAGCAATATTTCTCTGCGGTCAGCTCAACGGCGCGGGCAACCGCACTTTCTTTCAGCCCTTTCCCGGTCACAACAAAATGCAAATGAATGCGGGTAAACAGACGAGGTGCTTCTTCACGACGTTCGGAAGTCAGTTTCACCTCACAATCCGTCACATCATGGCGGCCTTTTTGCAGAATCGACACCACGTCAATCGAGCTACAACCGCCCGCGGCCATCAGCAGCATTTCCATCGGGCTTGGCGCTTTATCCCCGGAGTTCCCGTCCATCAGAACTTGGTGGCCAGAAGCGGATTCGCCGAGGAAGGTCATGCCTTCCACCCATTTAACACGTGCCTGCATTTTACCTACTCCCGTAATAAAAATTTCTTTCAGATTACGCGTCTACGTGAAAACTGGCAACGTAAGGCGATCCAGGTCATGCTGAAACGAGACAATACAAGACACTAACCAAAAGCTATGCTAAAACAATCCGGATGCTGCTGCGATACAGAGACGTTTATGCCGTAAGCAGAGGAAACGACTAATTACAGGCCGCAGGGTTAACCTGCCCGCCAGCTCCCAGGGCTTGGGAAAATTTCACGATTGCAACGCCAGACAAGAGGTTCCGCGTCTTGTCTTTGGTAGCCAGTTTATAACAGAGGATAACCGCGCATGGTGCTTGGCAAACCGCAAACAGACCCGACTCTCGAATGGTTCTTGTCTCATTGCCACATTCATAAGTATCCGTCGAAGAGCACGCTGATTCACCAGGGTGAAAAGGCGGAGACGCTGTACTACATCGTCAAAGGCTCCGTAGCTGTTCTGATTAAAGATGAAGAAGGCAAGGAGATGATCCTTTCTTATCTGAATCAGGGTGATTTCATTGGTGAATTAGGTTTGTTCGAAGAAGGCCAGGAGCGTAGCGCCTGGGTTCGCGCCAAGTCAGCCTGTGAAGTAGCTGAAATTTCCTATAAAAAATTCCGTCAGCTGATTCAGGTCAACCCGGACATCCTGATGCGCCTTTCTTCCCAGATGGCGCGCCGCCTGCAGGTAACTTCTGAGAAAGTTGGCAACCTCGCCTTCCTCGACGTGACCGGCCGCATTGCTCAGACGCTGCTGAACCTGGCTAAACAGCCGGATGCCATGACCCACCCGGACGGGATGCAAATCAAAATTACCCGCCAGGAAATCGGTCAGATCGTGGGCTGCTCCCGCGAAACCGTTGGCCGTATTCTGAAAATGCTGGAAGATCAGAACCTCATTTCCGCCCACGGTAAAACGATTGTCGTTTACGGCACCCGTTAATTAGCCCTTATAAAGGCGTGTCGCTTCGGTAACACGCCTTTTTTGTCTCTACAATTCAGGCTATGTGGAAGAGATTAATTTACCACCCGGAAGTTAACTACGCGCTGCGGCAAACGCTGGTGCTGTGTCTTCCCGTGGCTGTCGGCCTGCTGCTTGGCAGCCTGCAAAACGGTCTGCTCTTCTCGTTAGTTCCCGCCTGCTGCAACATTGCCGGGCTGGACACGCCGCACAAGCGCTTCTTCAAACGATTGATCATCGGCGGCAGCCTGTTCGCTCTCAGCAGCCTTATCCTGCAGCTTCTGCTGCTTTACACCCACATCCCGCTGCCGGCGATATTGATCGTCATGGCTCTGCTGCTCGGCGTGACGGCAGAAATCAGCTCACTTCACGCCCGACTGCTGCCCGCATCGCTGATCGCCGCTATTTTTACGCTCAGCATGGCCGGGAATATGCCGATCTGGAAGCCCATGGTGCTCTATATCTTCGGCACCATCTGGTACGGCGCCTTCAACTGGTTCTGGTTCCGGCTATGGCGTGAACAACCGCTCAGGGAGTCGCTCAGCCTGCTGTACCGCCAGTTGGCAGATTACTGCGAAGCAAAGTACAGCCTGCTGACCCAGCATACCGACCCGGAAAAAGCGCTGCCGCCGCTGCTGGCCCGCCAGCAAAAAGCCGTCGACCTGATCACTACCTGCTACCAGCAGCTACATATGCTATCGGCCAACCAGCAAAACGGCTACAAGCGTCTGTTACGCGCTTTCCAGGTTGCGCTGGATCTGCAGGAACACATTTCGGTTAGCCTGCATCAGCCTGAAGAGGTGCAAAAACTGGTCGAGCAAAGCCATGCGGAAGCCGTGATCCGCTGGAATGCTCAAACCATCGCCGCGCGCCTGCGCGTGCTGGCAGACGATATTCTTTACCACCGCTATCCAACGCGCTTTACCATGGATAAGCAGATCGACGCCCTGGAAAAAATCGCCCGCCAGAATCCGGACAATCCAGTGGGGCAGTTCTGCCATTACCACTTCAGCCGCATTGCCCGGGTACTGAAAACCCAGCGGCCGCTGTACGTGAGGGATTTAATGGAGGACAGGGAACGCCGTTTACCGTTTTTCCCGGCCCTGAAAAGCTATCTCTCGTTTAAATCCTCCGCTTTGCGCAGCTCCGCGCGCTTAGGTGTGATGCTGACCATTGCCAGCCTGCTGGGCTCCTTCTTACACCTGCCAAAGCCATATTGGATCCTGATGACGGTGATGTTCGTGACGCAAAACGGCTACGGCGCAACGCGGGTGCGCATTGTTCACAGGGCGGCAGGTACCATGGCGGGGCTATGTATCGCGGGTATCACCCTGCACTTTCATGTCCCGGACAGCTACACCCTGCTGGCGATGTTAATGATTACGCTGGTGAGTTACCTGTTTATCCGCAAAAGCTACGGCTGGGCCACCATTGGCTTCACCGTCACGGCGGTATATACCCTGCAGCTCATCACCCTCAGCGCCGAGAGTTACATTATTCCCAGGCTGATAGACACTCTGCTTGGCTGCCTGATCGCCTTTGGCGGCATGATCTGGCTGTGGCCACAGTGGCAAACCGGCCTGCTGCGCCAGAACGCCCACGACGCGCTGGAGGCAGACCAGGACGCTATTCGGCTGATACTAAGCAACGATCCAGAGCCCACGCCGCTGGCCTGGCAGCGTATGCGGGTCAACCAGGCGCACAATGCGCTGTTCAACTCGCTCAATCAGGCGATGCAGGAGCCAGGCTTTAACTCCCACTACCTGGCAGACATGAAACTTTGGGTGACGCACAGCCAGTTCATCGTCGAGCATATCAACGCCATGACCACGCTGGCGCGCGAACACAACATGCTGACGCCGGACCTGGCGCAGAAATATCTACAGTCTTGTGAGATTGGGTTACAGCGGTGCCAGCAAAGGCTGGAGTATGACGGGCCTGGCGGGTCGAACGACACGAATATCCTGGAATCGGACACGCTGCCCACGGGGCCGTTAAGCACCATGGAGCAGCATTTACAGCGGATTATTGGCCACCTGAACACCATGCATACCATCTCCTCGGTCGCCTGGCGCCAGCGGCCTCATCATGGGATCTGGCTCAACCGCCGTCTGCGACGCTCGGGTTAGCCTTAGCTGGCTACCACGCTGGCAACCGCTTTGGCGAAGCGCTGCATCCCTTCCAGGATATCCGCGTCCTCGACAATAAGCGAAGGCGCGAAGCGCATAACGTCCGGCCCGGCGTTCAATACCATCACACCTTCTGCCGCGCCAGCGTAGAGAAACTCGCGGGCGCGCCCTTTGTACTTCTCGTTAAGCTCTGCGCCAATCAACAGCCCCATGCCGCGAATGTCGCTGAACAGATCGAACTGTGCGTTTATCTTTTGCAGTTGTTCAACGAAAAGCTGACGTTTGTCCGCCACACCTTTGAGGACTTCCGGCGTGTTGATGATATCGAAAGCCGCCCCGGCCACCGCACAGGCCAATGGGTTGCCGCCGTAGGTAGAACCGTGGCTGCCTGGGTGGAACGCGCAGGCAATTTCATGGGTGGTCAGCATTGCGCTCACCGGGAAACCGCCTCCGAGGGCTTTCGCACTGGTCAGAATATCTGGCGTGACGCCGTAGTTGATGTAAGCGAAAAGCTCACCCGTGCGGCCCATGCCGGACTGCACTTCATCAAAGACCAGCAGCGCCTGGTGCTCATCACACAAATCGCGCAGCCCCTGCAGGAATTCCGGCGTCGCGGCGGTCACTCCGCCCTCGCCCTGAATTGGCTCCACCACTACCGCGCAGGTATGATCGTCCATGACCGCTTTCACCGCCGCGAGGTCGTTATACGGCACATGAATAATATCGGCAGGTTTCGGGCCGAAGCCGTCGGAGTATTTAGCCTGTCCCCCCACGGAAACGGTGAACAGCGAACGCCCGTGAAACGCATTGTAGAAGGCGATGATTTTGCTTTTGTACGGGCTATGGCGGGTCGAAGCATAATAGCGAGCCAGCTTGAAAGCCGTCTCGTTCGCTTCCGTACCGGAGTTCATGAAGACGACGCGCTCGGCAAAGGTGGCATCAATCAGCTTACGGGCAAGTTTCAGGGCGGGCTCATTAGTAAAAACGTTGCTGGTGTGCCACAGGGTTTCACCCTGGGTTTTCAGCGCCTCCACCAGCGCAGGGTGGCAATGCCCCAGTGCGGTCACGGCGATGCCTCCGGCAAAATCCACGTACTCCTTCCCGGCGGTGTCCCACACGCGGCTGCCTTTCCCTTTCACTGGAATAAATTCTGCTGGTGCATAAATCGGCAGAATCACTTCATCGAAGGTTGCCCGCGTAACCGCTGATTGTTCAGTTGTCATTTATTCCCCACCCGTTGTTATGCGTTAGACACCAATGAAAATATAATCACGAAATATGCATAAAAAACCAAAAACAGGCAAGTGACAATTCATCTCTGGAGGAAATTCGCCAGCAGCGCATGCCCCTGCTCGCTGAGAATACTTTCCGGGTGGAACTGCACGCCCTCAAGATCCAGCGAGCGGTGACGGATGCCCATGATTTCCTGTTTGTCCGTCCAGGCCGTGACCTCAAAACAGTCAGGCAGAGTATCGGGATCAATGAGCAGCGAATGATAGCGCGTCACGGTCAGCGGATTATTCAGCCCACGGAATACGCCGCTGCCGTTATGGCTGATGGCAGAGGTTTTGCCATGCATCACCTGTTCGGCCCGCACGATAGTCGCCCCAAACACCTGCGCAATAGCCTGATGTCCGAGACAAACGCCAAGAATCGGTAGCTGCCCGGCAAAGTGATTAATGGCGGCAAGTGAAATACCCGCCTCGGTCGGGGTACAAGGGCCTGGAGAGATCACCAACTTGTCCGGGGTCAGGCGCTCAATATCGTCCAGCCCAATTTCATCGTTACGCTTAACCAACACCTCCTCACCCAGTTCGCAAAAATACTGGTAGAGGTTCCAGGTGAAGGAATCATAGTTGTCGATAAGCAGTAACATGGCAGCTCCAGGGCAAAAAAGAACGCGCTATTCTAGTCGCTTTCCAACGCCAGGCTCACCACTTATTGAAATTCTCTGCTTCAGGGAGGGCGTAGCGCGGGCGATCGAGGCCCGCGCAGAAATACTTAAGGCAGGACCTTCGCGGAAAGAATCACGATAGGTTTAGTCGGCACATTCTGGTACGGGCCGACGTCATGGCTTGGCGCCTGGGAAATTTTATCGGCAACGTCCAGACCTTTGACCACTTTACCAAATACGGCGTAGCCAAAGTCACGCTGGCCGTGGTCCAGGAAGGCATTATCGGCCACATTGATAAAGAACTGGCTGGTGGCGCTGTCTTTGTCTGCGGTGCGCGCCATAGAAATGGTGCCGCGGGTATTGCGCAGGCCATTGTCCGCTTCGTTTTTGATAGGCGGGTTAGGCTGCTTCTGATTCATATCTTCGGTGAAACCGCCGCCCTGAATCATAAAGCCCGGGATTACGCGGTGGAAGGTCGTGTTGTTATAAAAACCGCTGTTGACGTAATCCACGAAGTTTTTGACCGAAACCGGCGCTTTTTGGCTATTTAACTCAAGCTCAATATTGCCAGCCGAGGTGGTCAACAGGACGTGCGGATCGCCTTTTGCAGCCAGCGCCGCAGGTGAAAGCGCAGAGAGGGCGAATACAGCTGCAACAGCCGCCAGTGTCGATTTGAGCATGAACAATTCCTTACGAAGGCAGTGAGTGAAGCAAGTGGCTTGATTGTAAAGAGGCACCGCAGCCGACGCCAGCCATTTACGGTTTTTTACTTACACGCAAATCAACGAGTTGCCGCGCCAACACGCTGAAATAGATTGAAATATGTGACACACCTCATGATTCAGTCAGTTTATTTCAGCAATAAATTCATAATTCATTTAAATAGATCACGCAAATGACTAAAATCTGCCCGTCCGCCGCGCTGTCAATGCGCTTTACATTTCCTTGCACAGGCTCGTTATGACTAACAGCAACCGAACCAAGCTCTTATGGATTAGCTTCTTCTCCTACGCCCTGACTGGCGCGTTGGTGATCGTCACCGGGATGGTGATGGGAAACATCGCAGAGTACTTTAATCTGCCGGTGTCCAGCATGAGTAATACCTTTACGTTCCTTAATGCCGGTATTTTAATCTCTATCTTCCTGAACGCCTGGCTGATGGAAATCGTGCCGCTGAAAACCCAGCTGCGCTTTGGTTTCCTGCTGATGGTGCTGGCCGTCGCTGGCCTGATCTTCGGTCATAACCTGGCTATCTTCTCCGCATCCATGTTCGTACTGGGCCTTGTGAGCGGGATAACCATGTCGATTGGTACCTTCCTGATCACCCATATGTATGAAGGGCGTCAGCGCGGTTCCCGCCTGCTGTTTACCGACTCCTTCTTCAGCATGGCCGGGATGATTTTCCCGATGGTCGCCGCTATTCTGCTGGCTCGCAGCATCAACTGGTACTGGGTCTACGTATGTATCGGCCTGGTCTATGTCGCTATCTTCCTGCTGACCCTGGGCTGTGAATTCCCGGCGCTGGGCAAACATGCGAAGAAAGACGACCAGCCTGTCACCAAAGAAAAATGGGGCATCGGCGTGCTGTTCCTGTCCATCGCGGCGCTGTGCTACATCCTCGGCCAGCTGGGCTTTATTTCATGGGTTCCGGAATATGCCAAAGGCCTGGGCATGAGCATCAACGATGCCGGTAAGCTGGTGAGTGACTTCTGGATGTCTTACATGTTCGGCATGTGGGCGTTCAGCTTCATCCTGCGTTTCTTCGACCTGCAGCGCATTCTGACCGTGCTCGCCGGGGCAGCCACCGTGCTGATGTACCTGTTCAACCACGGTGACCCGACTCACCTGGCGTGGTTTATTCTGTCGCTTGGTTTCTTCTCCAGCGCCATTTACACCACGATCATCACCCTGGGTTCACAGCAGACCAAAGTCTCTTCCCCGAAACTGGTTAACTTTGTCCTGACCTGCGGCACCGTGGGTACCATGCTGACCTTCATCGTCACTGGTCCAATCGTGGCGCACAGTGGCCCTCTGGCTGCTCTGCACACCGCCAATGGCCTGTACGCTGTCGTCTTCGTCATGTGCCTGCTGCTTGGGTTCGTCACCAGGCACCGCCGCCATGGCGCAGAGGCTGCGGCACACTGATAGTCCTGCGACTCACCCTCTCCTTTAACGGGGAGAGGGTTCTTTCACTCTCCCTCCCGCTATTATTACGTTTTTCGCAATAATGAATTGCCGATAAGGCTTATTCCTGCCCATTATTGCCTGTGGCAACCTGTTTGCATCGTTCGGGGATCTTCCCGCTCAGCCAATCAGGACTCTAAGCATGAAACTCTATAGCTTCCCTCTCTCAGGCCATGCCCACCGCGCACGCTTATTCATTTCCCTGCTCGGTCTCCCCCATGAAGTTGTTGAACTGGATCTGAAAACGGGCGCCAACAAACAGCCGGAATACCTGGCGCTTAACCCGTTTGGACAGGTGCCACTGCTGGATGACGAAGGCACGCTGATCCCTGACTCCAATGCCATTCTTGTCTACCTGGCGAAAAAAAGCGGCCAAAGTGCATGGTTACCGGAAGACCCGCAGGGTGCGGCAGCCGTTCAACGCTGGCTTTCCGTCGCGGCGGGAGACCTCGCTTTTGGTCCGGCAGCTGCGCGCCTGGTGACGGTTTTCGGCGCAAAATTTAATCCCGATGAGGTGATTGCCCGGGCACACGTGGTCTTGGGGCGACTTGAGCAACATCTTGCCGGCCGTGAATGGCTGGTCGGCGACCACCCGACCATCGCCGACGTTGCCATTTACAGCTACACCTCCAGCGCACCTGAAGGGAATGTTGCTCTTTCTGCTTACCCGGCCGTTAACGCCTTCCTGCGCCGTATCGAAGCACTGCCGGGATTTGTGCCTTTCGTGAAAACGGCCGCCGGTCTGAACGCCGTCGCCTGATCTCGAGCTTCCGGGGAGAGCAAATAAATGAGCGATAAGCTGGCGAAGAAGTCCGTCTGGCATGAAGGTGAAATATTCCTTCAGGACAAGGTCGGCGTAACCGAACGCATGGCGGAGGTAGGCCAGCGAGTGATACGCGATCACATGCCCGAGCAGCATCGTGACTTCTACGCTCAGCTGCCTTTTATCGTCATCGGCAGCGTCTCCCCAACGGGTGAAGCGTGGGCAACATTTCTGGAAGGCGATCCCGGTTTTCTCACATCTCCGACGTCGACCCGTCTGACAATTGCGGCGTCGTTGACAACGGAAGATCCGGCCGCCGAAGGAATATGGGATCGCGCCTCCATTGGCCTGCTGGGAATCGAGCTTCATACCCGGCGGCGTAACCGGATGAACGGCACGCTCTTGCAAACGGACAACGGTTTTCAGGTCGAGGTCGACCAAAGCTTTGGCAACTGCCCGCGCTATATTCAGCTCCGCGAGTTCACTTTTAGCCGCGCCCCCGGTAGTCATGCAGGTGGTACGGTAGAGACCCTTCCGGGGCTGGACGCTGAAGCAAGGGCAATGATTCAGGCAGCTGATGCCTTTTTTGTCGCCTCCTGGGCCGAAAGAGAAGGTAAGCGACAGGCTGACGTTTCCCACCGCGGCGGCAAACCGGGCTTCATTCGGG
Source organism: Cedecea sp. VD22 (assembly GCF_037150195.1). Classification (NCBI taxonomy): domain Bacteria; kingdom Pseudomonadati; phylum Pseudomonadota; class Gammaproteobacteria; order Enterobacterales; family Enterobacteriaceae; genus Cedecea; species Cedecea sp. VD22. The sequence goes on from NZ_JBBCPX010000003.1 coordinate 24,212, forward strand.
TTAGCGACGACGGCACGCTGACCATTCCCGATTTCAACGGCAATCTCTTTTTTGCCACGCTCGGTAACATCCTGCTTAACGGCCAGGCTGGCCTGCTGTTCGTGGACTTTAACACCGGCGACATGCTGCAAATGACCGGCGAAGCAAAAGTCATTCTGGACTCACCGGAAATCGCCGCCTTCCAGGGCGCAGAACGGCTATGGACGTTTAAAGCCCGTCGGGTTGTACGCCGCCGCAACGCGCTGGCGCTGCGTTGGAAGTTTGAAGCCGAGGGGCTTTCTCCTCATTCGCTGATGACCGGAGACTGGCAGGCAGCCAGCAACCGCCTGAAAGCGACGGAACTCGCCACCCGCTGGCGGTCTTTTCGCGTGGCGAAGATTGAGGATGAGAGCCGCTCGATTCGCTCTTTCTATCTTCAACCTGACGACGATGCTGGCCTGCTGCCTCATCTCGCCGGGCAGCATTTACCCATTCGCGTGAAGCCTGATGCCGCAGGGGCGCCGGTTATCCGCACTTACACACTTTCCTCGGCTCCCTCAGATGCTTTTTACCGCATCAGCGTTAAGCGGGACGGAAGTGTCTCCCGGCACTTGCACGACAGCGTTTCCATTGGCGATAGCATTGACGTCCGTGCTCCGGCAGGTGATTTCACCCTGAATGCCCACGAGCCACGTCCGGCCGTCCTGTTGGCGGGCGGCGTCGGCATTACCCCGATGCTCGCCATGCTGCGGCACATTGTCTATGAAGGGTTACGCAAACAACGTATTCGACAAACCTTTTTGTTCCAGGCATCAAGACAGCTGGAAGATTTACCTTTTACTCACGAGATTGGCGAACTGGTCGCGGCGGCTAAAGGCGCCGTGCAGGCGATTCGCGTCCTCAGCCAGCCGGGCGATGCCCGGCCAGATAAAGACTATGACGTGCATGGTCATATTGATATGTCGCTGCTCACGAGCCGTCTGCCGTTTAACGACTACGATTTCTATGTTTGCGGCCCGGCGGCGTTCACCCAATCCCTCTATGACGGACTGCGGAAATACAACATCGGCGATGACAGAATCCACGCCGAAGCCTTTGGTCCCTCAGCGTTGGTTCGCACCACAGCCAGCCAAATGCCAAAATCTGACGCCCTGCCTCCGGCCACCAGCCCCGTGCCAGTTGCTTTTATGCAATCGCTAAAAGAGGCTCGCTGGATGCCGGATTCAGGTTCGCTTTTAGACCTGGCCGAAGCCCGCGGATTAAGTCCGGAATTCAGCTGCCGGGAAGGCCACTGCGGAACCTGCCGGACTAAACTCCTCAAAGGCTCAGTCACCTACCCGAAAATACCGTCCGCAAGCACGGCAGATGATGAGGTCCTGATTTGCTGCGCAGTTCCGGCGCAGCTGCCTGCGGGAGAAGAAAACCGCATTCAGCTTGAGCTGTAATACCGGGATTGCGCCATACCCGGCGAATACCCGATACTGAAATTCCTTTCAGGCAGGTGATGAGGTTGCGCATGGATCGTTGGCAGGCGATGAAAATTTTCGTCAAAGTCGCAGAAACCGAGAGTTTTGCCGCTGCGGCACGCCAGCTCCATATCAGTGCGCCAGTGGTCACGCGTGCGGTTGCTGCCCTGGAAGAGGTCATCGGAACCCGGCTGTTTATCCGCACCACACGCACAGTGAAGCTGACCGAGCCTGGCCTGCGATATCTCAACGACTGCCGCACGATTCTCACCAGCATAGAGGAAGCCGAAGCGGCAGCGGCAGGCTCCTATGCCACGCCGTCTGGGATCCTGACGGTTACCGCCTCTGTGCTGTTCGGCCAGAAATTCGTCTTGCCGGCGATCACTGATTATCTTGATGCGTGGCCAACCATGCGCGCCCGGTCACTGTTCGTTGATCGCCAGGTAAACATCATCGAAGAAGGAATCGATGTCGCCGTTCGCATTGGGCATTTGCCCGATTCAGGGCTGACGGCAACCAAAGTCGGCACCGTGCGCCGGGTCGTTTGCGCTTCCCCAGGTTACCTGGAAAAACATGGCACACCGTTGACACCTGCGGACCTCAAAAACCACCGTATTGTCTCTTCGGCCAGTGCCTGGGCCTCACCGGAGTGGCGCTTTGCGGGTGAACAACGCGTCATGATCAACGCCGCGCTCCAGTGCAACAACAACGAGTCATCGATTGCCACCGCAAAAGCAGGCTGGGGGCTGACGCGAGTCCTGGATTATCAGATAGCGCCAGCCCTGCACGAGGGGGAACTGCAAATCGTACTGAGCGAATACGAGCTTGAGCCACTCCCCATACATGTGGTGCATACCGAAGGCCGCCACGCTTCCGCCAAAGTACGCACTTTTGTTGACTTTATTGTTGCCCGGCTCCGCGCGAACCCTTTGCTGAACTGAATATCCTCTAACGCCTGCTACTGGCGGAAAACCAGACAATTCCATAACTTACAAAAGCACATCAAAATCAATGATATACCTCTTAATGGGTATATAAAGGCGCATTTGATTTGCATCAATAATCACCACAGCTGAATCGTTAAGGTAGGCGGTAATAGAAAAGAAATTGAGGCAATTATGAGCAAAGTCAGAATCGCAGTTATCGGTAATGGCATGGTTGGCCATCGCTTTATCGAAGACTTACTTGATAAGGCCCCGCCGGACCAGTTCGACATCACCGTATTTTGTGAAGAGCCGCGTAAAGCCTACGATCGCGTACACCTTTCTTCTTATTTCTCCCATCATACCGCTGAAGAACTCTCCCTTGTCCGCGACGGCTACTACGAAAAACATGGCGTAAAAGTGCTGGTTGGCGAACGTGCCATCACCATCAATCGCCAGGAAAAAGTGATCCATTCCAATACCGGCCGCACCGTTTATTACGACAAACTGGTGATGGCGACAGGTTCTTACCCGTGGATCCCGCCGATTAAAGGCTCTGAAACCCAGGACTGCTTCGTTTACCGCACCATCGAAGACCTTAATGCCATTGAGTCCTGCGCCCGCCGCAGCAAACGCGGGGCCGTCGTCGGCGGTGGCCTTCTGGGGCTGGAAGCGGCCGGGGCGCTGAAAAACCTTGGCGTGGAAACCCACGTTATCGAATTCGCGCCAATGTTGATGGCCGAGCAGCTTGACCGCATGGGCGGCGAACAACTGCGCAGCAAAATCGAGCGCATGGGCGTGCGTGTGCATACCGGCAAAAACACCCAGGAAATCGTCCAGCAGGGCACTGAAGCCCGTAAAACAATGCGTTTTGCTGACGGCAGCGAGCTGGAAGTGGATTTCATCGTCTTCTCCACCGGTATTCGTCCGCAGGACAAGCTGGCTACGCAATGTGGGCTCAAAACGGCCCAGCGCGGCGGGATCACCATCAACGATAAGTGCCAGACTTCCGATCCGGATATTTATGCCATCGGGGAGTGTGCCAGCTGGAATAACCGCGTTTTTGGGCTAGTTGCGCCGGGTTATAAAATGGCTCAGGTCACGGCCGACCACCTGCTCGGCACGGAAAACACCTTTGAAGGCGCCGACATGAGCGCCAAGCTGAAACTGCTCGGCGTTGATGTCGGCGGCATTGGCGATGCGCACGCCCGCACGCCTAACGCCCGCAGCTACGTTTACCTCGATGAAAGCAAAGAGGTTTACAAGCGCCTGGTGGTTAGCGAAGACAATAAAACCCTGCTTGGTGCCGTACTGGTGGGCGACACCAGCGACTACGGCAACCTGCTGCAGCTGGTGCTGAACGCAATTGAGCTGCCGGAAAACCCGGATGCGCTGATCCTGCCGGCACACGCCAGCAGCGGCAAACCGTCTATCGGCGTCGATAAGCTGCCGGAAAGCGCGCAGATCTGCTCCTGCTTTGACGTCACCAAAGGCGACCTGATCAAAGCCATCAACAAAGGCTGCCACACCGTGGCGGCGCTGAAGGCCGAAACCAAGGCAGGGACCGGCTGCGGTGGCTGTATTCCGCTGGTGACTCAGGTGCTGAACGCCGAGCTGGCCAAAGCCGGTATCGAAGTGAACAACAACCTGTGCGAACACTTCGCCTTCTCGCGCCAGGAGCTGTACCACCTGATCCGCGTGGAAGGAATCAAATCCTTCGACCAGCTGCTGCACAAATACGGCAAGGGTTACGGCTGCGAAGTGTGTAAACCCACCGTGGGTTCACTGCTGGCTTCCTGCTGGAACGACTACGTCCTGCAGCCTGAGCTGACGCCGCTGCAGGACACCAACGATAACTTCCTCGGCAACATTCAGAAAGACGGCACCTACTCGGTGATCCCGCGCTCGGCAGGCGGCGAAATCACGCCTGAGGGACTGATGGAAGTGGGTCGTATCGCCCGCGAATACAACCTGTATACCAAAATCACCGGCTCTCAGCGCATCGGCCTGTTCGGCGCACAAAAGGACGATTTGCCAGAAATCTGGCGTCAGCTGATTGAAGCCGGGTTCGAAACCGGCCACGCCTATGCCAAAGCGTTGCGTATGGCGAAAACCTGCGTCGGCAGCACCTGGTGCCGCTACGGTGTAGGTGACAGCGTAGGCTTTGGCGTCGAGCTGGAAAACCGCTACAAAGGCATCCGCACCCCACACAAAATGAAGTTTGGTGTCTCCGGCTGTACCCGCGAATGTGCGGAAGCGCAGGGCAAAGACGTGGGTATTATCGCCACGGAGAAGGGCTGGAATCTGTATGTGTGTGGTAACGGTGGCATGAAACCGCGCCATGCTGACCTGCTGGCGGCAGACCTCGACCGCGACACCATCATCAAGTATCTCGACCGCTTCATGATGTTCTACATCCGCACCGCCGACAAACTTACCCGTACTTCCGTCTGGCTGGAAAACCTGGAAGGCGGCATTGATTACCTGCGTAGCGTGATTGTCGATGACAAGCTGGGCCTGAACGATCAGCTTGAAACGGAGCTTAACCGCCTGCGCGAGAAAGTAATCTGCGAGTGGACGGAAACCGTGAACACGCCGCAAGCGCAGGTTCGCTTCAAACACTTTATCAACAGCCCGCAGCGCGACCCGAATGTGCAAATTGTTAGCGAGCGCGATCAACACCGTCCGGCCACGCCGCATGAGCGTATTCCGGTCACTCTGGTAGAAGTGGAGGAACACGCATGAGCCAGTGGACAACCGTTTGTCAGCTAGACGATATCCTGCCAGCAACCGGCGTTTGCGCCCTGGTCGGTTCGGCGCAGGTGGCTATTTTCCGCCCGCGTAAAGACGAGCAGGTTTACGCCATCAGTAATATCGACCCGTTCTTTGAAGCCAGCGTGCTTTCCCGCGGACTGATTGCAGAACATCAGGCCGAGCTGTGGGTTGCCAGCCCGCTGAAAAAGCAGCACTTCCGCCTGCGGGACGGCCTGTGCCTGGAAGATGAAAGCCGTTCCGTACCGCACTATGAAGCGCGCGTGCAGGACGGGCTGGTGCAGATAAAAGCATAATCCATTCGCCCTCACCCCGGCCCTCTCCCTCCAGGAGAGGGAGAAAGTCACAAAGGCTTCTCCGGCGATCCCCTCTCCCCCAGGGAGAGGATTAGGGTGAGGGGAAATCAGTTTTTTTAATTTTTATTTTTTAACTTCATTGGGATAGCAAAATGTTCACCGACACCATCAATAAATGTGCGGCGAATGCCGCGCGCATTAACCGTCTCTCGCAGACAAATCCTCTGGGCTTCTGGGTCAGTTCCGCCATGGCTGGGGCCTACGTTGGCCTTGGCATCATCCTGATTTTCACCCTCGGTAATTTACTCGATCCGGCCATTCGTCCGCTGGTGATGGGGGCGACATTCGGGATCGCCCTGACGCTGGTGATTATTGCCGGTTCGGAGCTGTTCACCGGCCACACCATGTTTCTGACCTTCGGCGTAAAAGCCGGCACGATATCTCACGGCCAGATGTGGGCAATTCTGCCGCAAACCTGGCTGGGCAACCTGGTCGGCTCGGTATTTGTCGCGCTGTTGTATAGCTGGGGCGGCGGTAGTCTGCTGCCGGTAGATACCAGTATCGTGCACGCCGTCGCGCTGGCAAAAACCACTGCACCAGCGATGGTGCTGTTCTTTAAAGGGGCGCTGTGTAACTGGCTGGTTTGCCTGGCAATCTGGATGGCAATTCGCACCGAAGGGGCGGCGAAGTTCATCGCAATCTGGTGGTGCCTGCTGGCATTTATTGCCTCCGGCTACGAGCACTCCATCGCCAACATGACGCTGTTTGCCCTGTCCTGGTTTGGTCATCATAGCGAGGCTTACACGCTGTCCGGCATCGGCCATAACCTGCTGTGGGTCACGCTGGGGAACACCCTTTCCGGCGTGGTATTCATGGGTCTGGGTTATTGGTATGCTACGCCGAAAGCCGAACGCCCGCAGCCTGCCGCCGCAGGCGCAGCGGAAACCGCCCGTAATTAATTGAGGATTGACCGTGGATCACCTGCCGATATTTTGTCAGTTACGTGGCCGCGCCTGCCTGCTGGTAGGCGGTGGCGATGTCGCTGAACGCAAAGCGCGTTTATTGCTGGAGGCAGGTGCGCGCATCACCGTTAACGCCCTCGAATTTAGCCCACAGTTTAAGGTGTGGGCTGAGCAAAATATGCTGACGCTGGCCGAAGGGGCGTTCTCTGAAACGCTGCTGGACGAAAGCTGGCTGGCAATTGCCGCCACCGACGACGATGAGGTGAATCAGCAGGTTAGCGACGCCGCTGAATCCCGCCGGATCTTCTGCAACGTGGTGGATGCGCCGAAACAGGCGAGCTTCATTATGCCGTCGATTATCGACCGCTCCCCGCTGATGATCGCCGTCTCTTCCGGCGGCACATCCCCTGTTCTGGCCCGACTGCTGCGCGAAAAGCTGGAAGCCAGCCTGCCGCTGCATCTGGGTAAAATCGCCGCTTTTGCAGGTACTCTGCGTGGCCGAGTGAAACAAACTTTTGCCACCATGGGCGAGCGTCGCCGCTTCTGGGAGAAGTTTTTCACTAACGATCGCCTGGCGCAGTATCTGGCCAACGAAGACCAGCTTGCCGTTGAAAAAGAGACGGAATCGCTGTTCTCCACCCCGCTCGATCACCGCGGTGAAGTGGTGCTGGTTGGCGCTGGCCCCGGCGATGCTGGCTTGCTGACGCTGAAAGGCCTGCAGCAAATTCAGCAGGCCGATGTTGTAGTTTATGACCGCCTGGTGTCGGACGACATCATGAATCTGGTCCGCCGCGATGCAGACCGCGTGTTTGTCGGCAAGCGGGCGGGCTACCACTGCGTGCCGCAGGAAGAGATTAACCAAATCCTGCTGCGGGAGGCGCAAAAAGGTAAACGCGTAGTTCGCCTGAAAGGCGGCGATCCGTTTATCTTCGGGCGCGGCGGTGAAGAGCTGGAAACGCTGTGCAACGGCGGAATTCCGTTCTCTGTCGTGCCGGGGATCACCGCAGCTTCCGGCTGTTCCGCCTACTCAGGCATTCCACTTACTCACCGGGATTACGCGCAAAGCGTGCGCCTGGTCACCGGCCATTTGAAAACCGGGGGCGAACTCGACTGGGCTAACCTGGCGGCAGAGAAACAAACGCTGGTGTTTTACATGGGGCTTAATCAGGCCTCGGCTATTCAGCAGCAGCTGATCGCCCACGGGATGGAAGAGAGCATGCCGGTTGCGCTGGTAGAAAACGGCACGGCGGTGAATCAGCGCGTCGTGGACGGCACCCTAAACCAATTAGGCGAGCTGGCCACCCAGGTTGGCAGCCCGGCGCTGATTATTGTAGGCCGAGTGGTGGGCCTTCGTGACAGGCTAAACTGGTTCTCAAACCATTAAATACCAAGGGAGGCACCAGCCTCCCTTTTACTTTTCTCCCTCTGCACAGCTTTCCCGCAAAATTCTTAACACGGTTTCTGCGCCGCTGCGGTTCGGGTTGATGCGGATCATCCGCTTTTCCAGCTCCGGCTCAGACTGTCTAAAGGTCCCGGAAAGCCGATAAAAAAGCGGCGGGATTTCATACTTAGATTCTGCGCCTACCGGATAAGGTAATGCACCCAGCTTTTGTGCGGCCGCCAACACTTTTTCGGCAATCGGTCGATGAAACTCCACCAGCAGCACCTTCGACTGCGCATTGGCGATAAATGCACTTTTAACCTGAGGCACAGCGCCCTGAGACAATAACGCAACCAGCGCATCGTTCACCTGCGCCTGAACGGCATGCATCACCGGGGCGAAGACTAACCCGCGCAGCACCTCCATAGCCTGGAAGCCCTGCACCTGACTACCGCCGGAGTACATGCTCTGACGCACAGCCTGAACGGCCGATTTATCACCGACCACAACGCCAACGCCCACCGGGCCGAATAGCTTAAAGCAGGAGAAGGTCGACAGCGTGGCTCCACACTCGCAGCCGATGTTGTCGACCTTCATCACCGTATAATTATCGTCGGCCAGCGACGGCAAAGCGTGGCGATTAAAACAGGCCACCACATCAGCCAATGAATAGGCGTCATCCAATGTCTGGCGGGAATGCTGAATCAAAGCTGCAGCCGGACGATGAGCCGCAATAGCGGCTTCCACATCATTTAACGTATTGAAATCTGACCGAATCAGCTCCAGCCCCATCTGTTCGGCGATAACCGCCGTGGTTGGGTACAGCGGAGCCTGATGAATCAGCAGCTTATCGCCAGCGTTTAGCAATGCCACCAGCCCGCTACGAATAGCCCCGGTGCCGGCTCCCTGCACCAGCGCGGCGGCTGGCGCAGAGAAGAAATCAGCCAGAACGGCCTCCACCCGCTGCGTGGTGCTGGGCTGATCCAGACCGGGCACCAGGCCGACATCCCCCAGGCTCAGAAAATCAGCCCCAGGAAAATGCCGGCAGATGATATCCACCAGGGCGAACTGCTTCTGCTGGGCCTGAGCCAGGCTCAGGCTTTGCAATGGCCAGCTTTCCACATACCCCCCTTAGGCCGGGATAAACAGGCCGCAGAAGAACAGAATATTCAACACAATGCCGGTTATCATCACCGCCACAACCGGCGCGGCCATTTTCTGCACCGGGCGACCCAGCGATTCGTTCAGGAAGTACAGCGCTGTCGCAAGGGTGAAGCCGGTATAACCCGCCATTTTGATGGCGGCAAAGATAGAGCCAATCAGCAGCGCCATCTCCATCAGCATGTTCATCGCGTTGCGGATGTTGTCCGAGGCGTTACGCACCGAAGGATAGCGGCCCAGCCATTTCCCGATAGAGCGCAGCAGCAGGACTTCAGCGGAAATCACCAGCGCCCCGACCACAAAAGCGAGTAGCGGGTTAGCAATCAGGTAGCCGACGGCGAATACAAAGGTGAACCCGGCCACGGCATAAACGCCGGTCGCCAGCGCCGTCGTGGCAATCATCGGCACAAAGCCCAGGCCACGCATAAACTCAGCCAGTGCGGCCTGATCAATCAGGCTTTGAGACTGGGTCGGATCCAGCCCAACCTTGTAGGCTTTTTCCAGCGTAAAGATAGAGACCTCGCTGCCCGCAAACAGCTTCATGCTGGCAACGGTGGCGATCAGCCCGCCAACGATGGCGATATACGGCAAATTCTTGATAATACGGGACGTCCGCTCTTCAAACACCGACTGCCCGTGAGCATCGTGTTCATGTTTATCCCGGGAGCGCAGATCCTGAAAAATCGCAATCGCCAGCAGCATAATCATACCCACGAAAATCTCGATCGACTCCGGGTTCAGCTGTGGGAAGAAACGCACCACCAGCACGCGAGTCAGCAGCACAACCACCGCCGCGAACAGGCTGTTCTTCCAGCCAAACTGGTAGAAAATCGCGACCAACGGGAATAGCGCAAAGGCAGATACTACCGGAGAACTCAGCTCACCCAACGAGCCGAGAACATCTACCGGCAGCGCGGTCAGCAGGTGGTTGACCGGCACCAGGCAGGTCAGGATCAGGATCCCCCAAACGGCACCCAGCCCAAACGCCAGCACGCTGTTGGCCGCCAGCACGCCGAGGATGTCGGTCGGCAGGAACAGCAGCCAGCTGTTAAGCAGCCCGGTTTTCAGGGTGAAGGAGATCCCGACGGAAGCCACAAAGCCGATGCTCAGGCCGAAAGCGATACTCCCCGCCTCGCGGCGGTTCATATTGCCTTCAATAAGCTGCGGCAGAATCGGTCGAATCCCGTCATGGAACACCGCCGCGGAGCGGTGCGCCAGTAAAGCCGTCATCCCGGTCAGCAAGGCAACAACAACAAGGTGAAGGTAGAATTCCATACGGATGCCTTTATTTTAAGTGGTTAACGAGCAACGGGATGGCGTGCTCGATATGCTCAACGGAGAGACCAAACGCCACTTTGCCTTCTGAAACCAGGCGGGCAATTTGCTCTTCTTTCGCTTTAATGCCGGGCTTAGCGATGGTGCAGCTGCGGTTGTAGCCAATCACCGCGATGGCGATAGACAATGCCGCACCTGCCCCGGTATTACAGGCCCCAATGTAGTAATCAAGCTGGCCGGATTTCACCTTCAGCGCGGCGTCCATGTCGTTATAGATAAACACTTCGAAGCTGCCCGGCGCGGCGGTTTCGATGGTTTGTTTGATGAGTTCGCGCTGTAGACCAGCGACACCGATCTTTTTCATGGGAAATCCTTACTTATAAAAGACAGAGGGGTTGTCACGTAACATCAAATCGACGTCTGGCTGGCTGAAACCGGCCTCCAGCAGCATCGGCACAAACGTGGTAAGCAAATAGTCAAAACCTGGCCCGCCGTTCGCTTTCAAATGGGAGCGACGAGTAATGTCCATCGACAGCATGACGTGGTCGAGCAGTCCGCGATCTTTAAGCGCGCTCAGCATCGCAATGCGTTTTTCGTCCGGGTAATAGCTGTTTTTGCCGATGGTATCGAACTGGACGTAGGCGCCCTGATCGATCATCCGCAGGATGTTGTCCAGATTGTCTTTCAGGTCGCAGTGCCCGACGGTGACGCGGGAAAGATCCACGCACCATGACTTCAGAAGCGCCAGTTGCTCAAGGCCCATGGTGCTGAATGACGTATGGGTTGAAATCGGCCTGCCGGTTTCATGATGCGCGATGGCTGCCGCCTGGAAAACTCGCTTCTCCACCGTAGTGATAACGTCCACGCTGGAGCCTATTTCCGCGATGATTCCCGCTTTTAACGCCGTGCCGTCGATGCCAATTTCTATTTCATCGATCATCTCCTGCGCCAGCACTTTAACCGGCGTGGTGGCCACGTGCGGCGGGAAGAAATCGTGCTGGTAGTAGCCGGTGCAGGCCATCACGTTCATTCCGGTATCACGGATAATATCCAGCAGGAACTGGGGGTTGCGCCCCATGTAGCGGTTGGTCATTTCAATGATATTGCGCACACCCTGCGCGTAGAGTGACTTCATTTCACCGCAAATCAGCTCGTACTGATCCAGTCGGCAATCGATGTTGTCCTTGAAGCTGGAAAGATCGATATGAAGATGCTCGTGGGCATAGGTATAGCCCGATGGATCGATATGCTTATACCCCGTCATGATTCACTCCACCTGTTGAAGAGACATTCAGCAGCGGCAGGAACGACGTTCCGTTCTGCGGCGCGGCTGCCCTAAAAAAGTCACAAACCGTGGCGCCGACATCAGAAAGCGTAGCGCGTGCGCCCAGATAAGTGCCTGTTATACCGGGCTGCCAAACCAGCAACGGCACGTTTTCACGAGTGTGCTTGCTGTGGCCAATCGTCGGGTCGTTTCCGTGATCCGCCATGACGACCAGGCAATCCCCGATCTGCATATCGGCCATCAGCAGAGCCAGGTTTTTGTCTACCAGCTCAAGCCGCTCGGCGTAGCGCGCAACGTCTTCAGCGTGGCCCGCCAGATCGGTTTCCTGAATGTTGGTACAAATAAAGGCGCTGCCAGGTTTATTCAGCTCATCCCGGGTGATATCAAGAATGCGCTGCGAGTCGACCAGATTCTGGTAGCTGATGCCGTGCGGGTTAATCGCAATATCAGCCACTTTACCCACCAGCACGGTTTTAACACCGACCTGATGCAGCTGCTGTGGAGCCTGAACGCTGGCATCCACGCCGTAGCCCATATGCACCACCTGGAACCCACTTTTGTATACCCCGGAACGCGGGGCGTTAATGCCGACATAAAGCCCCTGTTTCTCTTCCGCGGCGTTAATCAGCTGCTCGCTGCTCTCAAGCAAGCCACCAAAGGCAATGACCCGACCCACTTTGACGCAGCGGCGCACGACTTCACCAATGGCGCGTACCTGCTCAAACGGTATGGTGCTGAGATTGCCGCTGATGTTAAACACCTGTCCAAGATCGGCCTCAAGGTTATCTCCCACGGCGACAGCCTGGTTTACCCACAGAAACTGCAGCTCGCCACCTCTGCGTTCAACCTGCCAGCCAGCGTCAGCCAGTTCACGTTCTACGTCGTCGATCACTGCAGAAAACGGCATACGGAGTGGCGTTTGTGGCCTTGTGCCCAAAATTTCCTGGTGACCCATAAAAGTGTCCCCACCTTCATGCTGCAATTCGGCTGTGCCATACGCGGCATCGGCGTTCGGCAGCATCACATTGGCCGTAAAACCCAGCGCGTTAATCAGGCCCAGCTTCTCAAGCGTGGGTAAACGCAGGTCGGGAAAGTGCTGCAGGATATGTCCGCAGGTATTCGCGCCGATGTCCTGCGGCCTGACGTCCGGTACATCGTCCATTGCGCCCACGCCGAAGCTGTCTATGACCAGCACCAGAAACTTACTCATGTTGACCTCCCGGAATCGGATGCCCAAGGCTGTCGTACAGCGCTTCGAGCACCGGGTTCCCGCTCTGGATGCCGGACACCAGCGCCACGTCGCTGCGGGTGACAAAAATCTGCGTGCGGAAGCACATCACCACCGGGCTGCCAACGGGGTAGTGGCCCTCCAGCGCCAGGTGATAATCAATGCTGGTGTTGTCTGGCGGCAGCAATCGCGCCTGCTCGGGCTGCACATCGCGGCTGAACACCAGCGCATTCTGCGCATGGCCGCGACGATAATATCCCCCGCCGAAGCAATAGCTTTTGCCCTGAAACTGATGGGAAACTTCTGTCAGATAGAGCATGGCAATCGCCTCGGGCTGATCGCCATGCTGGTTCGCCGGAATGGTGCCGGTCAGCGCGTGGCCCGGTTCGGCATGAGTTACCCCGTGCTCAGCCAGAATGGAGAAAGTGCTGCAGCTTGAGGCCGACGGCGCGTTGATTTGCTCGATCTCAATCCCCTGTTCGTGCAGCAAGTCTCGCGCCTTCAGCAGCGTGATCAAGTTGCGGGTTGGCTGCGTCTGTTGCTGCTCTTCGTTCCAGAGCAGACAGGGGAAATGCGTCAGCCCGGCAAGCCGAATGCCAGGCATTGCGCGAATGGCACGTACCACGTCGTCCAGCTCACCGAGCGGAAAACCGGCTTCCTGGCCCGGGTAAAGTCGGTCGTACTCGGCGAATACCTTCAGCATTACAGCCTGAACACGCCCGCTCGCCAGCGCGGCATCGGACACTTCGCGGGCTTTTTCCAGCGAGAAAAGCGTGATGATTTCCGTCTCGCCGTTCACATTCTCTTCAACCAGGGCCACCGGCACCTGCACCAGATGGCCCACATGTGAGACGGGCACATTGGCTTCACGCAGCGTGCGGGCTTCTTTAAAATCAACGGCCACGGCGCCTTTAAAGCCCAACTCAATCAGCTTGTTGGCAAGCCAGGGGTTACGCCCGATTTGCTTGGTCATAAAGTAGAGCGTGATGCCGTGCTTCTGCGCGGCCGCGAGCAGTTTCCGGCCGTTCTCCAGAACCTGATCGACATCGATAATCCAGGTATCGGGAAGTACCGCGCCCTGCCGCCAAAGCGTTCTGGCCGCATCAATCAACGCCGGGTTCTGTGCCTTGAGTGCCTCAATAAACATGCCTTGCCTCGCGACCTGATAAATAAACCTCTTAAATAATCATTTTTTTGAATATTTAAGCTAAGAAAAAACGCTGTAAATAAATCCGTTAGCCCTTATGAATCAGCCACAGGCTGAACAGGTTAGCCAGCAGATACCCTTCTTCGTTCGGATGCAGCTGCACGTTGAACGGCGCCAGCAATGCGTGGTGGGCCTGCTCAACATCACCAAAGAGGCTGTCGGTTTTAATCTCCGCCAACAGCTCTTCATCCAGTGGGTTCACCTCTTCCCCACGGCGGCTGCGCATCAGCGCGTTAGCCATGTGGGTGATCGCCATTGCCCCCTGATCGTTCTGCAGCGTAATAGCCCAGTGGGTCTCCAGCTGCGTCACAACCACTTTCATGCCATCACAAATATCCCGGTCGATGACGCCTGCCTCACAGAGCAGATTGAGCCGGTCTTCCATACTGATTACCTCTGTCAATAGCTTGGTTCCTGTTCACCGCTCAGCACGCTTTGCTGATGCGCCAGCAGGGCATTCTTATCCACCACCGTTCTCAGCAATTGCTGAATAGGGATATCTTCACTTCGCGTCAGCACCACCGCTTCCGATGCCGTCAGGAAACATTTGTCCCCGCTTAACGGGAGGGCAGCCAGCCCCAGTGCCGTCAAATCGGCTTCGTTGCTGACGTTCCAAATCACCGCATCCACGCTGCCCTTCGCGATTCTGTGCAGACACTCGTGGTACGACACATCAAGCAATTCCACATCCTGCCCGGAGAAATACACATCCGTCATGATGCGCTGATCCGCCGAACGAGGATCAATCCCAATACGGCGGATGCTCTCCTGCTGCCCGGCGCGGCAAATCAGCTTGTGCTCGCCCACGTAAGTGTGCGGCCCCAGCGCCAGCGCGATAAAAAGATCCGGGTTGCTGAGGTAGCTGTCCGCTGCCAGCCTGGACACGACGGCCAGGTCATAAACGCCATTCAGCAGACATTCCACGCGAACATCCGACCCACGCATGTGGGCATAATAAAACGGGATCCCGTCAAACTGCGCCTTCAGACCGCTGGCAAGCCCTTCATAAAGCCGGGTGTACGGCAGCGGCATAGCACACACTACATTGCCGATGTCCGCGAACGCCAATAGGGCTTTGTTATCCATGCTCAGCAGGTAGCTGCCGTTGCGGCCACGGCGCTCAACGCTCACGGCCCCGGCCTTCTCCAGCGTCTTCAATGCGGCCTGCGTCAGGCCAACGGAAAAGCCGCATTCACCAGCTAATTCATCTATGGTTTTCAACCTGTTACCACATTTCTCACCCAGTAAATAACGGGCCAGGCTGGACTGGGCAACGCCCTCTTTTTTAATAAAGCTGCGGCTCATCGGTTATCTTCAATTTATTGAATGAATATATCTTCATAAAATTGAATATAGATGGCAAAGGGGAAAATGACAAAAGGAGAATGCAGTCACAAAAAAGAAATAACCCGCCAGGCGGCGGGTTATTCATAGGGAAAGATTATGGATGCGCGACGAAACCGATCGCTTCGTAGACCTTTTTCAGCGTCTCTCCAGCGCGGGCGCGGGCTTTTTCAGCGCCCTCTTTCATGACCTGCTGCAGGAAAGCTTCGTCGTTACGGTAACGGTGATAGCGCTCCTGAAGCTCGGTCAGCATACCGGACACGGCTTCCGCCACTTCGCCCTTCAGATGACCATACATCTTGCCTTCAAAGCTGGCTTCCAGCTCAGGAATCGCTTTGCCGGTGACGCCGGAAAGAATGTCCAGCAGGTTAGAAACGCCCGCCTTCTCTTTCACGTCGTAGCGCACCACAGGCGGCTCTTCGGAGTCGGTTACCGCGCGCTTGATCTTCTTCACCACGGATTTCGGATCTTCCAGCAGGCCGATGACGTTATTGCGGTTATCGTCAGACTTGGACATCTTCTTGGTCGGCTCCAGCAGGGACATCACGCGGGCACCGGACTTGGGAATAAATGGCTCAGGTACTTTGAAGATGTCGCCGTACAGCGCGTTGAAGCGGCTGGCCACGTCGCGGCTCAGCTCCAGATGCTGTTTCTGGTCTTCACCCACCGGGACCTGGTTGGTCTGATACAGCAGAATGTCTGCGGCCATCAGCACCGGGTAGTCAAACAGACCGGCGTTGATGTTTTCTTCATAGCGGGCAGATTTGTCCTTGAACTGCGTCATGCGGCTCAGCTCGCCGAAATAGGTGTAGCAGTTCAGCACCCAGCCCAGCTGCGCGTGCTCCGGCACGTGGGACTGAACAAAGATGGTGCTTTTTTTCGGGTCAATGCCACAGGCCAGATACAGCGCCAGAGTGTCCAGCGTCGCTTTGCGCAGCGCGGTCGGGTCCTGACGAACGGTGATCGCATGCTGGTCAACGATGCAGTAAATGCAATGGTAATCATCCTGCATGTTTACCCACTGACGCAGCGCACCCATGTAGTTACCGATAGTTAATTCGCCTGAC
This sequence comes from Cedecea sp. VD22, assembly GCF_037150195.1. Classification (NCBI taxonomy): domain Bacteria; kingdom Pseudomonadati; phylum Pseudomonadota; class Gammaproteobacteria; order Enterobacterales; family Enterobacteriaceae; genus Cedecea; species Cedecea sp. VD22. The sequence goes on from NZ_JBBCPX010000003.1 coordinate 40,558, forward strand.
GGCTGGGCGCCGCTAAATACGATGGGCTTACTCATGTTCTGCTTCCTGATTTGCTAAAGGTGGTAGCCCGAAAGCGGGCAATAAGTCTTCGAAACGATCGAACACAACGTCCGGGTTGCTCAGCCCAATCGCTTCGCCATAGTTATAGCCCCAGGTCAGGCCGACGCTTGGGCAGCCAGCCGCCTGTGCAGCCTGAATGTCATTACGGGAATCGCCGACAAAAAGCAGCTCATCCGCCGCCAGCCCCAGGGTTTCCATGACTTTGTACAGCGCTTCCGGGTGTGGCTTTTTCTCTTTCACATCGTCCCCGCCGATGATGATCTGGAAATAATGGGCAATGCCCAGATCTTCCAGCAGCGGCGTGACAAAAGGCGTGGGTTTGTTGGTGACGACGGCGAGCGGCAGGCCTTTTTCTTTCAGTGCAGCAAGCGTTGCGGCTACGCCCGGGAACAAGAAGCTCCCCTCTTCCACCGTTTCCGCATAGAAGCGATCGAACAGTTTGCGCGCCATATTCAGCTGGGCGAGGTCGGGTTCTTTATCTTTCACCGACCACTTAAGCGCCCGCTGCATCATGATATCTGCGCCGTTGCCGATCCAGGTGACAACGCGATCTTCGCCGGCCACAGGCAGTTCAAGCGCATAAAGCGCCAGATCAACGGCCTGACTCAGGCCAAGCGCCGTGTCGATGAGCGTGCCGTCGAGATCGAAGGCAACACCCCGAATTTTTTGAAACTTATCCATGACTTACCTTAGCCAGTTCAGAACGCATGCGGTCAACCACCGCTTTATAATCAGGTTGGCCGAAAATAGCGGAACCTGCAACGAACATATCCGCACCCGCGGCGGCAATTTCCGCAATGTTGTCGGCTTTGACGCCGCCATCCACTTCAAGGCGAATATCATAGCCGGAGGCATCAATACGTTCGCGAACCTGGCGCAGTTTTTCCAGCGTGTGTGGAATAAACGACTGGCCGCCAAAACCAGGGTTGACGGACATCAGCAAAATGACATCCAGTTTGTCCATGACGTGATCCAGCCAGGAAAGCGAGGTCGCCGGGTTCAGCACCAGGCCTGCTTTACAGCCGTGTTCTTTGATCAGTTGCAGAGAGCGATCGACATGTTCAGAGGCTTCAGGATGGAAGGTAATAATGCTGGCACCGGCCGCGGCGAAATCAGGAATGATGCGGTCAACGGGTTTCACCATCAGGTGAACGTCGATAGGCGCAGTGATACCGTAATCGCGCAGCGCCTTAAGCACCATTGGCCCCATCGTCAGGTTAGGGACGTAGTGGTTGTCCATAACGTCAAAATGGACGACGTCACCACCTGCGGCAAGTGCTTTAGCCGTATCCTCGCCCAGTCGGGCGAAGTCGGCAGAGAGGATTGAGGGGGCAATCAAATACTGTTTCATCCGCTTCTCCAGGAGTCATTCATCTTTCGGCGGCGGGCGAAACGGCTCAGGCAACCTTCGCTTTATAAAGGGCCAGAAGTTCGTCCACCTTGTTACGTTTACCACCGTTTCGGCTGATGCTGCGGCGAACCTGCAGCTTATGGAAATCGGTGGCGTTCTGATACCACTGGCGAGTCAGCTCGGTGTCGTGATTAGAGATCAGCACCGGAATACTCTGCTCCCGCAGCCTTTCAGCCAGCTCAGCCAGGTGCTGCTGCTGCACCATACTGAAGCTGTCCGTGTGATAAGCGGTAAAGTTGGCGGTGGCGGAAAGCGGCGCATAGGGCGGATCGCAATACACTACGGAACCCGCAGCAACGTTTACCATGCTGACATCATAAGACTGGCAGACAAAAGTGGCATTTTTAGCCCGTTCGGCAAAGTTGTACAGTTCCTCTTCAGGGAAGTAAGGTTTGCTGTAGCGGCCAAACGGTACGTTAAATTCACCGCGCAGATTATAACGACACAGGCCGTTGTAACAATGGCGGTTGAGGTACAAAAACAACACCGCGCGCCGGAATTTGTCAGTGCATTGGTTAAACTCAGTGCGGCAAGCGTAATAAATCGCTTCCTCGTTTTGCGCTTTGGTAAAGAGCAAACGAGACTCCCGCACGTACTCATCTGCGCGGTTTTTGACAATGTCGTAGAGGTTAATCAGATCGCTATTGATATCGGCGAGGACGTAGCGTGAGTAGTCGGTATTAAGAAATACCGACCCCGCGCCAACAAAGGGCTCAATCAGACAGTCGCCTTCCGGCAGATGCTTTTTTATGTCGTCCAGCAGGGGGAATTTCCCCCCTGCCCATTTCAGAAAAGCGCGATTTTTTTTCATGCTGTCTTACTATTTACACCTTATCCAGCTGTGGAAAGGCTCCGACAGCGACTGCGCTTATTTTCACTTGAGGTCAGACTGCACCTGATGAATAGGTTTTGCCCACGGATTCTTAGCCTGAACGTCTGCCGGCAGGCTTGTCACCGCGCGTTTTGCATCGTCTTTCGTGGCATAAACACCGCTCACCAGCACGAACCAAGGCTGACCGTTACGCTGAGTCTGGTAAACCATATAGTGCTGCAGATTCTCTTTTTTCGCCCACGCATTCAGGTTTGCGGAGTTTGAAGAAGAGCTCAGCTGCAGCGTGTAGTGGCTGCCTGGCGCACTCTTAATGGCGCTCGCATCCCCCGTTACCGTGCCGCCAGTGCTGGCCGTCGCTGCAGCTTGCGGTGCTGCTTTTGGCGCAGTAGATGCTGTTGCTTTCGGAGCCGGGGTTGAAGTAGCTGCGCTGGTTGATGGTGCAGTGACCGGAGCAGAAACCGCCGGGGCAGGTTCGCTACGTTTCACCGTTGCCACTGGTTTGCTTTCAGCTTTCACCTGTGGTTTAGGCTCGGCTTTACGCACAGGCTCAATCACCGTTTTCTTGCGCTCAGGACGAGATTCAACGGTGCGGGTTGGCTCCTGGGTGCCGGCCAGCTTACGCGGTTCGGTTTTGCTGCCAGCGATTGGCGCGACGGTAGCGGGTTCAGTTGGCAGCGTGGAATTGCTCACCACGTTGTCAATCTGGCCCTGTTGCTGAGGCTGAGTCAGGGCGTTATTCAGGTTTCCAGGAACCTCAACGCGCTGCTGCCCTTCCGGCTGCGTCTGCGTCTGGGCCTGAGTTGGTGTAGAAGAAATAGGTGGCAGGGAAACATCCTGCGGATTCTGCTGGCCAGCTACTGAGGTATTCCCTGCCTGTGGCTGAGCAGCATTTGCCTGGTCGGCAGGCGCCGCACCGTTCGAACCGGAGAGATCGATGCTCTTCTCCGCGCCTGGTTTTTGCTCGGCAGTATCTGGGGTAGATGAAGGTGCTTTCAAGGCTGAACCGATGCCGATGATAAGCAGCAGCAGGACCAGAATCCCGACGCCCATCATGATGTGCTGGCGAGAAGCAGGTGCTTTCTGTTTTGCTGCCTTTTTACGCCCACGCGCCGGACGAGGCTCTGCGGCCAGGCCGTCATCACCTTCGTACTCTTCCTCAACCTCTTCTTCACGCTCACGGCGTGAACGAGAAGGACGACGATCGTCCGCATCAAGATCGACGTCATCAACGTTGATCTGCGGTTCTTTATCGAACTCGTCAGGTTTGCGGGAACGCCCAGGACGACGATCGCTTGGATCGGGTTTCAGCTCGTCTTCTGGTTTAAACTCATCCATTTAACACCCCACTCAAAGGCGTATGCTCATCTCTGCATCACGCCCGAAGTTAAATACTATAAAAATTCTAATTGTTAAGCCTGCTGGCAATCAGCAATGGCTGATAGAACGACATCGTGCGGTACTCCACCGCGCACTTCACTCTTCCCTATCGCCAGCGGCAGAATCAAACGCAGCTCGCCGGCTAATACTTTTTTGTCACGCATCATGTGGGGCATATACGCGTCAGGGGACATTTCCTGCGGCCCGGTAACCGGTAACCCGGCTCGCACCAGCAGCGCAATCACGCGCTGAACTTCTGCCTCACTGAATTGACCCAGGCGCTGAGCGGTACGCGCCGCCATCACCATTCCGGCCGCCACGGCTTCGCCATGCAGCCAGTTGCCATAGCCCATTTCAGCTTCAATGGCATGGCCAAACGTATGACCCAGATTCAGTAAAGCACGTAAGCCGCTTTCTCGCTCGTCTGCGGCAACAACTTCGGCTTTCAGCTCACAACAACGACGAATGCAGTACGCCATTGCCTTGCCGTCCAGCTTTAACAATGCGTCGATGTTTTCTTCCAGCCAGTCAAAGAACTCGCCGTCCAGAATGATGCCGTATTTAATGACTTCCGCCAGGCCCGAAGCCAGCTCCCGAGCAGGCAAAGTCGACAGGCAGTCGAGATCCACCACCACCGAAGCGGGCTGGTAAAACGCGCCAATCATGTTTTTGCCGAGGGGATGGTTAACGGCAGTTTTACCGCCAACGGAGGAGTCCACCTGCGAAAGCAGTGTGGTAGGGACCTGGATAAAACGCACCCCGCGCTGATAGCTCGCTGCGGCAAAACCGGTTAAATCGCCCACAACGCCACCGCCTAAAGCAATCAAGGTGGTGTCGCGGCCGTGAGGTTTTTCCAACAGCGCCGTAAAGACGGTATCAAGCACCGCGAGGCTTTTAAACTGCTCGCCATCCGGAAGAATGACGGTATCCACTTTAACGCCTGCCTGTTCCAGAAGGCCACGAACCTTGTCCAGATAGAGCGGTGCAAGGGTTTCATTGGTAACCAGCATGGTCTGGTCGCCAGCCTTCAGCGGCCAAAAGGAAGCCGGGTCATTGAATAACCCAGCGGCAATGGTAATAGGGTAACTACGTTCCCCGAGAGTGACTGTCAGCCTCTCCATTACGCGGAGCCCACCTTATTGTTGCTTTGCCCGCAGGCGTTTCTTGATTAAGCCAGAATCAGTTGCTTTCCAGCATATGAATGATCTGGTTTGCGACCACTTTGGCGCTTTGATCATCGGTGCGAATTGTGACATCGGCAATCTCTTCATACAGCGGATTGCGTTCACCTGCCAGCGCTTCCAGAACTTCACGAGGTGGAGTCTCAACCTGCAGCAGCGGACGTTTTTTATCGCGCTGAGTACGTGCAAGCTGTTTCTCAATCGTGGTTTCAAGATAAACCACTACGCCACGGGCGGAAAGACGATTGCGGGTTTCACGAGATTTCACAGAACCGCCACCGGTAGCCAGCACGATGCCCTGTTTTTCAGTGAGTTCGTTGATGATTTTTTCTTCGCGATCGCGGAAGCCTTCTTCGCCTTCAACGTCGAATACCCAGCCCACATCAGCTCCGGTACGTTTCTCAATCTCTTGATCAGAATCGAAAAATTCCATATTGAGTTGCTGAGCTAACTGACGCCCAATAGTGCTTTTGCCGGCACCCATAGGCCCAACCAGAAAGATATTGCGTTTCTCTGCCATTTTTTCGGTACTACTAAGACAATTCGTTGATGATAAACCCGCCCGGTAACAACTTGCTGCGGCGGGACATGAACTGAAACCTCATAAGCGTGAGTTCGAGAATCAGACTAAAAATTATCTCAACACTCAAGGGGGTTTGGCAACCGAATAAATCACCTGGCGCCCAGCTTGGGACGAAAACCGTGCGCCAGCTTTACCGGCCGCAGGCTCTCAATACCCAGCCTCCCGAAACGGTACACCTTGTAAGCTAATTCCTCTCTGCCGTCAAACACCTGGGCGCTGTTTGGCAGAAAAACCCGCAGGCGGAAGAGGAAACACGCTAAGGTAATGCAATCAACCTGGGCGTAATGAACACGACCAATTCCCGACGTTGGTGCTTTTTCCCGTCGTGCCGGAACAATTGGCCGATAAAAGGAATATTTCCCAGTAAAGGAACGCTATCCCTGGTGTGGTTGTTCTGCTGCTGGAAGATTCCGCCTAACGCCAACGTCTCACCGTCCTTCACCTCGACCTGCGTTTCAATCTCTTGCTTATCAATGGCGAGGGCTTCCCCATCTGCGTGCTGGATGCTGCGTCCTGGCATATTTTGACTGATGCGAAGCTGCAGGCGAATGGTTCCGTGGTGACTTATCGTCGGCATGACCTCCATACCTAACACCGCCTCCTTAAATTCCACCGACGTGGCTTCATTCTTGCCATTAGAGACTTGATACGGAATTTCAGTACCCTGCTTGATGCTGGCAGACTGTTGGTGTGTGACCAGCAAGCGTGGGCTGGCGATGATTTCCAGCTGTTGCTGCTGCTCCAGCGCGCTGAGTTCAAGCTCAAGCATACGGCCGTTGATCCGGCCAATATTAAACCCTACCGTTGTGGTTGCCGCGTTTACGGCTAACTCACTTGAGACAGTAGTGGTTTGGTATAACCCGGATGCCGTCTCACCTACCGGGGCGCTCCACTTCACGCCAAGCTCTCGCAGCTTATCCTGGTTGATGGTGACAATATGCGCGGACAGCTCGACCTGCCCCATCGAAACATCCATATCTTTAATCCAGGCCGCAACACGCTTTTGCGCCTGCTGGCTGTCGCGCACCACCAGCCGGTTTGTGCGTTTATCCACGGTAATGCCGCCCCTGGGTCCAAGTAGTTTTTCTTCATTAGCTTTGATCCCCGCGGCAAGGTCGGCAACTTCAGCATATCGCGGCGTATAAACCGCTTGTACCAGCGGCTGCTCAAGCGCTTTTTGCTTACGAGCGGCCTCTTGCTGAGCGCGCCGTTGCGCCGGATCCTGTTTCTGCTGGATTTGAAGAATATTGCCCGTCTTCGACGAAGTCAGGTTTGCTAATCTGAGTACCTGCTGGAAAGCCTGCTCCCACGACACATCGGCCAAACGTAGCGAGAGATTCCCCGTCACATCAGGCGCAATCATCACGTTAAAGTTTTGCTGCTCGGCCAGCGCCTGCAACACCTGTACGACAGGCGTTTCATCTAGCGTCAGAGTGACGCGATTATTCGTCCACGCCGTCAGGGGCATCAGCATCAGTACGCCTGCCACGATGTGCCTTATCATTAACTCTTCCCTCTATTTTCCAGTGGTAGTAGCGTCCTTCGCAGGCGCCGGTGAGCGAAGCTCTCAGCTGCCGCTCAAGAAGCGTGGTCACCTGCACACCAGGCTCCAGAAACAAACCTTCTTTTACCCTTTGCCAGCGTTTCCCCGAGAATTGCATTAAGGCAATACTTTCTGCAGAGCCAGTCGGGTAAAACACGCCGCGTAACTGCCAGCCATCAAGCCGCTTAAGCAGCGCTTCACAGGGTGATACGGGTAAAAGAAAAGGATTACGCGGTGACGACTGCAGAGGCGAGCTGAGTGCGGCCAGTAACATCCAACTAGCGGCTTTCATCGATAAACTCCAGAGTAAGCAAAACCCGCACTTTTTCCCCGGCCTCACTCAAGATAAACGCCGGTATCTTCAGGCTTGAATAGCCGGTCAGTTCCTTAAAAAGGGGCGGCACATTGGGCCAGGGAAGCAGCATTTCCAACACAGAATGTCGCGGTTCAGGCCGCCACATCACCAGTCTCCCGCCGGACCGTTTTACCGCAGCCATGGCAGAAAACGTCTCCAGCGGCACCGCCTCAGGCAGCGGCTCTGGTTTCGGCAAAACGGCAATTTTCCGCTGCTGCGAGAGCACATGCTGCCAGCGCTGCTGGTTGTGCTGTTCCTTCACCTGCAATTCCTGTCGCAGGGGCCAAACCAGCAGCCATAAGCAGGCTAAAGCGGTTAATAACAGACACACCAACAGGCTCAACACCCGATATGCAACATGCCCGTCAATGAGGCGCTCCAGGTTACTGAGCATGCTCGCCATCCGGGGTGTTTAAGATGAAGGTAAAGACCAGACCTTTGTGTTTTTCATCGCGCAACTCACCGGGCTTGACCTTAAACGCCCCGGGTAAATCAGCCAGAACTGCTTCAACCTGCACCAGTTCCCGTGCATCTCCCGCTACGCCAGAGATGGTTGCGCTTTCATTTTGCCAGCTAACACTCTGCAGCCAGCTGTTTTCGGGCAAGCGTGAGGCCAGCATATTCAGCACGTTTTCCCAACGTGAAATGTTGCCTTTCCGCATCACCTCCGCCTGCAATATCGCCCACCGCTGCTGGTTATCTTTCAACTCTGTTAGCTGACGTGATAACAGCGCCTTCAGGGCGGACTCCTGCACCTCATATTGGGTTGACTGGGCCTGTTGCCAGCGCACTTTCATGGCGAGAAACTGAATCCAGAGCAGCATCAGCCCCATCATTAAAAGCACGCCACATATGAGAAGGCTGCCCCAAAGTTTTAGCCGATGACGGCGTTTTAACGGCCGCCATGGCAGAAGATTCATCAGCGGCATCATTAGCGTTCGGCTCCCAGAGCGAGCCCCAGAGCGAGCGTGTAAAGCCCGCCATGACGCGGCAACGGCGGCTGCTGGCGGACAAGGGGTTGCCAGGCATTCAGCCTTTCTGCTCCGGCAGGCCAGGAGCGCCCGGCATCGGCATGGCTAAAGGCAATTTCGTCGGCGCTGGCCTCCAACTGCTGACATAGAGCCGGGAAATCCACTGTTTGCCGTTTATCCAGCCAACCGGAACGTTTGCGGTTATTGACTGATGCCCACAGCCAGTAGCCCGGCTCTTCATGAACCAGAAAACGACAATGCGCTGGATAACAATTCTGAGGCAAGGCGCTCAGAATTTTGTCTCCCGGCGTTATCGTACGGGGAAAGAGATTCATGCTGGCAAAAATGGCCTGCAATGCAGCAATATCCGCCTGTTTCGCCGCCGTCACGGAAAATGACGAATCATCCTCCAGGTAGTCGTAGCAAAGTTGTTCCGAGGGCATTTGCAACTGGCGAGCCGTTGCACCCGAGATATACTTCTCTTGAGCCGATTCCTGTAACCGCTGGGGAGGCCTGGGAACCTGGCGTTGCAAAGCCCTCTGTGCAGGAAAACCAACCCGCAGATGATGGCGCACGGGGATTTCTTTACGCCATGCGGCAAGTACCTCGCGCAGTGTGTCCAGTTCGGGTAACATGCCGTCCGCAAGTGTTTGTTTCGGGAAAGGTAAATGCCACCAATGGCGCAACTGCCACCCTTGCCGGTGCCACTGTACGGCTGCGGCACGTATGCCCTCCGCCTGAATATCCAGGCCAATCCGCCAACCAGGAAACATCATGGTTTCGATCTCCTTATCCAGATGATAAACAGCCCTGACCCCGAAACAGTAACGGGTATATCAAAGCTCCTGGCTTGCCTTTATACTACCGCGCGGTTGTTTAGAAACTGCCCAATTGAAACCTGATGGGAAATTTAAGGTGAAGTTCGTAAAGTATTTATTAATCCTTGCAGTCTGTTGCGTTCTGCTGGGAGCTGGCTCGATTTACGGTTTATACAAATACATCGAGCCCCAGCTTCCCGACGTGGCGACATTGAGAGATGTGCGACTGCAGATTCCAATGCAGGTTTACAGCGCTGACGGCGAGCTTATTGCTCAGTACGGCGAAAAACGCCGTATTCCACTGACCCTGAACCAGATCCCTCCGGTGATGGTAAAAGCGTTTATCGCAACAGAAGACAGCCGCTTTTATGAGCACCACGGCGTTGACCCGGTGGGCATCTTCCGTGCTGCAAGCGTAGCGCTGTTCTCAGGCCATGCTTCTCAGGGCGCAAGTACCATAACGCAGCAGTTGGCGCGTAACTTCTTCCTGAGCCCCGAACGCACCCTGATGCGTAAAATTAAGGAAGCGTTTCTTGCGGTTCGCATTGAACAGATGCTGAACAAAGACGAGATCCTTGAGCTCTACCTGAACAAAATCTACCTCGGTTACCGCGCCTATGGCGTCGGCGCTGCCGCTCAGGTTTACTTCGGCAAAACGGTCGATCAGCTGACCCTGAGCGAGATGGCGGTGATTGCCGGGCTGCCTAAAGCGCCGTCAACGTTTAACCCGCTGTACTCCATGGATCGTTCAACGGCACGCCGTAACGTGGTGCTGTCGCGCATGCTGAGCGAAGGTTACATCAGCCAAAGCCAGTACGATGAAGCACGTAGTCAGCCGATTGACGCCAGCTATCACACGCCTGAAATCGCCTTCTCCGCGCCATATCTTTCAGAGCTGGTGCGTCAGGACATGGTCGCCCGCTACGGCGATAAAGCCTACGAAGATGGCTACAAGGTTTACACCACGCTGAGCCGTAAAATTCAGCAGGGTGCCCAGGATGCCGTCCGCAACAACGTCATGGCCTACGACATGCGCCATGGCTACCGCGGCCCATCTAATGTGCTGTGGAAAGTGGGAGAAAGCGCCTGGGATAAGAAAAAAATCACCGATTCGCTGAAAAGCCTTCCGGTTTATGGCCCGCTCTTCCCGGCGGTTGTCACCCGCGCCGTACCTGATGAAGCCACGGCCATGCTGGCCGACGGCAGCTCTGTTTCACTGAGTATGGAAGGCATGCGCTGGGCGCGTCCGTATCGTTCCGACACCGCGCAAGGCGCTACGCCACGCAAAGTAACGGACGTGGTACAGGCCGGACAGCAGATTTGGGTACGCAAGGTGGACGATGCCTGGTGGCTTAGCCAGGTGCCCGACGTTAACTCGGCGCTGGTTTCACTCAATCCACACGATGGCGCCGTGCTGGCGCTGGTCGGCGGTTTTGACTTTAACCAAAGCAAGTTCAACCGTGCGACCCAGGCGCTGCGCCAGGTAGGGTCAAACATCAAACCTTTCCTGTATACCGCAGCCATGGACAAAGGCCTGACGCTGGCAAGCATTCTTAATGACGTGCCTATTTCACGCTGGGATGCCGGGGCAGGCTCCGACTGGCGGCCGAAGAACTCTCCGGCCCAATACGCCGGGCCGATTCGTCTGCGTCAGGGGCTGGGCCAGTCCAAGAACGTGGTGATGGTACGTGCGATGCGGGCGATGGGCGTCGATTATGCCGCAGAATATCTGCAGCGCTTTGGCTTCCCTGCAGCAAATATTGTGCATACCGAATCGCTGGCCCTGGGCTCCGCCTCATTTACGCCAATGCAGGTTGCCCGCGGTTACTCCGTCATCGCAAACGGCGGCTTCCTGGTTGACCCTTACTACATCACCAAAATCGTCGACGACGCGGGTAATACCGTGTTTGAGACCAGGCCTAAGGTTGCCTGTGCCAGCTGCGATATTCTGGTCATTTACGGCGATACGCCAAAATCAACGGTACTGGAAAACCAGGACGTAGAAGACGTTGCCGTTTCGCAAACGCCGCAAAACAGCAGCGTACCTATGCCTCAACTGGAGCAAGCTAACCGCGGTCTGGTGGCAAAAGCACAGGGCGAGGAGTATGCGCCACACGTGATCAACACGCCGCTGTCTTTCCTGATCAAAAGTGCGCTTAACAGCAACATTTATGGTGAGCCGGGCTGGCAGGGAACCGGCTGGCGAGCGGGCCGTGATTTGAAGCGTAAGGATATCGGCGGCAAAACCGGGACAACCAACAGTTCGAAAGATGCCTGGTTCTCCGGTTACGGCCCGGGCGTGGTCACGTCAGTCTGGATTGGCTTTGACGACCATCGCCGCGACCTTGGCCGCACCACGGCTTCAGGCGCGATTAAAGATCAGATCTCCGGCTACGAAGGCGGCGCGAAGAGCGCCCAGCCCGCCTGGGATGATTTCATGAAAATCGCGCTGGCGGGTGTGCCAGAAGAGCCGATGACGCCACCACCGGGTATCGTCACTGTCAATATTGATCGCAGTACCGGGCAGTTAGCCAACGGCGGCAACAGTCGTGAAGAGTATTTCATCGAAGGTACGCAGCCTACGCAACAGGCCGTGCATGAAGTAGGCACGACGCTTATCGATAACGGGGAAGAGCACGAGCTGTTCTAATCCAGCCCAAAATAGTAAAGGGCCGCTTAGCGGCCCTTTTTCATTCTTTAGCGGTCAGTCTTTCAGCCTGCCCTGCTGCCTTAACCATTCCCGGACAAGGAACAAAGCGCTGACGTTACGCGCCTCGCTGAAATCATCTTCATTGAGCAAATCCATCATGTTCGCCAGCGGCCACCGTACTTGCGGCAGTTCTTCCGGCTCATCCCCTTCCAGGGATTCGGGATACAGATCTTCCGCAATCACAATGTTCATTTTGCTCGAGAAATAGGACGGGGCCATCGTCAGCTTTTTCAGAAACGTTAGCCGGTTCGCGCCAAAGCCCACTTCTTCTTTCAGCTCACGGTTAGCGGCCTCAAATACCGTTTCGCCCGGGTCGATCAGCCCTTTAGAGAACCCAAGTTCATAGGATTCTGTGCCAACCGCGTATTCACGGATTAAGATCAAGTGGTCATCAACAACAGGCACTATCATTACCGCCTCGCGGGAAGACGGTTTCATGCGTTCGTAGACGCGGCGAACGCCATTGCTAAATTCCAGATCCACCGTTTCGACATTAAACAGCCGCGAACGCGCCACGGTTTCGACATTTAAAATCGTTGGTTTTATTAGTGATTTGCTCATGTGGCCGGGTTCAACAGTGAAAGAGGTAAGTTATTGTGCGGTATGCCGCACATATCGTGCAACGAGCATTGGCTATTATTTACATTTTTGTAACGTTTGGCGCGCTAAAACACGTAATTTTACCCGCTGTCAAGGCAGGTACTATTGAATAGGAATTTACTTGTATTTCGGACGAAGTCGCTTTGCTAACATTGTGTTACTGTAAGTCGGTCGCCTTAAAAATAGCTCAAGTTTGCAGCTTTACCTGCCGATAATGACTTCTGACTCCTTAACCATTTGAAAGGCCGATCTTTTGCCGAGTTTGATGAAAAAGACGATTGTTTGATGGGGAAAGCATGAGCACCTTATTATTTCTGTTAGCTGCTATGCTGGCCTGCGCACTGATTGCCGGATGGCTGATTTGGCGAAGCCTGAAGCTACGTGCCCAGGTTTCGCACGATCGTTCCTTCTCCGGTGCCACCACGCGCAAACTAACCCCAGAAGAGCGCGTTGCCGTCGAAAATTATCTCGAGCGTTATTCCCGTTCCCAGGAGCTGATTGGCCCCTCCGGCGCGAGCAATCCACTGCCAAGACTAACGCTCACCGCGCAAAGCAGTACAGTTTTCTCCCTGACCCGGTCGATCACTCGCTACGGCCTCTCTGCCGATGACGCCAATAAATGGCGTTATTACCTTGATTCTGTTGAAGTTCACCTCCCGCCGCTCTGGGAGCAGTACATCACCAACGATAACGACGTAGAGCTGATTCGGACGAGCAGCATCCCGCTGGTGATTTCACTCAATGGCAATACGCTGCAAAACGATACGCTGGATGTGCAGCAGTACGCCCTGGAAGGTTATTCAGGCAATCAGGCCTCCATTCGCGGCGAAGAAAGCGAGCAAATCGAGCTGCTAAACATTCGCCAGGAAACTCAGGAAGAGTATTCCCTGAGCCGCCCCGACGGCGTGCGCGAAGCCGCGCTTATTTGCATCGCTTTTATCATGCTGTTCCTGAGTCTCGTGACGCCGTCGGTGTTCCTGCCCTGGTTAATTGGCGGCGCCGTCCTGCTGATTGCCGCCGGTTTGTGGGGCCTGTTTGCCCCGCCGGCGAAAACGGCATTGCGCGAGATCCACTGCCTGCGCGGCACACCCAAACGCTGGGGGCTGTTCGGCGAGTCTGACCAGGAACAGATGAACAACATCTCCCTGGGCATTATCGATCTGGTGTATCCGCCCCACTGGCAGCCTTTTGTGGCTCAGGATCTGGGGCAGAAAACCGATATTGATATCTATCTTGACCGCCATGTGGTGCGTCAGGGACGTTTCCTTTCACTCCATGATGAAGTGCGTAACTTCCCGCTACAGCACTGGGTGCGTAACATGCTGGTTGCCGCCGGCGCGCTGCTGGTCCTGCTGATGATGACTATTTGGGTGCCGCTGGAAATGCCTATCAAGCTTAGCGCCTCATGGTTGAAGGGCGCTCAGTCCATCGAAGCCACCAGCGTTGAGGAACTCGCCAAATACAAGCTGCAGGTAGGCGATACGCTGAGAGTGAATGGCACGGGGATGTGTAATATTCAAACGCCAGGCGGTTATCGCTCGCGGCAAAACTTCCCATTCACCCCCTTCGACTGCTCGCAGATCATCTGGAATACCGCCCGCCCTCTGCCCTTGCCGGAGTCCGACATCATGGACAAAGCGGTTGCTCTGACCAAAGCCGTCAGCGGGCAAATTCATCCTCAGGGTGGAGAAGGTGACAGCAAAGTTAACCCACAGCTCGCGGACGCCATTCAGAAATCAGGCATGGTCCTGCTGGATGATTTTGCCGGGATTGTGAAAAAAACCCAGGCGCTGTGTACCGCAGAAGAAGAGTGCGTCCGCCTGAAGAATGCGCTAGTAAACCTGGGCAACACTAAAGACTGGGATTCCCTGATCAAGCGCGCGGATTCAGGAAAACTGACCGGGGTGAATGTCCTTCTACGGCCAGTTAGCGCCGAGTCGCTGGATAACCTGGTGGCCACCTCAACCGCACCTTTCTTTATTCGTGAAACCGCCCGCGCCGCACAGGCATTAAATAGCCCTGCTCCTGGCGGGTACATCATCATCAACGACGAAGGTGGTGATTTCGTGGACCAGCCGCTGCCGCCAATGTCGCTGTATGACTTCCCGGCCCAGGAACAATGGACCGAATTCCAGCGACTGGCGGAAATGCTGCTGCACACGCCGTTCCACGCCGAAGGGATCATTACCGGCATCTACACGGATGCCAACGGCACACAGCACGTCACCCTGCATCGGATCTCAGACACTCATAGCCTCTGGAGTTACATCGGCATTTCTCTGATGCTGATTGCGATGTTGGCCTGCGCCGCGATAAACGGCGTTCTGGCGGTGACTCGCTATCGCCGTGCCAGTACGCGACTGGCTGAAATTCAGCGCTATTATGATAGCTGCCTCAACCCCACACTGACTCCGCCTACGCCGCTGAAGTAGCCGCTACGGGTAAACTTTGCGTACCGGGTTGTGCTACCCTGGTACGCTATTTTCCCTCAATCGAGACTAAAGCTATGTCTGGTGCTATTGCCTGGCAGGACGTGGACACCCTGCTGCTGGATATGGACGGGACCCTGTTGGACCTGGCCTTTGATAACCATTTCTGGAAAAAGCTGGTGCCGGAAACCCTTAGCCTTCAGCGCGGCATTCCGTTGCAGGATGCGAATGAATTAATTTCCCGCGAATACCACGCCGTGCAGCATACGCTAAACTGGTACTGTCTCGACTACTGGAGCGAACGCCTCGGGCTGGATATCTGTGGCATGACCACCGAACAAGGGCCAAAGGCCGCGCTGCGTGAAGATACCGTGCCGTTTCTTGAAGCGGCGAAAGCCAGCGGCAAGCGCCGCATTCTGCTCACCAACGCGCACCCGCATAACCTTGCGGTGAAGCTTGAGCACACGGGTTTGAACCAGCACCTTGATTTATTACTTTCCACCCACACATTTGGTTATCCGAAAGAAGATCAGCGTTTATGGCAGGCGGTGGCCGGGCATACCGGATTCGATGCGGCCCGAACCGTCTTTATCGACGACAGCGAAGCGATTCTTGATGCAGCCGCAACGTTTGGGATTCGCTACTGCTTTGGTGTCCTCAACCCGGACTCAGGTGAAGCGGAAAAAACGTTTGAGCGCCACCCAGGCCTGAGCGATTACCGTAGCCTGATCCCGTCGCTTTCCGCTTAAGGAGGCGCAATGAAAGAAAAAACCGCCGAGGGCGTACGCCTGGATAAATGGCTGTGGGCCGCACGCTTTTACAAAACCCGTGCGGTGGCGCGGGAAATGGTTGAAGGCGGGAAAGTGCACTACAACGGCCAACGCAGCAAGCCGAGTAAACTGGTTGAGCTTCATGCGGTACTCACGCTGCGCCAGGGAAACGACGAGCGCACCGTAACCGTCCTGGGTATTACCGAACAGCGCAGGCCAGCCGCAGAAGCCTCTCAGCTTTATGAAGAGACGGCGGAAAGCATCGCCAAACGGGAAAAAGTGGCGCTGGCGCGCAAAATGAACGCGCTGACCATGCCGCATCCCGATCGCCGCCCGGATAAAAAAGAGCGGCGAGATTTGATGAAATTTAAACACGGTGGCGAAGCGTAAATTCGCCGACCAGTAAGAGAGATGACGATGACTCAACACGACCAACTACACCGCTATCTGTTTGAAAACCACGCCGTGCGCGGCGAGCTGGTGACGGTTTCCGAAACCTGGCAGCAGATCATGGAAAACCATGATTACCCGCAGCCGGTCAAAAAAATTCTGGGCGAACTGCTGGTCGCCACCAGCCTGCTGACCGCCACGCTGAAGTTTGACGGAGATATCACCGTTCAGCTTCAGGGCGATGGCCCGATGACGCTGGCCGTGATTAACGGCAACAACAAACAGCAAATGCGCGGCGTAGCGCGTGTACAGGGTGATATCCCGGCGGATGCTGCATTAAAAGATCTGGTGGGTAACGGTTATCTGGTGATCACCATCTCCCCAAGCGAAGGCGAGCGCTATCAGGGCGTGGTCGGTCTGGAAGGGGATACGCTGGCCGCCTGCCTGGAAGATTATTTCATGCGTTCCGAGCAGCTGCCAACTCGTCTGTTTATTCGTACCGGTGAAGTAGACGGTAAAGCGGCGGCGGGCGGTATGTTGCTGCAGGTTCTGCCAGCGCAAAACGCGGAAACCGACGACTTCAACCACCTCGCGACGCTGACCGAAACCATCAAGGCCGAAGAGCTGCTGACGCTACCAGCGAACGATGTGCTATGGCGCCTGTATCACGAAGAAGAAGTCACGCTGTACGATCCTCAGGACGTAGAGTTCAAATGCACCTGCTCACGCGAGCGCTGTGCTGACGCGCTGCGCACGCTGCCGGATGAAGAGGTCGACAGTATTCTGGCCGAAGATGGCGAAATCGACATGAACTGTGATTACTGTGGCAGCCGCTATGTGTTTGACTCCATGGACATCACGGCGATCCGCAACAATGCCTCTCCGGCGGATCCGCAGGTTCACTAAGTTTGCAAAACGCCTCCGATTGGAGGCGTTTTTTTTCAGCGGTAATAGTCGATTTTAACCCGCTGCCCCTGCACCATCACGTCCTGCCAGACCTTCGGCGCCGCCGTCAGTTTTCCTTCAGAAGCGGCCTGCTTCAGCGCTGACATCATCTGGTTTTTATCCAGATCCCGGGCCTGACCGATATCCTTCCAGTTCCCGTCTATCTTGCCGTACACTTTGCAGTAGCTCATTTCCGGCTGGCACAGCAGCCATTCATCCTGCCCGTCGCCGTTCAAATCCATCCCAACCAGCAGACACTTATCCTCGTCATCCAGACACTCGCGAGCCTGGTAACTTTCATCTTTTACCATGGCCTGCCACCACGCGTTTTCCGGCACGCGATTTTTATCCGCCAGCACGATACGCTGACGCAGAGATTCAACCGTCAGCTTCACCACCGCCACACCGCCCGTTTTGCCATTGCTCAACAGCATCGCCAATTGCCTTCTGCGATCGGGACTGGCGACAAACACCGGGTCTTTTTGCAGCTCGCTGAGCGCATCGTAGCCCCGCCGCCCGGCGTATTGCAGCATGGTCATACTCACCTTCTCGGGCTTCAGGACGCCGCTGTGGTAACGCGCCATTTGGTTATTAACGCTGATCCGGTAAGGGTCCAGAAGCGGGGAATTCACCGCGACCAGCAAGGCCAGCGCCAGCAAAAGCACCGCGCGGTTAATCCCTCCCGGCTGTAGAACAGTCTCCCGACGCTGGCGAACGAGCGTGACGACATAGCCAAAGGCCCACACCAATACGGTGAAGGTTATCAGCGCCGCATATACCCTCGTCGGCGTCCAGCCGTATGACGAAACGCGCAACCACAGCGCATAGCTTGCCAGCAAAGCATAAACCGGCGACAGCAATAACGTCAGCTTTATCGCACCATCAAGCAGAGCAGGATAAGGTCGGGTTTCTCTTTCCGGATGATAAGCCACTGCGGCAGTGCCCATCACCATCAGCGTCAGCGTGTTGAGCAGCGCATTACAGGAGAAGTGCAGTGAAATCGACCCCAGGCCAACCACCGGCAGCGTCGCCAAAAACATCAGAGAAATCAGCGACAGCAGCGGTAAAAGCCCCGTGGCAAAAACGCTGAAGAAATGTTTTACCGCGTTAATAGCCCGAACCTGGTCACGGCAAAGCGTGACCGCCAGCGCCGCTGCCGTACAGGTAGCAATCCAGGCAAACGCCGACGAACTGAAAAACAGGCGATCAAAGAAGGCGATATCCACCAGCTTAAATAACCCGGCCCAAAGCGCCAGCACGCCCCAGAAAAAGAGCACCAGCAGCCCGGTCAGCAGCAGAGTAATACCGTTCCGCCAGAGCTGGCCGTAGAATACCTGCCAGCCTCCCCAACCGCGATTCGAGTGCAGCCGCCCCTGCAGCCAGGGCAAGGTCAGAAACAGCATCACCGCCAGCGAACAGAGATACCCCAGCACAATATCGTGCCGACTCCAGCTTTCCAGCCCCTGGGTCGTCCAGTTCACCCAGCCGCTCATCAGCGCCACAATCGGCAAGGGGAGCAACGCCAGGCCCCAAAATCGCAGGCCATTGAAACGCACGGTGATAAGCGCCAGCGTCGCCGCCAGCACTACGGACAGGGAGCGCAGATACAGGGCTTGATTATCCCCTCGCAGCCAGATGCTACTCACCCTGTCTCCTTCGGTGAGGTACAGCACCACGCCTAAAAGAAACCCCACCAGCAAAATCCCCCAGCGGGTCGCCTTAGGCAACGGTTCAGACATGAACATAGTTGTCATCCCTTATTAGCTCATTTTTGACTTAGTGTAACGACCTGCTGCGACTTGCAAATGACGCTCTTGTTTCATTGCGTTGCGCATGAGAGCGCGTTCATTCACAAAGTTCTTCGTTATTATCCTAATTATTAACATATCTGCCATATTTTCCCCGAAAGCCAGCGAATTCCTGCCATACTCTGCCCCCGTTGCGGCATCCCCTGTGCATTTCCCCTGTTAAATTTAAGCAGGCGCGTAAATTTATGATAGTGGTCGCGGTTAACACCCCCTAAACAACCCTACAATATTCGGCAGTATAAATTGGCTAAGGAGCAGTGAAATGCGAGTTAAAGGCATAACCCCGCAAGATCTCAAGGCTTATGGCATTCATGACGTCAGCGAAGTCGTCTATAACCCCGATTACGACACCCTTTACCGCGAAGAACTCGACCCTAACCTGCAGGGTTTTGAGCGCGGTGTGGTCACTAACTTAGGCGCCGTCTCCGTAGATACCGGGATCTTTACCGGCCGCTCTCCAAAAGATAAATACATCGTCCGCGATGACACCACCCGCGACACCTTATGGTGGGCCGACAACGGTAAAGGCAAAAACGATAACAAACCGCTTTCCGAAGAAACCTGGCACCAGCTCAAAGGGCTCGTCACTCATCAACTGTCGGGCAAGCGCCTGTTTATTATTGACGCTTTCTGCGGGGCCAATGCCGATACCCGCCTGTCAGTGCGTTTTATCACCGAGGTTGCCTGGCAGGCACACTTCGTGAAAAACATGTTTATTCGCCCAACGGACGAAGAGCTGGCAACGTTTGAGCCCGATTTTGTGGTGATGAATGGGGCTAAATGTACCAATCCAAACTGGAAAGAACAGGGCCTGAACTCCGAAAACTTTGTGGCGTTTAACCTGACTGAACGCATGCAGCTTATCGGCGGCACCTGGTACGGTGGCGAGATGAAGAAAGGGATGTTCTCTATCATGAACTACCTGCTGCCGCTGAAGGGCATCGCCTCCATGCACTGCTCGGCAAACGTCGGTGAAAAAGGGGATGTGGCGGTGTTCTTCGGCCTGTCCGGCACCGGTAAAACGACGCTTTCTACCGACCCGAAACGCCGCCTGATTGGCGACGATGAGCACGGCTGGGACGACGACGGTGTGTTTAACTTTGAAGGCGGCTGTTACGCGAAAACCATTCGTCTGTCAGAAGAAGCTGAGCCGGATATCTATCACGCGATTCGCCGCGATGCGCTGCTGGAAAACGTGACCGTCCGTGCCGACGGCACAATCGACTTCGACGATGCGTCCAAAACGGAAAACACCCGCGTTTCTTACCCGATTTATCACATCGACAACATCGTTAAGCCGGTGTCGAAAGCGGGTCACGCTACTAAAGTCATCTTCCTGACTGCGGATGCCTTCGGCGTACTGCCACCGGTTTCCCGCCTCACCGCGAACCAGACTCAGTACCACTTCCTGTCCGGTTTTACCGCCAAACTGGCGGGTACCGAACGCGGCGTGACGGAGCCAACGCCAACCTTCTCCGCCTGCTTCGGCGCGGCGTTCCTGTCGCTGCACCCAACGCAGTATGCTGAAGTGCTGGTGAAACGCATGCAGGCATCCGGTGCCCAGGCGTACCTGGTGAATACCGGCTGGAACGGTACCGGCAAACGCATTTCTATCAAAGACACCCGCGCGATCATCGACGCTATTCTCGACGGCTCGCTGGACGACGCAGAAACCTTTACGCTGCCGATGTTTAACCTCGCCATTCCAACCTCGCTCGCGGGCGTTGATACCCAAATTCTGGACCCGCGTAATACCTACGCGTCCCCGGAGCAGTGGCAGGAAAAAGCTGAGCAACTGGCGAAGCTGTTTGTCGAAAACTTCGAGAAATACACCGATACTCCTGCCGGTGCGGCCCTGGTCGAAGCCGGTCCGAAGCTGTAAATCTGAAGCATTAGACGAAAAAAAACGAACCCTTCGGGGTTCGTTTTTTATTGGGCCACAGGCCAGCTAGCTTTCCCGATGAGTCACCACCCGGGTTATCGGCAGCGGGAGATAAGCCCTGATTCGCAGCCCTCCCCGCTCGCTCTTCCCGAGATCCAACATCCCGTTATGGTTGTCGATGATGCGCTGCACGATGGCTAAACCCAGCCCTGTGCCGCTGGTACTGCGGGCGCTATCGCCGCGAACAAACGGCTGGAACAGATGCTGAAGCTGGTCTGGCTCAATGCCTGGGCCATCATCTTCCACCTGGAACCAGGCGCGATTTAATTCGCTGCCGCTGCTGACTTTGATCCAGCCATTGCCGTAGCGCGCCGCGTTCACCACCATATTCGCCACCGCGCGCTTGATAGACAGCGGATGGATATTCAGGCGGATTTCGCCGGCCTGCAGATCGGTATCGATTTCACGCTCGTAACCGCTTTCTGCCGCAATAACTTCCCCGAGCACGCCGTTGAGATCCGCCATCTCCAGCGGCATCTCCTGCCCGGTGCGCAGGTAGTCGATAAACTGTTCGATAATCGCATTACACTCTTCGATATCTTTGTTAATCGACTCGGCCAGATAGCCATCCTCCTGCCCCATCATTTCAGTCGCCAGGCGGATACGCGTCAGCGGCGTGCGCAGATCATGGCTAACGCCCGCCATCAGCAGCGTGCGGTCATCGGCCAACTGTTTAACACCCGCGGCCATATGGTTAAACGCCCGCGTTACCGACCGCACTTCCGAAGCGCCATATTCGCGCAAAGGAGGAGGAATAATCCCTTTACCGACCTGCAGCGCAGCGTGCTCCAGGTCGACCAGCGGTCGGTTCTGTATTCGAATAAACAGCCATGCGCCGCCTATCGCCAACAGCATGATCGCCAGCGTGTAGCGGAACAGCGGGGAGAAATCGCCCTGATGGATTTCGGTCAGCGGAACGCGGACCCAGATATTCGGCGACAGCCAGGTCTTCAGCCAGACAACCGGGGAGCTTTTGTTCACCTCAACGCGCACTTCGGTCGGGCCGCCAAGCTGCTGCGCCATTTGCTGGCTCAGAAACTCGTAGTGCTGCGCCCAGCGCAGGCCAGCGTCTTCCGCCGCCTCGTTGGAGTAAAGTGAAATGCCCAGCTCGCGGTAAATCTCACGACGAAACGCAGGCGGCACCACAAGTTGGGTGCCGTCTTCAAGCTGCAGTTTGTCGGTCATTAGCATTCTGACTTCGTACGCCAGCACCTTATTAAACTGCTGCAGGCTCGGCAAAATCGCGAAGTTCAGAACGACAAGATAAGTCGTCACCAGGCTGACAAACAGCAAGGTGACGATCAGCAACAGCGTACGGGCAAACGAGCTTCTGGGGGAGAAGCGAACTCGCCTCATGCCTTAGCGCCGTCCGGGACAAAGACGTAGCCAAGACCCCAAACGGTCTGGATATAACGCGGATGCGCCGGGTCCTCTTCCACCATGCGGCGCAGGCGGGAGATTTGCACGTCAATGGAACGCTCCATCGCGGAGTATTCGCGGCCACGGGCCAGGTTCATCAGTTTGTCGCGGGAAAGCGGCTCGCGCGGGTGGCTGACCAGCGCTTTCAGCACCGCAAACTCACCGCTGGTCAGCGGCATTGGCTCGTCTTCGCGAAACATTTCACGAGTGCCTAGATTCAGCTTGAACTTACCGAAAGCGATAACTGCTTCTTCCTGAGAAGGCGCACCCGGCAGTTCGTTCGCCTGACGGCGCAGGACCGCGCGAATACGGGCCAGCAGTTCACGCGGGTTAAACGGCTTAGGAATATAGTCATCAGCGCCGATTTCCAGGCCGACGATACGGTCAACTTCTTCACCTTTCGCGGTCACCATGATGATCGGCATTGGGTTACTCTGACTGCGCAGACGGCGGCAGATAGAAAGACCATCCTCGCCCGGCAGCATGAGATCCAGCACCATCAGGTGGAAGGATTCACGGGTCAGCAGGCGATCCATTTGTTCGGCGTTAGCGACGCTGCGAACCTGGAAGCCCTGCTCGGTGAGATAACGCTCTAACAGCGCGCGCAGACGCATGTCGTCATCGACCACCAGAATTTTATAGTTCTCTTGCATCGTTTGTACTCCCAAAGGCTCGAACAGTTGAGTGTGTATTCTTAAAAAACTGCGCTAATACAACCAGTCAATTCTGGTATACATTCTAGTCGAAATTGTTACAAAGCATATTAAACAGTCGGTTATCAACGTTTTAAATCAAAATTTGGTGACTTGCTTCCCAAAATGCGCCGGTTGCATTCCTTATTGAGCATCGGTTTAAATCACACTCTGATTTTACAGGCTGTAGGGCAGAAAGATGAAAACGCCGTTAATCACCCGTGAAGGCTACGAAAAGCTCAAAAAAGAGCTGGATTATCTGTGGCGTGAAGAGCGCCCCGAAGTGACCAAAAAAGTGACCTGGGCCGCCAGCCTCGGCGATCGCAGCGAAAACGCCGACTATCAGTACAACAAAAAACGCCTGCGTGAAATTGACCGCCGGGTTCGCTACATCACCAAATCTCTGGAGCGCCTGAAAATCGTCGATTACTCACCGCAGCAGGAAGGCAAAGTCTTCTTCGGCGCGTGGGTCGAAATTGAAAACGACGACGGCGACCTGCTGCGTTTTCGCATCGTTGGTTACGACGAGATTTTTGGCCGCAAGGACTACATTTCTATTGATTCGCCGATGGCGCGCGCGCTGCTCAAAAAAGAAGTGGGCGATTTAGCCGTGGTGCAAACGCCGGCGGGAGAAGCGCAGTGGTACGTCAATGAAATTGAGTACCCTAAACCCGAGTAATGTGCACAGAACTGTCTGAAACCCAATATCCGTGGGTCGTCGGCTGGCATTTTCGCGCCCCGATCCGTATAACTGTTTGCTGAATTTTCCGTACTACACAGATGAAAAGCCATGATGAATGATTCGCTTTGCCGCATTATTGCGGGTGAGCTTCAGGCCAGAAACGAACAGGTGGAAGCCGCCGTTCGCCTGCTGGATGAAGGGAATACCGTGCCGTTTATTGCACGTTATCGTAAGGAAGTCACCGGCGGTCTGGATGACACGCAACTGCGTCAACTGGAGACTCGTCTTAGCTACCTGCGCGAGCTGGAAGAGCGCCGTCAGTCCATCCTCAAGTCTATTGCCGAGCAGGGTAAACTGAGCGACGAACTTGCCGGTGCCATCAACGGCACGCTGAGCAAAACCGAACTCGAAGACCTTTACCTGCCGTATAAACCCAAGCGCCGTACCCGCGGGCAAATCGCCATCGAAGCCGGCCTTGAGCCGCTGGCGGATTTGCTGTGGAACGAACCTTCACACGACCCGGAGCAGGAAGCCGCTCGCTTTGTGGATGCCGACAAAGGCGTCACCGACACCAAGGCCGCGCTGGACGGCGCACGCTACATCCTGATGGAACGCTTCGCCGAAGATGCCGCTCTGCTGGCAAAAGTGCGCGACTATTTGTGGAAAAATGCGCATCTGGTTTCCGCCGTGGTAAGCGGTAAAGAGGAAGAAGGCGCGAAATTCCGCGACTACTTCGCCCACCACGAAGCCATTGCCAACGTTCCCTCTCACCGCGCGCTGGCGATGTTCCGCGGGCGTAACGAAGGTATTTTACAGCTGTCGCTGAATGCCGACCCGCAGTTTGATGAGCCGCCGCGCGAGAGCTACTGCGAGCAGTTGATCATCTCTCACCTGAATCTGCGCCTGAACAATGCCCCGGCCGACAGCTGGCGTAAGGCCGTGGTGAGCTGGACCTGGCGCATCAAGGTGTTAATGCACCTTGAAACCGAGCTGATGGGCACCGTGCGCGAACGCGCCGAAGATGAAGCCATCAACGTTTTCGCCCGCAACCTTCACGATCTGCTGATGGCGGCCCCGGCTGGCCTGCGCGCCACCATGGGCCTCGATCCGGGCCTGCGTACCGGCGTAAAAGTCGCGGTGGTTGACGCCACCGGCAAGCTGGTAGCGACCGATACTATTTATCCGCATACCGGTCAGGCTGCGAAAGCCGCCGTGGCCGTGGCTGCCCTTTGTGAAAAACATAACGTCGAGCTGGTCGCTATCGGCAACGGTACCGCATCCCGTGAAACCGAGCGCTTCTTCCTGGATGTGCAAAAACAGTTCCCGAAAGTCACCGCCCAGAAGGTGATCGTCAGCGAGGCCGGCGCTTCCGTTTACTCAGCTTCCGAGCTGGCGGCGCTGGAATTCCCGGATCTGGACGTGTCTATTCGCGGCGCGGTCTCGATTGCCCGCCGTCTGCAGGATCCGCTGGCCGAGCTGGTGAAAATCGACCCGAAATCTATCGGTGTGGGCCAGTACCAGCACGATGTCAGCCAGACTCAGCTGGCGAAAAAACTGGATGCGGTCGTCGAAGACTGCGTAAACGCCGTTGGCGTGGATCTGAACACCGCTTCCGTGCCGCTGCTGACCCGCGTGGCTGGCCTGACCCGCATGATGGCGCAGAACATCGTCAACTGGCGTGACGAAAATGGCCGCTTCCAGAACCGCCAGCAGTTGCTAAAAGTCAGCCGCCTGGGGCCAAAAGCTTTTGAGCAGTGTGCGGGCTTCCTGCGCATCAACCACGGCGATAACCCGCTGGATGCCTCTACCGTACACCCGGAAGCCTATCCGGTGGTCGAACGTATTCTGGCCGCCACTCAGCAGGCGCTGCAGGACCTGATGGGCAACAGCAGCGAATTACGCGATCTGAAGGCCAGCCAGTTTACCGATGAGCGTTTCGGTGTCCCTACCGTGACGGACATTATTAAAGAACTGGAAAAACCGGGCCGTGACCCGCGCCCTGAGTTTAAGACCGCACAGTTTGCCGAAGGCGTGGAAACCATGAACGACCTGACGCCGGGCATGGTGCTGGAAGGCGCGGTGACGAACGTCACCAACTTCGGCGCATTTGTCGACATCGGTGTACATCAGGACGGCCTGGTGCATATTTCGTCCCTGTCGGACAAATTCATCGACGATCCGCACAAAGTGGTGAAAGCGGGCGATATCGTTAAAGTTAAAGTCCTGGAAGTGGACCTGCAGCGGAAACGCATCGCCCTGACCATGCGCCTTGATGAACAGCCTGGCGAAGGTGGCAGCCGTCGCGGTAATGGGGGTGGCAACGCACCTCGCGAGCAAAAAGGCAGGCCAACAGCACAACAAAAACCGCGCGGGCGTGAAAACGCCGCCGGTGGGAATAGCGCGATGATGGATGCGCTGGCCGCTGCGATGGGCAAGAAGCGTTAATTGTCTGACCTCTTCCTTCGGGGAGAGGTCTTATTTTTTCCATCTCCGACAAAAAGCAGAAAAATAACGTACTCTTGATCTAAATCAATTTTCAATATCTACCCCGCCATGAAACCAGCAATTATCATCCCTGTAACATCGGCAATAACGAAATAACATTCATCGTTCACCAAAGAGAGGCCATTACTCTATTTTTCATGCAATTAAGACACCACTTTCTTCCGCTCGTTAAAATCAACCCCACTAAATCAGCCAGAAAAATTCCTATTTTGGTTAAATTCACTCAGAAAAATAAATATTGTCGACAGTAACCATTCTCATTATCATTGCATTGAACGATATTTCTTCTCTTTCTTCCGATAGCTTAATTCGTTTTTATTACACGCATCGCTCGTGAATAAAACGATCATTCAGTCAGCGTCAATGCAGAGCCCAGCTCTAAGTAGGTCTTATGCAATTCATACCGAATAGCGCGTGGAAAATTACCGGCTTCGCCAGTGAAATCAGTCCGGCTTATCGCCAAAAATTATTGTCCCTCGGCATGCTGCCGGGTTCCTCATTCAACGTCGTCCGCGTGGCACCTCTCGGCGACCCTATTCATATCGAAACGCGCCGCGTTAGCCTGGTGCTGCGCAAAAAAGATCTCGCGCTGGTCAATATCGAAGCCGTGGCGTAACGGCGGGGAAACGTTCGCGTTATTTTGCACATTCAACGAAGTTTACGAATAAAATGAAAAACTTAACCATAGGTTTAATCGGTAATCCTAACTCGGGTAAAACCACGTTATTTAATCAGTTGACGGGTGCCCGCCAGCGCGTGGGGAACTGGGCGGGTGTCACCGTAGAACGCAAAGAAGGTCAGTTTTCCACCCTTGAGCACCAGGTCACGCTGGTTGATTTACCCGGCACCTACTCACTCACCACCATTTCGTCACAAACTTCGCTTGATGAGCAAATCGCCTGCCACTACATCCTGAGCGGCGATGCCGATCTGTTAATCAACGTAGTGGATGCTTCTAACCTTGAGCGTAACCTCTACCTGACGCTCCAGCTACTCGAACTGGGCATCCCGTGCGTGGTGGCGCTCAATATGTTGGATATTGCCGAGAAACAGGCGATTCGCATCGACATCGACGCGCTGGCCGCCCGCCTCGGCTGCCCCGTCGTGCCGCTGGTGTCTACTCGCGGGCGCGGTATTGAAAGTCTGAAACTCGCCATTGACCGCAAGCAGCCCAACGAGAAAAACGAGCTGGTGCACTATCCGCAGATTTTGCTGCAAGAGGCAAAAAAGCTGGCCGAGGATATGCCGCAGGAAATGCCGGTGACGCAGCGCCGTTGGCTGGCGCTGCAGATGCTGGAAGGGGATATCTACAGCCTCGCGTATGCGGGCAATGCCACAGACAAACTTGATTCAGCGCGCGCGCGCCTGGCAGAGACCATTGACGATCCCGCGCTGCTGATCGCAGATGCTCGTTACCAAAGCATCGCTTCCATTTGCGACGCGGTTAGCAATAGCCTGACAGCCGAACCCAACCGGCTGACGGTGGCGATGGATAAAATCATCCTCAATCGTTACCTCGGCCTGCCGATCTTCATGCTGGTGATGTATCTGATGTTCCTGCTGGCGATTAACATCGGCGGCGCGCTGCAGCCTATTTTTGATGGCGGTTCGGTGGCGATATTCATTCACGGCATCCAGTGGCTCGGTTATACGCTGCACTTCCCTGAATGGCTGACGATTTTCCTGGCCCAGGGGATCGGCGGCGGGATCAATACCGTGCTGCCGCTGGTGCCACAAATCGGCATGATGTACCTGTTCCTTTCCTTCCTCGAAGATTCCGGCTATATGGCGCGCGCAGCCTTCGTGATGGATCGCCTGATGCAGTCGCTGGGTTTACCGGGTAAATCCTTTGTGCCGCTGATTGTCGGCTTCGGCTGTAACGTGCCTTCGGTCATGGGCGCCCGTACCCTTGATGCGCCGCGCGAAAGGCTGATGACCATCATGATGGCGCCGTTTATGTCCTGCGGTGCACGCCTGGCGATTTTCGCGGTGTTTGCCGCCGCATTCTTCGGCCAGCAGGGCGCGCTGGTGGTGTTCTCGCTTTATATTCTCGGCATTGTCATGGCTATTCTCACCGGCCTGATGCTGAAGCACACCATCATGCGCGGCGAAGCTTCGCCGTTTGTCATGGAGCTGCCGGTTTACCACGTCCCTCACCTCAAGAGCCTGATTTTACAAACCTGGCAGCGCCTGAAAGGCTTCGTGCTTCGCGCCGGGAAGGTCATCGTGATCGTCAGTATTTTCATCGGCGCCCTGAACAGCTTCTCCTTTAGCGGCAAGCCAGTAGATAGCATCAATGATTCCGCCCTTGCCTCCGTCAGCCGTGTGTTGACGCCGCTGCTAAAGCCGATCGGTGTCCATGATGACAACTGGCAGGCTACCGTTGGGCTGTTTACCGGTGCGATGGCCAAAGAAGTTGTGGTCGGCACGTTAAATACCCTCTATACCGCCGAAGATATTCATAATGAAGAGTTTGATGCCGCAAGCTTTAACCTGCTTGATGAACTGGGCGCTGCCGCCGATGAAACCTGGCAGGGGCTGAAAAACACCTTCAGCCTGAGCGTGCTGGCGAACCCGATTGAGGCAAGCAAAGGCGACGGTGAAATGTCCTCCGGGCCGATGGGCGTGATGAGCACGAAATTCGGCAGCGAAGCCGCCGCCTACAGCTATCTGATTTTCGTTCTGCTCTATATTCCGTGCATCTCGGTGATGGGGGCCATCGCCCGTGAATCGAGCCGGGGCTGGATGACGTTTTCTGTGCTGTGGGGGCTGAACATTGCCTATTCGCTCTCCACGCTTTACTACCAGAGCGTTACCTTCAGCGAGCACCCGCAGTTCAGCCTGATTTGCATCCTCGCGGTGATATTGTTCAACGTCCTGCTGCTTGGCGGGCTGCGCCGGGCAAGAAGTCGCGTGGATGTATCGCTGCTCGCCACCAGAAAAACGCCGTCGTCCTGCTGCCAAAGCAGCACCGGCGACTGTCACTAAGGAGCGATGATGGCAAGCCTGATTGATATCCGTAACGCCCTGGCGCTTCAGGGCCGCCTGGAAGCGAAGCAGATAAGCCAGCAGCTTGCCACGCCTCTGCCGCTGGTAGCCGCCATGCTCGATCGACTGGAAGCGATGGGCAAAGCCAGACGCATCAGCGAAGATCCGAGCAGTTGCCTGACGGGAAGCTGCAAAAGCTGCCCAGAAGGGAAAAAGTGCGCCCGGGAACTTTGGGCACTGCGTTAAGTTAATCTGATGAAAGGC
Source organism: Cedecea sp. VD22 (assembly GCF_037150195.1). Taxonomy (NCBI): domain Bacteria; kingdom Pseudomonadati; phylum Pseudomonadota; class Gammaproteobacteria; order Enterobacterales; family Enterobacteriaceae; genus Cedecea; species Cedecea sp. VD22. Next base: position 69,833 of record NZ_JBBCPX010000003.1, read on the forward strand.
GGTTTCCCCCGCCTTTTTACTGCCCGTCAGCTAAGCCGTTGTTGCCCCCAGGCCAGCAGAGCCTGGCAGAATTCAGCCGGATGAGAGATAAACGGCGCGTGGGCGGCCTTGTCGAAGATAACCGAGCTGGACTGCGGCCACAGGGCGTCCAGCAGGGGAACCACTTTCCGTGGCACAAGCCCGTCCAGTCGGCCATACAGACGTAAATGCGGTATTGCAGAATGCGAAAGCTCCTGGCGCAGATCGGCGGTTCTCAGGATCTCAAGCCCGCCATTAAGCACGGCCACGTCCGGCATCGGCTGTTCCAGAACAACGGTTTTCAGCAGGCGAGCATCCTGGCGCGCGGTTTCTGTGCCCAGGGTTTGCAACGCCAGAAAACGCTCCACGGTACGCTGAAAATCTTCGCTTAGCTGCTGCTGGAACCCGGCCAGCACGTCCGGTTTAATGCCCGGCCAGTCTTCTGCGGCGGTAAAACAGGGTGAGGAAGCCACCGTCACCAGCGCATTCACACGTTCAGGCCTGGCGAGCGCAGCCTGGCTTGCTACCAGCCCACCCAGGCTCCAGCCAAGCCATGTGGCACATTCAGGCGCTTTAGCCAGCACAATGTCGGCCATTTCCTCCAGCGTTAGCGCACCAAACCCCCTGCTCCGGCCATACCCCGGTAAGTCGACCAGATGCAGCCGAAATTGCGAGCCGAGCTCGGATTCTATGTTGTGCCAAACCTCCGCATTCAGTCCCCATCCGTGCAGCAGCACAAGATCGCTTTTTCCTTTACCTTTTGTTTGCCACCACAGCTCACTCATCAGTTACCGTTCTCATTTTCATCAGCAAGGAGAACGCTATGCTAGCAATCCCTGGCCGCTGTTGGCTATGCCGGTTACCGCTTGCCCGTCCGACATGGGGCATTTGCTCCTGCTGCGCCGCCTCGCTGCTTCAGCCCCTGGCCTGCTGTTTACAGTGTGGTTTACCGGCGTTGAGCGGGCATTTGCCCTGCGGGCGTTGCCTGCAAAGAGCGCCTGAGTGGGACGCAATGGCCTATGTGACAGACTACCTGCCGCCGTTAAGCACGCTGATTCATCACCTGAAATTTACCGGAACGCCCTCGCTTGCACCGGCCTTAGCCCGCCTTTTGCTACTGCGTATTCTGGCAGCCAGGCGAGAGGGCAGGCTTCATTTGCCTGATGCTATTGTGAGTGTACCGCTGCACCATACCCGAGCGTGGCGGCGCGGCTATAACCAAAGCGCACTTATTGCTACTCCGTTGTCTCGCTGGCTAGGGCTGGAGCATTATCCCTCTGCAATCAAACGCATACGCGCCTCGCCAGCCCAACATACGTTGACAGCAAAGGAAAGAAAGAGGAATTTGAAAGGCATCTTTAGGGTTGAAATTCCCGTTGCGGGTCGCCATATGGCGATTGTGGATGATGTCGTGACGACGGGTAGTACTGTTGCGGAGATAGCGCGATTGCTGAAAAGGCAGGGCGCGGCGACTGTCCAGGTATGGTGCCTGTGTCGAACCTTGTAGACCCTCGATGATGGGCGTATTATAACCGACTAAAATAGTCAACTATTGAGCAATCGTTATGATCCGTATTTCCGATGCTGCACAATCCCACTTTGCCAAGTTGCTGGCAAATCAGGAAGAAGGGACGCAAATCCGCGTATTCGTTATCAATCCTGGCACCCCGAATGCGGAGTGTGGTGTGTCTTATTGTCCGCCGGATGCGGTTGAAGCGACCGACACGGCGCTGCCGTTCGAGCAGTTAACCGCTTATGTCGATGAGCTGAGCGCGCCTTATCTGGAAGATGCCGAAATCGACTTCGTCACCGACCAGCTCGGTTCCCAGCTGACGCTGAAAGCCCCTAACGCAAAAATGCGTAAGGTGTCTGACGACGCGCCGCTGATGGAGCGCGTTGAGTATATGCTGCAGGCGACCGTTAACCCACAGCTGGCGGGCCACGGTGGTCGCGTCACGCTGATGGAAATTACCGACGAAGGCTATGCCATTCTGCAGTTTGGCGGCGGCTGTAACGGCTGTTCTATGGTGGATGTGACGCTGAAAGAAGGGATCGAGAAACAGCTTCTGGCTGAGTTCCCTGAGCTGAAAGGCGTACGTGACCTGACCGAACACCAGCGCGGTGAGCACTCTTACTATTAGTTTGACCCTCACCCTAACCCTCTCCCTAAAAGGGAGAGGGAATAGACCGAGAAACGTGAGACGAAACTACGTCTTCTTACGCCGCTTATCCAAATCTTTCAGCAACTTATTCACCCGTTCATCGGCAAACATCGCTTCCAGAGAGACGGTCAGCTTGCGCCGCCAGTTCTTATACTGATCGCTGGTGCCAGGAATATTCACCGGCTCGGCCATATCCAGCCAGTCCTCCGGCTGCAGCCCCAGCAGCGCGCTATGGCTGTCGGCGATATAACGCTGCATTCCACGGTTGAGCGTGTCGGTCATCGTCATTAACGCGGCCTTATGTCCCGCCCGCTTCGGCAAGCAGCCGTATTTATGCAGCCCGTCCAGCAGGCCTTGCTTAGCCCTTTCGCGGTCCTCATACAGCCCCGCCAGCACCTCTTCATCAGGGTAAAGTCCCAGCGTTTTGCCCAGCGTTAAATCACCGCTATTCCAGTAGCCACGCAGCGTGGGCAAGTCGTGCGTTGCGGCAACCGCCATCGACTGCTCAGGCCATGCGGCCGGAGCCCGGAATTGCTTCTCTCCGTCGTGTTCGAAGTACAGCACTTTGTAAGAATAAACGCCGCTGTCGCGAAGCTTGCCGACGATTTCAACCGGCACGGTACCGAGGTCCTCGCCAATCACCATGCAGCGGTGACGCTGGCTTTCCAGGGCCAGAATCGAAAGCAGATCGTCCACCGGGTACTGCACATAGGCGCCTTTATCCGCCGTCTCGCCGTACGGGATCCACCACAGCCGCAGCATCGACATAACGTGGTCAATGCGCAAGGCGCCACAGTGGGTCATATTGGCACGCAGCAGTTCGATAAACGGCTGATAGCCGCGAGCGGCCATGACGTGGGGATCCATCGGTGGTAGCCCCCAGTTTTGGCCTAACGGGCCGAGGATATCCGGCGGCGCGCCAACGGAGGCTTTCAGGCAGTAAAGCTCACGGTCACACCAGGTTTCAGAGCCGCCTTCCGCTACGCCCACCGCCAGGTCGCGATAAAGGCCAATCGGCATCCCGTCATGCTGGCTGGCATCCCAGCAGGCCTTAAACTGACGCCAGGCGAGATACTGCAGCCAAAGCCAGAAGTTGACCTCATCGCAATGTTGCTCACAGAACTGCATCACTCCCGGGCTATGGGCGTCGCGATAGCCTTCCGGCCACACCGGCCAGCCCCAGCGCAGAGGATCTTCGTTAACCTGGCTGGCATGAAGCGCATCGTAGGCAGCCTGGTAGAACAGACCTTCACCTCCTTCCGCAACGAACCTGCCAAACGCGACGACTTGTTCATCGCTGGCTGTACGCAACGAGAACTGCTGCCACGCTAAACGCAGTCCCGCAACTTTGAGGGCCGTAACGGCAGAATAATCCACCCACTCGGCATCTCTCGCGGCCTGAAGCTGTTTCTGCACTGCGGATGTTTTCCACCACGTCTGCGCCGCTTTGCTGTTCTGGAAATCTTCTACCGCATTGACGTCGATATAGATGACATTCAGCCAGCGGCGTGACGAAGGGCTGTATGGGCTGGCGCTCTCCGGGTTAGCCGGGTAAAGCGAATGAATCGGGTTGAGGCCGATAAACGCCCCGCCCCGCTTCGCCACATCCCCCAGCATCTGCTTCAAATCGCCAAAGTCGCCGATGCCCCAGTTAGCCACCGAGCGCAGCGTGTAAAGCTGCACACATGCCCCCCACAGCTTTTTGCCCTGCAGTAACGCGTCCGGCTCATAGCAGCGCGGCGGGGCGACGATAATTCGGCTCGTCCAGCTCTGCTTTTGCCGACTGACCACCAGCGAATGGTAGCCCTCGGGTAGCTTTGTCGGCAGCGATAACGTCTTCCCACCGGAAACTTGCCCGCGGTGGGTATGACCTTCTTCAGTGGTCAGCGTCCAGCTAAATTCACCCTCTCCTTCCAGCGTCAGCTGCATTCGCTGCCCGGCAGTGAAAACCTGAACCGCTGGCACAGGATCGGTCGACTTTTTTGCAACAGCGGTGCGGTTCATGGCCTCGAGCAGACGCAGTTTTGTCTCCGCAGGAATAGCCTGCGGTTTGCCGTGGGCGTTGATGTAGTTCGGGCTGATACCCGCCGCCAGAGCGGCGCTATCAAGACGTTTGCTCTCCATGGCGCTCCCTTAGCGTTTTGCCTGCCAGATACGTTGTTGGTAATCGCGGATCGAGCGATCGGAGCTGAACATGCCGCAACGGGCGCTGTTCAAAATGGCGGCGCGCGTCCAGGCTTCCTGGTCCAGATAAAGTTTGTCGGCAAGCTTTTGCGCCTCGGCATAAGCAGTGAAGTCCGCCATCAACAGGTAAGGATCGCCGCCCTCTTTGCCGATGCTGTGCAGCATCTGATCAAAGGCGTGTTTATCTCCTTCACTGTATTTGCCCTGCTCCAGTTCTTTAAGCACGGCATCCAGCACTTTATCTTTTTTGCGCCATTTCACCGGATCATAGCCTTTGGCTTTCAGGGCTTTAACCTGCTCGACGGTGTGGCCGAAAATAAAGATATTCTCTTCACCCACCTTCTCTGCAATTTCAACGTTGGCACCGTCCAGCGTCCCCACCGTCAGCGCGCCGTTCAGCGCCAGCTTCATGTTGCCGGTGCCTGATGCCTCTTTACCGGCAGTCGAAATCTGTTCGGAAATATCAGCCGCCGGGATCATGATTTCCGCCGCTGATACGCAATAGTCCGGCAGGAAAACGACCTTCAGTTTGTCGCCCACCAGCGGATCGTTGTTGATCGCCTCAGCCACTTTGTTGATAGCAAAGATAATATTTTTGGCCAGGTAATAACCCGGAGCCGCCTTCGCGCCAAACAGGTAAACGCGCGGCACACGGTTTGCTTTCGGGTTCTCGCGGATCTCTTTGTACTGCGCCAGGATATGCAGCAGGTTCAAGTGCTGACGTTTGTATTCGTGCAGGCGTTTGATTTGCACGTCGAACAACGCATCCGGGCTAATCACGATGCCGGTACGAGCCTTCACAAATGCAGCCAGTTTTACTTTGTTCTGATGCTTGATTTCGCGCCAGGTCTGGCGGAATTTGGCGTCATCGGCGTGCTTTTCCAGTCCTTCCAGCACGTCGAGGTTATTCGCCCACTCTTTCTTCAGCGTCTTGTCGAACAGCGTGGCAAGCGCCGGGTTGCACTGCTTGATCCAGCGGCGCGGCGTAATGCCGTTCGTCACGTTATGGAATTTGTTCGGCCACAGCTGGTGGTATTCCGGGAACAGATCTTTCACCACCAGCTCAGAATGAAGCGCCGCAACGCCGTTCACCGCAAAGCCTCCGACCACGCACAGGTTAGCCATACGTACCTGCTTGCTATGCACCACGGCAAGCTTCGCCCAGACGGCTTCATCCCCCGGCCAGGTTTTGTCGACCAGCAGCTTAAAGCGTTTGTTAATCTCATTGATGATTTGCATATGGCGAGGCAGCAGCGCTTTCACCAGCTTCTCGTCCCAGCACTCCAGAGCTTCAGGCATCAGGGTGTGGTTAGTGTAGGCGAACGTTTTACTGGTAATCGCCCAAGCGTCATCCCAGCTAAGCTGATGTTCGTCAATCAGCACGCGAAGCAGCTCAGGGATAGCGATGGTTGGGTGGGTATCGTTCAGTTGAATCACTTCGTAGGCCGGCAGCTCGGCGAGCTTGCGGCCTGCCAGATGATGGCGGCGCAGAATGTCAGCCACCGAACAGGCACACTGGAAATACTGCTGCATCAGGCGCAGCTTTTTACCGTTCAGGTGATTGTCATTCGGATAGAGCACCTTGGTGAGCTTTTCAGCGTCAATGCCCTGCTGCTCGGCTTTAAGAAACTCACCGTCATTAAATTTCGTCAAATCAAATGGATGAGCATGTTTTGCCTGCCACAGGCGCAGCGGCTGCGCCACGCCATTTCGGTAGCCCAGCACCGGTAAATCCCACGCCTCGCCCTGGAAAATAAAGGCTGGCTCCCAGCGGGAACGCTTACCGTCCTTCACGAGTTTCCCACCAATGCCCACCTGCACATCCAGCGCGCTGTTGTGGCGGAACCAAGGGTAGCTCCCGCGCTGCCAGTCATCCGGGGCTTCCATCTGTTTGCCGTCCTTAAAGGACTGGCGGAACAGGCCATACTGATAGTTGAGGCCATAGCCGATGGCCGATTGCCCGACCGTGGCCATTGAGTCCAGGAAGCAGGCCGCAAGCCGTCCCAACCCGCCGTTGCCTAAAGCCGGGTCCGTTTCTTCTTCCAGTAAATCGGTGAGGTTTATCTGGTAATCCTTCAGTACCTCGCTCACCTCAGTGAACCAGCCAAGATTAAGCAGGTTATTCCCCGTCAGGCGGCCTATCAGAAACTCCATCGAGATGTAGTTTACGTGCCGCTGTCTGGCTTCAGGCTTGGCTGCAGGCTGAGCCGCTAAAAGCTCGGCAAGCGCACCGCTAACGGCGTGCCACCACTGATGCTGAGTCATTTCACTGGCATCATGGAGGCCATAACGCTGCCACTGGCGCGTCAGAGCGGACTGGAACTGTTCTTTGCTGAAGATCGGCTGTGACATAGAAAATCGGTCCTGTAATGTTCGAAAATCATTACCCGTTAGTGTGCCGGGCAGCCCGTGGGAGTTCCTCCTCCCGGCGCGGATTAGGCGGGGAGGAGTAGCGAGGATGAGCGAAAAATGTGATCTCTGCCACTCGATGCGGCGGTGTAACAGGTTTCAGCCGCGCTGCCACAAGCAGTGAGCAATCGCATTCATGAAAAAATGGAACTGTGACAGGGTGCAACTTACCGAGCTCGGAAAGTTCAACAACCTTGCAATAAAAAGCATTCTGGCAGACCTTATCCGTAAGCATTAATTACGAAGCGTAAAAAAAATCGCATCCTTGAACTTTTCCCTCCATTATTTTCTCTGCAGTCCGGCAGCCCCGCCCTGCAGCGCGAAAAATGCCGGGGAAATTTATACACAGTGAAGTGATCAACTATGTTAATCCCATCCAAATTAAGCCGCCCCGTTCGGCTGGAAAACACTGTGGTTCGCGATCGCCTGTTGGTGAAGCTTTCAACTGCCGCCAACTATCGCTTAGCGCTGATCGCCAGCCCGGCCGGTTATGGTAAAACGACCCTCGTGTCGCAGTGGGCGGCGGGGCGAAAAGAGCTGGGTTGGTATTCCCTTGATGAGGGAGATAACCAGCAGGAGCGCTTTGCCAGCTACCTGATTGCCGCCGTGCAGCACGCCACCGGCGGCCACTGCGCCAGTAGCGAAATCATGGCGCAAAAGCGGCAATACGCCAGCCTGTCTTCGCTCTTTTCTCAGCTGTTCATTGAGCTGGCGGGGTGGGACAAACCGCTGTACCTGGTGATTGATGATTATCATCTGATTGCCAACCCGGTTATTCATGAAGCCATGCGCTTTTTCATTCGCCACCAGCCAGAAAACCTGACACTGGTGATCCTGTCGCGCAATCTCCCGCAGCTTGGCATTGCCAACCTTCGCGTGCGCGATCAGCTCCTGGAAATTGGTAGCCAGCAGCTCGCCTTTACGCATCAGGAAGCCAAACAGTTCTTCGACAACCGCCTGGCAACGCCGATTGAACAAGCGGACAGCAGCCGCCTGTGTGATGACGTTGCTGGCTGGGTAACGGCGCTCCAGTTAATCGCCTTGTCCGCGCGCCAGAGCAATACGCCAGCTCAACATTCCGCACGCCGTCTGTCGGGCATTAACGCCAGCCATCTTTCAGATTATCTGGTGGATGAAGTCCTGAACAACGTTGATGCCGATACCCGCAACTTCCTGCTGAGAAGCTCCATCCTGCGCTCAATGAATGACGCATTGATCATCCAGGTAACGGGTGAAGAAAATGGCCAGATGCGGCTGGAGGAGATTGAGCGCCAGGGCTTGTTCCTGCAGCGTATGGACGATTCCGGCGAATGGTTCTGCTTCCACCCGCTGTTTGGCAGTTTCCTTCGCCAGCGCTGCCAGTGGGAGCTGGCCGCAGAGCTGCCGGATATTCACCGGGCGGCCGCCGAAAGTTGGATGGCGCAAGGCTTCCCAAGCGAGGCTATTCACCACGCGCTGGCGGCAGGTGATGCCAATATGCTGCGCGATATTCTGCTGGGCCACGCGTGGGCGCTGTTTAACCACAGCGAACTGACGCTGCTCGAGGAGTCACTGAAGGCGCTGCCGTGGGAAAGTCTGCTGGAAAACCCAAAACTTGTGCTGCTGCAGGCCTGGCTGATGCAAAGCCAGCACCGCTACGGCGAAGTGAATACCCTGCTGGCAAGGGCCGAGCAGGAAATGGACCTGGTCATCGACGACACGTTGCACGGTGAATTTAACGCCCTGAGAGCCCAGGTTGCCATCAACGCGGGCGATCCGGCGGAAGCCGAGCGTCTGGCCATGGTCGCGCTGGAAATGCTGCCGCTGGCCAATTTTTACAGCCGCATAGTAGCAACTTCGGTTCACGGCGAAGTGCTGCACTGCAAGGGCGATCTGACGAAGTCTCTTTCCGTTATGCAGCAGACCGAGCAAATGGCCCGCCGCCACGATGTGTGGCACTACGCGCTGTGGAGTCTCATTCAGCAAAGCGAAATCCTGCTGGCTCAGGGGTTCTTACAGGCCGCCTGGGAAACCCAGGAGAAAGCCTTTGTGCTGATCCGCGAGCAGCACCTCGAACAATTGCCACTGCATGAGTTTCTACAGCGTATCCGCGCCCAGCTGCTTTGGGCCTGGGCCCGGCTGGATGAAGCCGAAGCGGCAGCCCGCAGCGGAATGGAGGTCCTTTCCAGCTTCCAGCCGCAGCAACAGCTCCAGTGTCTGGCGCTGCTGGTGCAGTGCTCGCTGGCGCGCGGAGACCTGGATAATGCTCGCAATCACCTTAATCGCCTTGAAAATTTGCTTGGGAACGGTCCCTGGCACAGCGACTGGGTCTCCAACGCCGACAAGGTGCGGGTGATTTACTGGCAAATGATTGGCGATAAAAAGTCGGCAGCCAACTGGCTGCGCCAGACGCCGAAGCCTGAATTTGCCAATAACCACTTCCTGCAAAGCCAGTGGCGGAATATCGCCCGCGTACAAATTCTGCTGGGTGAGTACGATCCGGCGGAAATGGTGCTGGAAGAACTTAACGAAAACGCCCGCAGCCTGCGTCTGATGAGCGACCTTAACCGCAACCTGCTGCTGCTCAACCAGCTTTACTGGCAGGCGGGCAGAAAAAGTGACGCTCAGCGCGTGCTGCTGGAAGCTCTGGCGCTGGCAAACCGCACCGGGTTTATCAGTCACTTCGTTATCGAAGGGGAGGCGATGGCGCAGCAGCTGCGCCAGCTTATTCAGCTCAACACGCTGCCGGAGCTGGATCAGCACCGCGCTCAACGCATCCTGCGTGAGATAAACCAGCACCACCGCCATAAGTTTGCGCACTTTGATGAAAGCTTTGTGAACCGCCTGCTGAATCACCCGGAAGTGCCGGAGCTTATCCGCACCAGCCCGCTGACGCAGCGAGAATGGCAGGTGTTGGGGCTGATTTATTCCGGTTATAGCAACGAGCAGATCGCCGGAGAGTTGGATGTTGCGGCCACCACCATCAAAACGCATATCCGAAATCTTTACCAGAAGCTGGGCGTGGCGCACCGCCAGGACGCGGTACAGCATGCACAGAAATTACTGAAGATGATGGGGTATGGGGTTTAGCTGGAGATATTCTGAAGGCTAGTTTCAGCCCCTCACCCCGGCCCTCTCCCCATAGGGGAGAGGGGGGATAAAAATCTGAAGATGAGCGGAACCGGCCAACACTCGGACTGAAAAGGGTTCAACTCTCTTTAAGACGCCAGCGACAGTCCCGCTTTAGCCGCCTGCTTGACCAGCCACTGCGCCACCCGCGCCTGCTGCTCTTCGTTTAGCCACATGCCCAACTTAGTACGGCGCCACAGCGCATCTTCCGCACATCTGACCCATTCATGCTCAACCAGGTAGCGAAGCTCGGCTTCATAAAACTCATGGCCAAAATCTTCGCCCAGATCGCCCAGGGTTTTGGCCTCGCCCAGCACCAGGTCGCTGTTGCTGCCATAGGTGCGCGCCAGGTGACGGGCAAGGCTTTCGGTCAGGAAACCGTAACGACAGCGCAGTTTGGCCGCATAATCATCACGATCGCCACCGATGTCACCGCCAGGCAGGCGGCACTCTTTGGTCCAGGCCGGGCCGATATTCGGGTAGTAACGCTCCAGCTTATCCAGCGCATGTTCAGCCAGCTTACGGTAGGTCGTCAGTTTACCGCCGAAGACCGACAGCAGCGGTGCCTGACCATTTTCGTCATGAATATCGAGAGTGTAATCGCGGGTCACCGCCTGCGGAGAATCAGACTCGTCATCACACAGCGGGCGCACGCCAGAATAGGTCCAGACGATATCATCTTTGGTCAGCGTCTTTTTGAAATGCGCGTTGTAAACGTTCAGCAGATAGCTCACTTCTTTGTCATCAATCTGCACCGCTTTCGGGTCACCGTGATATTCCACGTCGGTGGTGCCGATGATGGAGAATTCGTCCATCCACGGGATCACAAACACAATACGTTTATCTTCGTTTTGCAGGATGTAAGCCTGCTTCTGGGTATGCACGCGAGGCACCACGATGTGGCTGCCTTTGATCAGGCGGATACCGTAAGGCGAAGGCAGGTGTAGCCCTTCGTCAAAGAAGGTTTTCACCCACGGACCGGTGGCGTTCACCAGGCCTTTCGCGCGCCATGTAAAGGTTTCGCCGGTATCAATATCCTGCGCTTCAACGACCCACAGCCCATTTTCGCGGGTTGCTTTGGTGGCGCGAGTACGGGTTTTCACCTCTCCGCCCTTGCGGGTCGCCATTTGGGCGTTAGCCAGCACCAGGCGAGCATCATCCACCCAGCAATCGGAATATTCGAAACCGCGCACGATCTCAGGCTTCAGCACTGAATCTGCGCCAAAACGCAAGCCGGTCGAGGCCGGCAAACTGGTGCGTTTCCCCAGATGATCGTACATGAACAGGCCAGTCCGAATCATCCAGGCCGGACGAAGGTGCGGCCGGTGCGGTAAACGGAAGCGCATCGGGAAAGCAATGTGCGGCGCCATTTTCAACAGCACTTCACGCTCCGCCAGCGCCTCACTCACCAGGCGAAACTCATAATGCTCCAGGTAACGCAGGCCGCCGTGAATCAGCTTCGAGCTGGCGGAAGAGGTCGCGCAGGCCAGATCCTGCCCCTCCAGCATCAACACGGATAACCCGCGGCCAGCGGCGTCCGCCGCAATACCGGCGCCGTTGATTCCACCGCCAATAACAATCAGATCTTTGGTTTCCATGTTGCCCTCACGCACTTTCGTTAAAGCTCAAAAATGTTCGATATCGCTCATGATAGCAAGTGTTCGCCCGCTTTGGTAACGAAATAAAAACATTTCTACGTGATATGGATAACATATTGGCGTTAATATCAGCGCCAGCGGGGCGCGATGCCTTAACATGCCCCTTGTTTCCTTTCTTTCTCGACGAGTAAAACCATGGATCAATTTGAATGTATTGGTGTGGAAGAAGCACACCAGAAACTCCAGCAGCAGCAGGCGGTATTGGTGGATATCCGCGATCCGCAGAGCTTTGCCATGGGACACACGCCGGGGGCTTACCACCTTACCAACGACACGCTGGTGAATTTTATGCAGCAAACCGACTTCGACACGCCGGTCATGGTGATGTGCTACCACGGCAACAGCAGCAAAGGCGCCGCCCAATATCTGCTGCAGCAAGGCTATGACCAGGTCTACAGCATCGACGGTGGCTTTGATGCCTGGCACCGCCATTTCCCGGCTGAAGTCGCTCACGGCGCGTAAAGTTCAGCCCTTGTCGCTCCCTGCAGGTATACTGCTTGCCTTTGTACGGCTTTATAGACGAAGTTGGTTAAACTTTCATGATCATGATTACCTCTTTCGCCAACCCGCGCGTGGCGCAGGCTTTTGTCGATTACATGGCAACTCAGGGCGTTATTCTTACGATTCAGCAACATACGCAAAGCGATGTCTGGCTGGCGGATGAGAACCAGGTACAGTATGTCCGCGCCGAGCTGGAAAAGTTCGTCGCGAACCCTGGCGACCCGCGCTACCAGGCCGCCAGCTGGAGCACCGGCCACAGCGGCGTGGGTTTCAGCTATAAACGCTATCCGTTTTTCGCCACCATCAAAGAGCGCGCCGGCCCGCTGACGCTTATCGTCATCGGCGTGTGTATCGCGCTGTTTGTCCTGCTCAATATCGTGGGCTTCGGTCCGGTGATCTCCGTGCTTGGCTGGCCGCTCGTGCCCGAGCAGCGCTTTGAGTTTTGGCGCTATTTCACGCACGGATTACTGCATTTCTCCTTGCTGCATATCCTCTTTAACCTACTATGGTGGTGGTATTTAGGCGGCGCGCTCGAAAAACGCCTCGGCACCGGCAAACTGCTGACGCTGACGCTTATCTCCACCCTGCTGAGCGGTTTTATGCAGGCAAAATTTACCGGCCCACTGTTTGGCGGCCTGTCAGGCACGGTGTTTGCGCTGATGGGTTATGTCTGGCTGCGCGGAGAGCGAGATCCCGACAGCGGCATTCAGATGCAGCGCGGGCTGCTGGCGTTTGCGGTAATTTGGTTGGTTATTGAGGTCTTCACTCAGTCCGCTGTCATTCCAGCGCACCTGACCGGCATGCTGGTTGGCCTGGCGATGGCGCTGGTAGATACCCTGAATACGCGAAAACGAACATAACAATGCTGGAGTAGCTTGTGAAGCAGACACAACGTCATGACGCGATTATTGAGCTGGTTAAGCAGCAGGGATACGTCAGTACCGAAGAGTTGGTGGAACAGTTTGCCGTCAGCCCGCAAACCATCCGCCGGGATTTAAACGACCTGGCCGATCAGAATATGATCCTGCGCCACCACGGCGGGGCGGCCCTGCCCTCCAGCTCGGTTAACACCCCGTGGCATGACCGAAAAGCAACGCAAACAGCAGAAAAAGAGCGTATTGCGCAGAAGGTTGCCAGCCAAATTCCTAACGGCGCCACGCTGTTTATCGACATCGGCACGACGCCGGAAGCCGTGGCGCATGCGCTGCTTAATCACAGCAATCTGCGCATTGTGACCAACAACCTCAACGTGGCAAACACGCTGATGGCTAAAGAAGATTTCCGTATCATTCTGGCCGGCGGAGAGCTGCGCAGCCGCGATGGCGGCATTATCGGCGAGGCCACGCTGGACTTCATTTCCCAGTTCCGTCTCGACTTCGGCATTCTCGGCATCAGCGGGATCGACAGCGACGGCTCGCTGCTTGAGTTCGACTACCACGAGGTTCGCACCAAGCGCGCGATTATCGAAAACTCTCGCAGCGTGTTGCTGGTCGTGGACCATTCGAAGTTTGGCCGTAATGCGATGGTGAATCTGGGCAGTATTAGCCTGGTGGATACCGTGTATACCGACGTGGTGCCGCCCGCAGGAGTGATGCAGGTGATTAAAGAGAATAACGTGCAGCTGGAGCTGTGCTGAGTTTTATCCTCGCCCCGGCCCTCTCCTGAAAGGGAGAGGGGGAAAAGAATTTGGTCCTTTTCTCCCATCTAAGTAGGGGATGAAGAAGCATCCTTGTTCTGATCCCCTCTCCCTCGTGGGGAGAGGGTTAGGGTGAGGGGAAAAGTTACAATCTCACCGGCTTAATATGCCAAATCTCGTCGGCATACTCTTGAATCGTCCTGTCTGACGAGAAATAGCCCATATTGGCAATATTGTGCATCGTGCGGATAGTCCACTCCTCCGGCTGCTGGTAAACCTCATCCACCTTGTCCTGACAGTCCACATAGCTGCGGTAATCCGCCAGCACCTGGTAGTGATCGCCAAAGTTAATCAGCGAGTCGACTAAGTCCCGATAGCGCCCCGGCTCCCCGGGGCTGAATGCCCCCGTCGCGATTTGCGTCAGCACCTGGCGCAGCTCTTCATCCTTCTCGTAATACTCCCGAGGGTTGTAGCCTTTACTGCGGAGTGTCTCCACCTCTTCTGCGGTGTTGCCGAAGATAAAGATGTTGTCCTTGCCGACGTGGTCGAGCATCTCCACGTTGGCGCCGTCCAGGGTCCCGATGGTCAACGCCCCGTTAAGCGCAAACTTCATGTTACTGGTCCCCGAAGCTTCGGTTCCCGCCAGCGAAATTTGCTCGGAGAGATCTGCCGCCGGAATAATCAACTGGGCGAGGCTAACGCTGTAGTTGGGGATAAACACCACCTTCAGCTTATCTTTAACCTGCAGGTCGTTGTTGATGACCTCCGCAACGTCGTTGATAAGATGAATAATATGCTTCGCCATGTAATAGGCCGATGCCGCTTTACCCGCGAAAATATTCACGCGTGGCACCCATTCCGCCTCAGGATCGGCCTTGATGCGGTTATAGCGGGCGATCACATGCAGGACGTTCATTAGCTGGCGCTTATATTCATGAATGCGCTTAATCTGCACGTCGAATAAGGCGTCCGGGCTCACCACGACATTCAGTTGCTGCCCAATGTACGTCGCCAGCCGTTTTTTATTCGCCAGCTTGGCCTTACGCACCGCCTGATGCACCGTCGGGTAGTCAATGTGCTGCTTCAGGTCGTTCAGTTGGCTTAAGTCCGTCCGCCAGGTCTGCCCGATATTCTCATCCAGCACTTCAGACAGCGCCGGGTTGGCAAGCGCCAGCCAGCGGCGCGGCGTGACGCCGTTCGTTTTGTTGCTAAAGCGCATCGGGAAGATACTGGCGAAGTCAGCAAACAGGGACTGCACCATCAGATTGGAGTGCAGCTCAGACACGCCGTTCACCTTATGGCTGACCACCACCGCGAGCCAGGCCATCCGCACTCGCCTGCCGTTGGATTCGTCGATGATCGATGCCCTGCCCAGCAGCCCCGTGTCGTTCGGGTGCTGTTCCTGCAGGGTTTTCAGGAAGTAGTCGTTAATCTCAAAGATGATCTGCAGATGGCGCGGCAGGATCTTGCCGAGCATGTCCACCGGCCAGGTTTCCAGGGCCTCGCTCATCAGCGTGTGGTTGGTGTACGAGAAGACCTGGCAGGTCACTTCGAACGCTTCCTCCCATTCAAACTTATGCTCGTCAATCAGCAGCCGCATCAACTCCGGAATCGACAGCACCGGGTGAGTGTCATTCAGGTGAATCGCAATTTTATCCGCAAGGTTGGCGTAGGTTTTATGCAGCTGATAATGGCGGCTCAGAATGTCCTGCATGGTCGCCGAAACCAGGAAATACTCCTGGCGCAGGCGAAGCTCACGCCCGGAATAGGTCGAGTCATCGGGATAAAGCACGCGGGACACGTTTTCAGAGTGGTTTTTGTCTTCCACCGCCGCGAAATAATCACCCTGGTTAAACTTACCGAGGTTGATCTCGCTGCTCGCCTGAGCGTTCCACAGCCGCAGCGTGTTGGTCGCGTCGGTGTCGTAGCCCGGAATAATCTGGTCATAGGCAACCGCGAGGATCTCTTCGGTTTCGACCCAACGAGACTTTTTCCCTTCCTGCTGAATACGCCCGCCGAAACGCACCTTGTAGCGCGTATTGTGGCGTTTAAACTCCCAAGGGTTGCCGTACTCAAGCCAGTAGTCCGGCGACTCTTTCTGGCGGCCATCGACGATGTTCTGCTTGAACATACCGTAGTCGTAACGTATGCCGTAGCCACGCCCAGGCAGCCCCAGGGTCGCCAGCGAATCGAGGAAACAGGCGGCGAGACGCCCCAAACCGCCGTTGCCCAGGCCGGGGTCGTTCTCCTCGTCAATCAACTCTTCGAGGTCGAGGCCCATCTCTTCGAGGGCATTTTTCACATCTTCATAGATGCCGAGGGAAAGCAGCGCGTTCGACAGCGTGCGTCCGATCAGAAACTCCATCGACAGGTAGTAAACCTGGCGGACTTCCTGGGAAAGCTGGGCGCGGTTGGAACGCAGCCAGCGCTCCACCAGCCTGTCGCGCACGGCAAACAGCGTCGCGTTAAGCCACTCGTGTTTATTGGCGATGGCAGGGTCTTTCCCCACCGTAAACATCAGCTTATAGGCAATCGAGTGTTTAAGCGCCTCGACGCTCAGCGTGGGTGATGCATAGGAAAAGGGTGCGTTCATATCAGTGATTCCTGGTGTATGGGTAATTACATCAAGCGTTGATAAAGGTCGCGGTATGACTGCGCCGCTACCTGCCAGCTAAAATCCATATTCATTGCCTGCCGCTGCACAAAACGCCACAGCGACGGGCGGGACCACAGCACGAAAGCACGCCGGATCGCGCGAAGCAGCGACCAGGCATTACTGTCTTCAAACACAAAACCGGTCGCCACACCGTCAGCCAGATTCTCGAGAGAAGTATCAGACACGGTGTCAGCCAGGCCACCGGTTCGCCGCACCAGCGGCAAGGTGCCATATTTCAGACCGTAGAGCTGCGTTAAGCCGCAGGGCTCAAAGCGGCTCGGGACTAAAATCACGTCGGCACCGCCCATGATGCGGTGGGAAAATGCCTCGTGATAGCCAATCTGGACGCCGACCTGGCCGGGATGCTCGGCCGCCGCCGCCAGGAACCCTTCCTGCAGCACGGAATCCCCGGCCCCCAGCAGCGCCAGCTGCCCGCCCTGCTCCAGCAACCCCGGCAATGCCTCAAGCACCAGATCCAGCCCTTTTTGGTTGGTTAACCGACTGACCACCGCGAACAGCGGGACTTTGTCGTTCACCTTCAGCCCCATCGCTACCTGCAGCTGGCGTTTGTTTTCGGCTTTCTCCTCCAGCGAATCGCGGTTATACCGCGAGGCCAGCAGCAGGTCGCTTTCCGGGTTCCAGATCTTGTCGTCCACGCCGTTTAAAATGCCCGACAGGCGCCCTTCACGCTGGCGCTGGCGCAGCAGCCCTTCCATGCCATAGGCAAAATGCGGGTCGGTAATCTCCCGAGCATAGGTTGGGCTGACGGCGGTAATGTGGTCGGCATAGTAAAGCCCGGCCTTCAGGTACGAAATCTGGCCGTGGAATTCCAGCCCGTTCATGTCGTAGACCCACCACGGCAAATCAATTTCACTTAAGTGATGAGCATAGAACATTCCCTGATAGGCGAGGTTATGGACGGTAAATACCGACCTGGCTGGCCGCCCGCGAACCTCGAGATAGGCCGGCGTCAGCCCGGCGTGCCAGTCGTGGGCATGCACCACATCGGGATGCCAGAAAGGATCCAGGCCGCAGGCCATTTCCGCCCCAACCCAGCCAAGCAGCGCAAAGCGCAGTACGTTGTCCTGGTAAGCAAACTGGTTCGTGTCGTGGTATGGGCTGCCCGGGCGTTCATAAAGATGGGGGGCATCAATCAGATAAATACCTACGCCGTTGTAGTGGCCGTAGAGCAGACGCATTGGGCCTGCGAACGTCTGTCGGTGGGCAACCACCTGAATATCTTCGATTCCTCGCCGCACATCAGGAAAGGCGGGCAGCAGGACGCGCGTATCAACGCCGCCGGCAATTTGTGCCGCAGGCAAAGCGCCCAGCACATCCGCAAGGCCGCCCGTTTTCAGCAAAGGAAACATCTCGGAACAGACATGTAAGACCTGCATTATCGCTCCCATATGGAAAGTCGCGGCGCTGTGTCTTAATCATCAGGCAACGCCGAACGATAAAATAACCGCGCACAGCCATCACCGTGCGCAGGCCAATCTTCTACGCGTTTCAGCCCTGCAGCTTCGCCAGCATCTCACGCGTGACCAGTACAATGCCCTCTTCAGAGCGATAAAAACGGCGCGCATCCTCTTCGGCATTTTCACCAACCACCATGCCTTCAGGGATCACGCAGGCGCGGTCAATAATGCAGCGGCGTAATCGGCAGGAGCGCCCGACAATAACGTCTGGCAGCAGGACGGATGAATCGATGTTGCAGAACGAGTTGATACGCACGCGAGGAAACAGCACTGACTGCACAACGACTGAACCAGAAATAATGCAGCCGCCGGACACCAGCGAGTTCAGCGTCATGCCGTGACTGCCGGAGCGATCCTGAACGAATTTAGCGGGCGGCAGCGGCTCCATATGGGTGCGGATCGGCCAGGCCTGGTCATACATATCCAGTTCCGGCATCACCGAGGCCAGGTCAAGGTTGGCTTTCCAGTAGGCTTCCAGCGTGCCTACATCGCGCCAGTAAGGCTCGGCGTTAGGGTCGGACTGTACGCAGGAGAGCGGGAACGGGTGGGCGTAAGCTTCTCCCGCGCGAGTGATTTTCGGGATAATGTCTTTGCCAAAATCGTGGCTGGAGTTTTCATCCCGGTCATCTTCTTCCAGCAGCTTAAACAGGTAATCCGCATCAAAAACGTAAATGCCCATGCTGGCCAGAGACTTACTGCTGTCGTTGGGCATCGTCGGCGGGTTTTCCGGCTTCTCCACGAAATCGATAATTTTTTCGTCCGCGTCCACCGCCATAACACCAAACGCTGATGCTTCATGCACCGGCACCGGCATGCAGGCCACGGTGCAGCGTGCGCCCTTTTCGACGTGATCGATCAGCATGCGCGAGTAGTCCTGCTTGTAGATGTGATCCCCGGCCAGGATGACCACATATTCGGCGTCGTAACGTCGAATAATGTCGAGGTTCTGGGTCACGGCGTCCGCCGTGCCGCGATACCAGTTCTCACCGTGTACGCGCTGCTGGGCGGGCAGCAAATCCACAAACTCGTTCATCTCTTCGCTGAAAAAAGACCAGCCGCGCTGAATATGCTGCACCAGGGTGTGCGATTGATATTGAGTAATCACCCCAATGCGGCGAATGCCGGAGTTAATGCAGTTGGATAGCGCAAAATCAATAATGCGGAACTTGCCGCCAAAGTGAACAGCAGGCTTGGCGCGGGTCGACGTGAGATCCTTCAGTCGAGTCCCGCGGCCACCGGCCAGAATTAACGCAACGGATTTGATGGGCAGCTGGCGGGCCAACATCAGCGGATCGTTTTTCTCAAACCTAACCATGACGAACTCCTTTTTCATGACTTGTGGAACACGCAAACTCCGTGCGCGGGACCATGCCATACAACCATCACGACCGGGTTGTCCTCTCCGGCAAACGGAGGAACAGCGTGCCATTCCCCCTCAGGTAGAACGATGTCCGCAACTTCTTCGGTCGCGTTAATTGCGATAAGCCAGCGGTCGGACAGCTGGATTTGCAGGCGATGTACGCCGTTTTGCCACTCATCGACGTTCAGGGGCTGTGCGTCTTTATTCAGCCAACGGACGTTGCCATCACCCTCTTCCCACCAGCGGTTGGCGGTCAGCGCCGGGATCGCCTGTCGAAGCTGGAGGAGCGCCGCCGTAAAGGCCGTCAGGCCGTCATTGCCCTCAGCCCAGTCAAGCCAGGTCAGCACGTTGTCCTGGCAGTAGGCATTGTTGTTGCCGTGCTGGCTGTGGCCGTGTTCATCCCCGGCCAGCAGCATCGGTGTGCCCTGCGAGAGCAGCAGCGTGGTGAGCAGGGCATGCACGCTGTCGCGCCGCCGTTCCTTGGTAATCAAGCTGGCTTCAAGCCCTTCAAACCCATAGTTGTTACTAAAATTGCTGTTGGTGCCGTCGCGGTTATCTTCGCCGTTGGCTTCGTTATGCTTCTGGTTAAAACTTACGCAATCCCGCAGCGTAAAACCATCATGGGCGGTGATTAAATTAATACTGGTGGAAGGCAGCCTTTCGCCGTGGCGATAAACGTCGCTCGAGCCAGCAAAGCGGCAGGCGAAGCCGCCCAAAGAGAGATCCTGCTGGAGCCAGAAGCGGCGCATCCCGTCCCTGAAATGATCGTTCCATTCGGCAAACAGCGGAGGGAAATTACCGACCTGATAACCGCCCTGGCCGATGTCCCAGGGCTCCGCAATCAGCTTCACCTGCGACAGGTGAGGATCGTTTTTGATTGCCTCAAACAGCGGGGCGTCCTGCCGAAATTCGGGCGTGCGCCCCATTACCGAAGCCAAATCGAACCGGAAACCGTCCACGTGAAAACTGTCCACCCAGTAGCGCAGGCAGTCGATCATCAGGGCAACCACGCCCGGCGTGCTGAGATTCAGGGTGTTCCCGCAGCCGGTCCAGTTCTGGTAATCGCCATTGTCCATTAACCAATAATAGCTACGGTTGTCGATTCCGCTCAGCGACAGCGTTGGGCCGTCCTTGTCCAGCTCCGCGCTGTGGTTCAACACAATGTCGAGGATCACTTCTATACCGGCCTGATGCAGCGCTTTGATGGCGCCACGCAGCTCGTTGGCAGCGTTGTGGGGGTTCTGGTCTATCGCGTAGTAGCTTTCAACGGCATAGAAAGCGCGAGGGTTGTAACCCCAATAGTTACTCAGCCCAAGCTGGGAGATGCGTGGCTCGGTAACAAAATGCGCCACGGGCAGCAGCTCAAGCGCCGTGATGCCCAGGCGCTTGAAGTAGTCGATGATCACCGGATGCCCAAGCGCCGCATAAGTCCCACGCAGCTCTTCCGGGATGCCGGGGTGGAGCAACGTCAGCCCGCGAACATGGGCTTCATAGATAACCGTGTTGCCCCACGGCGTCCGGAGCGGCCGGTCGTCTTCCCAGTCAAATTTCTCTCTGGCCACCACGCACTTCGCCATGTGCGGGGCGCTGTCTTCAAGGTTGGGCTCATCGTAGCCGCAGTGAAAATGCGGGTGATCTTCTGCCCCGCCGACGACCACGCGAGCACAAGGATCGAGCAGCAGCTTCGCCGGGTTGAAACGGTGGCCCTGCTCAGGTGCCCACGGGCCATGAACCCGGTAACCGTACAGCTGCCCCGGCTTGCCATCCGGCAAATAGCCATGCCAGATATCCCCGGAGCGCGCAGGCATGTCGTAGCGGCGCTCGTGGCCATGCTCGTCGAACAAGCACAGCTCGACCTTTTCCGCATGCACGGAATAGAGCGTGAAGTTAACGCCTTTGCCGTCGAAATACGCCCCAAAGGGAGCCGAATTGCCTTGGGTAAGCTGCGTCATGCGTCCCCCTTGCGGATCAACCAGAGCGTGGACAGCGGCGGTAGCGTAATACACAGCGAATGGTCGCGACCGTGGCTCGGCACCGCCTCGCTACGCACCGTGCCGCTGTTACCGGCGTTGCTGCCGTGATAGTGCATGGAGTCGGTATTCAGCTCTTCGCGCCAGCGCCCTGGCTGGTTGATGCCGAAGCGATAGTGGTAACGCGGCACCGGCGTAAAGTTGCTGGCGACAATCACTTCATTGCCCTCGGCATCACGCCGCACGAAAATAAAGACTGAATTGGCCTTATCTTCCACCACCAGCCATTCAAAGCCGTAGCCGTCAAAATCCAGCTGATGCAAGGCCGCATGACGCCGATAGGTATGATTCAGGTCGCGCACGAGGCGCTGCACGCCGTGGTGCCAGTTATCGCCGCCCTGCAGCAGGTGCCAGTCGAGGCTGCTGTCATGGTTCCACTCTCGCCCCTGGGCAAATTCGTTGCCCATAAACAGCAGCTTTTTGCCTGGAAATGCCCACATCCAGCCGTAGTAGGCGCGAAGATTGGCAAACTTCTGCCAGGCATCCCCCGGCATACGATCAAGAATGGATTTTTTGCCGTGCACGACTTCATCGTGAGACAGCGGCAGCACAAAGTTTTCGGTGCCGTTATACAGCATGCCGAAGGTCATTTTGTCGTGATGGTACTGGCGGTAAACCGGGTCAAGCTTCATGTAATCGAGCGTGTCGTGCATCCAGCCCAGGTTCCACTTAAACCAGAACCCCAGGCCGCCCATACTTGGTGGGCGAGAGACACCGGCAAAATCGGTGGACTCTTCCGCCATGGTCACCGCCCCCGGGGTTTGCTCGCCGATGATGCGGTTAGTGCTACGCAAAAACGCAATCGCTTCCAGGTTCTCACGCCCGCCGTGCTCATTCGGCACCCATTGGCCGCCTTCCCGGCTATAGTCGCGATAAATCATCGACGCCACGGCATCCACACGCAGGCCGTCAATGCCAAACCGCTCAATCCAGTAGAGCGCGTTGCCCACCAGATAGTTGCTGACTTCCCGGCGGCCATAGTTGTAAATCAGCGTGTTCCAGTCCTGGTGGTAGCCCTCTTGCGGATTGCCGTGCTCATACAGCGCAGTGCCGTCGAACTTCGCCAGCCCGGCGTCATCCGTCGGGAAATGGCCCGGTACCCAGTCCAGCAGAACATTAAGCCCGGCTTCGTGGGCGGTTCTGATGAAATAGAGGAAGTCGTCACGAGTACCGAAACGACGCGTCGGCGCGTAAAGCCCCTGCGGCTGATAGCCCCAGCTGCCGTCAAACGGATGCTCGTTAACCGGCAGCAGTTCAAGATGGGTAAAGCCCATCTCTTTGACGTAGGGAATGAGCTGATCCGCCAGTTCGCGGTAGCTGAGCCAGAAATTATTGTCGGTGTGGCGACGCCAGGAGCCGAGATGCACCTCATAGATGGAGATGGGTTGATCAAAACCGTTAGCTTTCTGCCGCTCGGGGCTGAGCGTGGTTTTCTCCGGCAGGCCGCAAATCAGCGAGGCCGTTTCCGGGCGCATTTGCGCTTCAAAAGCATAAGGATCGGCTTTAATACGCAGCCGCCCTTCGGCGTCCAGCAATTCAAATTTATAAAGCTGGCCGTTGTGCGCCCCGGGGATAAACAGCTCCCAAATGCCGCTTTCGCGCCGCAGCCGCATCGGATGGCGGCGGCCATCCCAATAGTTAAACTGCCCCACCACGGAAACGCGACGGGCGTTGGGGGCCCACAGCAAGAAACGCGTTCCGGTCACGCCGTCCAAGGTATCTGCATGCGCACCCAGCGTTTCATAAGGGCGTAAATGCGTGCCTTCTGAGAGCAGCCAGCTATCCAGCTCCTGAGTCAAAGGACCAAAACGGTAGGGATCGTCGATCAGGTTTTCCTGGCCGTGCCAGACAACGGCAAGCTGGTAGCGAAAAACATTTTTACGGCGAGGGATCAGCCCGCAGAAGAAGCCGCGGGAATCGAGGCAGTCGAGCTGGGCGACTTTACGCCCTGTTTTAGGCTCAATAACCCACACTTCGGTGGCGTCAGGCAGGAGTGCCCGAACTTCAAGCCCGGCGTCGGTTTGGTGCATTCCCAGCAGGGAAAACGGATCGGCAAAATGACCCGCAATTAGCGCATTAATCACGTCTCTTTCCGGCAGAACAGACATGGCATTTTCCTTTTTTATGTGTCACCGATGACCCGCCCTACGCCTGCGTGCGGATACGACACTTATCATTGACCCCGACGAACGGCGCGCAACTCCTGTAAGCCAGTTCGCCCAATACTCGCCAAAACGCTTGCGCGTGCTGACTTAAGCATAGCCAACGCTTTATTAACTCCTCGTGAAATTAATTAATGAATTCCGTTGTACCTTAAATTACGGGCAAAAAAAGAGGGGCCACAAAGCCCCTCAGGTAAATAAGTGTAATTATGCGAGTGACCGCAGCATTCTGCGCAGCGGTTCGGCGGCGCCCCACAGCAGCTGGTCACCGACGGTGAAGGCGGAAAGGTACTCCGGCCCCATGTTCAGCTTACGCAGACGGCCAACCGGCGTCGACAGCGTGCCAGTTACCGCGGCAGGCGTCAGTTCACGCATGGTGATATCGCGGTCGTTTGGCACCACTTTCGCCCACGGGTTGTGCGCGGCCAGCAGCTCTTCCACGGTAGGAATAGACACGTCTTTTTTCAGCTTGATGGTGAATGCCTGGCTGTGGCAGCGCAGCGCGCCAACGCGCACGCACAGACCGTCAACCGGGATAACAGCAGAGGTCGCAAGAATTTTGTTGGTCTCGGCCTGGCCTTTCCACTCTTCACGGCTCTGGCCGTTGTCGAGCTGCTTGTCGATCCACGGGATCAGGCTCCCGGCCAGCGGCACGCCGAAGTTATCCACCGGCAGTTTGCCGCTGCGGCCAAGTTCGGTGACCTTACGTTCGATATCAAGAATAGCGGAAGCCGGATTTGCCAATTCGGTAGAGACTTCGCCGTACAGCTGGCCCATTTGGTTCAGTAGCTCGCGCATATGACGCGCGCCGCCGCCGGATGCCGCCTGGTAAGTCGCCACGGAAACCCAGTCAACCAGGTCGTTGGCAAACAGGCCGCCGAGGGACATCAGCATCAGGCTGACGGTGCAGTTACCGCCGACGAAGGTTTTCACGCCTTTGTTCAGGCCTTCCTGAATAACGTGCTGGTTTACCGGGTCGAGGATAATAATCGCGTCATCTTTCATGCGTAGAGAAGAAGCTGCGTCGATCCAGTAACCCTGCCAGCCGCTTTCACGGAGCTTTGGATAGATTTCGTTGGTATAATCGCCGCCCTGGCAGGTCACGATGATATCCAGCGCCTTCAGCGCTTCCAGATCAAATGCGTCCTGCAGTGTACCGCCGGTGGTGCCGGCAAACGTAGGGGCTGCCTGCCCAAGCTGGGAAGTGGAGAAGAAAACCGGACGAATGGCGTCAAAATCGCGCTCTTCCACCATGCGTTGCATGAGTACAGAGCCGACCATACCGCGCCAGCCAATAAAACCAACATTTTTCATAGCGACTTAATCCTGCAGAGATGATTGCGTGTGTAAGCGCTGGCCGTGGGCCAGAACATCACTCCACCTTACAAAATGCAGCCAAAGTCGCAAGTGAAATTAATCAATGATATCCACCGAGTCAGAAACAAAGCTTATTACCAGAAACAACTTGCCAGATTTTGGGGAAAACAGATGACTGAAATCATATCCGCCGCGGTACTCCTGATCCTGATTATGGACCCGCTGGGTAACCTGCCGATCTTTATGTCGGTCCTAAAACACACGGAGCCAAAGCGCCGCCGGGCCATTATGATCCGCGAACTGCTTATTGCTCTGCTGCTGATGCTTATCTTCCTGTTTGCCGGAGAAAAAATTCTTGGCTTCCTGAATTTACGCGCTGAAACCGTGTCGATTTCAGGCGGCATCATTCTGTTCCTGATTGCCATTAAGATGATTTTCCCAGGCCAGGAAGGCAGTTCATCCGGCCTGCCTGCGGGTGAAGAACCGTTTATCGTACCGCTGGCGATTCCGCTGGTTGCTGGCCCTTCTTTGCTGGCGACGCTGATGCTGCTTTCGCACCAGTATCCAAATCAGATGGGGCATTTAGTGGCCGCGCTGATGCTGGCCTGGGGCGGTACCGTGGCAATTCTGCTGCAGTCTTCCCTGTTCCTGCGCCTGTTGGGTGAGAAAGGGGTTAACGCCCTGGAGCGTCTGATGGGGCTGGTGCTGGTGATGATTTCCACCCAGATGTTCCTGGACGGCATCCGCGCCTGGATGCGTGGGTAGGACATCCCTCCCTCTGGGAGAAAGCCTGTTCAGGAGTAATAAAAAAGGCAGCCTCCGAAGAGCGCTGCCTTTTTGCTGGTCAGGATACTTTAACTCAGCAGGCTGAACGCAATCATCCCGACAATCGCCCCGGTGGTGCCGAGAATGGTTTCCATCATCGTCCAGGTTTTCAGCGTCTGCGCTTCGGTTGCGCCGGTAAACTTACCGAACAGCCAGAAGCCCGCGTCGTTCACGTGGCTCACCACAATAGAACCGCCGGCGATACAAATCGACAGAGCTGCCATTTGAGCGCCGTTATAATTCAGCTGCTCAATAACCGGCATCACCAGGCCAACCGCGGTGAGACAGGCCACGGTAGCGGAACCCTGAATGATACGCACCGCCGCCGCCAGCACGAAGCAGGTAATCGCGATAGGCAGGCCCATTCCGGTCAGCGCTTCGCCCAGTGCCGGGCCCACGCCGGAGTCAACCAGCACCTGTTTGAACACGCCACCGGCACCGATAACCAGCAGGATAATGCCCGCCGGCTGCAGCGCCTGGCCGCAAATCGCCATCACTTTTTCTTTATCCATGCCCTGACGATACGCCAGGCCATAAATAGCCACCAGGCAGGCGACCAGAATCGCAGTAAACGGATGGCCGATGAATTCGAGCCATTCGTACAGCGAAGAACCCGGCGCGGTAAAGCGAGCAGCGATAGTTTTCAGGCCGACCAGCACCAGCGGCAGCAGGATCAGCGACAGGCTGAAACCGAAGGACGGCAGCTTGCCTTCACCCAGATGCGGCTCGGAAATGTCTTCCGGAATTTCCAGCGAAACAAATTTGCTGATGAAGTTCCCGAACAGCGGCCCGGCAATAATCATGCCCGGGATCGCGGCGCACAGGCCAATCAGGATCATCCAGCCAAAGTCAGCGTGCATCTGGGAGGCCAGCAGCATTGGTGCAGGCCCCGGCAACAGGAACGCCGCAGCGGCAGCGACGCCAGCAAACAAAGGAATCACCAGTTTCACCAGGTTCGTCCCGGTGTGGCGCGCCATTGAAAATGCCACGCTAATCAGCAGCACGATAGCCACTTCAAAGAACAGCGGCAGCGCGCAAATCAGGCCGGCCAGGCCAATCGCATAGTGCGCACGGCTGTGGCCGAAGGATTTCAGCATTTTGACGGCAATCTGATCCACCGCGCCGGTTTCATGCAGGATTTTACCGAACATGGCACCCAGGGCGACCACAATCGCCAGGAAGCCCAGCGTCCCGCCCATGCCTTTCTGCATGGTGTCGGCAATTTTGTCGAGCGGCATGCCGGAGAAAAGCCCGGCACCAATAGAAACCACCATCAAAGCCACGAAGGCGTGCATACGCGCCTTCATCACTAAAAACAGCAGGAGCAGCACGGAGCCGACCGCGGTTAAAACAAGCGTTAATGTACTCACTCTGCGCTGCCTTGGTTGATCAATGCGAGGGTGCTGGCGACGACGCCGTCCAGCGGCTGGTCGATATCGACGATCAGCACGTCTTTTTCATCCGCCTGCGGTTCTTGCAGGGTTTCGAATTGGGTCACCAGCATCTGGGTTTTAAAGAAGTGGCCTTTCCGCGCCTTCAGACGGTTTTCGATCACTTCAAAATCACCTTTCATATAGATGAAGGAGAGGTTCGGGTTACCGTCACGCAGCAGGTCGCGATAGTGCTTTTTCAGCGCCGAGCAGACGATCAGTGAAACCTTGTTGGTGCGCTGCATCGCAAACGCGGCATCGTTCAACGCTTTTAGCCACGGGGTACGGTCGTCGTCGTTCAGCGGCTCGCCGGAGGCCATTTTCAGGATGTTGCTGCGGGGGTGCAGGAAGTCGCCGTCAAGAAACGCGGCGTTCAGCTGATGGGCAACTTCGCTGGCAACGGCGGATTTACCGCTGCCGGAGACGCCCATCAGGACGTAAATGTGGTGGTCGTGGTTAGTAGTGCTCATGATGGCTCCGACTCTGACACAAAGCAATGCGCCTGGCTTTGTTACGGGTAACTGTTACCGATAACATTTTCCAGTCTGGCTGAGCAATAAGCAATAACCATTAGCTTGCAAAGTGTATAAGTGTGAGCTACATCAAATAAAAAAATTTGGCCTAGATCGAGCCACCAGGCGACAACGTAAAACCTAAATCCAGCATTTTCGGGGTAATGATTTCACCGCGAATACGCGCCAGCAAACGCTCTGCGCCGATACGCCCCATGCGCTCTCGCGGGGTCAGCACGCTCGCCAGACGCGGCTCCATTACCTGCCCAATATCGTGGCCGTGGAAACCGGCAATCGCCATATCTTCCGGGATACGCAGCCCCTGGCGCTGGCATTCAAAGGCCGCACCAATCGCTAAGTCATCGTTGGTGCAGAAGATGCTGTCGAGCTGCGGATACTCGCGTTTTGCCTGGCGCAGCAGTTCAATGCCGGTGGAATAAGACGAGGAGTTTTCAATCATCACGCTGTACGGCGTCAGCCCGGCGTCGAGCATCGCCTGCTCGTAGCCTTTTTGCTTGATGAGGGTACGTTCATCGAGGCGCGCCCCCAGGTAAGCCACGTGTTTATGACCACGGGCAATAATGCTGGCCGTCATTTGACGAGCCGCCTCGAAGTTATCAAAACCTACGGCGATATCCAGGCAAGGAGAAACGCTGTCCATCAGCTCCACCACCGGAATACCGGCAACTTCAATCATTTTCAGCGTTCTGGGCGTGTGGTTGCGCTCGGTCAGGATCAGGCCGTCGATATTCCAGGACAGCATGGATTCCAGACGCTCCTGCTCCAGTTCCGGCTTATAGCCGTAGTGAGCCAGCATAGTCTGGTAACCGTGGGCATCAATGACGTTTTCAATGCCGCGCAGCACTTCGGCGAACACCTGGTTGGTCAGGGAAGGCAGCAGGACGCCAATGGCCCGGCTGGTTGAATTAGAAAGGATATCCGGCGCACGGTTCGGGATATAGCCCAGTTCATCTAACGCGGCGGCAATTTTAACCTGCAGCGCGGCAGACACCTGATCCGGGTTGCGTAAAAAACGGCTGACCGTCATTTTGGTCACCCCAACGCGATCTGCAACATCCTGTAGTACCGGTCTTTTCTTTTTCATTGTCCTGCGCGACTTGTGAGTTTCGACAGCCGAGTTTAGCACGGACAAAAGAAAACCCGCCCCTTTTTCAGGGGCAGGCTGTGACGGGTAACGTTATACCGGTGGCAGGTCGAACAGCAGGATCTCGCTCGCTTCGTTGGCGTGAACGGAAATCGCCTGTTCATCCCAGACCGCGATCGCGTCGCTGGTTTTTGCCTGCGTACCGTTAATGGACACATCGCCTTTTACGACCTGGATCCAGACGCGGCGGTCGGCCGGAATTTGATAAACCGACTGTTCGTCTTTGGCCAGCGCCCAGCGGGACAGTTCCATATCCTGGTAAACCTTCAGCGAACCGTCGCGTGCATCCGGGGAAAGCACCAGCTGGCGCCCCTGAGGCGCATCAAAACGGCGCTGATCGTAGCGCGGCGTAATCCCG
The DNA here is from genome assembly GCF_037150195.1 of Cedecea sp. VD22. Taxonomy (NCBI): domain Bacteria; kingdom Pseudomonadati; phylum Pseudomonadota; class Gammaproteobacteria; order Enterobacterales; family Enterobacteriaceae; genus Cedecea; species Cedecea sp. VD22. The sequence goes on from NZ_JBBCPX010000003.1 coordinate 98,802, forward strand.
GTTTTTTCTGGAATGATCCAAATCTGGTACAGGCGCAACGGTTCGGTCTGGCTGGCGTTGTACTCAGAGTGACGGATCCCGGTCCCGGCGCTCATGATCTGGAACTCACCCGCAGGCACGCGTTCTTTGTTGCCCATGCTGTCCTGGTGCTCAACCGCGCCTTCCAGCACATAGGTCAGGATTTCCATGTCTTTGTGCGGATGGGTCCCAAAACCCTGCCCCGCGTCGATCACGTCTTCGTTAATGACCCGCAGCGCCGAGAAGCCCATAAAGTTGGCGTCATAATAGTCGGCAAAAGAGAAGGTATGCCAGCTGTCCAGCCAGCCGTGGTTCGCATGGCCGCGGTCCTGTGCTTTTCTTAAGTAGATCATGGTATGTCCTCCGCAATTCGTTTGATGGGATAAGTGTGGACCCATTTCGCGGAGGATCATAGAGGGTGAAAATTGACTCCTCTGTTCAAAAAAAGTGAACGAGTTCGAGGAGTCAAAAAGCTATCAGACGAGGCTTATTGTCGCAGGAGAAGGCTGTTCAAAACCGCGCTCGAGGATTTCCAGGTTGGTGAGAACTTCAATTTCTCTGACGTAATTAGGCTTGCCGCCGATCAGCGTGTCGTACAGCGCATCATAGACGCGGCCATAGTCGCCCACTTCCGGTTTCCACTCCTCGCGCACCGTTTCCCCGGCTTCGTTAACGTACTCCAGCGTCGCTACGCTGCTGTCGGCCCCGAATCCTGGCTCACCCGGCATGATGTACGCTTTGAGGCTGGTTTCCTGCTGATCGATGCCGTACTTCACGAACGAGCCTTTGGTACCGTGCACGATAAATTTCGGGTAATCGATTTTCACCAGATGGCTGGTTTTCACGATCGCTTTCAGGTCGCCGTAGAACAGCTGGGCTTCAAAGGTATCGTCCGGATTAGCTTTGTTGCGCAGGCTGCGGATGTCATAGGCGACGTGGTCCGGGCGACCAAACAGGGAGATGATTTGGTCCATGGTGTGCACGCCCAGGCCGTAGAAAGCGCCGTCCGCCGGTTTACCAGGATTCGCAGGCGCATCCGGGCGATACATATCGAAGTGGCTTTCAATTTCCACAATCTTGCCGAGCTTGCCGCTCTCGATGACTTTTTTCATCGTCAGGAAGCAGGCGTCAAAGCGACGGTTCTGGTAAGGCGTCACGAGCAGGCCCTTCTCTTTTGCCAGCGCAAACAGCTCGCGCGCTTCGGCAAGCGTCGGGGTGAAAGGTTTTTCCACGAGCACGTTTTTACCCGCTTCGAGCGCTTTTTTCGCGTACTCAAAATGGCTGTCAACGTGGGTGCAAATCACCACCAGTTTGACTAACGGGTCATTGAGAATGTCATCGAGCTGGCTGGTGAAGTGAATGCCCGCGTACTGCGGCTGTTGTTCCAGTTCCGGCTTTTCGCTGCGGCGGAAGATATGGGCCACGTTGAGTTTGTCTTTACGAACCAGAACGAACGGCAGGTGATAGCGGGTGGTACTTTTACCAAAGCCGATGAAGGCGCAGTGCAGAGTCATTTCATTGTCCTTTTTGATTTGAGCTGCCTGTACCTTACTGCATTTTTCACCCACGTTTTATTAAAACCGGACAAAGGTTTGCCCAAAGGAGTTGGCGCTGTAGCAAGGCGGCAAGGGAAGGCATCCCGATGAGCTTACTTCGGTAAGTGATTCGGGCAACTGAGCGCAGCCAACGCGGCTACGGGTTCAAATAAGAAAGGCAAAAAAAAAGCCAGCACCCGGCTGGCTAAAGTAATACTGGAAGCAATGTGAGCAATGTCGTGCTTTCAGGATGTCTCCGTAGGGGTCTCCCCTGAACGCATGGCAATAATAATCATTATCATTCGCACTTGTAAAGCGTTTTTTGAAAAAAATAGCGTTGACTTATTGTTCAAAGTCAATGATGTTTAAAAGGTTTTCTATAACTCATTGAGGAGAAAAGGATGAAATCAGTTGTTGTGCGTCACGCCGAACCTGGCGATGCGGAAGCTTTACAGAAAATGTATGCCCATCCGGCGCTTTACCGCGACACGCTGCAGCTACCTCATCCTCCTCTAAAAGCCTGGCTGGACCGAATTACCGACCCCAGACCGGGGAGCCGACATCTGGTGGCATGCATCGACGATGAGATTGTGGGGCAGCTAACGGTCACGGTGGAACAGTTCCCACGCCGCAGCCACGTCGCCACTTTCGGCATGGGCGTGCATTACGATCATCAGGGGAAAGGCATCGCTTCGGCTTTGCTTAAGGAAATGGTTGGCCTGTGCGATAAGTGGCTGCGCATCGAGCGCATCGAGCTGACGGTGTATACCGATAACGCGGCTGCGCTGGCGGTGTACCGCAAGTTTGGCTTCGAGGTGGAAGGCACCGGAAAGCGCTTTGCGCTGCGCGACGGCGAGTATGTGGATGCCTATTTTATGGCGCGTTTTAAGCCGGAGTGATTTTTACCCTCACCCCGACCCTCTCCCTAAAAGGGAGAGGGGGAAAACAAGCCTGTTTCTTGCCGCCCTCTCGGTGAGGGGGCAATCAATACCCCGCGGTTAAATCATCCACCGAACGTGGATCAGATGCGCCATACAGCTTGCCGTCCGGCGCAATCATAATACTTTGCGTGCTGCCCATCGCAGCCTTCACCTGGACGTTTTGCCCCTTCTCTTTCAGCAACCTGAGCGTATCCGGGCTAAAACCTTTCTCCACCCGCAGTTCGTCCGGCAGCCACTGGTGATGGAAGCGCGGCGCGTTGGTCGCTTCTGCCACGTTCATGCCAAAATCGATGCTGTTAACCACCATTTGCAGCACGGTGGTGATAATTCGGCTCCCGCCTGGGCTGCCCGTGACCAGCCAGGTTTTCCCGTCCTTCACCACGATGGTTGGCGACATAGAAGATAGCGGGCGCTTGTGCGGCCCCACGGCGTTGGCTTCCCCACCGACCAGACCGTACACGTTCGGCACGCCCGGTTTAGCGGAGAAATCATCCATCTGGTTGTTCATCAGAATGCCGGTATTCCCGGCCACGATCCCGGTGCCGAAGGTAGTATTCAGCGTATAAGTCACCGCCACGGCGTTACCGTCTTTATCCACCACGGAGAAATGCGTGGTCTGGTTACTTTCATACGGGGCCAGGTTACCCGGCTTGATTTCGCTCGACGGGCGAGCCTTGTTGATATCAATTTTCTCCGCCAGCGATTTCGCATAATCCTTGCTGGTCAGCGCCTGCCACGGCACCTTCACAAAGTCCGGATCGCCGAGGTATTCAGAGCGGTCGGCGTAGGCGTATTTTTCCGCCTCGGCCATGATTTGCAGGGCGTCCGCGCTGCCAAAGCCGTATTTCGCCAGATCGAAGTTTTCGAGAATATTGAGGATCTGCACGATGTGGATCCCGCCGGAAGACGGCGGCGGCATGGAATAGACTTCGTAGCCACGGTATTCCCCGCTGACGGGCTGACGCTCAATGGCTTTGTAAATGGCCAAATCCGCCTTGCTTATCAGCCCGCCGCTCTTCGCCATCTCTTCGCTAATCTGGTCGGCAATCACCCCCTTGTAGAAGGCATCTGGCCCCTGCTCGGCAATCATCTCCAGGCTTTTCGCCAGGTTGGCCTGCACCAGCCTGTCACCTTTCTGCAGCGGCTCTCCGTCCGCTTTCCAGAAGATAGCCTTGCTGTTGGCGTGATTCGGGATCACTTCCGCCCCGTACTGTTTCAGGTCGTCCGCCAGCGCATCGTTCACAATGATGCCGTCTCGTGCCAGTTTGATAGCCGGTTGCACGACTTTATTCAGCGGCATGGTGCCGTACTTTTCCAGCGCCAGGCTAAAGCCTGCCACTGTACCCGGGGTGCCGGAAGCCAGGTGCGAGGTCAGCGACTTCTTGCTGTCCGCATTGCCTTTATCATCGAGGAACATATCCCGGCTGGCTTTTTCCGGCGCCATTTCCCGGAAGTCTATCGCGGTTGTTTTGCCGTCTTTAGTGCGCAGCATCATAAAACCACCGCCGCCGATATTGCCCGCCTGCGGGTGCGTGACCGCAAGGGCATAACCCACGGCGACCGCGGCATCTACCGCATTACCGCCCTGCTTTAAAATATCGACGCCCACCTGAGTCGCCGCTGCGTCCACCGAAGCCACCATACCGTGCTCCGCGCGCACCGGATGGTAAACGTCCATTTCCACGCCATAAGAGACCGGCGGAGGAGCGGCTATAACCGTCAAACACAGCCCGATTGTCAGGGCTGGAATCGCTACCCAGCGTAAAATTTTCCACTGCTTTATCATCGTTATATCCTCATTTACCCGGGGAAAGTCCCCGCTTAAGCCTGGTTCACAAATCCGAAATAATCACCGTGATAAAGGAAACGGAGTAAACTTAAGCAACCCCTGATGGGAGGAGATAACGATGAAAAAGGTATGGCTTCTGGCAGCCTTGCTGCCGCTAACCGCGCTCGCACAGCCGCTCAACACGACCAACAACCCTAACCTGCCGGTCTATCAGAACCCGAGCCAGCAGCGGATGCTGACGCAGATGCAAACGCAGCAGTCTCAGCAGCAGGGGATGTTAAAGCAGCAGATACAATCGCAAAATCAGCTTCAACAACAGCAGCTTCAGACGCAGTTGAACAATAATCAGCAGCGTGTCCTGCAGTCGCAGCCGGGCATGAACCCGCTGCCGAACACCAATGGTGGGATGCTAAGAGGAAATAACGGCGGCATGTTGAAGCCAAACAGTTCAACGCTGCCGCCGCCAGTCACGCCGTAAGGCGTTATGCGGAGAAGTCCGGGCCTATCTCGTCGATGCGGTCGGTACAGATGGCATCGACGCCCCACTGCAGCAGCACGGCCGCGCGGTGGGGAACGTTCACGGTATAAACCAGAATATACAGTCCAGTGGCTTTCAATGCCTTCACCCGAGCCTCATCAAGCAGCTGATGATTCAGGTGAATAGACACGCACTGTAACCGGGTCGTCAGTTCCTGCCAGTCATCACGCCATTCATCCAGCAGCAGACCGCGAGGCAGTTCAGGGGCCGCAAGCTGTGCGGCTTCCAGAGCTTCAATCTCAAAAGAAGAAAGCAGCGGTGCGGTTTGCCCGGTCCACAGCTCACGGGCAGCCAGCGCAACCACTTTGCCGGTTTCGGTTTCCAGGCCGGTGGTTGGCTTGATCTCAATGTTGGCCATCATGCCGTGCTGTTTACAGCGTTCAGCCACCTGAGAAAGCAGCGGCAGCGGCTCGCCCGCATATTCACGGCTGAACCAGCTTCCCGCGTCAACTTTCAGCAGATTGTCCCAGGTCAGTTCGCCGGCAACCCCCCAGCCATTGCTGGTACGCTCGAGCGTGTCGTCGTGGAGGAGGAAGATTTGCCCGTCGCGCGAGAGCTTGGCGTCAAACTCAATCATGGTGTGGCCGTAACGCGCTCCGACGTCGATTGCCGCAAGAGTGTTTTCCGGCGCAAGTTTACCGCCGCCACGGTGGGCGACGATTTTTGGGTAAGGCCAGTTGCTCATAAACGTTGTCCGTTTTTGCCATCAAAGAAGTGCAGATGTTCTTCCGGCAGGTGAACCCAAAGCGTGGTGCCCGGCTGCGGGCGTTCCTGATGCCCAAGGCGAATCACCACTTTTTGACCGCCCCAGCGGCCGTGAACCAGGTTATCAGCCCCCAGCATTTCAAGGGTTTCCACCACAATAGGGATGCCACCTGCAGCCTGTGAGCTTAGCGCAATATGTTCCGGGCGGATACCCAGCGTCATTGGCCGGCCAACCCACTGCAGACGCTGGCTGCCAGTAGGCAACGCATCGCCGCCGTCCAGCTCAAAGCGTGAGCCGTCGATACTGATGTTGCCATCCAGCAGGTTCATTGCCGGAGAGCCAATAAAACTTGCCACAAAGCGGCTCGCCGGGCGCTCGTAAACCTCGACTGGCGTACCAATCTGCTCCGCCACGCCTTTGTTCATCACCATCACGCGTTGGGCGAGGGTCATGGCCTCAACCTGATCGTGCGTCACGTACAGGCTGGTGGTTTTCAGGCGGCGATGAAGCTGTTGAAGCTCAAGGCGCATCTGCACGCGCAGCTTGGCATCAAGGTTGGATAGCGGTTCGTCAAACAGGAATACCGCCGGATCGCGCACGATGGCGCGGCCCATGGCAACGCGCTGGCGCTGGCCACCAGAAAGTTCGCGCGGGCGGCGAGTTAACAGCGCATCCAGCTCCAGAATACGGGCGGCTTCCAGCACTTTCTGGCGGATCTGTTCTTTGCCCAGACCGCGAATTTTCAGGCCCCAGGCCATGTTCTCTTCCACCGTCATGTGCGGATAGAGCGCATAGTTCTGGAACACCATGGCGATGCCACGCTCTTTGGGCTCCATGTCGGTGACGCGCTGGCTGTCGATCCAGATATCCCCGCTGGTCACCTGCTCCAGCCCGGCGACCATACGCAGCAGCGTAGATTTCCCGCAGCCAGAAGGCCCGACCATCACGATGAATTCGCCATCCGCTACGTCCACGGTCAGCGGCTGAATCACCTGGGTTTTACCGTCCCAGCTCTTGGTTACTGCCTGTAATTTTAAACCAGCCATGAAAGGTTCCTACTTCTCGCTATCAACCAGACCACGCACAAAGGCGCGCTGCATAACTAAAACAATAACAACCGGCGGAACAAGCGTGAGCAGCATCGCTGCCATCACCTGGTTCCACTGCGTCACGCCATCACCGCTGGCAATCATGCTCTTGATGCCCGCCACGGCTGTGCCCAAATCGGCATCGGTGATTATCAGCAGCGGCCAGAGATACTGGTTCCAGCCATAGATAAAGGTGATCACGAACAGCGCCGCCAGGTTGGTTTTGGACAGCGGCAGCACGATGTCAAAGAAAAAGCGCATCGGCGAGGCGCCGTCGATGCGGGCCGCTTCCATCAGCTCGTCTGGCAGCGTCATGAAAAACTGGCGAAACAGGAACGTGGCCGTGGCCGACGCCATCAGCGGCAGCGTCAGGCCGGTGTAGCTGTCGAGCATTTTCAGGTTAGAGATAACCTCAACCGTCGGGAAAATACGCACTTCGACCGGCAGCATCAGGGTGATAAAAATCATCCAGAAGAACAGGTTACGCAGCGGGAAACGGAACCAGACGATGGCGAAAGCCGACAGCATCGACACGGCGATTTTGCCGATGGTGATCACCAGCGCCATCACCGTGCTGTTAAACAGCATCCGGCCGAACGGGGCGCTGTTGACCGCCACGCCGTTGGTCCAGATGTAGCTGATGTTTTCCCACAGGTGAGTACCGGGGATCAGCGTCATCGGCGTATCGAAGACGGCTTTGTTGTCCAGTGTCGCGGCAACAAATGCCACGTACAGCGGGAACAGAATGACGATGATGCCCAGAATCAGCATGGTGTGGCTGAAGATAGTCAGCCCGCGACGGTTCTCAATCATTGGTAGCGCACCTTACGTTCAACGAAGCGGAACTGAACCACCGTCAGGACAATCACCAGCAGCATCAGCACCACGGATTGCGCCGCCGAGGAAGAGAGATCCAGCCCGGTAAACCCTTCGCGATAAATCTTGTAGATAAGCGTGGTGGTTGCCTGCACCGGGCCACCGCCTGTTGCCGCGTCGATCACCGGGAAGGTGTCGAAGAAGGCATACACCAGGTTCACCACCAGCAGGAAGAAGCTCACCGGGGCAATCAGCGGCAGCGAGATAAAGAAGAAGCGGCGCACGGGGCCAGCTCCGTCAATGGCTGCGGCTTCCACCAGCGAACGCGGAATCGACTGCAAAGCGGCAAAGAAGAACAGGAAGTTGTAGCTAATCTGTTTCCACACGGACGCGAACACGACCAGGAACATGGCCTGCCCGCTGTTCTGCGCGTGGTTCCAGTTGTAGCCAAACTCTTCCAGCGTGTGGGTAATTAGCCCGCGCCCTGGGTTGAACAGGAAAATCCACAGCACCGCAGCAATGGCGGGTGCAACGGCATAGGGCAGCAGCATCAGCGTTTGATAAAAACGGCTGCCGCGTACCACATAATCCACCAGCGCGGCGAAGAACAGCGAAGCCAGAAGCCCGCAGCCCGCCACCAGCCCGCTGAAGATCATGGTGGTGTAGAAAGAGTCCAGATAGTAGCTATCGTGGAAAAGCTGCACGAAGTTATCCAGGCCAACGAAATGGCTGGACAGACCAAACGGGTCAAGGTTTTGCAGCGAGTACCAGAGGGCTTCGCCCGCCGGCCAGATAAAGAAAATGACGGTGATGATCAGCTGCGGCAGAACCAGCGCATAAGGTAGCCAACTTGAACGGAACACCGGGCGAGATGATGACATAGGGTTACTCGGTTAATGTTAGAACAGGCGGTGCTTTGCCCCTTAGCACAACGCCCTCCTGTGACAGAGAGCGCGGTACTTTGCCCCCTCCTTTTGGGAGGGGACGAGGGTAGAACTTAAGACTTGGTAGACTGCTCGAAGCGGCGCAGCAGCTGGTTACCACGCTCAACGGAAGCGTCCAGCGCCTGCTGTGGCGTTTTCTTACCGGTCCAGACGGATTCCAGCTCTTCGTCAACCACGGTACGAATCTGCGGCATGTTGCCCAGACGCAGGCCTTTGGTGAACGGCAACGGTGGCTTGTTCAGCATCTGGCGAGTTGCGGTGTCCGCGCCCGGATTCTTGTCGTAGAAGCCTTCTTTACGAGTCAGCTCGTAAGCGGCGGTGGTGATTGGCAGGTAGCCGGTTTTCTGGTGCCATTCAGCGGCGATTTCTGGTTTAGCCAGGAACTGCATAAACTCGGCCACGCCTTTGTAGGTTGGCTTGTCTTTGCCCTGCATTACCCACAGGCTTGCCCCACCGATGATGGCGTTCTGTGGCGCGCCTTTCACGTCTGCGTCGTAAGGCATCATGCCTACGCCGTAGTTGAATTTCGCGTACTGACGAATGTCAGCCAGAGAGCCAGAAGACGCGGTAGTGATCGCGCAGTCACCGTTGTAGAACTTCTCGGTGGACTCATCTTTACGGCCGAAATAGGTGAAGTCGCCCTTCTTGTTCATCTCTTCCAGCAGGGCAATGTGTTTCACCTGCTCAGGTTTGTTGAACTCCAGCACGGCATCAGTGCCGTCAAAGCCGTTGTTTTTGGTGGCGAACGGCAGGCCGTGCCAGGCGCTGAAGTTCTCCAACTGGATCCAGCCCTGCCAGCCGCTGGCGTAGCCACACTTCATGCCCGCTGCGCGCAGTTTGGCACTGTATGCCGCCACGTCCTGCCAGGTTTTAGGTGGCTGATCCGGGTTCAGACCGGCTTTCTTGAAAGCGTCTTTGTTGTAGTACAGCACTGGGGTGGAGCTGTTGAAAGGCTGGGACAGCAGGTGGCCCGTTTTAGAGTCGGTGTAGTACCCGGCCACGGTCGGGACAAACTGGGATTCGTCGAAGTTGATGCCAGCGTCTTTAAACACTTCGTAGACCGGTTTGATAGCCTTGGAAGCCATCATGGTCGCGGTGCCAACTTCATATACCTGCAGGATGGCCGGGGCGTTACCGGAACGGTATGCCGCGATACCCGCCGCCAGGCTTTGATCGTAGTTGCCTTTATAAACCGGCACAATTTTGTAATCAGGGTGCGTTTCATTGAAACGGTTTGCCAGAGAATCCACTTCTTTACCCAGTTCCCCGTCCATTGAATGCCAGAAAGGAATCGTGGTAACGGCCATCGCCTGGGAGGCAAATGCCAGACCAAGCGTCAGCGCTAAAGCTGTGTGTCGTAACGATGTCATTCGGTTATCTCTCTTGTTGTGCCGGATGCGCGAAATCACGCGTTTTATGCTCGCGAGGTAACATGACACGCTCGAATGACAGAAAAATAACGGCTGGATGACAGAATAGTTACAGCGGAGTGAATGAAATGTTTCTTTGTCGACGGGAGATATATTTTTCTTTCCCCGTGTATTCCCTGAATAATTCAAACTCAACCCATGCTGTTCCCTCTCCCACAGGGAGAGAGTGCAAACAAAAAAAACGGCAACCGAAGTTGCCGTTATGCTTTTTATTAGCCGCCTAAATAAGCGCTGCGCACCGCTTCGTTCGCCAGCAGCGCATCGCCGGTGTCTTCCAGCACGACGTGGCCGTTTTCCAGCACGTAGCCCCGGTCAGCCAGCTTCAGCGCCTGGTTGGCGTTCTGCTCCACGAGGAAGATGGTCATCCCTTCGCTGCGCAGCTGCTCAATGGTGTCGAAAATTTGCTGGATGATGATAGGCGCCAGACCCAGCGACGGTTCATCTAACAGTAACAGACGCGGCTGGCTCATGAGTGCGCGGCCTATCGCCAGCATCTGCTGCTCACCGCCGGACATGGTACCCGCCCGCTGAATGCGGCGTTCGTGCAGACGCGGGAACAGATCGTAGACGCGCTTAATACGCGACTGGAACTGGTCACGTTCGGCAAAAAAGCCGCCCATCGCCAGGTTCTCTTCCACCGTCATGCGGGAGAAAACACGGCGCCCTTCCGGCACAATCGCCACGGCCTCACGCATGATGCGCGCGGTGTGCCAGTCTGTAATATCTTTGCCATCAAACACGATGCGGCCGCTGGTCGCGCGCGGGTCGCCGCAAAGCGTGCCAAGCAGCGTCGTTTTACCAGCGCCGTTAGCGCCGATGAGCGTAACAATTTCGCCCTGTTTAATATGCAGACTGACGTCGTGCAGCGCCTGAATTTTGCCGTAGTGGGCGCTCACCTTGTCAAACGACAGCATTACATTTTCCATCTTAAGCCTCACCCAGATAGGCGCGAATGACATCAGGGTTGTTGCGGATTTGCTCCGGCGTGCCGTTGGCTAACGGCGTTCCCTGGTTCACCACGTAGATACGGTCAGAAATGCCCATGACCAGCTTCATGTCATGCTCAATCAGCAACACCGTGGTGTTGTGATGATTGCGCAGCTCCATGATCAGCTCATCCAGCTCATGGGTTTCTTTCGGGTTAAGGCCGGCGGCAGGTTCATCCAGCATCAGGATTTCCGGCTGGGTCACCATGCAGCGAGCGATTTCAAGGCGACGCTGATCGCCATAGGCCAGGTTGCTTGCCTGGCGGTTAGCGTGCTCCAGCAGCCCGATACGTTCGAGCCAGGTGGCCGCTCTGTCCAGCGCTTCGCTCTGAGCGCGACGGAAGCCTGGGGTTTTCAGCAAGCCCGAGAAAATACCGGTTTTCAGCTGTTGATGTTGCGCCACCAGCAGGTTCTCAATCACCGTCATTTCACGGAACAAGCGAACGTGCTGGAAGGTACGCACCACGCCCATGCGCGCAATCTGCTGGCCCGGTAAGCCTTCCAGGTGTTGGTCGCGCAGCAAAATGGTGCCGCCGGTCGGCTTGTAAAAGCCGGTCAGGCAGTTAAACACCGTGGTTTTACCGGCGCCGTTCGGGCCGATAAGCGAAACAATTTCCTGTGGATGCAGCTCGAGCGAGACATTGTTGACGGCCAGCAGGCCGCCGAAACGCATCATCAGACCGCTTACGGATAACAATGGCTGACTCATGCCTGCTCTCCTTTCACTTGCTCTTTCTTCAGCTTCAGATGCGGACGCGTCATCGGCAGCAAGCCTTGTGGACGCCAAATCATCATCAGCACCATCAGGCCACCGAGCACCAGCATGCTGTACTCGTTCAGGTCACGCATCAGCTCGCGGGAAACCACCAGCAGAACAGCGGCCAGAATCACCGCGAACTGCGAGCCCATCCCGCCGAGCACCACAATCGCCAGCACAAACGCCGACTCGGCGAAGGTGAAGGATTCCGGGCTGACAAAGCCCTGGCGTGCGGCGAACAACGTCCCGGCGAAGCCCGCAAAAGCGGCGCTGATGGTGAACGCAGTCAGCTTGATACGGGTTGGGTTCAGGCCCAGCGAACGGCAGGCGATCTCATCTTCGCGCAGCGCTTCCCAGGCGCGGCCAAGCGGCATACGCAGCAGGCGGTTAATCACGAACAGCGACAGCACCACCAGCAGCAACGCTACCAGGTACAGGAAAATAATCCTGTCGCTCGGGTCGTAGGCCACGTTAAAGAAATTACTGAAGGTATCCCAGCCGCCTTCGCGGGCGGTACGGCTAAACTCCAGGCCGAAGAAGGTCGGTTTTGGGATCTGGCTGATGCCGTTCGGGCCGCCGGTAATATCGGTGTTGTTCAGCAGCAGGATACGGACGATTTCCCCGAAGCCCAGCGTCACGATCGCCAGGTAGTCCCCACGCAGGCGCAGTACCGGGAAGCCGAGCAGGAAGCCTGCGGCAGCAGCCACCAGCCCCGCCAGCGGCAGACAGGTCCAGAAGCCCAGGCCGTAATAGTGGTTCAGCAACGCAAAAGTGTAAGCGCCGATAGCGTAGAAGCCGCCATAGCCCAGCACCAACAGGCCAGACAGCCCCACCACCACGTTCAGCCCCAGGCCGAGGATGATGTAAATCATGGTTAATGTAGCAATGTCCACGGTGCCGCGTGAAACAAGGAACGGCCACGCCACAGCGGCAACCAACAGCGCCACCAGGAACAGCTTCTGCTTAGCCGTGGAACCATCCAGCGCCGGCAGCACAAACTTCGGCCCGGACACTTTCTTCATGCCCTTCTGGAACAGCGGGCGCAGCAGTTGGAACACCAGCACCGCAGCGGTGCCGATGAAGACCCATTCCCAGCGCACGGAAGGTGCGCTGTTCACCACCAGTTTGGTGCCGTCCAGGCTAAGCTGAACGCCCATAAATACCGATGCTAAAACAAAAAACATGGCTGCGGAGAGCAGCGAAAAAACAATATGCATCGGTTTCATACTTTCTCAACCTCCGGACGACCCAGGATCCCGGTAGGCATCACCAGCAGCACCACTATCAGCAGCGCGAAGGAGACGACGTCTTTATATTCCGTGCTCAGGTAGGCTGAAGTCAGCGCTTCGGCCACGCCGAGGATCAGGCCGCCAATCATGGCGCCAGGAATACTGCCGATGCCGCCAAGTACCGCCGCGGTAAAGGCTTTCATCCCTGCCATAAAGCCGATGTACGGGTTGATTACGCCGTAGAACTGGCCCAACAGTACGCCAGCCACTGCCGCCATCGCGGCACCGATGACGAAGGTGAGCGAGATAACGCGGTCGGTATTAATCCCGAGCAGGCTGGCCATTTTCAGGTCTTCAGCACAGGCGCGGCAGGCGCGGCCCATGCGGGAATAACGGATGAACAGCGTCAGCGCCAGCATAGCCAGGAAGGTCACAACCCAGATAACCAGCTGCATGGTGGTGATGGTGGCAGTGAAGTTATCGCTCGCCCCCACAATCCACTGCCCGTTAAACAGGCTTGGCAGCGCGATGTCGCGCGAACCTTCCGTCAGGCTGACGTAGTTTTGCAGGAAGATAGACATCCCGATGGCGGAAATCAGCGCGATCAGGCGCTTGGAGTTACGCACCGGCTTGTAGGCGACGCGCTCAATGCTCCAGCCGTAGGCGCTGGCGATGATAATGGCGCCAATAAAACCTGCGCCCACCAGCATCCAGCCCACATCAATACCGAGCATCATTAACGCGGCGATGATCATGAAAGAGACGTAGCTGCCGATCATATACACTTCGCCGTGGGCGAAGTTGATCATGCCAATAATGCCGTACACCATCGTGTAACCGATGGCGATCAGCGCGTAGGTACTGCCCAGCGTGACGCCGTTAAACATCTGCTGCAGGAAGTAGAGAAACTGCTCGGACATAACTTAACCTTTTAAAAACCCCCGGCATAGGCCGGGGGTGGGATGACTGTGCAGCCTTCGCCTTACTTCGCCACGGAGGACGAACCATCGGCGTGCCACTGGAAGACACCGAATTCAAATCCTTTCAAATCGCCTTTATCATCCCAGTTCAGCGGCCCAATCACAGTGTTCGCACCGTGTGCTTTTAAATCTTTCACCAGCGCAGCAGGATCTTTGCTGCCGGTGCGGTCCATGGCGGTGGCCAGAGACTGAACTGCCGCGTAGGTGATCCACACATACGGGCCGCTCGGGTCTTTCTTCGCCGCTTTCAGCTCATCAACGATAGCTTTATTGGCCGGATCCTGGTCATAGCGCTTAGGCATGGTGACCAGCATCCCTTCGCCCGCAGGGCCAGCGATATTGGACAGAGAAGCGTTACCCACGCCTTCCGGCCCCATAAACTGAGTTTTCAGGCCAACGGCGCGTGCCTGGCGCAGGATCTGCCCCATTTCCGGGTAGTAGCCGCCGTAGTAAACGAAGTCGATATTTTCTTTCTGCAGACGCGTCACCAGGGTGGAGAAGTCTTTGTCTCCGGCGGTGATCCCGTCGAAGAACACGATGTTAGCGCCGCCTTTTTTCAGGCCATCCTGCACGGAGCGCGCCAGACCTTCGCCGTACTGCTGCTTATCGTGGATGATCGCGATGCGCTGCGGCTTAACGTGCTCCAGAATATATTTGGACGCCGTTGGACCCTGGGAAGAGTCGAGGCCCGCGGTACGCATGATCATGCCGTAGCCGCGCTGGGTCAGCTCAGGGTTGGTCGCGCCCGGAGTGATCATCAGGATGCCTTCATCTTCATAGATGTCAGAAGCCGGCTGGGTGGAAGAGGAGCACAGGTGGCCGATAACGTACTTCACGCCGTCGTTAACGATTTTGTTGGCAACCGCCACGGCCTGTTTTGGATCGCAGGCATCGTCATATTCAACGCCAACCAGCTTGTCGCCTTTGATCCCGCCTTTGGCGTTGATGTCTTTGATAGCCTGGCGAGCACCGTTAAATTCCATGTCGCCCCACTGCGCGACCGGGCCTGACATTGCCCCGACAACAGCCACTTTGATATCACCCGCGGTTGCCGCGTGAGACACGGCCAACGCCACCAGCCCGGCCAGTAATGTCTTCGCGTTCATCTTCATTCGTTCCATCCCCATAACTTGGTTAAAAAGCACTCAGTACCTTTTATAATCAATGACCATTTTTATCAGTGCCGTTAAGGAGTTAGCGGTAAATTTTACAATTTATCAGACTAAACTCTCTATTTTTCAGGCGATTAAGTAGAGATAATATTCTGTATTTCGCCATAGTTAAACAAAAAAAAGCACCAAAATCAGCATAAAATAGCGGTACAAAGAGCCGAACAATTCACTGGATTTTAGTGCTTTATCCTGGTCAGGATTCAATCTGCCGCGTTAAAGGCTGGCTTATCTTTTCGCTAAAAAGTAATCAACTGCTGAACGGCATAAAAAAGATAAAGCGTCTGAGGCAAATAAATTGGTTACACTCGGGGTTTTCCCGCTTTTTGGTTAGGTCACTTATGAAACTCACTATCATTCGTCTGTTTGAGTTTAGCGCTCAGGATAAAATTGACCTCGGCAAGATCTGGCCGGAATACTCCAGCGGTTCACTGACCCTTAGCGACAATGAAAGGATCTACGCCGCAAAATTTAACGAACGACTGCTCGGCGCGGTGCGCGTCACGCTCACAGGGGATGCCGGAGCGCTGGATTCTCTGCGCGTTCGTGAAATTACCCGCCGCCGGGGCGTGGGGCAGTATTTGCTGGAAGAGGTTATGCGGGATAACCCGGCGATTAAACGCTGGTGGCTGGCGGATGTTGGCGTTGAGGATCATGCCGTGATGACGGCGTTTATGCAGGCTTCCGGGTTCTGCGAGCAGAGCGGCGGTTGGGGGAGGTAAGCTGCCCTTACCCCGCCCCTCTCCCGGAGGGAGAGGGAGCAAACACTAAAACGGCAACCCTGGGTTGCCGTTTGCTTTTATTTTGCGTCGGTGGCTGTGCCGTTGGCATGCCAGGTGAACACGCCGAACTCAAAGCCTTTCAGGTCGCCTTTCTCATCCCACGACAGCGGCCCCATCACGGTATCCACGGTCGCCCCTTTCAGGTATTTAGAGATAGCCGCCGGATCTGCGCTCTGGTTCAGGCCAGCTGCCAGCGACTGCAGAGCTGCGTAGGTGGTCCAGACGAATGCGCCGCTTGGATCCTGTTTCTTCGCTTTGATCGCGTCCACAATCGGTTTGTTAGCCGGAACCTGATCGTAGTTCTTCGGCTTGGTCACCAGCAGGCCTTCTGCTGAATCCCCGGCAATGTTAGACAGGGAAACGTTCGCTACGCCTTCCGGCCCCATGAACTGCGTTTTCAGGCCAGCGGCGCGGGACTGGCGCAGGATCTGCCCCATTTCCGGGTGGTAACCGCCGTAGTAAACGAAGTCGATATTTTCTTTCTTCAGGCGAGCAACCAGCGTGGAGAAATCTTTCTCACCGGCGGTGATCCCGTCGAAGAACACCACATTAGCGCCACCTTTTTTCAGGCCGTCCTGCACGGAACGCGCCAGACCTTCGCCGTACTGCTGCTTATCGTGGATAACAGCAATGCGCTTAGGCTTCACGTGTTCCAGAATGTATTTCGCCGCGGTTGGGCCCTGGTCGGAGTCCAGACCGGTAGTACGCAGAGTCAGCTTATAGCCGCGCGCGGTCAGCTCCGGTGCCGTAGCTGCCGGGGTAATCATTAGAATGCCTTCGTCTTCGTAGATATCAGACGCTGGCTGAGTAGAAGAAGAGCACAGGTGACCGATCACGTACTTGATGCCGTCGTTCACCACTTTGTTCGCTACCGCGACCGCTTGTTTCGGGTCACAGGCATCGTCATATTTGGTGATAACCAGTTTGTCGCCTTTGATCCCGCCTTTGGCGTTAATATCCGCTACCGCCTGCTCGGCACCGGTAAATTCCTGATCGCCGTATTGCGCGACCGGCCCAGACATTGCCCCTACTACCGCGACCTTAATATCTTTTGCCATCGCCGCGTGGCTCATTGCCAGTGCAATGCATCCTGCCAGTAAGGCTTTACCCGTCATTTTCATCCTGAGAGTCCCCATTGTTATGGTTATTGAATTTGTTGTGTTGTTGTTTGCTAGCGCATTATTCTGTTTGTAGGTATAAGAAAAGCATATGATAGCTAACTTAAGGGCGACAGCCGGCGCTACGGCAGCACACTATGCTAAACATAGCGCCATTTGCGATAATTTGGAAAGACATATTTGAAGGTTAGATAACGGGAATGTGACAAAAAAATAACCGCGCCGGAAAGCCTCCGGGCGCGGGGGAGCAGGCCTCGGAATCACCAACCTGCCGGCAAATATCCCAGAGCGGAAGCAACCGCATAAACGGCACTGCAGAGGTAAAGCAACACGATGAAAATCTGAATCAGCGGGTGGGTCATAAATGCCGGGCAGGTCCAGCCGGGCGTGACATCGCCGCTGCGGCGGGCGCCTTTAATCATCAGGATCGGCATAATCGACAAAATCACGCCGCTGAACACGCCCGCAAAATAGAGCGCATTCACGAACGACACCAGCCCGCTGTAGGCCAGCACAAACGGCGGGACAGCCACCACCAGCAGTACCAGAAAACGCTTCAGAGAAGGCTCATCGCTGCCCAGGCGGAAGCGGTCAAAGATATTGGTCAGGAAACTCCCGCCCAGCCCCCAGTACGACGTCAGCATGGCGCACAGTGCAAACAGGTTCGCCGAGAAGAATGCCCACTCTCCCAGCGCTTTCCCCCAGGAAATCGTCGCCACCTCAGAGATATCGTCCAGCCCGTTAAGCATGATCACCGACATCGGCACCAGGGCCAGCAGCGCGAAGGTCACCACCATGCCAACGAGGATGGCTTTCGGGAGCTTTTCGGGCTTGTCGGCAAAACCACGCGCCATCTCCGGCACGATGTACTGCGCCGAGAAGCAGAACACCACCACGTTGAACACCGGCACCATATAAAGCCAGTTGCCTTCAAGCAGGTAGCCGACGCTGGTCGTCTCTTTCAGCAAAGTCGCAATCACCAGCACCGCGATCATCACCACCATGCCGACGCTAATAAACTTTTCCCCGCGCCCGATGGCTTTCAGGCCCATGTAGAGCACGCCCGCCGCCGGGACGAAAAACAGTACGCTACCCAGGGCCGGGGAGATACCAAACAAAGAGTGCAGCAGTTTGCCGCTGCCGGTCATATAGGCGGTCAACGCCCCGACGCTGTTTACGCAGACGGAAAGGAACATCATCAGCGCGCCAAAGCGCCCGACGTAGCGCAGCGACAGCCCGCTAAGCTGCAAATGCTGGCGGGTACGCAAAGTGGATTCAGCGACGTAAAGCATCGTCACGGTGGTCAGGCTGCCCACCAGCACCAGCCAGAACAGCAGCGGCCAGAATCCTGCTTTACTCGAGGCATAGGCGATAGAAAGCACGCCCGCACCAATGTTAGTGCCGACAATCATCGACACGCCTTCAACGAAACTCAGGGATTTACCGGGGACAGCAGTCCGCTCCCCGCGCGCAACGGCGGGAGAGAAGGTGGAGTTTTCAGACATAATATTTTCCGTATTACTCCGGCGGTAACGCCCGCCGGAAAACAGGGGATATCAGGGTGATAAACCACTTCACGCTGGGGAAAAAATGCTGCGGCCGTCTTGTGTATGGCGGGCTTCCCTGCCGCCGCAAACTACGGGGATTAGCCCTTAAGCACTCTGGACAGAATGGCCAGCGCTTTGGTGAACTGAGCATCAGGAATGGTCAGCGGATAAAGGAAGCGGATAACGTTGCCGTAGACGCCGCAGCTCAGCAGCAGCAGCCCTTGTGCCTGAGCTTTCAGCTGAACTTCGCGGGTAAATTCTGGCGAAGGTTTCCCTGTCTGCGGATCGTTAAACTCCACTGCGACCATCGAGCCCTGCCCGCGCACGTCGACAATTGCCGGGCAGCTTTGGCGCGCCTGACTCAGCACTTCTTTCAGGTGTTCACCAAGCTGGGTGGCACGCTTGCACAGCTGCTCTTCCTTGATCACATCCAGCACTGCATGCGCCGCCGCAACCGCCAGCGGGTTGCCCGCATAAGTGCCACCCAGGCCGCCAGGCGCAGGGGCATCCATCACTTCGGCACGGCCCACAACGCCGGACAGCGGGAAGCCACCGGCCAGGCTTTTCGCCATCGTCATCAGATCGGCTTTGACGTCGTAATAGTCCATCGCAAACAGCTTGCCGGTACGCGCGAAGCCGGTCTGCACTTCATCGGCAATCAGCAGAATGCCGTGGGTGTCGCACAGCTGGCGCAGCGCCTGCATAAATTCAGGAGGTGCCACGTTAAAGCCGCCTTCTCCCTGAACTGGCTCGAGTATGATGGCCGCCACCTGGTCCGCGGCGATATCGGCCTTAAAAATGCGATCCAGGCTTTTCAGCGCATCGTCAGTCGTCACGCCGTGAGCGGCGTTCGGGTAAACCGCGTGGTAGACGGAGCCAGGGAACGGGCCAAAACCGATTTTGTACGGTGCCACTTTGCCGGTCAGCGCCATGGTCATAAAGGTACGGCCATGGAAGCCGCCGCCGAAGGTGATCAGGCCGGGGCGTTTGGTATAAGCGCGGGCGATTTTCACCGCATTCTCAACCGCTTCTGCACCGGTGGTGAAGAACGCGGTTTTCGCCGGGCCGTCAATCGGCGCCAGTTCGTTAATACGCTCGGCCAGCGAAACGTAGCTTTCATAAGGGACAATCTGGTAAGCCGTGTGGGTAAAGGCCTGCAATTGTTTTTCTACAGCGGCAATCACTTTCGGGTGACGATGGCCGGTGTTCAGCACGGCGATCCCGGCGGCAAAATCGATAACCTCGTTGCCTTCCACATCCCACAGAGTGGCGTTCTCTGCCTTCTCTGCAAAGTAGCTACACATCACGCCCACACCGCGCGGCGTGGCCTGTAAACGACGCTGATTCAGCTCTGCACTTTTCACCTTGGTCTCTCCTGTTAAGTCAGTCACTTTATCGCAACAAATCAGAAACAATGTCGTTTATTTACACAGGTATTGGCCCTATAATCGAGTGCCAATTCAGTTTATCTGAGGGATCCAATTGCGAGACTTAGTGGGTGATTTGATTCTTGTCAGGCTACAGGCAGAGACCGATATCCTGCTGCATAAACGTCTTTATAACGCGCTGCGCCGTTCCATTCTGGATGGCTCATTGCCGCCCCACAGCCGCCTGCCCGCCTCCCGCGACTTAGCCAGCGAACTCAGCATTTCCCGTAACACTGTGTTAACAGTTTATGAGCAGCTTATGACCGAGGGGTACGTTTCATCCCGCCAGGGCAGCGGCACTTTTGTTGAAAAAACGCTGCCGGATCGCTTCACCTCCACGGGAAGCCCGGCCGAAGGTGGCACAGCTCCGGCTCCTGAGGTATCTATTTCCCGCCGCGGACAGCATCTTCTTTCTCAGGTGAGCGCCAGCCCGCGCCAGTGGGGAGCTTTTATTCCCGGTGTACCAGACGTCAACGCCTTCCCTCATCCGCTATTCAGCAAGATCCAGGCGCGCATCAGCCGCCGTCCTAAACCGGAGCGCCTGAGCTATAGCTGCAACGGCGGCACACCTGAACTGCAGCATGCGCTGGTCGATTACCTGCGTGTTTCCCGAGGAGTAAACTGCCAGGTCGACCAAATCCTGATCACCGAAGGGATCCACCAGGCTATCGATCTGGTCACCCGGATGCTGTGCGACAGAGACGACCTGGCGTGGATCGAAGAACCTTCTTACTGGGGCATTCGCCACGTACTGACGATGAATGATGTGCGGGTCACGCCGCTCACCGTCGATGAGAACGGCCTTTGCCCGCCGGAGAAAGTGACCGAAGCACCGCGCTTAATCTTCGTCACGCCATCTCATCAGTACCCGCTGGGGGCGGTGATGAGCCTGGAGCGCCGCCAGCGCCTGTTGGCACTCGCCCGCCAGCACGGCAGCTGGATTATTGAAGATGACTACGACAGCGAATTTCGCTTTTCTGGCCAGCCTATTCCGGCGCTGCAGGGGCTGGTTACCGACGCGCCGGTGGTTTACATCGGCACCTTCAGTAAAACGCTTTATCCGGGCTTAAGGCTCGGCTACGTCGTGCTGCCTCGCCCGCTGGTCAATGACCTGAAAACCGCCCATGCGGAACTGTATCGCGGCGGGCATTCGCTTATTCAGCAGGCGCTGGCAGAGTTTATTACCGCCGGGCATTATTCGGCCCATATTCGCCGGATGCGCCTGCTCTACGGCCGCCGTCGCGCCTTCCTGACCGACCTGATCTCCCGCCACTGCGGGCCACAGGCGCTGTCAGATTTTAGCGATAACGCCGGGCTGCATTTGATTTTGAATCTGCCTGATGAAGCCGATGATGTGGCGATTGCTGAGCGCGCGAACGCCCGCAATATTCTTGTGCGGCCCTTATCGCGTTACTACCTGACCGAACGGCGCAAGAAGGGATTACTGATGGGGTTCGCCAGCCTGCCGGAGAGCGAAATGGAAGCGGCGTTTACCGTGCTGCTGGCATGTATGCCGGAGCATAAAAAGCAAAACGCCCCAACATAAAGTGGGGCGCTCTTAGTGCGACGTGTGTATCGGCGTTAAGCTTCGATAGCGGCGCGCAATTTTTTCATCGCGTTCTTTTCAAGCTGACGAACGCGCTCGGCGGAAACGCCATAGCGGTCTGCAAGTTCCTGCAGCGTGCTTTTGTTGTCTTCATCTAACCAGCGCGCGCGAATGATCTGCTGACTGCGTTCATCCAGGCCCTGCATCGCATCGCTCAGTTTGTCTGCGGCGTGAGATTCCCAGTTGTCGTCTTCAATGCCGTCGGCAAAGTTGGAAGACTTATCCTGCAGGAAGAGCACCGGCGCCATCGGCTGACCGTCAGCGTCGTCGTCATTCGACATGTCGAAAGTCATATCCTGCGCCGCCATGCGTGACTCCATCTCAAGCACGTCTTTGCTGGACACGCCAAGCTCGTTGGCCACCATTTCGACTTCGTCCTGATTAAACCAGCCCAAGCGCTGCTTGGTTTTACGCAGGTTAAAGAACAGCTTACGCTGTGCTTTGGTGGTCGCGACTTTCACAATACGCCAGTTACGCAGCACGTATTCATGAATTTCAGCCTTGATCCAGTGCACCGCAAAGGAGACCAGGCGAACACCCACTTCTGGGTTAAAACGGCGTACTGCTTTCATCAGGCCGATGTTGCCTTCCTGGATAAGGTCTGCCTGCGGCAGGCCGTAGCCGGAATAGTTACGCGCAACATGAACAACAAAGCGCAGGTGAGACAGGATCAGCTTTTTCGCTGCTTCCAGATCGCCCTGGTAATGCAGCTTTTCAGCCAGCTCCTTCTCTTCCTCAGCCGTTAACATCGGCCAGGCGTTTGCAGCCCGGATATACGACTCCAGGTTACCAACAGGGGCTAAAGCTAAATTTTGCATTTCTTTGGTCATTCAAACCCTCTCTTAGAGACTAAGTACGGCTTGCCATTCAAGTGGCTGAGGCGCACCGACGACACGTCAGGCCCAGACCGTACCCTTCACTGTACTCTCAGACAGTGATGTTATCCACAAGTTCAATGTAAAGCTGTGAATAGATTACACACAAAGTGTGACGGTTATTGCAGCATCGCAGGGGTCACTACGGTGTAAAACGCACTCCCTGCGGACGACGTTATCGTAGCAGGGAATGAGTATATCAAAAACTTTTTACTCCGGCGTAAAACGGCGTAAATGTTGAACAGTGGCAAGCCAGGCTGCCAGCCAGCCGATCATCGACGAGACCAGCAACAGCAGCAGGCATTCGTCAAAGCCCAACCCGCTGATATCGAACTTAGTCCCGAACACCTGCGCCACTTCCGTCACCGCCGAAGAGAGGCGCATCACCAGAATCTCAGACAGGATCAGCGACAGAAACGCACCGCTAAAGCCCAGCAGCGCACCGCCATACAGGAATGGACGCAAAATAAAGCCGTCGGTTGCCCCGATAAGCTTCTGCACGTTGATGGTATCGCGGCGGGCAAAGATGCTCAAACGCACCGAGTTACCGATGACGAGGAACACCGCTGCAACCATCAGGATGCCGATCATCGCCGCCACTCGCCCGACCAGCCCTGTCAGCGCCGCCAGACGGGCAAACCAGCTGTCATCCATGCGCACTTCATCGACGCCATGAATCTTCGCCACGCGATCACGCAGCGTATTCAGGTGATCCGTGCTCTGGAAATCCAGTTTAGGGTTCACCACGGCCACGGCGGGCAGCGGGTTCTCTTCCAGCATATCCAGCGCGCCGCCAAAGCCCGACCAGTTACGGAACTCGCCCAGCGCTTCTTCGCGGGAGAGGTAGTTAACTTTATCCACGCCCTCCTCCGCCTGAATCGCGCCCACCACCTGCTGCGCGGCGTTATCGTCCAGCGCCTTATCGAGGTAAACGGTGATTTGCGGGGACGGATAATATTGGGTCGCCGCCTGGTTTACGTTCTTGTAAACCATATAGCAAACGCTCGGCAGCGTCAGGGAGATGGCAATCACCATGACCGTCAGGAAGGTCGCCAGCGGCTTGCTCTTCAGATCCTGAAGCGCCCCTTCCCAGGCGTAGCGGAACTGCTCATTCACGCCGCCTTTCAGGGATTTACTTTTAGACTGCGGCCCTTTGCCACGTTTTTTCACCGAACGGCCAAGGTCGCCTAACTTATTCAGTTGGTTGATTTTATCCAGCTTGTTGCTGAAGCGCTTGATATGGTTGAGCGCACTGTGTTTATTCACCTGCCAGGCCTCCATGCAAATGGCCGTCGCTGAGGGTCAACATACGGTAATTGCGACGTGAGATAAGCCCTATATCGTGAGTGGCCATCAGCACCGTTACGCCCACGCGGTTAAACTCTTCGAACAGGCGCAGAATACCTTCCGACAGCGCATCATCAAGGTTCCCGGTCGGTTCATCCGCCAGCAGCACAGCCGGCTTGTTTACCACGGCGCGAGCGATGCCCACGCGCTGCTGTTCACCGCCGGAAAGCTGGATAGGAAAGTTCTTCGCTTTGTCCAGCAGGCCGACCTTATCTAATGCCGCAGACACGCGGCGGCGAATATCTTCGCCGCTGGCGCCCGCGATGATCAGCGGGATGGCCACGTTGTCGTACACGGTTCTGTCCATCAGCAGGTGGTGATCCTGGAAGATCATCCCAATCTGACGACGCAGGAACGGCACTTCACGGCTCTTCAGGCGGCTAATGTCATGGCCGCTGAAAAAAATCTTCCCATCGCTGGGCCGTTCGATACCGCAGATAAGCTTGAGCAGAGTACTCTTCCCTGCGCCAGAATGGCCGGTCAGAAAGGCCATCTCGCCCGGTTGCATATGGAAGGTCACTCCCTGCAACGCTTGTCTCCCACCGAGATAGGCTTTACTGACGTGTTCAAAGCGAATCATTGTTAATCCTCTCGGGCAAAAAGTGCCTCTATAAAGTCGCCCGCATTAAACGGTCGTAAATCAGAAATTTGTTCGCCGACGCCAATGTAGCGAATCGGAATGCCGAACTGGTCTGCCACAGAGAAGATTACGCCACCCTTGGCGGTACCATCCAGTTTGGTCAGGGTGATGCCCGTCAGCCCGACCGCTTCGTGGAACAGTTTAGCCTGGCTTATGGCATTCTGACCGGTGCTGGCGTCGAGGGTGAGCATAACCTCATGCGGGGCATCTTCGTCCAGCTTTTTCATAACCCTGACAATTTTCTTCAATTCTTCCATCAGGTGCGATTTATTCTGCAAACGCCCTGCGGTATCGGCAATCAACACATCAATGTTACGCGCCTTCGCCGCCTGAATAGCATCGAAGATAACTGAAGCGGAGTCCGCGCCGGTATGCTGGGCGACAACAGGAATATTGTTGCGCTGGCCCCAAACCTGAAGCTGCTCAACCGCTGCCGCACGGAAAGTATCACCTGCCGCCAGCATCACGGATTTACCCTGCTGCTCGAACTGCCGTGCCAGCTTACCGATGGTGGTGGTTTTACCCACGCCGTTAACGCCAACCATCAGGATAACAAACGGCGTTTTGCCTTCCACGCTAAGCGGCTCGTCCACTTTGGCGAGGATTTCGCTCATCTCTTCTTTCAGCAGACCGTACAGCGCTTCCGCGTCACGAAGCTGCTTACGGCTTGCGCCTTCGGTCAGGTTGGTGATGATTTTCCGGGTTGTCTCAACCCCAACGTCGGCAATGAGTAGCTGCTCTTCCAGCTCTTCAAACAGATCATCATCGATTTTCTTGCCGCGGAACAGACTGATAAATCCGGAACCGAGGTTTTGTTTAGTTTTGACCAGGCTACGCTTCAGGCGGGCGAAGAAGCCCTCTTTGGTCGGCTTTTCCTGCTCTTGCTGCACGGCAACCGGAGCAGTCTCTTCGACAGCCTCTTCTTCCGGCTCTTCATCAACCGTTTCTTCAGCCACGGCTTCATCTTCCACGGCAGCTTCGTGCGCGAACAGCGCCTCGGCTTCAGCCACTTCTTCGTTGACGATTTCGTCCTGCTCGGCCTGCCACTCGTCAGGCTGATCTACATTTTCGGCAATCTCTTCCGGCAACGGCAGCGTTTCGTGCTCCACGGCCGCAACAGGCTGCTCAATGACTTCCGGCTCTGCAACAACAGCCGCAGGTTCAATCACCTCAGGCTCGACAACGGCCTCAGGTTCGACAACGGGTTCTGGCTCGATAACCGCCACAGGCTCTGGTTGAGCCACGATCTCGGGCTCAACGGTCACTTCCGGCTCAGGAATCATTTCCGGCTCGGCCGTCAGCGCTTTCTCTTCCGCTTCTTCTGCAAGCTGGGCGTTAACCTCCACGACCTGCTCAGCAAACTTTTCGGACTCCTCCAGTGAGTGCTCACTAACTAAGTCCTGCTGTTCCTGCTCAACAGCCTGAGGCTGTTGAGATTCATCCTGCGCGGGAGCCTGCTCAGTAACCGGTTGTTCTTCTATTACTTTTTGTTCTGCTTCGACATCCGGCTGCTGCTCTTTCTGGCCAAATCCCAGCCAGGAAAAAAAGCCACGTTTTTTCTCTTTCGCCATTTGCGACTACACTCCTCGCTGTTAATTCATGGCACAGACCCGATTCTGCTTGCCACGGGCATAAAAAATAGTGCGTTAGTCTATCACTTTCCCGGCGCGGCATCACGCCAGTGGATTAAGGTTTCCTGGCCGGGCGTGCGCCGCTAGAATAACCGCAAAATTTAGCATCGCAGTGAGAGCAATGAAGAAACCCCAATCCTCTGGTTCCGGCCAGATTCGCATCATCGGCGGCCAATGGCGCGGCCGAAAACTCCCGGTGCCGGACAGCCCCGGCCTGCGCCCGACGACAGACCGCGTGCGCGAAACGCTTTTCAACTGGCTGGCCCCGTCAATGGTAGATGCCCATTGCCTCGACTGTTTTGCCGGCAGCGGCGCGCTCGGACTGGAGGCGCTCTCCCGCTATGCCGCCAGCGCGACGCTGATTGAAATGGATCGCGCAGTCTCCCAGCAGTTGCAAAAGAACCTCGCAACCTTAAAAGCCAGCAATGGCAAAGTGCTCAACGCCAATACGCTGAATGTGCTCGCGCAGCCCGGCACGCAGCACAACGTCGTCTTTGTCGACCCGCCGTTCCGTAAGGGATTGCTGGATGAAACGCTCAGCCTGCTCGAGGAAAACGGCTGGCTGGCGGATGACGCGCTAATCTATGTAGAAAGTGAAGTGGAAAATGGTCTGCCAGCGGTGCCTGCCAGTTGGGCGCTGCACCGTGAAAAAGTCGCCGGTCAGGTGGCTTATCGCCTGTTTATTCGTGAAGCTCAAGGAACCGCATAATGCCGATTCTGATTAACTTTGGCCGCCTGCTGATGCTTTGCGTCTGGGGCTTTCTGATCTTTAACCTGGTTCACCCTTATCCGCGCCCGCTGAACATTTTCGTTAACGTCGCGCTGATCTTCATGGTGATTATGCACGGCCTGCAGCTGAGCCTGCTGAAAGCCACACAGCCGAAAGATGGGCCGGCGCTTGCCCGCGGTGAACAGATTAAGATTTTCGTTTTTGGCGTGTTTGAGCTGCTGGTCTGGCAGAAAAAGCTGCGTCAGGGCAAGTGAGTCTCTTCGGGGACGAAGCTGACAAAGCGCGTCCCCTTGTAACTCAGCGTACCTTTATCTCCCACCGATACCGCATGGTATTCCGCCGCTTCAACGCGCATTTTCATTTCCATCCCGCCGCTCTGTGGCGCAAACCAAACCTCATAGCGAATCGAGTCTTCCGGCGGAGTGACTTCACGCTGGCGCGAACGTCGGTCGTTGGACGGTTTTTCACGCTTGGTCGCCACCACCACTTTTTTTACGCTCAGCGGCGCCGCGTCGTTTTCGATATTCTGGCGGCGCTGCTGAAAATAGCGAAAGGAGGCGGCTACGACGATGACCACAACGATGGCGATAATGAAAGTTGGGGGCTTGCTCATGGCTTTTTCTCTAATTGTCAGACACTTTTCAGCATAACCCTGGCGCCGCGCCGTTGTCATCTGCGCCGCTTAGCCACTAGACTGAACGGTGTTACGCCAACAATTAAAATAAGGATATGCCATGCTTTGGTCATTTATTGCTGTTGCGTTATCGGCCTGGATTTACATTGATGCTTCCTGGCGCGGCGCCACCTGGCAGCGCTGGCTCTTCAAGCCGCTGACCCTGCTGCTCCTGCTGCTGCTGGCCTGGCAGGCACCGATGTTTGAAGCGGCCGGCTACCTCATTGTGGCGGGTCTTCTGGCAACGCTGGTCGGCGATGCGCTCACGCTACTGCCCACTCAACGTCTGCTTTACGCCGTGGGGGCATTCTTCCTTTCGCATCTGCTGTACACCATCTATTTTGCCAGCCAGATGAGCTTGGCCATTTTCTGGCCGCTACCGCTGGCTCTGCTGATTATTGGCGCACTGCTGGTCGCGACTATCTGGACGCGGCTGGAAGCGCTGCGCGTGCCTATTCTGACGTTTATCGGTATGACGCTGGTGATGGTTTGGCTTGCCGCCGAGCTTTATTTCTTCCGCCCGACGGCCCCGAACTTCTCCGGGTTTGTGGGGGCTAGCCTGCTGCTGCTGGGCAACATTGTCTGGCTGGTCAGCCACTATCGTCACCGCTTCAGAGGCGACAGCGCCATTGCCGCCGCCTGCTACTTTGCCGGGCACTTTATGATTGTTCGCGCCCTGTATATCTGAGGTTAACGCCTGTCTTCCGCCAGGGAGGCAGGTTCCAGCCTGCGGGTTTTGCCGTAGATAATGGTCAACACCGCAGGCACCGTAAACGCCACCGCGATAGCAATCACCTCGTAAATCATCTTCGATTCCGGCCCGCTAAACAGCCCCAGCTCGAACACGTTCAGCACCGGCAGGAAGCTGTAGGTTTTCACGCCCAAGAGGCCGGTAATCCCGCCGCCCAGCGCTGCGCCAATGCAGCCGAAAACAAATAACATGCGGTATTTCAGGTTAACGCCATACAGCGCCGGTTCGGTAATGCCGAAGAAGGCGGAGAGCGAAGCGGAAATCGCAATCTGCTTATCTTTCAGGTTACGGGCAATAAAGATGGCACCAAATACCGCCCCAAACTGCCCCATTACCGCCGACATAAACATCGCCATAATGGTGTCATAGCCGTTGACCTGAATGTTAATTAACGCCAGCGGGATAATGCCCCAGTGCACGCCAAACACCACGAACAGCTGCCCAATCCCCGCTAACAGCGCACCGGAAATCACCGGGCTGAGGTTGTACAGCCACGCATAGCCGTTGGCAATGCCGACGCCAACATAGTCAGCCACCGGGCCAATCACGGTGAACACCACAAAGCCGCTGACGATCAGCGACAAACAAGGCACGAATACCAGCGCGGCGATCTCCGGGATCACCTTTTTCAGCCAGCGTTCGACGTGGCTCAGGAAGAGCACGGCAAAGACCGCCGGGATCACCGCCCCGCCGTAGATTTTCACGTTCAGCGCCAGGCCCATAACGTGGAAGGCCCCGGGCACGCTGGCATCCGTCAGCGGGAAAATCATCGCCGCCGTCAGCGCCAGGGCGCTAAATTTGTTGGCCTTAAAGCGCTCCGCAGCCGTTACCGCGATAAACAGCGGCAGCATGACGAAAACGCCGCTGGAAAGCGCATTGAACACGGTGAACACATACGAATGGGTATCCACCAGATTCATTGTTTGCAGCAACACCACAATCCCTTTCACCACCCCCACGCCCGCCAGCACGCCGATGTAAGGCGTGAAAATAGCGGAAAGCGTGGCCAGCAGGCGATTAATCATCGAGCCCTGCGGCGCAGAGGCCTCTTCTGAGGACGGTTCCCCCATCTGCGCCGTGATAGCCAGAAAGACTTTTTCAACTTTAGGCCCAATAACAATCTGGAATTGCCCTGGGTTTTCAACCAGTTTGACTACCTCTGGCAACTTATAAAGCTCATCTTTATTAATCTTACTTTTATCTTTGATAGTAAAACGCAAACGGGTTGCGCAGTGGGTAAGATGCTCTATATTTTCTGCCTCGCCGACATGCTGAATTATCTGTCGGGCAAGTTGACTGAAGGTAGCCATAATCATTCCTCAGTAGCAAGGTAGGGACGTTATTATTGTGTAGGGAATACTGTGCCTCAGGCGTAATCGCCTGGCTTCGTTTTACTTTTTACGGACACGCCAAAATCGGTAAAGATCCGCTGCGGCAGATTATTGCCCTTTGCCTCGGCAATATGGTGAGCCAATATCTGGAAAGGGATAACCATGATCAGCGGGGCAATAAACTCATCAATATTGACTTTCACCGCCAGCGTGCGCGGATCGTTGTCCTCACCTAATTTGATGGTGTACACGTAATCGGTATATTTTTGCTCATAGGCTTTCAGCAGTAATAAACGCTCGCGAGCCACGCCCGGCGTATCAATAAAGAACATCCGGTGGCTGCCATTCACTTCGAAATAAGGCCCGTGCATAAACGCTTCGAGCTCAACGCCCTGGGATGGCACGCGAATCGTCTCGGCAAACTTGGTTTCCATCTCTTTGATCACGCCGACGCTCGGCCCGTAGCCAATTGAGGTGAAGCGCGGGGAAGCGGCCAGTTCGGCCTGCCATTGGGTGAAGAAAGCTTCGGTGTCGGCAATCACGCCCGGAATCGATTTCACCGCAACGTCCAGCTTATGCAGCTCAGCCGCTTCCTGTTCAGCGTCGATCTTCCCGCTGCGGCGAGCGACAAACACGCCCAGCAGCATAAATTTCAGGATCGTAGCAACGTACCCTTTGGTGACGTAGCCGACGCGTTCCTCGCCGATCTCGATATCAATCACATGGTCCACGGCGCGGGCAAGCTCGCTCCCGGCTTTGCTGGTGATGCCCACCGTTTTGACCGGGTGAGTCTGGCGAATATGCTGAATCGCGTTGAGGGTCGAGGTGCTTTCCCCGCTCTGGGAAACGCCTATCACCAAATCCGTGGTATCACTGAATTTTTCGTAATGCTGAAAGTGGAACGGCTCTTCGACGGTGACACGAACGTCCGCCAGTTTTTCCACGTAGTACTTCGCGCTTTTGATCGCGTTAATGCTGGAGCCCGTGGCCAGCACCAGCCACTCTTTCTTCCCACCGAGCACCGGAAGATCGGACGGATAGCGAGACAGCATGGCGCTTAATGTCGCCTGCTCTTCATGGATGTAGGTCATCATTGTCGGTTTCATCGGCTCTCCTGTAATCAAAACCTGAAAACGTTTTCAGGTTTTAGGCTAGAGGAGTCTGACGAGGCTTGTCAACGCCAGATCGCGCAACTGTTAGCGAGATCAAAAAATAATGTGAAGGGGAGAAACGGGCGGATGCCTGAAAAAGAGATCCGCCGCTGAAAACTAACAGGATTCGCCGTTCAATAGCGTAAGAGGTATTTTTTCGACTGCGATACCGGCAGCATTTTCATTCAAAATAGCCATTAACTTTGTCATGACCGCTTTGCCAATCAAAGCATTCTGGTGGTCAACGGTGGCAATGCGGGGAATAAAATACTCGCTGCCAGGGAAATATTCACAGCTCACTATGGCGATATTATCTGGCACAGACAGATTGTGATCCTTTAGCGCACGGATCGCGCCTTTGGCAACATGATCGTTAATTGCCACAATGGCATCCGGCAAGCTTGTATTCGTTGAAATCAGCGTTTCAATTGCCTCATAGCCATGCTGTAAATAAAAGTTATTCAGCACAATAAAACTATTTTCTACCGGCAATTTCGCAGCTTCCAGCTCGGCCCGAAATACCGCCTCGCGCTCGCGAGTAATATATACATTCTTTGACCCGCCGATAAAACCAATGCGCCGGTAACCTTTCTCAATCAGGTGACGAGTGGCTAAGCGCACACATCCCGCCTGATCGCGTTCAACGCAGGCATATTCCACGCCCGGCAGGTTACGCCCCACGACCACGACCGGCACGGTGGCGATCAGCTTTTTCAGTTCCTGCAGATAAGTCGCGGCAATGTCGTTGTAGTCGATATTACCGCCGAGAATGATCACGCCGTCTATCTGGCTGTCGGTAATGGAATTAAAAATATGCTCTTCGGGCACCACCGGTGCTTCGCGGGAGGTTCTGTTTGCCGATTGCGTGTCGTACAGCGTGACCTTGTAGCCCAACCGCAGACTTTCGTGCTCAATTTGCGCCACCAGCATCACAAAGTAGGGGTTACTGATATCGGAAACGACAATCGCCAGCGTCTGGGTTTTCTTGGAAATCATCCCCCGCGCCAGCAGATTCGGGCTGAAGTTATGCTCCTGAATCACTTTTTCAACCCGGCTACGCGTTTTGTCCGCCACCCAGCTGTTATTGTTCAGCACTCGGGAGACCGTGGCGATAGACACCTGCGCCAGCTCCGCAATATCCTTGATTGTCAGTGGTTTTTTCATCGATTCATTCTCATCCCGACCTGCGGATAATACTAGGGGAAGCGCCGTGGGGAAGCAAAGGCCAATCCTGAAAACTGCCGCCGGCCAGCCAGAAATATCCGGCGGTAAAAAAGACGCTTGACTCTGGAGTCAACTCCAGAGAGTAACATCGGTAATGAGAAAATTATCATTACCGGAGGGCGCCATGCTCAACACACCTCAAGACGGCAAAAAGCCACCACAGTTTGCGTTTGCCAAACTAAGCCCGCTGCAGGCGGAAGGCCCCTCCTGCTGCGCCGATGACGCCTGCTCTGCACAAAAACCAGAGCCAGAAATTGCCGACAACGGCAGCCGCTACAGCTGGCACGTCGCGGGAATGGACTGCGCGGCCTGCGCACGCAAAGTGGAAAATGCGGTGAAACAGGTGAGCGATGTGCAGCAAGTTCAGGTGGTGTTTTCTACCGAAAAACTGCTGGTCAGCGCCTCAAGAGACATTCGCGACGACGTAGAAAAAGCGGTCAAGGCCGCAGGCTACACGCTGAACGACGCCAGCGCCCCGAAGCAGGAAAAAAGCAGCAGCCTGCAAGAGAACCTGCCGCTGATCCTGCTCATCGTCCTGATGGTGATCAGCTGGGGGCTCGAGCAATTCAACCATCCGCTCGGCAACCTGGCGTTTATCGCCACCACGCTGGTTGGCCTGTGGCCGATCGCGCGCCAGGCCGTGCGCCTGATTCGCAGCGGCAATTGGTTCGCCATTGAAACGCTGATGAGCGTCGCCGCAATCGGCGCGCTGTTTATCGGCGCCACCGCCGAGGCGGCGATGGTTCTGCTGCTGTTCCTCATCGGCGAACGCCTCGAATCCTATGCCGCCAGCCGAGCACGCCGCGGGGTAAGCGCCTTGATGGCGCTAAAGCCGGACGTCGCTATTCGCCTCCGGGACGGCGAGCGCGAAACCGTCGCGCAGGCCGATCTTCGCCCAGGCGACGTGATTGAAGTTGCCGCCGGAGGCAGACTGCCCGCCGACGGCCGCCTGCTCAGCGGTTTTGCCAGCTTTGACGAAAGTGCCCTAACCGGGGAATCCGTGCCGGTAGAGCGCCAGCAGGGCGAAAAAGTCGCCGCAGGCAGCACCAGCGTAGATCGCCTTGTTCAGCTGGAGGTCATTTCCGAGCCCGGCGACAGCGCCATCGACCGCATTTTGCGGCTGATTGAAGAAGCCGAGGAGCGCCGTGCGCCTATCGAACGCTTTATCGATCGTTTTAGCCGGATTTACACACCGATCATCATGCTGCTCGCGCTGCTGACCGCCGTCATCCCGCCACTGTTCTTCGGCCAGGGCTGGGAACCGTGGATCTATAAAGGCCTGACGCTGCTGCTGATCGGCTGCCCATGCGCGCTGGTTATCTCCACGCCTGCGGCCATTACTTCAGGTCTTGCCGCGGCGGCTCGTCGAGGCGCGTTGATTAAAGGCGGGGCCGCGCTGGAACGTCTCGGTCAAATCCAGCAGGTCGCGTTCGACAAAACCGGTACCCTGACGGCAGGTAAACCTCAGGTTACGGCCATAGCGGTGGAAGAAGGAACAGAAGAAGACCAGCTTCTGTCGCTCGCCGCAGCGGTAGAACAAGGCTCCACCCACCCACTGGCGCAGGCCATTGTCAACGCGGCGCAACAGCGCAACTTGCCTCCTGTCGCCGCAGAAAATCACCGCGCTCTCGCCGGGGTTGGCGTAGAAGCCAGCATTCAGGGCGAAACGCTGCTGCTCAGTTCACCGTCCAAACTTGACGGCCAGACACTCAGCGAAACCTGGCAAAGACGGATCGCGAAGCAGGAAGAAGAGGGCCAGACGGTGATCGTGGTGCTGCGTGCGGGGCAACTGCTGGGCACCATCGCTATGCGCGATACG
The DNA here is from genome assembly GCF_037150195.1 of Cedecea sp. VD22. NCBI lineage: Bacteria > Pseudomonadati > Pseudomonadota > Gammaproteobacteria > Enterobacterales > Enterobacteriaceae > Cedecea > Cedecea sp. VD22. The sequence continues at coordinate 132,380 of NZ_JBBCPX010000003.1, forward strand.
CTGCGCAGCGATGCCCGCGAAGCGGTTACGGCACTCCACCAGCTCGGGATTCAGGGCGTAATGCTGACCGGGGATAACCCACGCGCGGCGGCGGCAATCGCCCGCGAGCTTGGCATTGATTACCGCGCCAGCCTGCTGCCGGCAGACAAAGTGGCAGCGGTGAATAAACTCAATGCCACCGCGCCGCTGGCAATGGTCGGCGACGGCATCAACGATGCCCCGGCGATGAAAGCGGCGACCATCGGCATCGCGATGGGCAGCGGCACCGACGTCGCGCTGGAAACGGCAGATGCCGCGCTAACCCACAACCGTCTGATCGAACTGGCAGGTATGGTACGGCTCGCGAGAGCCACCCATAACAACATTCGCCAGAACGTGACGATTGCGCTGGGGCTGAAGGGGATTTTCCTGGTCACCACCCTGCTCGGCCTGACCGGCCTGTGGCTGGCGGTGCTGGCAGACTCAGGCGCTACCGCGCTGGTCACGGCGAACGCCATTCGCCTGCTGCGGAAGAAATAGTTTTCGAGGCAGCTTCCGGTTTTTTACTCCGCAAGCAGGGGCAAGGATGCCCCTGTGTAAAAATGAATCCCCGCCCATAAGTTGACTGATTGGCAACTTATGGGCATATTAATTGCCAATCAGTCAACTTCAGGATGAAGTGATGCACCTGATTACGCTTAAGGCGCTTGTGGAAGCCGGTCAAAAATTTCCCAGACATAAGCAGGAACTGCAAATCCTTGGCAAAGTGCTGGAAAAAGGCTTCTTCCCAACACCGGACTCACTTTAGCGGATTTATCCCACGCTGGATAACTTTAAATATCTCGATAAACATTACGTCATCAACATAGCCGGAAATGAACTCAGGCTGATTGCACTTATCTTTTTTACCAGCCAGAAGTTCTACATCCGCCACGTCATGACGCACAGCGAATACATGCGATTTACTGAAAAACACCGGGGAAAGAAGCGATGATTGCGGATGCACTGAAGGCCGCCGAAGCTTTAAAAACAGCGGTTCCGCTACTGGCAGGCAGCACCTGCGAAAAAGATTATCTGGCTGCGCTGGAGCTGGTCGAATATCTGCTCATCAATGATCCAGAAAGTCCGCTGGTTGAGATTCTCAGTAGTAAGATCCAGGCCTGGGAAAACGCGCAGCCTGACGTGCAGGCGTTCCGCGAGGAAATGCAGGCCATACCTGCCGGGATAGCCATACTGAAAACCCTGATGGAGCATCACCATCTAAAACAGAGCGATTTTCAACAAGAGATTGGCAGCAAGTCGATGGTCTCCCGCATTCTCAGCGGTGAACGCCAGCTAACCACCGATCACATCCGCAAACTGTCCCGGCGATTTGGCATATCACCCGCCCTCTTTTTCTGAGCAGCGGATTAGCCTGGTGAGGGGATTAATGACTCTTACGCAGCAAATAGCGGTAAGGCAGCGCGTCGGTTTCGCTGGCGACCAGCTCGTGCTCCATAAAGCGGCAAAAACCGGGGATATCGCGCGTGGTGGCCGGGTCATCGGCTATCACCAGCAGCGTTTCACCAACGGGCATATTGCGCACGGTTTTGCGCACCATCATCACCGGCTCCGGGCAGCGCAGGCCAAGAGCATCCAGCGTGTGGTCAGGGGTTGCGAACAAATCAGTCATATCACTCTCAGGTCGTCAAAAACCGCGCTAGTTTACGCCGGGTAAAATCTGGCGCAAGCCGCGTGAACGATTGCGTTAAAATTAACCATTGCATTGAGAAACTAAAGCAGTATCATCCCCGCGCTTTACATTTTTGACTGGGTTCCCTCACCCCACTACTAAAAAGGCTACAACATGATGCAGTTCAGCACTCGCCAGCGCACTAATGCGCTGTTTTGGCTATCGCTTTTTCATTTGCTGGTGATCACCTCCAGCAACTATCTGGTTCAGCTTCCGGTCTCCGTCTTTGGGTTTCATACCACCTGGGGCGCCTTCAGCTTCCCGTTTATCTTCCTCGCGACCGACCTCACGGTGCGTATTTTCGGCGCTCCGCTGGCGCGGCGGATTATTTTCGCGGTGATGATCCCGGCGCTGGTGATTTCCTACGGCATCTCCTCGCTGTTTTACATGGGAAGCTGGCAGGGCTTTGAAGCGCTAACCCACTTCAACCTGTTTGTTGCCCGTATCGCGGTTGCCAGCTTCATGGCTTACGCGCTCGGCCAGATTCTGGACGTGCACGTCTTTAACCGCCTGCGCCAGAATCACTGCTGGTGGCTGGCCCCAACGGTGTCCACGCTGTTCGGTAACGTGAGCGATACGCTGTCGTTCTTCTTTATCGCCTTCTGGCGCAGCCCGGACGCCTTTATGGCCCAGCACTGGGTAGAAATCGCCGTGGTCGATTACTGCTTCAAAGTGCTTATTAGCCTGATTTTCTTCCTGCCGATGTACGGCGTTCTGCTGAATATGCTGTTGAAACGCCTCGCAGATAAATCTGAAATCTCCGCGCTGCAGCCTGGTTAAACGCGGGCTGAATATCTTGTGTTAAGATGCAGGGATTGGCCTTTTGGCTTGCTAACGGAAAGGAAGAACGCGATGCGCAAACTGGTAAAATATGTCGGTATTGGCCTGCTGGTAGTGGGTCTTGCCGCCTGTGATAATAACGACAGCAAAACCGCCACCACCGGCGCGCCGGAAGCCAGCAGCGCCAGCGGTCAGCCAGTTGAACTGCTGGACGGCAAGCTGAGCTTTGCCCTGCCAGCGGACATGAGCGATCAGAGCGGCAAGGTGGGCACCCAGTCCAACAACATGCACGTTTATTCTGACGCAACAGGCCAGAAAGCGGTGATCGTGATTGTCAGCGACAACCCGACGAGCGACCTTGCCACGCTGGCAAAAGGCCTGGAAGAGCAGCAGCGCGCACGCGACCCGCAGCTTCAGGTGGTAACCAACAAATCCATCGAGATTAAAGGCCACACCCTGCAGCAGCTGGACAGCGTGATCTCCGCCAAAGGACAGACCGCGTACTCTTCCATCATCATTGGCAAAGTGGACGATAAACTGCTGACCATGCAAATCACGCTGCCTGCGGATAACCAGCAGCTGGCGCAGACCAACGCGGAAAACATCATCAACACCATCGTCATCAAGTAATCGCCGCGCGATACATCAATGGCTCCGCCTCCGCGGGGCCATTTTTTTCCTTCATTTTCAGACAGACTGCCGCCGTCGCCCTGCCAGGAAGTACTACACTAAAAGCACATTTTCCCGATCGGACGTCTGCATGACAGCCCCACAACCTGATAAGACCGGCCTGCATATATTACTCAAACTCGCGGCCCTGGTGATTATTCTCGCCGGTATTCACGCCGCAGCCGACATCATCGTTCAGCTATTGCTGGCGGTATTTTTCGCCATTGTTCTCAACCCGCTGGTGACCTGGTTTATGCGCCGCGGCCTCAGCCGCCCGTTCGCGATTGCCATCGTGGTGCTGGTCATGCTGGTGATGCTCACTTTGCTGGTTGGCGTGCTGGCAACGTCGATGAATGACTTCATGGAACAAATGCCGCAGTTCAACAAACTGCTGACGCAGAAAGTGCGTGAAATCGAGCACGCGATGCCGTTTTTGCACCTGCCGCTGTCGCCGGAACGCCTGCTGCAAAAGCTGGACTCCGACAAGCTGATGACCTTTGCCACAACGCTGATGACCGGGCTTTCCGGGGCGATGGCCAGCGTGCTTCTACTGGCGATGACGGTGATTTTTATGCTGTTTGAGGTGCGCCATGTACCTTATAAACTCCGTTTTGCGCTGGCAAACCCTAAGCTGCATATCGCCGGCATGCACCGAGCGCTGAAAGGCGTCACCCACTATCTGGCGCTGAAGACCTTTATCAGTTTACTGACCGGCATCGTTATCTGGCTGGGGCTAAAGCTGCTGGGCGTGCAGTTTGCGCTGATGTGGGGCGTGCTGGGCTTCTTGCTCAACTACATTCCCAATATTGGGTCGGTGATCTCCGCCGTGCCGCCGATGATTCAGGCTCTGCTGCTCAACGGTACCTATGAGATGCTGATGGTCGGGGCGCTGTTCCTGGTGGTGCACATGGTACTGGGGAATATTCTGGAGCCCCGCATGATGGGGCGTGGGCTGGGGATGTCGACTTTCGTCGTATTTCTCTCCCTGCTCTTCTGGGGCTGGCTGCTCGGCCCGGTGGGCATGTTGCTCTCGGTGCCGCTCACCAGCGTTTGTAAAATCCTCATGGAATCTACCCAGGGCGGGGCGAAACTGGCGATTCTGCTGGGTCCCGGCAGGCCGAAAAAACGCCTGCCGGGCTAACGCTTATTTCAGGTTTTCTGGAAAGTCCGCCGGCAGCTCGCTGGCGGCACAGGCAATCACCGCTTCGTTATTCTCGCCGCAGTCGCGAACAAACGTGATGGTGGCAAATTCATCAATAGCTTCCGTTGGATAAGCCGGGCCAGCCTCGCGGAACGCTTCCATTTTCGCAATATGCTCGTTCTGGAAACACACCGTTTTCTCCGGGTTATTAATCACCCAGCGCGGGAAGAAAATCGTCCCGTGGAACAGCTTATCGCCGAGATTCACAATCAGGCTGACGTCCGTACCCGTAGGTTCAGTCCAGGAAATTTTGTACACGCTGCTTGCCACACGCACAATGTGCGCATCCTGATTTTTCACCCAGCGATTGGCCACAATGCCGCTGTGGATCCGGTAATCCAGGGTAGTTGCATTTTTTACATAAATTTCGTAGTTCCAACCATTATCGTAGGTATAAACCAGATGTTTGCCGACGAACTCGCTTAAATCGTGTTTATCAAAGTGACTCATGATGGCGCTCCTCTGTGGGGTTAAGCGCATCTTAGACCTTCACATTTTCGATGAATAATGCTACTTTTGTATCAAATTCATCCATTTTTTAGATGATATGCATAAAACAACCCTTGAGCAGTGGGCACTTCTGGAGTTGGTCATTGAGCTGGGCAGCTTCGCCAAAGCGGCAGAAGCCACTTTCCGCAGCCAGTCCTCCGTCAGCTATAACCTTGCATTACTTCAGGAGCGGCTTGGCGTTAGCTTGCTGAAGCCAGAAGGGCGTAAGGCGGTACTGACGCCTGAAGGGGAACTTTTGCTGGCGCAGGTTCGCCCGCTGCTGAAAAGCTTTCACTACGTTGAAAGCCGCGCTGCTACGTTAAAAAACGGCATCCGCACCCGCATAGACTTAGTGGTGGACTGCATATTCCCGCGCGCCCGCCTGTTCGCCATCCTCCATCAGTTTCAGCGATTACATGCCAGCACGCAGGTTCATCTGACGGAGATTCTGGAAACCGACACAGCCGATCTGGCAGAAGCGGATGTCATGGTGCTAACCCGCCGTCAGGATCTTACGGGCCGCGGGCAGTGGCTCAGAAACGTTGATTTTGTGGCCGTGGCGCACCGCGATCACCCCCTGCATCAGCTTCCCGCCCCCTTAGAAGAGGCGGACCTGGCGAACTATCCGCTGATCCGCCTTGCCGGGCAAAACAGCAGCGAATCCTCGCCCACGGCAGACTGGACGTTTTCCACGCTTGATGCCGCGTGCGAAGCCGTGACCTGGCAGGTTGGCTACGGCTGGCTGCCTGAAGAACGGATTGCTCCGCAGATTGAAAACGGCACGCTTAAACCGCTCCCGCTCAGTCACGGGGCAAGGCGTGCCACGCCCCTGCATTTGATCGTGAAAAAGGATTTAGCCCCACTGGACGAGCCAATCACCACGCTGCTCACCCTCTTTCAACAGCCCGAATGTTAAGTCTGACGACGCTTTGCGAGGCTGCTTAACATCGCCTCGCCGATGGCCACTTCACCCTTTGCCATTAGTCCCTGCGCGGCCCCGGCCTGATCCTCAGACTTCTTGTTCTGGCCGAGCTTGGTCTTGCCGACCAGCGAAGCCAGAGGGATTTCAATCCCGACAATCGCTTTAAGCATTGAGCCGATAAACTCAGGAGGCGCATCGCTTACCTGCCACGGGAGGTTCATCTGCGCTTCCTGCTGCCGGGTCAGGCTGGTTATCTGCCGCAGGACAAAATCCGCATCGTCCCGCACCGCAATCCTCCCCCGCGCCTGCACGGTCTGGTAGTTCCAGGTCGGCACCTCTTTGTGATGCTCCTGCTTGCCCGGATACCAGCTCGGGGAGATATAACCTTGTGCACCACGGAACACCACCAGCACATCCTGCTCGGGCTGAAGGCCGCGCCACAACGGGTTCGCACGGGCAATGTGCGCGCGGAGCGCGCCGAACTCCCCCTCATCAGGGCAAAGCTCAAAGGGAATATCAAACGCTTCCAGCACACCTTCGATTTGTACAACCAGCAGGCCCAGGGGATTGGCCTGAATCAGCCGCTGCAGCACAGCGATATCGGGCTCCTGAAAAGGGCGAGGAATATACATGGGCAGACCTTCATTTGCGGTAATTTTGCCCAGCTTATGTTCGAAGTGGTTTATGATAAAGAACCAGATTACAGCTATATGACCGAGCCACAACTCATGTCACGTAAAGCCCGAGCCGTAGATATCCCCGCCATTGGCGAGCTTGACCGCCGCAGCGGGCAGCTTAGTTTGCAGCTAGCCAAAGCGCTGAAAAACGCCATTCACAAAGGCGAACTGAAGAGCGGCGACCTGCTGCCCTCCACCCGCGTCTTGTCGGGCGCCCTTAACGTGGCGCGCGGCACCGTGCTGGAGGCGTTCGAGCAGCTGGTTGCGGAAGGGTTTCTGGAGTCGAAACACGGCTCCGGCACCCGCGTGGCCTACGCCCCGGAAAGCCCGCAGCCCGAACCGGCGGCTCGTACAGCAGCAGCCATCCCGCTGTCTGCCCAGGCTCAGGCTTTTGCCAGAGTAGGCGAGCAGCTTAAAACGCTGGCGCCGAAGCCGTTTGCCGTTTCCGTTCCGGTTGGCGACACGGCCCCGGACGACGTGTGGCGCAGGCTAGGCAACCGCATTCGGGCGCGGGGTGCCGGTGCCCCGTCGGGCTATGCCGATCCGCAAGGCGTTCTGGTTCTGCGCGAGGCTATCTGTGAATACGTCAGAAAGTCGCGCTCGGTTCGTTGCACCCCTGAGCAGGTCATCATCACCTCCGGCAACCAGCACGGCCTGTATCTGACCCTGCAAATCCTGCTGGAGGCAGGCGATGCCGTCTGGATGGAAGAGCCGGGCTACCCAGGTGCGACCTCGCTGTTTGAGACGATGTTCCGCGACCGTAGCATGGTCAGAGTCGCCGTGGACGACGAAGGGCTGGACGTTGAGCTGGGGAAAAAGCTGGCCCCCAACGCCCGCGCTGCGTTTGTCACGCCCTCGCACCAGTACCCGCTGGGCATGCCGCTCAGCATGTCGCGCCGCGCCGCATTGCTGGAATGGGCGCAGGCCAACCAGGCCTGGATCATTGAAGACGACTACGACAGCGAGATGCGCTACGCGGGCCACCCTTTCCCGGCGCTTCAGGGCCTGGGGCCGGAGAACGTTATCTACCTCGGCACCTTCAGCAAAATCCTCTTCCCGTCGCTGCGTCTCGGCTACGCCGTAGTGCCCAAGCAGCTGGTTTCCGCCTTCTGCGGGGCACGCATTCTGATGGACAGGCAGCCGCCAGGGGCAGACCAGCATGTGCTGGCGAGCTTTATTTCAGAGGGGCACCTCGACCGCCACCTGCGCAAAATGCGCGGTGTTTATGCCGAAAAACGCCGCGTGTTAATGGCGGCGGTAGAACAATACATTTCCCCGGACGTGGCCTGGCTTCAGCCCTGCGACCAGGGCATGCACATGGTGCTTTGGCTGCGCCAGGGCCTGGACGACCATCAGGTTGTGGAGCGGGCAATGCAGGCCGGAATCGCCGTTCGTGCGGTGTCGCACATGTTTACCCCAGAAAAACAGAAGTCCGGCATTCTGCTGGGCCTCGGTGGTTACAGCGACGAAGAGATCGTTCGCGCCGTGCAGCGTCTGGATGAAGTGCTATGCTCAAGTGCATCCCTGATTACGCCATAAACCTGGCAGGAGCCTGATTATGCTGACCTATTTAGAAAAAGATGAACCTGAAGAAAGCGCCACCCCCGCCAATGCCTCAGGACTGATGCAGCAAAAAATGCTGGATTCCCGCTCGATTATTATCTCCGGCGAAATCACTCAGGCGATCACCAAAGAGGTGGTTGCCCAGCTTTTGCTGCTGCAAAGCATCAACGACAAACCCATCAAGCTGTACCTCAACAGCCAGGGCGGCCACGTTGAGGCGGCGGACACCATTCATGACGTGATCAAATTCATCAAGCCGGAAGTCCATATCATCGGCACCGGCTGGGTTGCCAGCGCCGGGATCACCATCTTCCTCGCGGCGGACAAAAAGCACCGCTATTCGCTGCCAAATACGCGCTTTATGATCCACCAGCCGCTGGGCGGCGTGCGCGGCCAGGCCACGGACATTGAGATCGAAGCCAGAGAGATCATCCGCATGCACGATCGCGTGAACAAGATGATCTCAGAAGCCACCGGTCAGCCGCTGGAGAAGGTGAAGCAGGACACCGACCGTAACTACTGGATGTCGCCGAAAGAAGCTATCGACTACGGGATTGTCGGCAAAGTCATTACCAGCTTCTCCGAGTTGAATATCGACTAACCTCTGAGAAACCGCCTTCCCCGGCGGTTTTTCTTTTTAGCGGGAAAAGCGTTTAGCGCCGAACACGCAAACCAGCACGCCAAGCATCACGGCAATCATCGATGTATGTACTTCTTCATGAAGCAGCAATCCGGCAAGCAACAGACCAAAAAAGGGCTGTAACAATTGCAGTTGCCCGACGGCGGCAATCCCGCCCAGCGCCAGGCCGCGATACCAGAAAATAAACCCTATCCACATGCTGAACAGCGACACGTAGCCCAGCGCGAGCCATGCCTGAGCGCTGATAGCGTCTCCCGCCGACGGAACGGTAAAAGCAGTAGCCGCGGCACTAAGCGGCAGAGAAATTACCAATGCCCACGAAATCACCTGCCAGTCGCCCAACCGCCGGGTCAGCACCGCACCTTCAGCATAACCCAGCCCACACAGCGCAATGGCGCCCAGCATTAGCGCATCGCCCTGCCAGCTGCTTGCTGTCCCGTGGCTCAAAGCAAAACCTGCCACCAGCGCAGCACCCGCCAGAGAAAACAGCCAGAAAGCCGCTTGTGGCCTTTCTCCTCCACGCAACACGCCAAAACAGGCGGTCGCCAGCGGCAGCAGGCCGATGTAGACCAGCGAGTGTGCCGAGGTTGTGTGCTGCAGTGCTAAAGCCGTCAGCAGCGGGAAACCCAGCACCACGCCGACGGCCACCAGGCAAAGCGGCAGCCAGTCTCCCCGCTGCGGTCGCGGCTGCCGCAAAATCAGCAGCGTGCCGGCCGCCAGCAGCGCCGCAAGAGTGGCTCGTATCGCCGTCAGAAAAAGAGGATCAAGCTCCAGCACCGCAACGCGCGTGGCCGGCAGCGAGCCGCTAAAAATAAGCATCCCCAAAAAGCCGCTGATCCAGCCTCGGGTTTGCGGGTGAGCAGTCGGCTGACTGAGCGGCAACGCGCTTCTATTTTGCATGGTGGCTCCAGATACTCAGATTGGCTTCCTATTCTGCGCAAAGCCGCCACGACAGACAGATCCACAATGAACAAGAATCACCAGGCCAGCAAAAAAACCACCCACCAAAGAAGAAAATCTATCTTGCCAGTCAAGATTAAGTCATTTGTTAACCCTCACGCTGATTCACATAATGCGCCAACACGGAGAGGCAAGCGGCAGCCTTTTTCTTCTTCGCTCTGCCGCTTTTTTCTCCCTCATCTCCGCTCGTGCAACGGCATGAGCCACACAACAAGAGGCAGTGAACCACGGCTTATTTGCAAATCACCCTTGATATCAGCGCGCAGAATCGCGCCGCAGCCGCGGGCGTTTACCAGCAGTACAAAACGGCCTTCCTGACCACCATCGACGGTGCAGTCTCCAAGGAACTGCTGATCCGCGAGCAGGACGTCCAGGTACTGCACGGCTTTAACACCGCCGCCCAGGCCGAAGCCTATCTGGGTTCTGACCTGTTCACCCGCGACGTAGTTGAAGCCCTGAAACCGTTCCTGAACGCCGCCCCGGAAGTCCGCATTTATAGCGTCGCCTGAAATTAACTGAAGAGGTTTGTATGTTGCTGAACTGGAATGAACATCGCGAAGAATTACTGGGTGTGGTGGGCGATTACGCGAAGCTGCAGCCGGAGTTTATGAAAGGGCTGATGAAGATGGACGCGGGTGCTTCCGCCATGGGCCACCTGGATGCCAAAACCCACGAGCTGATTGCGCTGGCGGTGGCGATCACCACCCGCTGCGACGGCTGCCTGTCGGTACACGTTAAATCCGCCGCAAAACACGGCGCAACCCGGGAAGAGATTGCCGAAGCGCTGGCGGTCGCCATTTCGCTGAACACCGGGGCGGCGCTGACCTACACCGCTCACGCCCTGGACGCGTTCGACGCGTTGCCAAAAGCCTGAGCCTAAGCGGCATCCTTCCTGAGGGTGCCGTTTTTTTCACCGGAGAATGCAAATGACCTACAAAGCGATGCAGGCCAGCGGCAACGGTAGCCTGGAACTTGTCGAGCGCCTCGTACCAGAACCTGGCGCAGGCGAAGTGCTGATAAAAATAGAAGCCTGCGGCATCTGTGGCGCTGACGGCGGCGTTATCGACGGCACGGAAAAGAGCGTGGCTTACCCGCGCGTGCCGGGGCATGAAGTTGTCGGCACGCTGCTGAAACTTGGCAGTGGCGTACCTTCTGGCCTGCATGTTGGGCAGCGGGTTGGCGTGGGCAGGCTTGGCGGGCACTGCAATGAATGCGATGCCTGCCGCCGCGGCGAGTTCACGCTTTGCAGCCACCAGCCGGTCGTCGGCAGCTCGCAGGACGGCGGCTATGCCGAAATGATGCTGGCGAAGGCGACCGGCCTTGTAGCAATCCCGGATGCGCTAAGCGCAGTCGACGCCGCGCCGCTGCTTTGCGCCAGAATAGCCACCTTTAACGCGGTACGTAAATCAGGTGCTCAGCCGGGAGACAGCATCGTAGTCCTCGGCATTGGCGGCCTGGGCCACCTTGCCGTGCAGTATGCCGCTAAAATGGGGTTTCGGGTTATCGCCATCGGGCGTGGAAGCGATAAACCACCAGCTGCGCTGGCGCTGGGTGCCCGCGATTATCTCGACAGCAGCCTGGATAATCCTGCCGAAGCGCTGAGAAAACTCGGCGGTGTAAAGGCGATCGTCACCACGGTCACGGACAACGCTATAGCGTCCTCTCTGCTGCCAGCCCTGCAGCCCAAAGGCAAGCTAATGGTGCTCGGGGTCGGCCAGCAGCCGCTCGCGCTTTCTCCGGGTATGCTGGTTGGCCGGGAGCTGTCAATCGAAGGCTCGCTGACCGGCACCCCGTATGAAACCGAAAGCGCTCTGCGTTTTAGCCTGCTGAACAACGTGCAGCCGATGACGGAAATATTCCCGCTTGCACAGGCCAACGAAGCGTGGCAAAAAATGAAGTCCGGCAAGGCACGATTCCGCATAGTGCTGACGATGTAGAGCCCGGCGGCCGTTTTTAATTTAAAAATTTTCTGCCTGATTTTCAGTCTCGCGTGACCTCTCTGAAGCAGTACTTCTTGTGACTCACCTTCAGGGATACATCATGACGATAAAAAATAACGGAAAGGCTACGGCCATTTCCGACGCGAGCCAACCTGCACAGCTCCCTCGCGCCCCGCTTGCGTCCGGCATCGCCTTATCCGGCCTGCTGGCGCTGGCAACTGGTTTACCGACATTATCCTGGGCGGCAGAAGCCTCCTCAGCCGCCAGCCAGGCATTTTCCGTGCCTGCCGGGCCTTTGAGCGGCGCCCTGCAAACGCTGGCGAATGACGCCAACGTGCTGCTGGTCTTCACCCCGGATCAGACGTCAAACAAAACGACTTCAGGCCTCAAAGGGACTTATTCCGTACAAAGCGCGTTTGATCATCTGCTGACGGGCAGCGGCCTGAAAGCCGTGCGCGACGGCAATAGCTATCGGCTTGTTTCTCTTCCGGCAGCCTCTGGCGAGAACGCGCCGATTATCGTGCCAGAGCTTTCCGTGCTCAGCGGCCTGGATGACAGCGTCGTGGCCGGGCGCTCAACGCTGAAAAAAGAGAATATCGAGCGCATTCAGGCTGATAACGTCGCCGCCCTGCTGGATAAGCTGCCGGGTGTCTCTTCCGCAGGTTCACCGCGCCCGGGCGGGCAAAGCCTGAATATCTGGGGCATGGGCGGCATGGAGGACATCAAAGTGACGCTGGACGGCGCGCCCAAAGGGTTTGAGAAGTACCGCCAGGGGTCGGTGTTTATCGAACCAGAGCTAATCAAACAAATCGACGTCGATAAGGGTCCGTTTAACCTCGCCAACGGCAACGGCGGCTTTGGCGGCAGCATCAAAATCGTCACCAAAGACGCGGCCGACCTCTTACAGCCCGGCGAAAACTTTGGCGGCATGCTGAAGTACGGTTTCCACACCAACGACAACCAGAATATCTACAGCGGCGCGCTGTATGGCAGAACGTCAGAAGGCTTTGCCGACGGGATGCTCTACGCCAGCAAACGCGATGGCGGCAATATTACCCGTCCGGACGGCACGCATTTCGACTATTCCGCTAACCGCCAGGGGACCTGGCTTGCCAAAACCAATCTCTACCTGACCGACGCGCAGACGCTGACGCTTTCGGCCATGCATTCCGAATCCACCGGCTGGCAGCCCTTCGCCGCCAAGCGGGACGAAATTGCCGCCCCGAGTCAGGCGGATGTCGACAAATACGGGTTAGACGAGGCCTGGCGCAGGAAGCTGGTGTACCGCAACCAGACCGACGAAAACTACTCCGTGAAGTGGAACCTGGCCCCGGCGGACAAGCCCTGGCTGGATCTGACGCTGAACTACGCTTACTCCAAAACCAAACAGCATGATACCCGCCCCGACTCCGCCGGAGCGTCCAGCTTCCTGGGCTCGCTCGGCAATGAGAGCTGGGTGGATTACAAAGACAACCTGGTGGAGATCAGCAACAAGAGCCGCTTCAGCACCGGGCCGGTGGATCACCTGCTGGAAATCGGCGCAAGCTGGCATAAAAACCAACGCGATGCGCTGATGTACTACCCAGGCTACAAGAAAAATGCCGCCTACAACTACGGCTACTTCCAGCCGTACTACATGCCCGCCGGGGAACAGCAAACGCGCGGCCTGTATCTGCAGGACAGCATGACGCTCGGCAGCGTCACCGTAACGCCGGGCGTGCGCTACGACAGCGTCACCAATACCGGTGAGCCAAACATCGCCTCAATGTACAACAGCAGTAATCCTAAAGTCGGCCACGACTACAGCAGCAAAAGTTATCACGGCTTTACGCCTGCGCTTGGGCTGGTCTGGAAAGCCACGCCGAATGTGTCGCTGTTTGCCGATGTGACCCGCACGTGGCGAGCGCCGACCATTGATGAGCAGTACACCGTGCAGTACGCGCTGTCTAACGTGTCCGGCACCAGCCGCGACCTGAAAGTGGAAACCATTAACAGCGTTCGCGGCGGGATGATCCTGAACTTCAATAATTTGCTGGCGGACGACGACAGCGTACAGATTCGTACCACGCTATTCCGCAACCGCGGCAAAGATGAAATCTTCTACCGTCGCGGCGTGCTGTGTGAGGCGCAGTCGGTGAAAAGTGGCGCGAACTGCGGTTCTCCGCTGTCGAACTATCGTAACCTGCCGGGCTACACCATCCAGGGCCTGGAGATTGAATCATTTTACGACAGCCGCCGCATCTTTGGCAGCTTCTCCTTCTCCACCATTCGTGGGCAGCGTGACGCTTCTCCGCGCGACCCGTGGGGCAACCAAACCTGGATCGCAGAAATTCCGCCGGTCACCGCCCACACCACGCTGGGCGTAAAAGCCCCGGAGTGGAACATGACCTTTGGCTGGACCATGGACATGGTGCGTAAACAGGATCGCTCCCCGCAGGATGGCGACCCGTTAGCGGGCATCTGGGCGCTGCCAAAAACCAGCGGCTACGCGCTGCAGGGCCTGTTTGCGTCCTGGCAGCCGGAGCAGGTGAAAGGCATGGAAGCCCGCATTGCCGTCGACAACCTGTTTAACACCGACTACTACCCGTACTTGGGTGAATCCGTGTCCGGTATCGGTCGCAACGTTAAGCTGACCATTTCGCAGAAATTCTAGTGTGTTACCCGCAGCGCCAGTGCTGGCGCTGCGTTCTCGTCGCCCGCAAAAATACATTAATACTTCGCAATCTCTTGACATAAAAATAGAGAAATGAAAATAATAATGATTATCATTTAAATATTTATCACGCCCTGATACCGATCAATGGTGAGTCACATCATGTCCCGTTCCCAACAGGTTGCGCAGCAGCTTTACTGCGATCATCAGCGCTGGCTTTACCACTGGCTTCGCAACAAAGTCGGCTGCCCGGAACAGGCGCAGGATCTGACTCAGGACACCTTTATTAATATTCTGGTCAGCCCCGATCTGGCCTCCATTCGCCAGCCACGTCCTTTTCTTGCCACGGTCGCCAGACGGCTGATTGCCAACCATTATCGCCGCAAGAAAATCGAAGAGGCCTGGCTGGAGGCGCTGGCGACTCAGCCGGAAATGGAACACCCTTCCCCTGAAACCCGACTGCTGATTCTGGAAGTGCTGGAACAGATTGATGCGGCGCTGGACGGCCTGCCGCCGCAGGTGCGGGAGGCCTTTTTGCTGGCCCACCTGCAGGGAATGCGCTATTGCGATATCGCCGAGCGTCTGCGCGTTTCCAGCAGCTCCGTGAAGCAGTATCTCCAGCGCGCCAACCTGCACTGTTTCTTCGCGCTCAGCTCATGACCTCCCATCCTTTTATTGACCAAAACGGGCAAGCCATCGACCGGGACAGCGCCTGGGCCGCCGCCTCATGGCTGACGCTGATGATGTCGGACGACGTTAGCGAGCAGGATAAAGCCGACTGGCAAAAATGGCTGGCGTCCAGCGCCGAGAATCAGCGAGCCTGGCGGCACGTCGAGGCGGTTTGCGCCAGCTTCCGGCAGGTTGACGGCAAACTGGCGCGGCAGAGCCTCTCTTCGTTAAAAAACAGCGGCAGGCGTCGGGCGCTAAAAGGATTAGGCGCTCTGCTGCTACTCGGTGGTTCGCTGGAATGGGGGCGACAGCAGCACGGCTGGGAAGCGTTCATTGCCGATTATCGCACCGGGACGGGGGAGCAGCGGCAGGTTGAACTCAGCGAAGGCAGCCGCCTATTACTGGACACCCAAACCACGCTAAACGTGGATTTTACCGGGCAACAGCGCCAGATTGAGCTGCTCGGCGGCGACCTGCTGATTACGACCGGGCAGAAGGAAAAGCGGGCGGCATGGCCCCGGCCCTTTAGCGTGACGACGCCACAGGGCAAAGTGCTCGCGCTGGGCACCCAATTCCGGGTAAAGCTGGAACCGGGGCTTACCCGCGTGGCGGTTTACCACGGCGCAGTCCGGCTTTATCCGCGCAGCTCTGGCCTCGCCGGGCTACAGCTCGCGGCAGGCCAGGGCGCATGGCTCAGCGGGGCTGAATCCGGGGGCCTGCACGGCGGTGAAAAAGAGCCTGGCTGGGTGCACGGCAAACTGCTGGCCGACAATATGCCGCTGAGCGATTTCCTGCGGGAAGTTAACCGCTACCGCCCCGGCGTCCTGCGCTGCGACGAGGATATTGCGGCCCTGCGGCTGTCCGGCGTTTTCCCGCTGGCGGATACTGACCAGATTCTGGCTGTGCTCCCCCGCGTCCTGCCCGTCAGAATAAATACGCTATCTCGTTACTGGGTCAGCCTTTCACGCAGTGAATAATGCTTCGATACGGAGTAATCCATGTCAGTTGTCTCGTTATTCATGTCAGCCTGCCCGTTTGGGCGTTTCGCGTGTCCTCTCTCTTATCCCCACTGAAACAACAGCCTTTAGCCCGGCTGCGGAGTATTTTGTCATGCCTTCTACCCTGCCGATAAGACAGCCCTTTCCTGCCTGGTCCGACGGCCTGCCTCCCACACGCCGCAGCATCGGGCTGGTGCTGGCGCTCTTGCTGCACGCGGGCGTTTTTCTCTGGCTAACCAACCGGCCCACTCAGGAACAACCGGCCACCGCGCCACCGCCTATTGCGCTGATGATCCTCCCGACAGACGATCCGGCCTCTGTCGCCACGCCAGCCAAGCAGCCCGATAAGATCAAACAGATCCAGTCGGCCGCACCTCAGGAAAAGGCCGAGTCAAAAGAAGCGGTGAAGAGCGTGGAGGCCCCGAACCCGGAGCTCGTTGTGGCTAAAAAAATGCACCATAAAGTCATCGCCAAACCTCAGCCGGTTAAGCCGCACGATACGGAAGTGCCGCCGGCCCCTACACCTCCTGCACCTGAAACGCATGCACCCGCCAGCCACCCGCAGCAAAGCGCCGGCAGGGCAGGAAGCAGCGCAGTGAGCGCCCCCAGCCCAGGCGAAGTGAACTGGGTCGGGCTACTGCGCCAGCGGCTCGACCGCTTCAAACGTTACCCGGCTCAGGCTTTACGTCAGCAGGCCCAGGGCGTGGTTTATCTGAGCCTGACGCTGAACCGGGAGGGCCAGGTCCTTAGCGTGGCGCTGGCAAAAAGCAGCGGTACGCCAACGCTGGATCGCGAAGCCCTTGCCCTGCCGACGCGCGCGGTTCCTCTGCCCGCCCCCACGGACGATATCGCGCCAGGCCAGCCGCAAATAACCCTCACGCTGCCAATCCGTTTCGATCTCCGCCAGTAGATCCCTTTGCTCAATGCTCGGTAATGCAGCATTGAGCACACCCTGCCTGCACGATCGTTTTAGATCACAAAAAATACGCTGTCATCACGCTAATATTGCACAATCGAGCATTAGATCTTATTTTAATCGAGCAACAACGAGCAATGACACTTTAGCGAGGATGCAGCAGTGAGAAACAATCATGTAGGACAGATCGTGATGAATGAGTCGACGATTGCCGAAGGCGTCACCAAAGTCGCCCGGCTGCTGAACAGTCGCTATCACGAAGCGGTAGTGATCACGGTCGTGCCCGGTGGGATTCTGTTTACCGCCGATCTGGTCAGGCAGCTCACCTTCGATATTTCAATGGACTATATTTCCTGCCCGCACACGCCTGGCGACAGAAACAACAGCTCTACCATCGTTTACCACGACAATATTGGCATCAGGGGGAAGGACGTTATCCTGGTGGATGACGCCATTGAGTCCGGTGGGACCATGAAGCGTCTGGTCGAGCATTTAATCGAACATTACGCTCCGAAATCGCTCTCCATCGCCACCTTATTTGTGAAGCCTGGCCGCGTAGAGATCCCCGCCGAGCAATGTTATGCCTGGATCATGGACAATGACGATTTGCTCATTGGCTACGGCATGCCGTGGCAAAACAAGTACCGCAACCTGCCCTTCGTTTCAAAACTAAAAATATAAACGCCTACAGAACACTTACCGATGGGATAACAACATGATAAAGCTAATTATTACCGACCTGGACGGCACTTTTCTCAATAGCCACGGCGACTATGACCGTAAATTATTTGCCCAGACCCACCGCTTAATGGCCGAGCAAGGCGTCCATTTCGCCGCCTGTACCGGCAAGCAGTGCCAGCGGGTAGAAGAGCTGTTCGCCGATTACCGCGAGGATTTATGGATCATCGGCGACAGCGCCACGCGCATTAAAAGGAACGGCGAATATGTCTACGAATCGCTTATCAACAATGCGCTGGGATTACGCATTATCGACACGCTGGAAGCAGCCAGTGACAGCCACGTGATTGTTGCCTGCGGCAGCGAAAGCGCGTTTATTCGCAAAGACGTGCCGCAGCGGCTGCAGGACAAAATGCGCCAGTCCTACGCCAGCCTGGCGCTGGTGGACTCTTTTGCCGAACTCAATTGTGATTTCGTGAAGATAAGCGTCTATGACGAAGCCGGAAACTGCCCGCAGACTCGCCCGGTACTCAGGCCGTTTGAACAGGATGTCTACATCGTGGTGTCCGAAGCGGCGTGGATAGATATTGCGGATTATGGCGTCCATAAAGGGACAACGGTGCAAAGGCTCCAGCAGTTACTGAACGTCAGCCCGGCGGAGACTCTCGCCTTTGGCGACGGGTATAATGACCTGGAACTGCTGGCTCAGGCGGAATACAGCTTCGCGATGCGTAATGCGTTTGAAGAGACCAAGGCCGCAGCCCGGTTTATTACCGGCAGCAATGATGAAAGCGCGGTCCAGCACACGATAAAAAGCCTGCTGGCGTTGCAAAGCAAAGTCTGAAGAAGGGCGGGTTCTTAGCCGCCCGTTCCGCTAGCCCGCGATTTCAATCCGCAGGTTAACGCCGCCGAAATCGGCAATTTTGGTTTCGGCGCTCACCACCGCAATATCAATGTCTTCGCAGGGTGCCACTTTATAGCGAGCCACCTGGGACATCTTGTTGGCCGTCACGGCGGCGATCACCTCATTACTCTGGCTCAGCACTTCCCGCTTAAAACAGGCGTCTTCGTAATAAACCGCGCTCAGGCCAGCCTGCGGATCCAGCCCGCACACGCCGATAAAGGTCTGGTCGAAAACCATGCCGCGCAGCTGATTGACCGTGTCGGAACCCAGCGTGCTGCCGGTCAGCGGGTTAACTTTGCCACCCAACAAAATCAGTTCGCCCCGCGTGCGCCCGCTCAGCGCCGCTGCAATCTGCGGGGAATTGGTGACAATGGTGAGATCCAGCTCTTCGGGGATAAACTCCACCATCGCCAGATAGGTTGAACCGGCGTCGAGAAACACGCAGGTGTTAGCTTGGATCATCCCGGCGCACTTCCGTGCCACCTGGGATTTCTCACCCACATCCTGGGACACGCGGGTTTCGAAGCTGGCAGACTGCTGGAACTGACTGATGGCCCCGCCATAAACCTTTTTGCACAGGCCGCGACGCGCCAGCTCCTGCAGATCCCGGCGGATGGTGTGCTCGGACACGCCCAGCTTCCGCGCCACATCAGCCCCGATCACCCTGCCCGTTTCGGTCAGGATCTGGTGGATCATCGCCTGGCGCTGTTCAGGCAATGCGTCATAATCTGTCACGTTTAGCCCTCAAATAGCTGCAATAGTGCATAACATATCACAATCTATCATCGCAGCTGAAAAGCGCGGGCTAGCCCTCAACCAGCGCCTGCGCGCACGCCCAGGCGGAGCTCCAGGCCCACTGGAAGTTATAGCCGCCCAGCCAGCCGCTGACGTCCATCACTTCGCCGATAAAATAGAGGCCCGGGGATTTTTTCGCTTCCATGGTGCGGGAGGAAAGTTCGTTGGTATCCACGCCGCCGAGGGTCACTTCCGCCGTGCGATAGCCTTCGGTGCCGTTGGGCTGAACGCGCCAGGCTTGCAGGGTGTCAATCAGCTCGCTTTGCTGGCGGCTGTTGAGCTGCTTCAGCGTGACGTCCGGGATCTGCTGCAGCTGCTGCAGGCACTCAACCAGGCGTTTCGGCAGCACCATCGCCAGCGTGTTTTTCAGGCTCTGGTTTGGGTGCGCGTTGCGCTGCTCGTGAATAAAACCGTCCAGATCGGTGTCCGGCAGCAGATTCACGCTGACGAATTCGCCCGGCTGCCAGTAGCTGGAAAGCTGCAGAACGGCAGGGCCGGACAGGCCGCGATGGGTAAACAACAGGCTTTCACGGAAGCTGACGCCGTTTTCTGCGGTGATGACGGACGGCACCGAGACACCGGACAGCACCTGCAATTGTTCGAGCAAAGGTTTATGCAGCGTGAACGGCACCAGGCCCGCGCGGGTCGGCAGCACCTTCAGGCCAAACTGTTCGGCGACTTTATAGCCGAACGGCGTCGCCCCCAGCCCCGGCATCGACAGACCGCCGCTGGCGATAACCAGTTTCGCGCCCTGCACGCTGCCGCCGTTTAACTGCAGGGTGTACCCCTGCTCGTCGCGTTCAATACTCAGCACTTCGCTGCGCAGGCGCATTGTTACTTTGCCTTTCTCGCATTCGGCCACCAGCATATCGACTACCTGCTGGGCAGAATCGTCGCAGAACAGCTGCCCGAGGGTTTTCTCATGCCAGGCGATGCCGTGCTTGCCCACCATGTCGATAAAGTCCCATTGGGTGTAGCGGGCCAGCGCAGATTTGCAGAAATGCGGGTTTTGGCTCAGATACGCCGCAGGCTCGACATAAAGGTTGGTAAAGTTGCAGCGTCCGCCGCCGGACATCAGGATTTTACGGCCCGGTTTTTTCCCATTATCAATCAGCAATACGCGGCTGCCCGCCTGCCCGGCAACCGCCGCACAAAACATTCCAGCTGCACCCGCACCTATAATAATGGCATCAAACTTTTCCACGACCGACTCCCGACTATGCTTAAGGCAACGGATTGTAAAGACCTGAGGCTGGTCGCACCAGCTTTAAGGTTAATAACAAATGCAGGTGATTGATAAACAAAATGTAAATCATTCCACCTGTGCGCCAGATGGCGACTAAAATCAAAAAAAGTCCAGATTTCACTTTGCCGCGGTGGAGGTTGTCTTACATAATGCGCCGCGTTCATGTCCTCAAAATGGCGTAACGTCTATGCTACATTTGTTTGCCGGCCTGGATCTTCACACCGGGCTTTTACTTTTGCTTGCTCTGGCATTTGTGCTGTTCTACGAAGCCATTAATGGTTTCCACGATACGGCCAACGCAGTAGCAACGGTAATTTATACCCGCGCTATGCGATCGCAACTTGCGGTGGCAATGGCTGCGTTGTTTAACTTCTTCGGCGTTCTGCTCGGTGGGCTGAGCGTGGCCTATGCCATTGTGCATATGCTGCCTACAGATCTGCTGTTAAACGTAGGGTCTTCTCATGGTCTCGCCATGGTGTTCTCTATGTTACTGGCCGCTATTATCTGGAACCTCGGCACCTGGTATTTTGGTCTGCCGGCCTCCAGCTCCCATACGCTTATCGGTGCCATCATCGGTATCGGTTTGACCAACGCGCTGCTGACCGGCACCTCGGTTGTCGACGCGCTGAATATCCCGAAAGTCATTGGGATCTTCGCTTCCTTAATTCTGTCCCCGATTGTCGGGCTGGTGATTGCCGGTGGGTTGATTTTCCTGCTGCGCCGTTACTGGAGCAACACCAAGAAAAAGCAGCGTATTCACCTGACGCCTGCGGAACGTGAAAAGCAAGACGGCAAGAAAAAGCCGCCTTTCTGGACGCGTATCGCGCTGATCCTGTCCGCTATCGGCGTGAGTTTCTCTCACGGCGCTAACGACGGCCAGAAAGGCATCGGTCTGATTATGCTGGTACTGATTGGCGTCGCACCGGCGGGCTTCGTGGTTAACATGAATGCTTCCGGCTACGAAATCACCCGTACTCGCGATGCGGTGAACAACGTCGAAACTTTCTTCCAGCAACGCCCTGACCTGCTGAAGAAAGCCACCGGCTCGGAACAGCTGATCCCTTCTCCGGAAGCGGGCGCAACTGAACCGGCTCAGTTCCACTGCCACCCGGCCAACGCGATTAACGCGCTGGATCGCGCGAAGCTGATGCTGACGGATATCGAAAGCTACGACAAGCTCAGCATTGAGCAGCGTAGCCAGCTGCGTCGCATTATGCTGTGCATCTCCGACACCACCGATAAAGTGGCGAAGCTGCCGGAAGTGAGCGCCGACGACCAGCGCCTGCTGAAGAAACTGAAAGGCGACATGCTTAGCACCATCGAGTACGCGCCGGTCTGGATTATTCTGGCGGTGGCTCTGGCTCTTGGTCTGGGTACAATGATCGGCTGGCGTCGCGTGGCGACCACCATCGGCGAGAAGATCGGTAAGAAAGGCATGACCTATGCGCAAGGGATGTCCGCGCAGATGACGGCAGCCGTTTCTATCGGTCTGGCAAGCTACACCGGGATGCCGGTTTCCACTACCCACGTGCTCTCTTCCTCCGTGGCAGGGACCATGATCGTGGACGGCGGCGGCCTGCAGCGTAAGACGGTAACCAATATCCTGATGGCCTGGATATTCACCTTACCGGCTTCGATTCTGCTCTCCGGCGGGCTGTACTGGATTGCGCTGCGCTTCGTGTAAGCCGTAGCCAAAGAAAAAGCGGGTCAGGAAACTGGCCCGCTTTTTTTATGCTTGTCCATAACGCTGCCCTACAACTAGTGCCAGATAATTAATCCAATCAGGCTAATCACCACCAGACCACACAGCGAACTCGTCAGAATAAACTGGCGGCGCAGGCGCTCACAGCGGCGAATAAACTCTTCATCATGATGATCGACATAGCGCTGGCCGTAGATATAGCGCACCAGCCTGACCTGCTTGCTGGGTTGACCATGTGAGGTGAAAAAACCGCCGCCATCAACGTATTGATACAGCAGCGGATCGCACCCGCGCAGCACCACCAGTAACGCGCGCAGTGAAGAGTAATAGCGCGCCATATTCACCACACAAACTACACAAAGCGCCCAGAACAGCGCGACGGTGCTGATCATGTACCCCTCCCGGCGAAGCCCTCGAAGCCTTTGCTTCGGGACGACCGCTCTCCCCGAAAACCCTGTCAGACAATCCTGCAACGAATAACCGATACAGGTCACAGATCTCTTCCCGCCCGGCTCATTTAATAGTGTAGGAGATCCCTTAATTTTTTTACCACCGCGTTAATCTTTATCAAAGTGGCCGCATTCATTTTTCGCTTGAATGTGATTGAGGGATGGCGCATTGTCGGGCTGAAGAAGGTTCGATAAAAGCGAAATACCATCTACAATTGAAGTCTTTAGATCGGGTGACCGTAGCTCATGCCGCTACGGTTTAAAAGATGACGGCGAGAGTCATCGATAACTTATGGAAGGAGTAACATTATGGCTTACAAACACATTCTGATCGCGGTTGACCTCTCCCCTGAGAGTAAAGTCCTGGTAGAAAAAGCCGTCTCCATGGCTCGGCCTTACAACGCGAAAGTTTCCCTGATTCATGTCGATGTGAATTACTCCGATCTGTATACCGGGCTGATTGATGTCAATCTGGGCGATATGCAGAAACGCATTTCCGAAGAGACTCACCACGCGCTCACCGAGCTGTCTACCGGGGCAGGTTACCCGATTACCGAAACCCTGAGCGGCAGCGGCGATCTGGGCCAGGTGCTGGTCGATGCCATTAAAAAATACGATATGGATTTAGTGGTTTGTGGTCACCACCAGGATTTCTGGAGCAAGCTGATGTCCTCTGCACGCCAGCTGATCAATACCGTGCATGTGGATATGCTGATTGTTCCACTGCGTGATGAAGAAGACGAGTAACGGTATTGCCCCTCACCCTAACCCTCTCCCCAAAGGGGAGAGGGGACTCGATAGAGCCAAATCCTTTGATTTTCCCCCCTCTCCCTTCCAGGGAGAGGGCCGGGGTGAGGGTCACAGCTCACTCAAATCCTGCAGAATCACCGTCAACACTCCCTCCAGATTCTCCCGCAGTTCGTTATTCCAGAACCGCCTCACCCGCCACCCTTGCTCATTCAAATACGTCGTTCTTCGTTCATCATAGCCCTTTTGCATCTCATGCTGCCCACCGTCCAGCTCGATCACCAGGCGAGCAGCGCAGCAGGCAAAGTGGACGATATAAAGCCCAACCGGATGCTGGCGGCGAAACTTAAACGTAGCAAAACGCCTGCTGCGGAGTTGATACCACAGCAAGTTCTCTTCGGGAGTCATCTGGTGCCCGAGCTGGCGGGCATAACGTCGGATCGGCTGCATGGCATACAACATGCCGATGCAGCCGTAAAGTTGCGAGGGGAAGCAATCTCTTCTGCGAGGCACTTTCCAGCGTTTTAGTAATTACTCCGGCGTCCCGGCATAAATATCAAACCGGTGCCCTTTGGTCACCACAGCATTCTGCGTGGCGACGTCGGCCAGCGGCGGCGCGTAGTCCGGACGCTTCACAACGACCCTTTTCTTCGCGAGCGCTCTGGCTGGGGCAAGCAGCCCGTCTGCATCTTCATCCGGCCCCACCAAAGACTGGAAAACGCGCATCTCTTTCTTCACCAGCGCGCTTTTCTGCTTGTGGGGGAACATCGGGTCGAGATACACCACATCCGGCCTCGGCGTGATATCGCTGAGCGCCGTCAGGCTTGAGGCATGAATCAGCTGCAATCGCTCCTGCAGCCAACCACCGATTTCAGGATCTTCGTAGCCACGGCGCAGGCCGTCATCCAGCAACGCGGCTACCACCGGATTGCGCTCCAGCATCCGCACGCGGCAACCGACGGACGCCAGCACAAAGGCATCTCGCCCTAACCCCGCCGTCGCGTCAACCACGTCTGGCAGATAGCTGCCCTTCACGCCCACGGCTTTTGCCACCGCTTCGCCACGCCCGCCGCCAAACTTACGGCGGTGCGCCATCGCGCCGGAGGCAAAATCAACAAAAATGCCGCCTAGCTTTGGCTCGTCGCGTTTGCGTAACTCCAGCCTTTCAGGCGTCAGCACCAGCGCCATCAGCGCCTCTTCATCATGCTCGAGCTGCCAGCGCTCGCTCAAAACAGATAAGGCGCCGGAGTCGGCGCCTGCTTCAGTCAGTAAACAGATTTTCACGTGGTGGCTTAACCCTGAATACCGTAGTGATCCAGCATCGCATCCAGCTGCGGCTCACGCCCGCGGAAGCGTTTGAACAGCTCCATCGGCTCTTCCGAACCGCCACGGGTCAGGATGTTATCGAGGAACGACTGGCCGGTTTCGCGGTTGAAAATACCCTCTTCTTCAAAGCGAGAGAACGCGTCCGCCGCCAGCACGTCGGCCCACAGGTAGCTGTAGTAACCCGCCGCGTAACCACCGGCAAATATATGGCTGAAGGCGTGCGGGAAGCGGCCCCAGCTCGGCCCCGGCACCACGGCAACCTGTTTCTTAATTTCGGCCAGCGTCTGCAGCACTTTCGCCCCCTGCTCCGGGTTGAATTCCGCATGCAGGCGGAAGTCGAACAGGCCGAACTCCAGCTGACGCAGAATAAACAGCGCTGCCTGGTAGTTTTTCGCCGCCAGCATTTTTTCCAGCAGCTCAACAGGCAGAGATTCACCGGTTTCATAATGGCCGGAGATAAACGCCAGCGCTTCCGGCTCCCAGCACCAGTTTTCCATAAACTGGCTCGGCAGCTCGACCGCATCCCACGGCACGCCGTTGATACCGGACACGCCCGCGGTTTCGATTTTGGTCAGCATGTGGTGCAGGCCGTGACCGAATTCATGGAACAGGGTGATCACTTCATCGTGGGTAAACAGCGCAGGTTTGCCGTTCACCGGGCGGTTGAAGTTACAGGTCAGATAGG
The DNA here is from genome assembly GCF_037150195.1 of Cedecea sp. VD22. Taxonomy (NCBI): domain Bacteria; kingdom Pseudomonadati; phylum Pseudomonadota; class Gammaproteobacteria; order Enterobacterales; family Enterobacteriaceae; genus Cedecea; species Cedecea sp. VD22. The sequence goes on from NZ_JBBCPX010000003.1 coordinate 157,700, forward strand.
CCACCGGTTTTTGCAGTGAGCCATCGGCGCGGCGCATTTTGCCCACGCAGTCATCCATCCACGCCCCGCCGCGTTTGTGCTCGCGAGCGTAGAGGTCGAGATAGAAGCTGCCGCGCAGCTCGCCCTGGTCGTCATACAGCTCGAAGAAGCGCACGTCCGGGTGCCAGACGTCGATATCTTTCCGCTCTTTGGCGGTGATGCCGTAGATGCGCTTCACGACTTCGAACAGGCCATTCACCGCACGCTCTTCCGGGAAGTACGGGCGCAGCTGTTCGTCGCTGATGCTGTAGAGATGCTGTTTCTGTTTTTCGCTGTACCAGGTGATGTCCCACGGCTCCAGCTCTTCCACGCCGTAATGCTCTTTCGCATAGGCGCGCAGCTGAGCCAGCTCGGCTTCACCCTGCGGACGGGCGCGTTTGGCCAGGTCTGACAGGAACTCCAGTACCTGCTGCGGGTTTTCCGCCATTTTGGTGGCCAGGGATTTTTCCGCGTAGTTGCCAAAGCCCAGCAGCTGAGCCAGCTCGTGGCGCAGCGCCAGAATCTCTTCCATCACCGGGGTGTTATCCCACTTCCCGGCATTCGGGCCCTGGTCAGAAGCGCGCGTGGAATAGGCGCGGTACATCTCTTCGCGCAGCGCACGGTTGTCGCAGTAGGTCAGCACCGGCAGGTAGCTTGGGATATCCAGGGTCAGCAGCCAGCCGTCTTGCTCTTTGGCTTCCGCCTGAGCGCGCGCTGCGGCTAAGGCGCTTTCCGGCATTCCGGCAAGCTCGGCTTCGTCGGCGATCAGTTTGCTCCAGCCCATGGTGGCATCGAGCACATTGTTGCTGTAGGTGGACCCCAGCTCGGACAGGCGAGCGGAGATCTCCCCGTAGCGCTGCTGTTTGTCTTTTGGCAGACCAATCCCGGACAGCTCGAAGTCGCGCAGCGCGTTATCCACCGCTTTCTTCTCGGCGACGCTCAGGCTGGCGTAGTTCGCCCCGTCACGCAGGTCGCGGTAGGCATTATACAGGCCTTCGTGCTGGCCAACCCAGGTGCTGTATTCGGACAGCAGCGGCAGCGTCTGCTCATAGGCTTCGCGCAGCTCCGGGCTGTTCTGTACCGAGTTCAGATGGCTGACCGGGGAGAACAGGCGGCCGAGGCGATCGTCCACTTCTGCCAGCGGCTGAACCAGGTTGTGCCAGCTATAAGGCGCGCCCTGCGCAACCACGCTTTCCACCGCCGCACGGCAGTCGTCCAACGCTTTAGTCACGGCCGGAACAACATGCTCAGGTTTGATGGCGGAAAACGGCGGCAGCTCAAAAGAGGTCAGTAAAGGATTGGTCATAAGCGCGTTCCTGATTAAAAGGGAGAGAGAAGCGCTCAAGCGGCGCTTTGTGCATGGAGTCTAGCATGGGGTTAAGTGTAGCGAATTTCAATCCCGGGCGTTGCGCTGTGGTCGCCGGGAAATGGGGCAGCAGGCGCTGCCCCAGGGGATAAATCAGTGGGATTTCGTGGCCATGGCGTAGGCCGCTGGCAGGTTCAGGCGCTGCCAGAACTGCTGGTCTGCCGTCGTGCCGGACAGCGGGTAGCCCGCAGGCAGCGCAGTTTTCACCATCAGGTCGCGGCGCTGGGAGGCGGAAAGCTTAGGCAGCGCGGCTTCCAGCAAAACTTCCGCCCCTTGCGGTACTTTCAGGGCTTGCTTCTCACCCTTCTGCTGCGGCAGGTCGTAAGTCATGGTGAAGCGGTAAAGTTCTTTCATCGCCGGGGCGCGGTACGGATCGTCTTTTGCGGAAGATTTCGCACATTCAGCCAAAGTGGTGCCGCACTCTTTTTCCAGCGCGGTACGCAGCTGATCGCGAGCTTCGTTAAACAACGCACGGTATTTCGGGTCGTTCAGATAGTTGGCGACGTTGCGCTGCGCCACCATGCGGGAGCCCATCACGTCCAGCGGGTAATGCACGCCCAGCACAATGCGCGAGTAACCGTAGCGCGCCCCGCGCTCAACCAGGGCTTCAAAGCGCTCCGGCACCATTTCGGCCATCAGCAGCGCATCGGTGTAGCCAGTGTTGGTGTGGCCGCTTGGGAAGGAGCCGCCGTCTGCGGTGTACGGTTTGTTGTCTTTAATCACCACATCGTCCGGCACGAGGTGAATGGTGTTGCCCTGGATCAGGAACGGACGCGGGTTATTGAAGTGCTTCTTCGCTGCGCTGGTGCTGACTTCGGAGGCTTTAATCAGCGCCGCGGCTTTGCTCAGCTCGCCTTTATCGTAGGCGGCCAGGAAGGCTTTCCCCAGGCGCGGCCCCATGGCATCGCTCAGGAAGTAAAGGTGGTTGATGCCCTCGGCATCCGCCAGCGCCTGATGGCGCGAAGTCTGCACGGCGTTCAGGTTGATGTTGGTGACGGTTTCAAGGTTCTGCTTAATCACCGAGTCCGGCAACTTGCTGAAGGCAGAAAGCAGCTCAATACCCGCCTTCTGGTTAGCTTTCGTCTGGAAGTCATAGCCGCTCGCCTTCAGCCAGGCGGTATCCGCCAGCTTTTTGCTTTGCTTCGCTTTATCCAGCTGGTCGCGGGTCAGTTTATCCGCATCGCCTTTCAGGGCAGCGCGCAACGCCGCCAGAGACTGCATTTCAATCTCATCAAACGCCTGGCTGCTGTTGGCCGGGGTCACACTATTGGCTATCGCCGCGGCCTGAGGAAGAGACACATCTTTCGCCAGCGCGGGCAGAGAGACGGCTAACGCGGCGGCCAGCACAGAAATACGAAGTTTCATTATTTTTCCTTTTATTCAAACGATTACCTTGCCTGGCAGCGACGCTATCCTGGTGATTTGACATTTTTATGACACCGTTATGTTTTGAAACGCTTTCTCCCCAACTGAAACAGCGCCGCGCCCGGGCGGTAATCCGCCGCAATCTGCGGTAAACTGTGGGAAATTTGTTTTCTTATTTGCGGAACACCATCCCTCATGCTCAGCTATCGCCACAGCTTTCACGCCGGTAACCATGCCGACGTACTAAAACACACCGTTCAAAGCCTGATTATTGAATCGCTTAAAGAGAAGGAGAAACCGTTTCTCTATCTCGACACTCACGCAGGCGCCGGGCGTTACCAGCTGAGCAGCGAACATGCGGAGCGCACCGGCGAGTATCTGGAAGGTATCTCCCGCATCTGGCAGCAGGACGATTTGCCTGCCGAACTGGAAGCCTATATTGGCGCGGTGAAGCATCTGAACCGCAGCGGCAACCTGCGTTATTACCCTGGCTCTCCGCTGATTGCCCGCCACCTGCTGCGCGAGCAGGACAGCCTGCAGCTGACCGAGCTGCATCCGTCCGACTTCCCGCTGCTGCGCTCTGAGTTCCAGAAAGACGACCGGGCCCGCGTCGAGCGCGCCGACGGCTACCAGCAGCTGAAAGCCAAGTTGCCGCCGGTTTCCCGTCGCGGTCTGATCCTCATCGACCCACCGTATGAGATCAAAACCGATTACCAGGACGTGGTGAAAGGGATTGCCGAAGGTTATAAGCGTTTTGCCACAGGCACCTACGCGCTGTGGTACCCGGTGGTGCTGCGTCAGCAAATCAAACGCATGATCCGCGACCTGGAAGAGACCGGCATCCGCCGCATCCTGCAGATCGAGCTGGCGGTTCGCCCGGACAGCGACCAGCGCGGCATGACGGCTTCCGGCATGATTGTGATTAACCCACCGTGGAAGCTGGAACAGCAAATGGCGAACGTGCTGCCGTGGCTGCACAAAAAGCTGGTGCCAACGGGTACCGGCTCCACCACGCTGAGCTGGATTGTGCCTGAATAAGAAAGCTAGCCAATGCCGCTGCAGCTTGAAGTATGGCGTGGCTATCACAGTAATCGGTAGAACCTTTATCCCGGCGCGCTACAATCGCGCCTAATTTTCGACTCAAAAGGGAAACATCATGACCAAACATTATGACTACCTCGCCATTGGCGGCGGCAGCGGCGGTATCGCCTCGATTAACCGTGCGGCAATGTATGGGCAGAAATGCGCACTGATTGAGGCGAAGGATCTGGGTGGCACCTGTGTGAACGTCGGCTGCGTGCCTAAAAAAGTGATGTGGCATGCGGCGCAGATCGCCGAAGCGATCCACAACTACGGCCCGGACTACGGCTTTGACACCACGCTGAACCACTTCGACTGGGACAAGCTGATCGCCAGCCGCACCGCCTATATCGACCGTATTCATACCTCTTACGACAACGTACTGGGCAAGAATAAAGTGGACGTGATCCGCGGCTTTGCGAAGTTCGTTGATGCCCACACCGTGGAAGTTAACGGCGAAACCATCACCGCAGACCATATTCTGATCGCTACCGGCGGCCGCCCAAGCCACCCGAACATCCCTGGCGCTGAGTACGGCATCGACTCCGACGGCTTCTTCGAGCTGCCGGGCCTGCCAAAACGCGTGGCGGTTGTGGGTGCGGGCTACATCGCGGTGGAAATCGCGGGCGTGATTAACGCTCTGGGTTCTGAAACGCACCTGTTCGTGCGCAAACATGCGCCGCTGCGCACCTTCGACCCGCTGATCGTTGAAACGCTGCTGGAAGTCATCGAAGCAGAAGGCCCAACCCTGCACACCAACGCGATTCCGAAAGCGGTTGTGAAAAATGCAGACGGCAGCCTGACGCTTGAGCTGGAAGATGGCCGGTCGGAAACCGTCGACACCCTGATTTGGGCGATCGGCCGCGAACCGGCTAACGACAACTTCAACCTGCAGGTAACCGGCGTTGAGCTGGACGCCAAAGGCTACATCAAGGTAGATAAGTTCCAGAACACAAACGTGCCGGGGATTTATGCCGTGGGCGATAACACCGGTGCGGTTGAGCTGACCCCGGTGGCGGTTGCCGCCGGTCGTCGCCTGTCCGAGCGCCTGTTTAACAACAAGCCGGACGAGCATCTGGACTACAGCAACGTGCCGACCGTGGTGTTCAGCCACCCACCAATCGGCACCGTGGGCCTGACCGAACCGCAGGCGCGTGAGCAGTACGGCGACGATAACGTGAAGGTCTACAAATCCGCCTTCACCGCTATGTACACCGCCGTGACCTCTCACCGCCAGCCGTGCCGCATGAAGCTGGTCTGTGCTGGCCCGGACGAGAAAATCGTCGGGATCCACGGCATCGGCTTCGGCATGGATGAAATCCTGCAGGGCTTCGCCGTAGCGCTGAAAATGGGCGCAACCAAGAAAGACTTCGACAACACCGTGGCGATCCACCCGACCGCAGCGGAAGAGTTTGTCACCATGCGTTAATTCCCCCAGGGAAACGCCTAAAAGGTCAGAGATCGCTCTGGCCTTTTTTTATATCTGTGGAAAAACACCCAGCCATGATATTTATCTCTGCATAAACTGATATCAAAAATAATGTACAAAGCGGAGATATATTATGGGCTGGGAAATGCATATCACCAGGACGGAACATGCATGGGATGGGGAGAGCAATCCTATTCTTGCAGAAGAATGGATTCAGTATGTAAATAACGATCCTGAGCTCAGTTTCTCTCCCATAAATGGACCCTATCATGTCATCTGGCGAGGGGATGAAATTAACTGGCTGGACTGGCATGCAGGAAATATTTCTGCAAAATCGCCTGCTCAGACGTTGTATTGCAAAATGCTGGATATCGCCGCCGCGCTCAATGCAAAAGTCCTGGACGATGACGGCAACTTATACTTATCGCCCAATGATTTACTTAATCCATCGTGGGCAAAAAAAGAAATTTCACCTTCATTTCTACAAAAAATCATTACTTACTTCAGAAAATAAATAGCGCAGTCTTGCCTCTACGGATTACCAATAAAAAAGCCGCACCAGCGGCTTTTTACACGCGCTCATTATGGCTAAATCAGCGGCTTACGCAGCAGTCCTTCCAGCACCTTCAGCGGGGAATGCTGCGGGTTTTGCATGGCGTCCACCGGCAACAGGAACGTCTGCTCCAGCATAAACTGCCCGCCCATCGCGGCATGCGGCGTCTGGTCAGAGAAACAGATCCAGCTGCTGCCCGGAGGGAAATCGATGGCCACCTGAGGCCCCCGCTTTTGATAATCCGCATCGGCCTTCATCGCGTCGTGCATCTGCAGCATCAGGTGGTCGTAATGGCTGCGGCGGCTTTTGGTAATGCCGACGGCGTTCTGCAGCCAGCTGCTTACCGGGGAATAGCTTTTCAGGCGCGGCAGGAAGCGTTCGGCCAGCGTCGGGAAGGCTTCACCCACGCGCCAGCTGCGGCTTTCACCGGCCGGATTAATGTTGGTGAAAATACGCAAAATACGCTCGCCATAGTTGGGCCGGGACGGGAACGCGTCCACGTGCAGGCGGCTGTCGTCCTTACGCCAGGAAGTGTTCTGCGTCCACTGCTTAACGGGGTGCAGGCGCAGGCTGTTGGTCGGCGAATGTAGCACCTGCTGGTATTCCGGCAGAAGAGTGGCAATCAGCTGCAGGCAAGATTCGTAATGCCGTTTTAGCAGGGCGCGAACTTCTGGCTCCTGATCGGCTACAGCCACGCCGGTCAATTTATCCTTCAGGGGCTGATAGCTGATGTTTTTACGTTTCGGATCCACGACCGCTGGGTTAAGCAGCGCGGTTTCCTGTTCGGTCAGCGCAAACGCCAGCTGCGGCAGAAAAACAACTTTGCCCTGTTCCAGCTCGCTCACAGCCGACTCAGCAGCCGTATTGCCCCATTGAGAAAGCGGATGCGTCAGGGCTGCGGTATCAAGAGTGATGTTTAAATCTGACATATTGATGTCCTTGCCACTGCTCCGGATAATGTCTTTAACAGATGAATTTCCGGAACATTTTATTTTTTGAAAGACGAATAGAAGCACGCCGCCGGAAGACAGCGAATGCATACCTGAAAGGGATTCGAACGAGTATAGTAAGAATGTAAATTAAAGGTTAAACAAAAGCTCAACATCGTCTTAGGCGCTAAATTAAAACGCACAAAATCATAAAATAACGCTAAGTGAATATTGCACTGGCCCACTGATATTATTCGCTATAGGCCACGGCTAAATAAACAATGGCCCGCTAAGCAGGCCATTGTTTATTTCCACTCGCTGCGCAATAGCGCATAGGCATATTCATCCCCCCACTCACCTTTAAAGAAAATATTCTTGTGAAAGTGTGCTTCCCGACGAAAACCCAGCTTTTCCAGCAGGCCAGCTGCGGCGTCATTCCTGGCATCAACCGTCGCCACCAGGCGATGCTTGTTGAAGGTGGTGAACAACAGATCAATCGCGCCGCGCAAAGCTTCAAAAGCAAAGCCCTGACGCTGATGCCTCTCATCAAAGGTCATGCCCAACTCTGCCTGCTGGCCTTCATCGAAGAAGTGAACGGCAACGTCACCCAATAAACGCTGGTCTTCGCTGCGCACCACCGCAATCTGAAACCAGCTTTCATCGGTATTAAAGCCCAGCGACGCCTGCTGGGCATAAAACGCCTCGGCATCGGCATCGCTATAGCCATCCCAGCTCTGGTAGCGAGCAACTTCCGGCTGGTTACGGTATTCAATAAAAGCGGGCAAATCGGCACGAGTAAACTTGCGCAGCGTCAGGCGCGGGGTGGTCAGTAACGGCTCCATAAGTCATTCCTGGTCAAAGTGTCTGGATGTAGTGTCGGCATGCAGGGTAGCAGCTTTACGTTTTTTCGATATTACGCCGAGTGCTCAGCGGCGCGGTGGCACGCATTATGTAAAAAAGAGAATGAAATGAATATGCTACGAGCAGCAAAACTTTCATCGCCAAATAATTATTAGTTCGCTTACATATTTAAATTCACTAAACGCGACTTAAGCTAAATTTTCTCAATAAATACATATGAATAGTTATGATATATCCTTGTAACAAAAAGCTACAATTTTAATTTTCTTTAAAATCAAACGATTCACAGCTCAAATATTCACCAGTAGAAAATAATCTTTCCCCTGTCAAGGAACGGTCCATAAAATAGCCCCCGTTTTGCCTGGCAAGACAAACTAATAATAATTTTCAACAACATAATTTATCGCGCAACAATAACCCTTTACGGCCCTTAACCTGTCCGTACAGGTTTATTTTTTGCAACACCAAACCAATGTGATAGAAAACAGAACGATACATCATGCACAAGCAAAAATACCTGCCTGTAGCCGCCGCATTGCTGTTTAGCCCGGCGCTGCTAGCTTCAACCAGCTTTAATTTTTCACCCGATGCATTCACCACCAATATTTCCACCAGCATTTTAAACGGAGAATCTAAAGAGCTCGTTTATAATCAAGGCGATGGCAGTAAATTAAGTGAACTGAAATGGAAAATCAAAAATACCCCTATTATTAAAGGCGGTATTAGCTGGGACGCACAGCGCTACATCACCCTCAATGCTAACGGCTGGACAACCTTCGCCTCTCGCGGCTCGCATATGTCCGACTATGACTGGCAAACGCCTGGCCAGAGCCACTGGAGCGACAAATCTACCCACCCGGATACCAGCCTGAATTATGCCAACCAGTTCGATTTCAAGCTTACCGGCTGGCTGCTGAAGGAGCCGACATACAATCTCGGCGTGGTAACCGGCTACCAGGAAACTCGCTATAGCTGGACGGCGAGAGGCGGCTCATACAATTATTTCAACGGTGCACTTATCGGTGAATTCGCCGCCGGGAAACCGGGAATTGGGTATAGTCAGAAATTCAGCGTGCCGTATATTGGGCTGACCAGTAGCTACCGCTATCAGGACTTTGATATTGCAGGGCAATTTAAATTCAGCCCGCTGGTTAATGCTCAGGATAATGACGAGCACTATATGCGTCAGCTGAGCTTTAGCGAGAAAAGTAGTCATTCCAATTATTATGCTGCAACCGTCTCCGCCGGTTATTACGTCACGCCAAATACCCGGCTGTACACGGAATTAACGTGGACGCGTTTTTCCGAAGCAAAAGCATCAACAAAAACCCGTAATAATAATACTGGGGAAACCTGGACCCAGGGCAGCGGGTCAGCGGGCCTGAGTAACGACAGCTACACCTATGGCGTCGGAATTCAGTATCGCTTCTAAAGGGTTTTGCAGATCAAGTTGAGGAAACTCAGCCCGGATTGTGTGATTTTCACCAGCCGGGCTGAGAGATGTTCTTATGCTTGAATAGCAGAGAAAGTGCTGTATTGTTAATGCTCCCACCACGGTAATCATCAATAAAAAACATACCCTCAATATATCTTTATAAGATTTCCATTTTCTTCCAGCCTATAGATACTGCCATTAACAGTGAGCTCTAACCCCGTATTTTTACTGTAGTCAACAATGAAAACCACATCCTTATCAATGCAGTTAACTTTTGTTTTCATATCATCGAAACAGAGTCGGTCATACTTCCCCTCTTCTTTATAGCCCTCACCGAAAAGCCAAATCGTAATAGTGTAGCCACTGTATGATTCAGGCCCTGGAATATCATACTTCGCTTTCAGCATCTCTTGATTTTCCAGCCACCAGTTTATTTTACCTCTACTCGTCAAAGGGAAATTTTTAACCAAAACATCGCTATAGTTACCATCGTAATGAACAGCGACAATCTCCACCGAACGAAGTGACTGCCATAGCAGACAGCCCGCTAACACACAACTCACAAAAACTAGCAAGGAAACTGCTTTCTTATTTTTGAATGTCATTGCGCCCCCCGGTAATTTCAATGGTAGCGATCACATTGAACATCAAAAAAACAAAACATCTCAATCTATCTTTTTAATACTTCCATTTCCTTCCAGCCTATAAATGCCATCATCAAACGTGAACGTAAGCCCTCTATTTTTACTGTTACTGATTCTAAAAACTGAATCTTTATCAATGCAGTTGATTTTTGTTTTCATATCATCGAAACAGAGTCGGTCATACTTCCCTTCTTCTTTATAGCCCTCACCGAAAAGCCAAAAAATAATCGTGTAGCCACCGTAAGATGCAGGCCTTGGAATATCATATCTGGCTTTCAGCATATCCTTGTTTTCCAGCCACCAGTTTATTTTTCCTTTTTTCGTAAAAGGGAAGTTTTTAACCAGAACACTGCTATAGGTATTTCTCTGATGAACAGCGACAATCTCCACCGGACGAAATGACTGCCATAGCAGGTAACCCGCCAACACACAGCCCACCCCAAGTAACATAAAACGTGCTTTCTTATTTTTGAATGTCATTGCGCCCCCCGGTAATTTCAATGGTAGCTTGCATATTGGTCATAAAGGGTTTAAAGGCAAACTCGCTGTAGCGCTGAAGGACAAACCAGATCCGGAAAAAACGGAACTGGTTAAATTTCACCTTTGAAATGTCCTCATCATCCAGCCCAAAGTGGTCCTGGACTTTATAATGCACAACGGCACGATAGCGCTCTTTACCAACTACCAGAGACTTAATCGTGATATGCGTTGCCCAGGTATCGTGCACGGTGATGCCCAGGCCGTTAAAGTTGTCCTGGAAGCGGTCAAATTTTGGTAGTCGTCCCAACATAATCGCGTCAGTTAGCTGCCCCAGCTTCTCTGCAGGATAACTGCCTCTATCCCAGTCAATATAGCTACTGAAAGCTTCTTGCAAACGAAGCCTTGTACTGTTTTCAGACGAACTATCACTTAAAATATGCGCCTCCAACGCGCTATCCAGCAATGGATGGCAGAACGATTTATCGCTATTTTTCTGCATATGGGAAATCATCAGCTTAATCAGCACGTTGTAAGGGGGGTGGCACGCAAACGGACGGGATAGGTGCCGAAACTCATCAAAAAGGATGTTTGCGCACTCCCTCTGGGTCAGTTTATCACCTTCCCCTCGGGATCCGTGGAACATTGACTGCGGCTGGCTGAAGGGGCTGATTGCCGTCAACGTGTAAGGGTTCACTCTGGTGGAAACATCCACCAAATGAAACCGGGCCTTCAGATCGATTTCGGACAGGTCGCCGCAGCGCATATCGCTGGCGGTATAGTCATCCATCTTTTTCTGGGTTTTGAATATCGTACAGGGAAACTGAAGTGCCGGCATAAAGACCTTCCTGGTATATTGTTAACGAGACTCATCTTGAGCGTCACTTATGATAAGCGGCAGATACATATGGCGCGTCACATTTTTTATATTTGCAGTAAAACTTAGACCTCAATCATTATTTTCACTCACAACATAAAACAAAATTACTTTATTTATCTTTATGCATTCATCTAATTAATATATTGAATGAAATTATTATAAAAATATTATTGTATTAACGGATAAAATTCTCCCCCAGGTGTCTGTCACGGCACAGACCCTCTTTCGTATCTGTGCTATAACTCAGCGACTTATTTTCAGGGAGATGACCATGCGACAAAGAGTGATTGCCTGCCCGATAATCCAGAATCAGGGCCAATATTTGCTGTGCAAAATGCCACAAGATCGCGGGGTGTTTCCCGGCCAGTGGGCGCTCTCCGGTGGCGGCATTGAGCCGGGTGAAACCATGGCAGAAGGGCTACGGCGTGAGATCCGGGAAGAGCTGGGGGAAGCGCTGATTATCTCGCACATTGAGCCGTGGACCTTCCGCGATGACGTGCGGGTGAAAACCTACACCGACGGCAGCCAGGAGCAGGTGTACATGATTTATCTGATGTTCGACTGCATTAGCGAAAACCGCGAGATAACCCTTAACGAAGAGTTTGAGCAGTACGCGTGGGTCAGCCCGCAGGATCTGGCGAGCTACGATCTGAATGAAGCCACCGCCGCGACGTTCCGTGATAAAGGGCTGCTGTAATGCATTGGGCAGCCCGAAGGCTGCCCGGCACGGCTAGCGCATCGCGTTGTATATCGCCTGCTGAATTTTGACGGTCTGCTCATCCACCGGCTCTGGCTCCAGCCCCTGGGCGGTCGCATCTTCGTAGCGCTGCTTCTGCGCCGCCAGGCGCAGCTGAGCGCGCTCTACTTCCTCTTTCTGGCGCTGTACCGCCGGGGCTGAACTGCAGAAGCTGGCGAGGAATTGCTTTCTCAGCGAAGTCAGCTTTTGCCCTTTATTCATGCCTAACTCGGTGGAGCCAATCAGCCTGCGGCAGGGCCGGGTTTCGTCCATTTGCGGGCGGTATTGCAGCAAAATGGTCAGCACATCGCGGTCATCCGCCGCCAGCGCCTGCTCGGCAAAATAGACTTTCCAGTTCATCCCGCCCTGCATAAACAGGCGCACAATACGCGCGTCATTACGGTTAATCGCCGCCCGCAGGTTATTTTCGTCCCAGGTGATGCCCATATTGGCAAGCATATCCCGCGGGCTGTTGGATTCCGGCCGCTCTTTCTGCTGCACCGGCGTACTCACTATTGGCGGAGCCGCCGTCACCTCAGGTTTTGAGGTGGCATCACTTAACAGATAAAGACCAATCACCGCCACTGCCACCACCACAATCCCTACCGATGCCCACAGCGCGGTGGAGATCATGTCGGTAGTATCATGCTGTTTTTTGGCCGTGCGCGGGTCATAACGCTCGATTGATTCTCTGATCTCTGCCGGATCGCCGCCCTGGGCCGCATGATTTTTACGCGCCTGGTCAAGGTAGCTTTGCAGTGCCGCATCATCCGCGTCCAGCAGCGAGGAGGGATTCACTTTAGTGCGGCCTTCGCTAAAGGCTTTTTGTACCGGGCCGCTGATTTCACCGAAATAGCTATCCAGCAAAGCCACCTGCACGCTCGTCAGCGGCTGCTTGTGCATCAGGTCGTTGCGGATTTGACGGGTGCCATCGAGGAAGATTTGCAGGGTTTTACGTTGGTCGATAAGAAAACCCAGCTGAGGCGAGTTTTGGTAAACTTTGGCGTAGTGATGGGCAAACTCTTTCTTATCCACCAGCATCAGCGCCAGCTCGCTGAACTTCATGCCGCTCAGCACATCGCCCCGCTCGCCTCGCTTCAGCCAGCGGCGAACTTTGTCAGCCCCAAACTGGCTTTTTAGCTGATTAACCAGCTCCGCCTGGTTTTCCCAAGCCTGATTGACCAGCCCTTTCAGCATCAGTTCAATGGCGCGCATCTGCTGCTGGGCGCCTTTCTGTAGCCCGTCAACGTCGGAGGAAAGCTCGGTGGAGTAGCCCAGCAAGGGCTGTTTGAAGCGCACATGCTCCAGATAACTGGTGAAGCGCAAGGCGGCGAGGAGCTGGTTCTGGCTAACCTCCTGCCCGCTTTCATACTGCGGCACCAGCTGCTGCAAATGGCGCAGCAGCAGCGTGAATTGTGAAATCTCAGAGTCGTTAAGGTTCAGCCGCTTTGCCACCGCTCCCCAACTGCCCAGCGCCATACGGGCCTGCTCCAGCTGCTGGAAAAACCACTGCGGATCTTTGCCTTCGGCGGCACGAATATTCAATAGCGGCAGGATCTGAAGTGAAGCCTGCCGAATAATCCCCAGACACGTCTCAAAGTGCTCCCGCATCTGCAATGTTGCGCTGCTCATGATAGTCCTTTGTCGATGTCCGGCCTTACGTTGCCGAACGCAGAAAAAACGGCTTTTTTCCGCCCCAGGCGGCTATTTTTTATGGTTATTAATGCCAAGGCCACACTTCGCCATTACAGCCGAGTGTAAAGCAGCCCGCCGGGAATCAATGGCGATAAAAAGAGCGATTTAGCCGGGCATTTTCAAATCTCACATTCGACGATTTCGCCCAATCTTTTCAGGGCCGCCTCGGTAACGGCGTTGAACGGCAAAGAATAGTTCAACCGCAGGCATTGGCGATATTTTCCAGAGGCTGAAAACAGCGAGCCGCTCGCAATATGGATTTTTGCCTCTTTCAATGCGCTGCCCAGCCGCACCGCATCGACTTCTTCCGGGAGTTCAATCCACATCAAAAAGCCCCCCTGAGGCCGGCTGACGCAAATCCCGCAGGGGAAATATTGCCGCACGCGGCAGGTAAACACCTCCAGATTGCGCTGGTAGTGCTGGCGCATACGCCGGATATGGCGATGGTAATGCCCGTTGCGAATAAAGGCCGCTACCGCCTGCTGGGTGAAGGTCGCGCTGCTGCCGGTGCCGATATACTTGGTGTGCAGCGTGCGGTCGAGGTAACGTCCCGGCACAATCCAGCCCACGCGCAGCCCCGGCGCCAGCGTTTTTGAAAACGAACTGCACAGCAGGACGCGGCCATCCACATCCAGGGATTTGATCGTCATAGGGCGCGGGTATTCATAGGCCAACTCACCGTAGACATCATCCTCGATGATGGCGATATCAAAGCGCCGGGCAAGGTTCATCACCGCTTTTTTACGCGCCTCCGGCATGATGAAGCCAAGAGGATTATTGCAATTGGCTACCAGAATCACGGCTTTGATGGGCCACTGCTCCAGCGCCAGCTCGAGTGCTTCCAGGCTAATACCGGTGACAGAATCAGTAGGAATTTCAACTACTTTGACACCGTAACCGCGCAGCATCTGCATGGTTCCGTGGAATGACGGCGACTCAACCGCCACTATGTCCCCCGGCTCACACACCGCGCGAATCGCAATCGACAGTGCTTCATGGCAGCCGTTGGTCACCACGATCTCATCGGCATTCACCACGCAGTTGCTGTCCAGCATCAGGCGGGCAATTTGCTCGCGCAGGGCTTTCACGCCGAACATACCGTCGTAGCCCAGCAGCTCAGGCTCCTGGTACTGCGCGAGCCGCCCCATTTCTCGCCACAGCGGTTTCATAGTCGACTGGGTGAGATCCGGCGATCCGCTGCCGAAGGCGATCACTTCGCAATCCTGCCGGGAGTTCACCAATTCCAGCACCGCATCCCACTGCGTCACTTCCACCGGGCGCTGTACGGGACGCGTTAAGCGCGGCACAGGCGGCACGGCTTTGCGCGGCGAAACAAAGTAGCCGGAACGTGGCTGAGGGGAAATCAGCTGCTGGTCTTCCAGGACGTGATACGCCTGTTGCACGGTACTGATACTGACGCCGTGTTCACTGCTCAGGCTCCGCACCGAAGGCAAGCGCTCCCCGCTTTGATAAAGCCCCTGCTCAATGCGCTCAGCCAGCAGCGTGGCGAGATGTTGGTAACGCGTCATGCTGTATCCTCACCGGAAGCCATACAGAAGGAAAAACCGATACAGAATGGCGCAAAAAATGCCATTCAGCTCATGTTTTAGCCCTTCTGTATGTTAAAGAAAAGTAATTTTTGAATCTGTCTGCTTTTGCCCGCTGGCCCCATGATTACCCCCAGGCAAACCGCGAGGAGTCACAGCATGGGCTTTGAAGAGAACCACCATCGCAGACCGTTTTATGGCCTGGTAATGCTTTACCAGTATTTTCGCCGCAGCCGCCAGCGCCGCCAGACTTTACGGGCGTTACGCGAACTTAGTCCGGAACAACTCAGGGATATGGGGCTGACGAGGGATGATTTATCCCGCTGGGAATAACGCTTAAGCGGTGCCACACGCTGGCACCGTTTTTTATTTACTGCTATCAAAAGGAGGACCAGACAACAACAACAATACTCAGGAGCCGCATGAACATCACCGACTTGCCTTTTAATACCACCGACTGGGCCACCCTAATCCCCACCGAACACCCCGGCATCACCGGCAAAGCGCTTTGGCGCACGCAGCAGTTTGGGCCCATCCGCGTGCGCATGGTGGAATACACCGCCGGCTATCTGGCCGATCACTGGTGCCAAAAAGGGCACGTTTTGCTGTGCCTGAAGGGCGAGCTGCAAACTGAGCTGGAAGATGGCCGCCAGTTTACGTTAACCCCGGGTATGAGTTACCAGGTGGCCGACGGCGCGGAGCCTCACCGTTCCTCAACGCCATCAGGTGCCGTCCTGTTTATTGTGGATTAACGCCATGCCGACGCTTTTGACGCCACGCCTGGCGCTCAGCCAAATCACCGAAGCCGACTGGTCACTTTTCCGCTACCTGCAGCAGCAGCCGGACGTCATGCGCTACGTGGCCGATAACCGACCGGAGACAGAGATCCGCCAGGCTTTTGACGCCCGTCTTCCCAACTGGCAGCCGGGCAGCCGCCACTGGCTCTGTATGGTGATGCGTCACCGCAAAACCGGCGTGCCGATTGGCGTCACCGGCTTCATTCTGCGTGAGGACGATATCGCGGAAGTCGGCTTTTTACTCGACCCGTCGTTTCACGGCCAGGGCTACGGGTACGAATCGCTGTACGAGGTGTGCGCCTTTGCATTTGCGGAGGTCGGCATCCGCAAGCTTGTGGCCACGGTCACCGCCGGAAATATTCCGTCGAAGAAAGTGCTGGAGAAAGTCGGGTTTCAGCCGGAAGGAACGCTGCGGGAGAACTACTGGCTGAGCGAACGCTGGCAGGATGACTGGATTTTTGGCCTGCTGGCCCGGGAGTTCAGATAAAACACGGGCCGCACAAGGCGGCCCATACTGCGTGATTCAAGACTTAGTTGTAGATTTCAGCCACGCCGTACATTTTGTTATCACCACCGGCGGAAACAATGCGGATAGACTTCGCGCCTGCCTGCTCGGCTTTCTGCTGCAGCTGGTGTTGCAGGCTGTCGAGGTTAGACGCGCCGCTGACCGATACGGTGCCCATTTTCTGGCTGACAGCTGGCTGAGTTTCCGCAGCGAAGCCGGAGAAGGAAGCAGCGAGAGTCATAACTACGGCAAAATATTTGATGCTTTTCATGATGGTTACCTTTGCATTTTGTTTAGTTGGAAGGCTGACTGCCTTCAATGAGATAAGAATAGCGCCGCCGTGCTTTGTTTGTTAGCGGAACAATTCGCTTATCTACTTCAAAAAAACTGAACACAAAATGATCATGAAAAAAGCGACAGAAACTGAGGGTTAAACCCCGCACCCGGCGCTTAACAACAAGGCCGGATGAGGATTTAATCGGAAAACGATGACGGGTTTTATTGGCTTATTTCACCGAAAAGAGAACGCGATCAGAATTCCGTGCGGGAGAAACCGGTCATCTCGGTCAGTTCCATCTCGCGACCCAGAGCGGTCATCGGATGGACAATTACCAGGCCACGCACGCTTTTCTTGAGCTTGCCCATATCGGCCTGCTCTTTTTTGGTAATCGCACGCTTGTACGGCAGCGCTACCAACTTCTGCGCTTCTTTGCTCAGCTTCTGGTTACGCACCGCCTGCAGGCGAGCGATTTCGATTTCCAGCTTCTGCCGCTCTTTTTCCAGCTCGGCATATTTTTCCGCTTCGTTGATCAGGTGCAGGCCTGGCATTTCGTGGCGGATAGCGTCCAGACGGTCGCTGAGGCGTTTAATTTCTGCTTTTTCGATTTCTTTCATTTTGACTTACCGTGAATAAAGATGGCTTGCTGGCAAGGATACACGATCCTGAGGGACAGGGCGAAAAGCGGCTATTTCTGGAAGGCTTTTTTTAAGCTGATCCGGGAGATCAGCTCGGTCAGGGAAAGGACCATCGTGGAACGAACGATTTGCATATATCGCTGACGCTGCATTGCCAACAACTCAGGATCGCTGCCGTCAACGAAAGTCGGCGTCGGCGGTAGTGCCGTCACGCAGTGCAGCTCGCCAAACGGGCCAAGCATTTCGTCATCGGTGAAGCTGTACTCGTTGCCGTCGTGGTTCAGTTCTTCCCGGAGCGCCATGAGCAGCTCGCAGTCTTCGTACTCGGCGCGGTTCAACACGCCCAGCCCGTAGATAAGCTTCAGGCGTACCGACAGGTCGCCCAGCGGGCCGTCGCCGTCCAGCAATGGCTCAACCGCATATTTCACCGCGTAGTCGTCCTTGCGGAACACCTGCAGCACCAGGATATTTACCGCTTCGGTTAACAGCTCGACGGCAGCAATCAGCAGGCTTCTTACGGTTTTGCCGGCATTCAGTCGCTCAAGCACGCGGTTTTCAAAGGCCTGGGTTTCTTCCATTTTTGCCTGCATCACTAAACATGTTTCAGGCGCGGTATCCACCGCGCCTGCATAGGGTTACGCTATGGCGTTATACGCCTTCACCGCCTCAGTCACGGCTTCGCTGTTTACATCCAGACCGGACACTTCCGCCAGCGCCGCCTGCGGGCCTTTATCTGCCAGAAGCTGCTTCAGCTCCTGCGCCTGCGGGTCCTGCTCGCTGTGGTAGTGCATTGCCGCCGCAATCCCTTTGATCAGGTGAGCGTGAGGCAAACCGTACTCAATCGTCCCCAGCAGCGGCTTAACCAGGCGGTCACCCGCGCTGAGTTTACGCAGCGGCTGGCGGCCAACGCGTTCCACGTCATCCTTCAGATACGGGTTTTCGAAACGACCGAGGATTTTCTTGATGTACGCGGCATGTTTGTCGGCTTCAAAGCCGTAGCGCTTAATCAGCACCGCACCGCTCTCTTCCATCGCCCCTTTCACTACGGCGCGCACTTTCTCATCAAGAATGGCATCGCGGATAGTCTGGTGCCCGGCCAGCTGACCGAGGTACGCGGTTATAGCATGCCCGGTATTCAGCGTGAAGAGCTTGCGCTCGACAAACGCCATAAGATTATCAGTAAGTTCCATGCCAGGAATGTTCGGCAGGTCACCTTTAAACTGGGTTTTATCGACAATCCACTCGCTAAAGGTCTCCACGGTCACTTCCAGCGGATCGTGAGTGGCGGATTCAGACGGCGGAACGATGCGGTCAACTGCAGAATCGACAAAGCCAACGTGCTGCTCTACCCACGCCCACGCGTCAGCAGACAGCGCTTTCTTGACGTGCTCTTTCAGCTGGCTGGTGCCACGCACCATGTTTTCACAGGCGATGATGTTCAGCGGCGTTTCGTTGCCGTTCGCACGGCGCAGTTCCAGGCCTTTGGCAAGCGTTGGTGCGATGCGCTCCAGCACAACCGGGCCGACGGCGGTGGTGATCAGATCAACCTGAGCGATAAGGGCCACAACGTCGTCGCCGATGCTGCTGACGGCATTCACGTTGGAGACGGTATCAATCTGCTGCTGCTCGCCGACTACGTGAACCTGGTAGCTGTGACGCGCGTTCAGGGCATCCAGAACCACCTGGTTTACGTCGGCAAAAGTCAGCTGCAGACCGGCGTCCGCCAGCAGTTTACCGATAAAGCCACGACCGATATTACCTGCACCAAAATGTAATGCTTTCATTGCGTTAACCTTCCTGATTATTTCACCCGTGAGGGCTGGGGTAAGGATACTGTATGCGAATCCCCTCACCCTAGCCCTCTCCCAAAAGGGGAGAGGGGGTAATGCTTTGCACCTGCTGCCCCTCAGGGGGTGAGGGGCAGGGTCTTATTTCTTACCGGCCAGCAAATCCAGCACTTCCTGGACGCTGGTGGTGTGCGCCAGGCGCTCAATCACCGACTCATCATCCAGCGCGTTGGTCAGGCTGGTGATGACCTGGATGTGTTCGTTATTGCGGGCTGCAATACCGATCACCAGGCGAGCCACGTCTTCCGGCTCTTCACCGAAGTGAACGCCTTCCGGGTACTGGCAGAACACCACGCCGGTTTTCAGCACGCGGTCTTTTGCTTCCACGGTGCCGTGAGGAACCGCGATACCTTCACCCAGGTAGGTCGGGGTCAGTTTCTCGCGCTCAAACATCGCGTCCACGTATTCCGGCTGCACGTAGCCGCCGTTCACCAGCTGTTCACCAGCGAAGCGAATCGCTTCTTCTTTGTTGCTGGCTTTCAGGCCGAGGAACACGTTACCCGCGCCCAGCTTGAACACCGCGTCTTCGCTGGAAACAAAGCTGTCTTCCAGGCTGTGCATGACTTTTTCTTCTTTCTGACTCAGATTCTGGGAAGCCACCAGACGCTCAACCAGGTTAGCGTACAGGCTGCTGTCGAGGAAGTTGGTCAGGGAGATATGCTGCGCCTGCGGCACCTGGCGCATCGCACGCTCGGTCAGGTCGCGGTGGGTAATCACCAGGTCAACGTCGTCCGGCAGGCTGTTGATCGCGCAGTTGGTCACGGAGATATTTTTCAGGCCAGCGTCGTTCACTTTCTTACGCAGCACGCCTGCGCCCATGGCGCTGGAGCCCATCCCTGCGTCGCAGGCAACGATGATTTTACGCACGTGGCTCAGGTCGTTAGACAGGCCAGCACCTACCGCCAGCGGCGCTGCGCCACCTTTGGATTCGGCTTTCATTTCCTGCATACGGCGAGCCGCAGCTTCGATGTCGTCTTCTTCTTTCACTTTGCTGGTTTTCAGCAAGATGGCGGAGACCACGAAGGAGACAACCATTGCCGCACAGATAGCCGCGATGTTAGCGAAGTACGCGCCTTTCGGCGTCATTGCCAGTACCGCCAGGATAGAACCCGGGGAAGCCGGAGACACCAGGCCGCCGTTCAGCACGGTCAGGGTGAACACGCCGGTCATACCGCCGAGGATAACGGCCAGGATCAGACGTGGGTTCATCAGCACGTACGGGAAGTAAATTTCGTGGATACCGCCCAGGAAGTGGATGATTGCCGCGCCGCCCGCAGACTGCTTAGCGTTACCGCGCCCAAAGAACATGTACGCCAGCAGAACACCCATACCCGGACCCGGGTTCGCTTCAATCAGGAAGAAGATGGATTTGCCCAGCTCGTGGGACTGCTGAATACCCAGCGGCGAGAAGATACCGTGGTTGATGGCGTTGTTCAGGAACAGGATTTTAGCTGGTTCTACAAAGATAGACGCCAGCGGCAGCATGTCGTGCACAACCATGAAGTTAACGCCTGCCGCCAGAACTTTGGACAGGACTTCAACCGCCGGGCCGATGCCGAGGAATGCCAGAATCGCCAGGATCATCCCGATGATACCGGCAGAGAAGTTGTTCACCAGCATTTCAAAGCCGGATTTGATTTTACCGTCGACCCATTTGTCGAAGTGCTTGATTGCCCAGCCGCCCAGAGGACCCGCAATCATTGCGCCGAGGAACATCGGCATATCTGCCCCGACGATAACGCCCATGGTAGTAATCGCACCCACCACGCCGCCGCGGTCACCGCCAATCAGGCGACCACCGGTAAAGCCGATCAGCAGCGGCAGCAGGTAAGTGATCATCGGGCCTACCAGCTTCGCCAGCGTTTCGTTTGGCAACCATCCGGTAGGAATAAATAAGGCCGTGATAATACCCCAGGCGATAAACGCCCCGATATTTGGCATAACCATATTGCTGAGGAAACGACCAAAGCTTTGCACTTTGATCTTGATATCGGATGACATACACATACCCCTTGTTGGTGTTCCGCGCTGAAAAGCAGCCCGAGGTTTATTGTTAACGTAGCGGCAGGGTCGCCGGCCTTATGCAGTAAAGTGACGCGAATCTGGCACTGAATCGTTAATCTGTCCAGCAACCGCCTAATTATGTGATTTAGATCACTAATACTCAGGGATCCACCTTCCACATTGAGTGATTAAGATCACATAATTGCAGTGTAAAAAAAGTACACCGTGGAATTTTTAACCCTGATTGACCTTTTAATGTGACTAAAATCACATTTTGTTATGACGTCTTTGTTATTCATTTGTGATCTACTTCACAAAGTATTTTGGGGCAGATTAATCCTAATGTGATCCAGTTAAAATCTGGGCGTTGACAACAAACGGCGGGCAAGAAAGGGATGAAAGTAAATTACAGCGAAGCGGCTGGCAGAAAGCGCGACGTTGAATGCCGCGCTGGAATGAAAAGTTAGTTACCCTAAGTCCGCGACAATGCCGCGCACCTGAGCAAACAGCTGCTGGTAATGGGCGTCGCTGTCGCCAATCCCCTCTTCCACGCCGATGGTGTTATAGAGGAACTCAATTTTTGCATCTTCCACGCCCAGATACCCCATTGAGCCGTGAATATAATCGGCCATGTTTTTTTCCCAGCCATATTTCACAAACCCGGCCTGCGAGCCGCCGACCAGCGCCACCCAGCGGATTTTCTTATTGCCCAGCGTGCTGCCTGGCCCGTAGCCCAGGCCGAAGTTCCACACGCGATCCAGATAGCCTTTGAGCATGGCCGGGAAGCTGTACCACCACACCGGGAACACGATCACCACGGTGTCTTTATCTTCTAACTCGCCAAACAAGCGATGAACTTCCGGGGAATACTGTTTCTGCGGGTTGTTCCAGTCCGGCTCATCTTCCATGCCCAGCGCCGGGTTAAAGCCGCTGCGGTACAGATCCAGGGAGGAGACGTTAATGCCGCGTTCGGCCGCCTCGCCCTGAATTTCCTGCACCACCTGCGCGGTTAGCGACTCACTGCGCGGGTGCGCCCAAACAATATACATATTCTCTGATTTCATGGAGTTATCTCAGCCAGTGGGGATGTACGTTCACTTTACGACCGCTGGATAATTCTGTAAAACGTAGTATTTGAGATAGGTTAATGAAGGATTTTCACTAATGGCGCTGAATTTTACCGACTTTGCGACCTTTATCGCCGTGGCGCGGCACAAAAGCTTTCGCGCCGCCGGGGACGAGCTGGGGCTGTCTCCTTCGGCGATCAGCCACGGCATCAAACAGCTCGAGCAGCGCCTGAAAATTCGGCTGTTCAACCGCACCACCCGCAGCGTCTCGCTGACCGAGGCTGGCAACAACCTCTACGAGCGCCTGCGCCCGGCCTGCGACGAGATTCATACTATTCTCGATGAGGTGAACTCGTTTCGGGACACGCCGATGGGTACCCTCAAAATCAACAGTTCGCGGCTGGCATCACGCCTTGTGCTGATGCCGCTGGTCGCCGGGTTTACCGCCCGCTATCCCGACATCAAAGTCGAAGTGACCACCGACGACAGGCTGGTGGACATCGTGAAGCAGGAGTACGACGCCGGGATACGGCTGAGCACCACGGTGGAAAAAGACATGATTGCCGTTCCCATCGGCCCAAAAGCGAGGATTTGCGTCGTCGCCACGCCGGAATACCTGGCGCAAAACCCTGCGCCAATGCACCCTCGCGAGCTGGTTAATCACTGCAGCGTCATCTTTCGTTTTCACAGCGGCCGCCCCTATTGCTGGGAGTTTTACGGGCCGGAGGGCAAGCTGGAAGTGACGCCGTGCGGCAACATCATCGTGGACGATCTCGACTCTGAGCTGGCAGCGGTGCTGTGCGGCGCAGGCATCGGCTATCTCTATCAGCAGCAGGTAGAAGAACACCTGGCAAGCGGCAGGTTGGTTTCAATGCTCGAAGACTGGCTGCCTGCGCTGCCGCCGTTCCAGTTCTATTACCCAAATCGGCAATACATGCCCAGCGCGCTGCGTGCCTTCGTTGATTACATAAAAGCGCAGCAGGCGTAGACTTTTTCACCAATGTTGGGTATCTGTTTCATACTTACCTCAAGTTGGCAAAAACGGATAATGTCATGAAACTGATCGGTAATTACACCAGCCCCTACGTGCGAAAGATCTCGGTCATCCTGCTTGAAAAAGGCCTCAGTTTTGAATTTATTAACGTCAACCCGTGGGTTGGCGACAGCCCGGCTCCGCAGTACAACCCGCTAGGCAAAGTCCCTACGCTTATCACCGATGAAGGCGAGCGCTGGTTTGATTCGCCGATCATCGCCCAATACCTTGAGCTGCTAAACATTGCGCCAGAGCTCATTCCGCACGACCCAAAAGCGGCGCTGAAAGTGCGCCAGCTTGAGGCGCTTTCCGACGGCATTCTGGACGCGGCGTTAACGTCGGTGCGTGAGAAACTGCGCCCGGCGGAACAGCAGTCTGAAGAAGTCCTGGTGCGTCAGCGCGAGAAGATTGGCCGCGCCCTCGACCTGCTGGAAGAATACGCCGCCGACGGCACCCTGGCCGCCGAGCCGCTCGATCTGGCCAGTATTTCCGCGGCCTGCGCAGTGGGCTATCTTAATTTCCGCCGCGTTTCACCGGGCTGGTGCGTGAACCGCCCTCACCTGGTCAAGCTGGTAGAACAGCTGTTCCAGCGCGAGAGTTTTGCCCGTACCGAACCGCCCGCGGCATGATCTGCGGCCAGGACAGGGGACGCTGTCCCCTGTAATATCGCCCACAAATTTCTTAATTCAGTCCTTGCCATGACGACAGCTCAAACACTTTTTAGCCATCTTCCGGCGACCGACCGCCTGCTGCGCGATGCCGCCTTTAGCGCCCTGCTTGCCGAGTTCGGCCATACCCGCGTGGTTGCCACGCTGAGAACGCTGCAAAACGAAGCGCGCGAGCACATCCGCTCGGCAAGCAAGCTGCCGGACTGGAGCGAGGACTGGGCGAAGAAAACGCGTAGCGTGCTCGAGGCCAGCCAGCGCAGCGCTCTCCAGCCCGTGTTCAACCTGACCGGTACCGTGCTGCACACCAATCTTGGCCGGGCATTACAGGCTGAAGAAGCTATCGCGGCAGTGACGGAATCCATGCGCTCCGCCGTCACGCTGGAATATTCACTGGACGATGCCGGGCGCGGCCACCGGGATCGCGCCATCGCCGACCTGCTTTGTGAGCTGACCGGGGCGGAAGACGCCTGCATCGTCAATAACAATGCGGCGGCGGTTCTGTTGATGCTGGCGGCCTGCGCAGACGGCGGTGAAGTGGTAGTTTCTCGCGGCGAACTGGTGGAGATTGGCGGCGCGTTTCGCATCCCCGACGTCATGCGTCAGGCGGGCTGCGGGCTGGTTGAAGTCGGCACCACCAACCGCACGCACCTGAAAGATTACCGCGCGGCAGCGGGGGAAAATACCTCGCTGCTGATGAAGGTCCACACCAGCAATTACCACATTGAAGGCTTCACCAAAGTCGTTAGCGAGGCCGAGCTGGTTACGCTGGGCAACGAACTCGACCTGCCAGTCGTCACCGATCTGGGCAGCGGCTCGCTGGTGGATTTAAGCCAGTGGGGCCTGCCGCCAGAGCCGATGCCGCAGCAGCTGATCGCCGATGGCGTGAGCCTGGTGAGCTTCTCCGGCGATAAACTGCTCGGTGGCCCGCAGGCCGGGATTATCGTCGGCAAAAAGGCGCTGATCGAGCGTATTCAGAGCCACCCCCTGAAGCGTGCGCTGCGGGCCGACAAAATGACGCTGGCGGCGCTGGAAGCCACACTGCGGCTGTACCAGCACCCGGAAACGCTGGTTGAACGCCTGCCAACCCTGCGCCTGCTGACCCGCAGCGCCGAAGATATCCACCGGCAGGCCAGCCGCCTGCTGCCCGCATTTGAAGAGCGCTTTGGCGAGCAGTTCGACGTGCGCGTTGAAGCGTGCCTGTCGCAAATCGGCAGCGGCTCTTTACCCGTTGATCGCCTGCCTGGTGCCGCTCTGACCTTCACGCCAAAAGACGGACGTGGCACAACGATCGCCTCGCTGACGCAAACTCTGCGCGAGCTGGAAAGGCCGGTGATTGGCCGCGTGGCCGAGGGCCGCCTGTGGCTGGATTTACGCTGCCTCGAAAACGAAGCGCTGCTGCTGGAGGGACTCGCCCAGTGATTATCGCCACCGCCGGGCACGTCGACCACGGCAAAACCACCCTGCTTCAGGCGCTGACCGGCGTGAACGCAGACCGCCTGCCGGAAGAGAAAAAACGCGGCATGACCATCGACCTCGGCTACGCCTACTGGCCGCAGCCGGATGGCCGGGTTATCGGCTTTATCGACGTGCCCGGGCATGAAAAGTTTCTGGCCAACATGCTGGCTGGCGTCGGCGGCATCGATCATGCCCTGCTGGTCATCGCCTGCGATGATGGCGTGATGGCGCAAACCCGCGAACATCTGGCGATTTTACAGCTGACCGGCAACCCGCAGATCACAGTCGCGCTGACTAAAGCCGACCGCGTGAGCGACAGCCGCATTGCGGAAGTCCGCGATGAAGTTACTGCATTACTGGGTGATACCCAGGCCGCAATCTTTGTGACCGCCGCCACCAGCGGGGAAGGCGTCGAGGCGCTACAGCAGCATCTCAAAGGGCTGGGCGAACGCCCTCATGCCACGGCACATCGCTTCCGCCTCGCCATCGACCGCGCCTTTACGGTCAGGGGCGCAGGGCTGGTTGTGACCGGCACGGCGCTGAGCGGCGAAGTCAATATCGGCGATTCACTCTGGCTGACGGGCGCAGAAAAACCGATGCGCGTGCGCGGCCTCCACGCTCAAAACCAGCCGGCAACCCGCGCGATGGCCGGGCAGCGTATTGCGCTGAACATCAGCGGTGACGCGGAAAAAACCGACATAAGCCGGGGCGACTGGCTGCTGAGCGACAAACCTCTGCAGCCGGTTGAGCGCGTCATCGTCGAGCTGCAAACGCTGCAGCCGCTCCAGCAATGGCAGCCGCTGCATATTCACCATTCTGCCCGCCACGTGACCGGGCGAGTTTCGCTGCTCGAAGGTAATTTGGCCGAGCTGGTGCTGGATGTCCCGCTGTGGCTGGCGGATAACGACCGCCTGGTGCTGCGCGATATCAGCGCGCGCATCACGCTCGCCGGAGCCCGTGCCGTGCTGCTTCATGCGCCACGCCGTGGTAAACGCCAGCCTGCCTTCCTGAGCTGGCTGGGTGAGCTGGCAGAAACCACCGATGACCAGCAAGCGCTGGGATCTCACCTGGCGCGAGGCGCCGTTTTGCTCAACGAATTTAGCTGGGCGCGTCAGTTAACAACGCAAGGGCTTCAGGCCTTACTTACGAAGCCGGGATACTTGCAGGCGGGCAACGCGCTGTTAAGCCCGGACGTGGCCGCTGCCTGGCAGCAAAAACTGCTCGACGCGCTGGCTCGCTACCACCAGCAACACGACGATCAGCCGGGGCCGGGGAGAGAACGCCTGCGCCGCATGGCGTTGCCCGCAGAGGATGAAGGTCTGGTACTGTCGCTCATCGAAAAAATGCGCGGTGAAGGCCTAATAATGAGCCGCCAGGGCTGGCTGCATCTGCCGGGACATGAACCTGGGTTTTCCTCAGCACAGCAGGCCGTGTGGGATAAAGTCGACGCCCTGTTCGGCGACGAGCCGTGGTGGGTCCGTGACCTGGCCAAAGAAACCGGTGAAGAAGAGCAGGTCATGCGCCAGCTGCTAAGATCCGCCGCTCAGCAAGGGCTGGTCACCGCGATTCTGAAAGATCGTTATTACCGGAACGATCGCCTGCAGGCGTTTGCCGATCTGATCCGCGAGCTGGATCAAACCCACGGCGCGACCAACGCCGCCGACTTCCGCGACAGGTTGGGCGTGGGCCGCAAACTGGCGATTCAGATTCTGGAGTATTTCGACAAAATTGGCTTCACCCGGCGGCGCGGCAACGACCATCTGCTGCGCGATAAGGCGCTATTTTTACCGGCGTAATATTCCATTCTGCGGGAAGAGGTCTGCCCTCTTCCCCAGGGAATCCGTGAAGCATGTCGTAAAGCCGACGCGAAATGGCGAAGAAACAGACAGCCCGAACTACCCTTGTGAGTGAACCATCACAAGGAGACGGCCATGACAAATAATCCTCCCGATACCCGTATTATTCCCGGCGAGTATGGTTTCCCGCTCAAACTTAAACCCCGTTACGACAACTACATCGGCGGCCAGTGGGTTGCCCCGGTTGGCGGCCAGTACTATGCAAACCTCACCCCGGTAACCGGCCAGCCGCTGTGCGAAATCGCCAGCTCCGGCAAGGCCGACATCGACCTGGCGCTGGATGCTGCCCACGCGGCTAAAAAGGGCTGGGGACAGATGTCCGTGCAGGAGCGCGCGACTATCCTGCTAAAAATTGCCGACCGCATGGAGCAAAACATTGAGCTGCTGGCGACGGCGGAAACCTGGGACAACGGCAAACCGATTCGCGAAACCAGCGCCGCCGACGTGCCGCTGGCTATTGACCATTTCCGCTATTTCGCCTCCTGTATTCGAGCCCAGGAAGGCGGCATCAGCGAGGTGGATAAAGACACCGTCGCCTATCACTTCCACGAACCGCTGGGCGTGGTGGCGCAGATTATCCCGTGGAACTTCCCACTGCTGATGGCGAGCTGGAAAATGGCCCCGGCGCTGGCGGCGGGCAACTGCATCGTACTGAAGCCTGCGCGACTGACCCCGCTCTCCGTGCTGCTGCTAATGGAGCTGGTTGGCGACCTGCTGCCGCCGGGCATGGTTAACGTGGTCAACGGCGCGGGCGGCGAAATTGGTGAATACCTGGCGACATCCAAACGCATCGCTAAAGTGGCGTTTACCGGCTCCACCGAAGTCGGCCAGCAGATCATGCAGTACGCCACCCAGAACATTATCCCGGTCACGCTGGAGCTGGGCGGCAAATCCCCGAACATCTTCTTCGCCGACGTAATGGAAGAGGAAGACGCCTTCTTCGACAAGGCGCTGGAAGGCTTTGCGCTGTTCGCCTTCAACCAGGGCGAGGTCTGCACCTGCCCGAGCCGAGCGCTGGTGCAGGAGTCCATCTACGAACGTTTCATTGAACGCGCGATCCGCCGCGTAGAAGCCATTCGCTCAGGCAACCCGCTGGACAGCCGCACCCAGATGGGCGCGCAGGTGTCTCAGGGGCAGATGGAAACCATCCTCAACTACATCGACATCGGCAAGAAAGAAGGTGCGGATGTACTTACTGGCGGGCGCAGAAAAGCGCTGACGGGCGACCTGCAGGCGGGCTACTACCTTGAGCCCACCATCTTGTTCGGTAAAAACAACATGCGTGTGTTCCAGGAAGAAATTTTCGGGCCGGTGCTTGCCGTCACTACGTTTAAAACCGTGGAAGAGGCGCTGGAACTGGCGAACGACACCGAATACGGCCTGGGCGCGGGCGTGTGGAGCCGCAACGGCAGCCTGGCGTATAAAATGGGGCGCGGCATTCAGGCCGGGCGCGTGTGGACCAACTGTTATCACGCCTACCCGGCGCACGCGGCGTTCGGGGGCTACAAACAGTCCGGGATTGGGCGCGAAACCCATAAGATGATGCTGGAGCATTATCAGCAGACGAAGTGCCTGCTGGTGAGCTATTCCGATAAGCCGCTGGGCCTGTTCTGAGGATTGACCCTCACCCTAACCCTCTCCCTGGCAGGGAGAGGGGACGAGTTAGCGTTGCCTGTTAGATATTTTCTCCTGGCTCGCCTGGGGAGAGGATTGCTTCACCTTCCACTTCTTTCCTCCCTCGCTCCTATGGAGAGAGGATTGCTCCACCTTTCACTTCTTTCCTCCCTCTCCCCTTTGGGGAGAGGGCCGGGGTGAGGGGAAAACCTAGCGCAGCCGCTCAGGATGCGTATAAACCGTTGCCCGCCCAGGCCGGTTAAAGCCCACCAGCGTGAGATTTGTCCGCTGCGCAACTTCAACCGCTAATGAGGTCGCCGCAGACACCGCGAACAGGATTTCAATGCCGCACATCGCGGCCTTCTGCACCATTTCATAGCTAGCCCGGCTCGACACCAGCGCAGCGCCGTTGTGCCACGGGTTACGGCTGCGAACGCCGAGCATTTTATCCAGCGCTACGTGGCGGCCAATATCTTCCCTTCCGTCGAGGATGTGGCCCTCTAGATCTAGCCAAAGTGCCGCATGGGTACAGCCGGTCAGCTCGCCGACGGGCTGGTAGTCACGCATTTTTTTCAGCGCCGCATCCAGGTTTTCCAGGGCAAAAGTCTGGGTAAACGGCAGCGGCGGAACCGGGCGGCCAATGTCGTTTAACTGCTCGACGCCGCAAACGCCGCAGCCGGTTCGCCCGGCCAGCGCTCGCCGGCGCTCTTTCAGCCCCATAAAGCGGCGGCTGGACAGCTCAATTTGCACTTCAATACCGTTGCAGGACGGCGACACATCCATCCCATAAATCTCCGCAGGGCTTTCAATGATGCCTTCGGACAGCGAAAACCCGAGGGCAAACGCTTCGAGGTCTTTAGGCGATGCCATCATCACAACGTGTGAAATGCCGTTGTAAACCAGCGCCACGGGCACTTCCTCCGCCAGCCAGTCGGTTTCTGCCACGGAGAGATTGCCCCGGTGCCAAAGATCAACGGTGCTGGCACCTGCGATCTGCCCCACGGTTTCTTTTTCAGAGTAGCGAAATTTGTTCACTTAGTTTTAACCATTCGAGAACACCCTCAGGACCATTGTGGTATTCTACTTAATACCCCTTCCGGATGAAGGGAAGAAAGCCATCAAAATCTATACTGGTTCTAATTGTGAACCTTTGCGGGTTACCCCGCAAAATAAATCCTAAGCAATGTGAAATGTCGAAATGTAAGGAGCGATCCATGCAGGTCAGCAGAAGGCAGTTCTTTAAGATCTGCGCTGGCGGTATGGCAGGCACCACGGCAGCAGCACTGGGTTTTGCCCCCGGCGCTGCGCTAGCGGAAACCCGGCAGTACAAGCTGCTGCGCACCCGTGAAACCCGTAACACCTGCACATACTGCTCCGTGGGCTGTGGGCTATTGATGTATAGCCTCGGCGACGGCGCAAAAAACGCAAAAGCCTCAATTTTCCATATCGAAGGTGACCCGGACCACCCGGTAAACCGCGGCGCGCTGTGCCCGAAAGGGGCCGGTCTGGTGGACTTCATCCACTCCGAAAGCCGCCTGAAAACGCCTTCTTACCGCGCGCCAGGCTCCGATAAATGGCAGCCAATCAGCTGGGACGATGCCTTTAACCGCATCGCGAAGCTGATGAAAGAAGACCGCGACGCCAACTTCATCGAAAAGAACGACCAGGGCACCACGGTCAACCGCTGGCTCTCCACGGGGATGCTTTGCGCCTCCGCGTCCAGCAACGAAACCGGCTATTTAACCCAGAAATTTTCCCGCGCCCTCGGCATGCTTGCCGTGGATAACCAGGCGCGTGTCTGACACGGACCAACGGTAGCAAGTCTTGCTCCAACATTTGGTCGCGGTGCGATGACCAACCACTGGGTTGATATCAAAAACGCCAACCTCATCGTGGTAATGGGTGGGAACGCGGCAGAAGCGCATCCGGTGGGATTCCGCTGGGCGATGGAAGCCAAAATTCACAACGGCGCGAAGCTGATTGTGATCGATCCTCGCTTTACGCGAACCGCTTCGGTGGCGGATTTCTACACGCCTATCCGTTCCGGGACCGACATTGCATTCCTGTCGGGCGTCCTGCTGTACCTGATAAACAACAACAAATTCAACCGCGAGTACGTCGAGTCTTACACCAACGCCAACCTGATTGTGCGTGAGGACTTCGGCTTCGACGACGGCCTGTTCACCGGCTACGACGCGGCAAACCGCAAGTATGACAAAACCACCTGGAACTACGAGCTGGATGAAGAAGGCTTCGCCAAACGCGATCTGACGCTTCAGCACCCGCGCTGCGTGTGGAACCTGCTGAAAGAGCATATTTCCCGCTACACGCCGGATGTGGTCACCAGCATCTGCGGTACGCCAAAGGAAGACTTCCTGAAGGTGTGCGAGTACATCGCCGAAACCAGCGTGGCGGACAAAACCGCATCGTTCCTGTACGCCCTGGGCTGGACACAGCACTCCATCGGCGCGCAGAACATCCGCACCATGGCGATGATCCAGCTGCTGCTCGGCAACATGGGGATGGCGGGCGGCGGCGTTAACGCCCTGCGTGGTCACTCCAATATTCAGGGTCTGACCGACCTCGGCCTGCTTTCCACCAGCCTGCCGGGTTACATGAACCTGCCCAGCGAAAAACAGGTGGATATCGACAGCTATCTGGCGGCCAACACGCCGAAACCGCTGCTGAAAGGCCAGGTGAACTACTGGGGCAACTACCCGAAATTCTTCGTCTCGATGATGAAAGCCTTCTTTGGCGACAAAGCGACGAAAGAAAACAGCTGGGGCTACGACTGGTTGCCGAAGTGGGACAAAGGCTACGACGTGCTGCAGTACTTCGAGATGATGAGCCAGGGCAAGGTCAACGGCTATCTGTGCCAGGGCTTTAACCCGGTGGCCTCGTTCCCTAACAAGAACAAGGTCGTGGCCTCGCTTTCGAAGCTGAAGTTCCTGGTCACCATTGACCCGCTGAACACTGAAACCTCCAACTTCTGGCAGAACCACGGCGAGATGAACGACGTTGATCCGTCGCAAATCCAGACCGAGGTGTTCCGCCTGCCATCCACCTGCTTCGCGGAAGAGAACGGCTCCATCGTCAACTCCGGGCGCTGGCTGCAGTGGCACTGGAAGGGGGCAGATGCGCCAGGGGAAGCGCTGAACGACGGCGAAATCCTCTCCGGCATCTTCACCCGCCTGCGCCACATGTACGAGCGCGACGGCGGCAAAGTGCCTGAGCAGGTGCTGAACATGACCTGGCAGTACCTGACCCCGGATAACCCGGCGCCGGAAGAAGTGGCTATGGAAAGCAACGGCAAGGCGCTGGCAGACCTGATTGACCCGGCCACCGGCGCGGTGCTGGTGAAAAAAGGGCAGCAGCTCAGCTCCTTTGCTCAGCTGCGCGACGACGGGACAACGTCCAGCGGCTGCTGGATCTTCGCCGGGAGCTGGACACCGGACGGCAACCAGATGGCCCGCCGCGACAACGCCGACCCGTCAGGCCTGGGCAACACGCTCGGCTGGGCATGGGCGTGGCCGCTTAACCGCCGCATTCTGTATAACCGTGCTTCCGCCGATCCGTCGGGTAAACCGTGGGATGAAAAACGCCGCCTGATCTCCTGGGATGGCGCGAAATGGGGCGGCATCGACGTGCCGGACTACAGCACCGCCGCGCCGGACAGCGGCGTCGGGCCGTTTATCATGCAGCCGGAAGGGCTGGGTCGCCTGTTTGCCCTCGACAAGATGGCAGAAGGGCCGTTCCCGGAACACTACGAGCCGTTTGAAACGCCGCTGGGTACCAACCCGCTGCACCCGAACGTGGTCTCCAACCCGGCGGCACGCGTGTTTAAAGATGACCTGGAGGCGATGGGCACGCACGACAAGTTCCCGTATGTCGGCACCACCTATCGTCTGACGGAGCACTTCCACTACTGGACCAAGCACGCGCTGCTCAACGCCATCGCGCAGCCGGAGCAGTTTGTCGAGATTGGCGAGAAGCTGGCCAACAAGCTCGGCATCGCCCACGGCGACACGGTGAAGGTCTCCTCCAACCGCGGCTACATCAAGGCCAAAGCGGTGGTGACCAAGCGTATCCGCACGCTGGACGTTCATGGTCAGAAGGTAGATACCATCGGGATCCCGATTCACTGGGGTTACGAGGGCGTGGCGAAGAAAGGCTTTATCGCCAACACCCTGACGCCGTTTGTCGGGGATGCCAACACGCAAACGCCAGAGTTCAAGGCGTTCCTGGTCAACGTGGAAAAGGTGTAACGGAGACGAATTATGGCTTATCAATCTCAGGACATTATCCGTCGTTCCGCCACTAACGGCTTCACGCCCGCGCCTCAGGCGCGGGATCACCAGCAAGAGGTCGCCAAGCTTATCGACGTCACCACCTGCATCGGCTGTAAGGCCTGCCAGGTGGCGTGCTCGGAGTGGAACGACATCCGTGATGAAGTGGGGCACAACGTCGGGGTGTACGACAACCCGGCGGACCTGACCGCCAAATCCTGGACGGTGATGCGCTTCTCAGAAGTGGAGCAGAACGACAAACTGGAATGGCTGATCCGCAAAGACGGCTGTATGCACTGCGCGGATCCGGGCTGCCTGAAGGCGTGCCCGTCGGAAGGGGCGATTATTCAGTATGCCAACGGCATCGTCGACTTCCAGTCCGAACAGTGCATCGGCTGCGGCTATTGCATTGCGGGCTGCCCGTTCGACGTGCCGCGCCTGAACCCGGAGGACAACCGCGTCTACAAATGCACCCTGTGCGTAGACCGCGTCACCGTGGGCCAGGAGCCTGCATGCGTGAAAACCTGTCCGACCGGGGCGATTCATTTCGGCTCGAAAGAGGATATGAAGACCCTCGCCGGCGAGCGCGTGGCGGAACTGAAAACCCGTGGTTATGACAACGCAGGTTTGTACGATCCGGCAGGCGTTGGCGGGACGCACGTGATGTACGTGCTGCACCATGCGGACAAGCCGACGCTGTATCACGGCCTGCCGGAGAACCCATCCATCAGCCCAACCGTGAAGTTCTGGAAAGGCGTCTGGAAACCGCTGGCCGCCATCGGCTTTGCGGCAACCTTCGCCGCCAGCGTCTTCCACTACGTTGGGGTCGGCCCGAACCGTGCCGATGAAGAGGACGATAATCTGCACCATGACGACGACGAGGTGCGTAAATGAAAAAGCAACCGACCATTCAGCGCTATAGCGCGCCGGAGCGCATCAACCACTGGATCACCGCCTTCTGCTTCGTGCTGGCGGCGGTGAGCGGACTGGGCTTTTTCTTCCCGTCCTTCAACTGGCTGATGGGCATTCTCGGCACGCCGCAGCTGGCGCGCATCCTCCACCCGTTCGTTGGGGTGGTGATGTTCGCCTCCTTCATCATCATGTTTTTCCGTTACTGGCACCACAACCTAATCAATCGGGATGATATCTTTTGGGCGAAGAATATTCGTAAGATCGTCGTCAACGAAGAAGTGGGAGACACCGGGCGCTATAACTTCGGCCAGAAATGCGTGTTCTGGGCGGCGATTATTTTCCTGGTGCTGTTGCTGGCGAGCGGCGTGATTATCTGGCGTCCTTACTTTGCGCCAGCCTTCCCAATTCCGGTTATTCGATTTGCGTTAATGCTGCATTCATTTGCCGCGGTAGCGTTAATTGTGGTTATCATGGTGCATATTTACGCCGCCCTTTGGGTAAAAGGCACCATCACCGCGATGGTGGAGGGCTGGGTTACCACGACGTGGGCGAAGAAACATCACCCGAAATGGTATCGCGAAGTCCGCCGGAAACAGGAAAAGTCATCTGAATGAGTATTCGCATAATCCCGCAAGATCAGCTGGAGAAGAGCGAGAAACGCACGGCGGAAGTGATTCCGCCGTTATTATTCCCCAGGCTCAAAAATCTCTACAACCGCCGTGCTGAACGCCTGCGCGAGCTGGCTGCCAGCAACCCGCTGGGCGACTATCTGCGCTTTGCCGCGCTGATTGCCCACGCGCAGGAAGTGGTGCTGTACGACCACCCCCTGGAGATGGATTTAACCGCCCTGATTGCCGAAGCAGCTAAAACCGGCAAGCCGCCGCTGGATATTCACGTCCTGCCGCGCGACCCGCACTGGCAGCGCCTGCTGCAGTCGCTGATTGCCGAGCTGAAGCCTGAGATGGACGGTCCGGCGTTAGCGGTGATTGAAAATCTTGAAAAGGCGTCTTCGCAGGAGCTGGAAGAGATGGCCACCTCGCTGTTCAACGCCGACTTTTCGCTCGTCAGCAGCGACAAGGCGCCGTTTATCTGGGCCGCGCTGTCGCTCTACTGGGCGCAAATGGCGACGCTTATCCCCGGCAAAGCCAAAGCCGAATATGGCGAACAGCGCCAGTTCTGCCCGGTTTGCGGCTCGATTCCGGTTTCCAGCATGGTGCACATCGGCACCACTAACGGCCTGCGTTATTTGCATTGCAATCTATGCGAAACCGAATGGCACGTGGTGCGCGTGAAGTGCAGCAACTGCGAGCAGACCCGCGACTTAAACTACTGGTCGCTGGACAGCGAACAGGCGGCGATCAAAGCCGAAAGCTGCGGCGACTGCGGCACCTACCTGAAAATTCTCTATCAGGAAAAGGACCCTAAAGTGGAAGCCGTCGCCGACGACCTGGCCTCGCTGGTGCTTGACGCCCGCATGGAGCAGGAAGGCTTCGCCCGCAGCAGCATCAACCCGTTCTTATTCCCTGGCGAAGGGGAATAAAACTGCCCTACCGGCCAGCTTGCGCTGGCCGGTAGTTTTCTTTTCTAACGATCAGCCGCGCTTAATCAGCTGGGTGATTTGATCGTTTTGGATCTGATGCTCCACGCCCTGCGCGTCATAGTAGCGCGTCAGTCCGGTTTGCTTATCCACCTCTGGTTTACCTTTGGTGACGATCATTTCCCCATTTTTGGTCGCCATTACGTAGCTGCTGGAGCAGGCCACAACCGAGAACGCCACCGCGCCAACCAACATCATCCCGAACAGTTTTTTCATGTTTGCTAACCCTTTGTTGTTTTTAGACGCTGGATTGTAACGGGATGAAATGCAACCGGTTGTTACCGAGTATTGCTAAGGGAGACAGGACTTAACCACGGCACCATTCCTTTCATTAGA
Source organism: Cedecea sp. VD22 (assembly GCF_037150195.1). Classification (NCBI taxonomy): domain Bacteria; kingdom Pseudomonadati; phylum Pseudomonadota; class Gammaproteobacteria; order Enterobacterales; family Enterobacteriaceae; genus Cedecea; species Cedecea sp. VD22. The sequence goes on from NZ_JBBCPX010000003.1 coordinate 193,607, forward strand.
CATTTTCCATCGGGCAAGAGACGCTGTCCCGGCACACAACCATATTTTGGCAGCCCGCCAGTTTCTCTTATCAGGATACTTTTATGTCAGTCACAGACCCCGTCATACGCCAGTTCGAGGCGTACAATGCCCACGACCTCGACGCCTTTACAGCCTGCTTTAGCGAAGATTTCACCGCCTATCGCCCGCCAGCCGTAACGCCTTCTCTGGCAGGACGCGATGCCCTGTATGCTTTCTACAAAGATCACCGTTTCAATAACCCGGCCCTGCGAGCAGAAATCATTTCCCGCACCGCAATGGGCAACAAGGTGTTCGACCACGAGAAGATCCACGGCCTGAGCGATGAACCGATTGAAAGCATGGCCGTTTTCGAAGTGGAAAATGGGCTGATAAAAACGGCATGGTTCTTTTTTGGCTGAACCCTGCCCGCCATAAATGATGGGTTTACCTGGCCAGTTTGTCGGCATAGGATATGGATATTTATCCAGTAAAAGGACGTATTATGGCCCTCGAACCCGCTATTGCCCGACTGGTGAATGACTTTATTGCCGCCGGTCGCCCCTCTTCCCGCCAGCAAAGTTTTGCCGAACGGCGGGCAGGCTATATCGCCAGTACCGTGCTGGCCGGTGAAACGGAAACCAGAGTCCAGGTGGAAGATATTTCACTGGAGGGAATGCCGTTACGGGTCGTTTCCCCACTCGACGCCAGTGGAACACTGCCGACGGTGATTTATTATCACGGCGGCTGCTTTGTCAGCGGCGGGTTTGCCACTCACGATAATCAGCTCCGCCAGTTAGCTTTTCACGGCGGATGCCGGGTCATTGCCGTGCAGTATCGCCTGGCCCCAGAACACACTTACCCTGCCGCCCATGATGATGCCGAACGTGCTGCCATATTAATCAGGCACCACGCCATGAATTTAGGCGTCGATAGTGAGCGTATCACGCTTGCCGGAGACAGCGCGGGCGGGCATATCGCCCTGGTAACCGCCCTGCGTCTGAAAGCCGCCAAGGAATGGCTCCCGGCTAGCCTGATGCTGATTTATCCGATGCTCGACGCCAGCGCTCAGCAGCCAAGCTACCAGCAGAACGGCGAAGACTACATTATCACCCGCGACACGCTGCTCAGTGGCTTTGAAGCTTATTTCCCTGGAACGGATGTGATGCATCCGGAAGCCAGCCCGCTGTGGCGCGAAGATTTTGCCGGGCTGCCACCAGTGCATATCCTCACCGCCGAATACGATCCCCTGCGCGATGAGGGCGAATTACTTTATTCCCAGCTTATAGAACAAGGTGTTACGGCAAGCTGCCAGCGCTATCTGGGCGTGATCCACGGTTTCTTTCAGCTGGGCGGCATTAGCCAGACAGCGAGAGAGGCCATGAGAGACATAGCCTGGCGAACCGCGTCAACGGAGTGATTCCCAGGTCGTTAGACTGATTTAGCAAATAATTTCACTTTAGGCGCAGGATATATTCTTACTGACCCATTGGGCAGCAGCATGAAACCCGGTATACTGCGCCCGCCTCCATGTAGCAATGCAGGCGCGGAAGGTCGTCGTCTCCGGTGAGGCGGCTGGACTTCAACTCCAGTTGGTGCCGCCAGCGGCGCCGGGCAGGTTCGACTCCTGTGACTTTCCGCCAAGTTTAAAATATCAAAAACATCTAAATAAAATAATTGGTTGAGAATATTAAAATATTTCCACCAAAGCACATTAATGTTTTAGCGTGCCATCTACTTCATGCAACATTCCAAAAATTCGTAATAATCCTTATTAGCTTTCAGCGCGATACAAATCTTATACATCCATAGATGATGCTGGCCACTTTCAGGTACGGAAATATTGCAGCTCTCTGTTAATCCCGATGTTTAATCTTCTGATCGACAGCCTGCAAGAGCCCCGCTTTGTCCGCGCAGATTCAGGTCTGGCAACGATCGATAGCCAGTCCGGAAATAATATTCACTAGCCCCTCACCCGACCCTCTTCCTAAAAGGGAGAGGGGAAAAATACGCGGCGTCATCAACGCCGTGTTCCCTTCCTGGCGCCTGCCTCACAAAACCCGCTCACAGCGTCTGCCCGTGGTAAATCTGGTAGCCCAAATCAATGGTGTTGTGGTTCAGGTCTTCATTGCCGATCTTATCCAGCAGCATTCTGGCTGCCACCCGGCCAATGTCGAAGCGGGGGGTGATCACACTTGCCAGGCTGGGGATCATCTGGCGCCCCATCTCCAGCCCGTGAAAACCGGCGATCGAGATTTGTTCAGGCACGGGCAGGCCGCGCTCCCGGCATAGCAGCAGTGCCCCCATGGCAATATCGTCGTTAGTGCAGAAGACTCCGTCCAGGTCAGGGTAAGCGGCCAGAGCGTCGCGCATCAGCTGCATACCCAGATGGATGGATGAAATGGCTTTCGGGTTGATGCGCTGGGGCTCCAGGCCGCGCAGCGTCATCGCTTCGCAGTAACCCCGGAAGCGCTGCTCGTCGCGCACGTCATCTTTTGAACCGAGGTAGACGATCCTGCGCCGCTGCCGCTTGTCCAGCATGGTGCCAACCATGTCTAACGCGGCCTGGCGGTTATCAAACCCCACCTCCATATCCAGCCGGTCGCCCTGAATATCCATCAGTTCCACAACCGGGATGGCAGCGGACCGCAAAAACTTCACGGTGCGGAAGGTGTGGTACTTCTCGCAGAGAATAATGCCGTCGATGTTGTAGGAGAGCAGGTTAATCACCGACTCCTCTTCCGACTCGCGGTTGTAGTTATAGTTGGCGATCAGGGTCTGGTAATTCTGCCCGGACGTGACGGACTCAATGCCGGCGAGAATGTCGGCGAAGAGCTGGTTTTGAAAAGAAGGAATCAGCACTCCCAGCGTATAGCTGCGGGCATTCAGCAGCATACCGGGGGCACGATTGGGCACGTAATCAATCTCTTCCATGATTCGGGCGATACGCAGCCCGGTTTCTTTTGCAACCTTTTTAGGCGAACGGATGTAGCGGCTGACGGTCATCTTCGTCACGCCAGCCAGCGTGGCGATATCCTGCAAAGAAATGCGGTGGTTTCTCATCGGCCCTCTCAATACCGGGGCGCAGCGCGCGCACCCGGTGGCCTGTCGGCGAGTCATACAACGATTTAATGCAAAACGGCATTTATCGTCAATACGCCCAGCAGCCCCATGACTGAGATCAGCGTTTCCATCACGGTCCAGGTACGCAGCGTTTCCCCCACGCTGAGGTTAAAGTAGCCCTTAAACAGCCAGAATCCCGGATCGTTAACGTGAGAGGCGATCACGCTCCCCGCCCCGGTCGCCAGCACCATCAGGGCCGGGTCGGCGTGGGTCACGCTGATGATAGGCAGCACCACGCCTGCGGTAGTGATCGCCGCGACGGTCGCCGAACCCAGCGCAATACGCAGCAGTGCCGCCACCGTCCAGCACATCAGCAGCGGCGAGAGCGGCGCACCGTTCATCAGGTGCGCGATGTACTGCCCTACGCCGCTGTCGACCAGCACCTGCTTAAAGGCGCCGCCACCGGCGATGATAAACACGATCATCGCGATAGCGCCGATAGAGTCCCCGGCGATGTTCATCACCTGCTCCATGCCTCGCCCTTTGCGCCAGCCGAGGGTAAAGGTGGCGATAGTCAGGGCAATAAACAGCGCGACCGCCGGGTTACCAATAAAGTCGAGGAAAGATCTGAGCCCACTTTTTTCAGGCAGCACCACGTTACAAAGCGCGGCAATGGCCATCAGCAGCACGGGGGTGATGGACACCAGCAGGCTGTTCCAGAACGAAGGCATTTCCGCCTCGCTGAACACCCGCGAGCTGAACAGACCTTCCGGCGGCTGCTTTTCAAACCGGGTTAACAAACGGGAGAACAGCGGTCCGGCAACGATAATCGTCGGCAGGCTGATAATCAGCCCGTATAGCAGGGTGGTACCGAGATTGGCGTTATACATGGTGGCAATCGCGGTCGGCCCCGGGTGCGGCGGCAGGAAGCAGTGCGTGACCGACAGCGCGGCCACCATCGGTACCCCCACATACAGCAGCGGCAGGCCGGACGAGGCGACAACGGTGAACACCAGCGGCAAAAGCAGCACAAAGCCGACCTCAAAGAACATCGCCATCCCAACCACCAGCCCGGCAATCATCAGCGCCCACTGTACGCGCTTCGCGCCGAAGGCCTCGATCAGGGTAGTGGCGATGCGCTGCGCCGCCCCGGTATCCGAAATCAGCTTCCCGAGCATCGCCCCAAAGCCAAGGATCATCGCCAGCCCGCCGAGGGTGCCGCCAATCCCGTTTTGAATGGAGTGCAGAATCGCCTGGGGATCCATTCCCTCCGCAAACCCAACCACCGCCGCCACCAGAACCAGCGCGATAAAGCCGTTCACTTTAAAACCGATCATCAGGACCAGCAGCAGGGCGACGCCTGCGGCAATAATAAGTAATGGCATACGCTTATCTCTTATCAGTGCAAAAAAAGCAGCGCGAAGCGCTGCAGGTTAGTGGTCAGGTCGGGCAGTCAGCGCGTTTAAAAAAGCTGAAAACCAATCGCTTGATTTTCAGCTTTCTGCGGCGAGAGAAGGCCCATGCTCTCCACCTTTTATTCGGTCTACCCGCCTTCACTTTTCGGCAGGCACTCGCGCCGTTAAACGGCGGCCAGCATGCCGCCATCAACAAACAACAGGTGCCCGTTAACGAAATCTGAAGCTTTTGAAGAGAGGAACACCGCGGCGCCAATCAGCTCCTGCGGATCACCCCAGCGTGCGGCGGGCGTCCGTTTGCACAGCCAGCCGCTGAACGCTTCGTCATTCACCAGCGCCTGAGTCATTTCCGTTTTGAAGTAGCCGGGGGCGATGCCGTTGACCTGAATGTTGTGGCGGGCCAGCTCAACGCACATGCCCCGGGTCAGCATCTTCACCGCGCCTTTCGAGGCGGCGTAAGGCGTGATCGTGTCGCGCCCCAGCTCACTCTGCATGGAGCAGATATTGATCACCTTCCCGGCCTGGCGCGCCACCATCCGGCGGGTCACCGCCTGCGAAACCAGGAAAACGCCAGTCTGGTTCACCGCAATCACATCATTCCAGTCCTGCTCGGGGAACTCGGTAAAAGGATGGCGGCGCTGAATTCCGGCGTTGTTCACCAGCACATCAATCGGGCCCACTTCCTGCTCAATGCGCTCCACAGCCGCATCGACATCTTGTTTCTGCGTCACGTCGAACGGGGCGCCCACGGCGCGGATCCCTTCGTCCCGCAGCTTTTGCACCGCAGCCTCGACCTTAGCTGGCGTGCTGGCGTTGACGACAATCTGCGCCCCGTACTGACCCAGCCCGGTAGCCATCAGGTACCCGAGCCCCTGCGCAGAGCCGGTAATCAGGATGTTCTTGCCTTTCAGTGAAAAAAGATCGTTCATTGCCTTAATCCTTATTAACAGGCCTCAGAAAACCAGCTGGACTTTCGCGGCCTGGGTTTTATCCCCGGCAAAGATCAGCGCCTGCTCCAGGTCGGTAAAGGCATACTCTGCGCTCAGCAACGGCAGCGGGTTAATCACCTTGTTAGCCAGCCAGGAAACGGCCGTATTGAACTCCGTGGTGAAGCGGAAAGAGCCTTTCAGCGAAATCTCTTTGGCGATGAGCATCATCATGGGGAATTCCGGCACTGCGCCGCCCATTCCTACCTGCACCATGGTGCCTTTGGCGCGGGTCACTTCCAGGCAGGTGGTTACTGACGAAGGGTGACCGGAGGCTTCAAAGCTGATATCGAAGTAGCCTTTTTCCTCTTTCCAGCCGTCCAGGCTATCGTGCAGCGGGTTCACCAGCGTGTCGGCGCCCATCTGCGCGGCCAGCGAAAGCGAGCGCGGGCTGACATCGGCGCAGACAATTTCTGCCGCTCCCAGCGTTTTTACCGCGCTGGCGATCAGGCAGCCAATCGGCCCTACGCCGGAGATAAACACGCGCTTGCCCTGCAGATCTCCCGCCTCGTGCGCGGCGTGGATGGCCACCGCCAGCGGCTCGGCAAACACCATCACTTTTTCATCCGCTTCAGCGGGATAGGGAACGCACTGCGCGCTGTCGACGGTTTTAAAGCGGGTAAAGCCGCCGTCAACGTGTGGGAAGTACATTGCGCTGCCGAAGAAGCGCATGGTTGTGCATTGATTTTCTTCCTGGCTAAGGCAATATTTACAATGGCCACAAGGTTTGGATGGATTAATAGCGACCGTCTGCCCTTCATGTAATTCAGGAGAATCGGTATGCACTACCGTGCCAATAACTTCATGGCCTAAAATCATTGGGGCTTTTACGGCAAAGTTGCCGACCTTCCCTTCCTGATAATAATGCAAATCGGACCCGCAAATGCCTCCCCGGGAAATCTTCAGCAACGTCCCTTTATTATTCCACTCAATTTCCTGATGGCTAACGGAAACGGTTTGCTTGCCTGAGATCACACAGGATTCAGTGTTAATTTTCATCAATGCCTCAATAGTCAGCGGGTAAAACTCAGCGCTATTTAAAGGCTTTTACCTGCCCATAATTGTGATGAAAATCACACTTAAAGGCTGTTACAGAAGGATGTTACGCATAACGTGACGCACCTTTTAGTTCTTAGCGGTTGGCGCCAGGGATGGGGCGATGTAATGCGGAAAATAAAAAAATAGCTTCTGAGGATTCTGGTAAATAAATAAAAAACATCAAAAACCTTTAAAAGAAAAATACATGAACGTTCTGCAAATCAAATATTAGCCATCATGAAAAGTATGAATTATTTATTTACAAAGTAGAGTAATATTTTTAATTACCCATGAGAATGAAAGAGATAACCCGGCACTCATCGGCCGGGAATCTGTCAATCACCTTGAATAGGCTCTGCCACAAAAGAGAGCCTGAATAATTAGCTTAGCTGCAAGAGAATACCCGAGCCGTCGGCCTCAACTCGCAGGGCATCGTAATTTTCCGCGCCGGTATAACGAGAGAGCTCCCCGGCGTGGTGAGCGTTGGTGCCGGAAATGACAAAGATTTTTGCGCCTGCCGCTTCACCGGCTTGTACACCCGCCAGGGCATCCTCAAACACCAGGCAGTCGGCCGCGTTTACGCCCAATTTTTCCGCCGCCAGCAGGTAGCCCTCCGGGGCGGGTTTACCGAGACGGACGTCTTCCGCCGCAATAATGACTTTGGGTTCAGGCAAACCGGCGGCCTGAATGCGGCGCAGCGCCAACGCTTTTGGGGCGGAAGTAACAATGGCCCAGCGATCCATCGGCAGCGCCTGCAAAAACTCTCGCGCGCCGCCGATGGCTTCCACGCCATTCACATCGGCGATTTCAGCTTCGGTAATCCGCTGTGCTTCGGCTTCGGCATCCACGCCCGGTAGATTCTGGCGGGCAATCGTCTCCACCGCGCGCACGCCGTGAATGGTGGGCAGGAAAGCTACCGGATCGATGCCGTGACGCACGGCCCACTCACCCCAGATGCGTTCTGCCACGCGAATGGAGGTCAGAATGGTGCCGTCCATATCAAAGAAGAAGGCCGAAAAGCGCTGGCCGTTAAAAAGTATATCGCCCGTTTGTGCTGTCAATGACGTGCTCTCCACAGGAGTCTGATGGTCTGCGGAGCATCATACATGGGCGTTATTTATTGTTCACCTGGGCAACCACCTTCTCCCTAAAAGGGAGAAGGGAAATACCGATCAACGATTCAACCTGTAAAGCTTACTGGCAGGTCCTCTGTATAGAGGTCGGCACTGTTCTGATAATCACCACAAATTACATCGGCGGCGTCAGCCCGTTAACCCCGGCGGAAATTCCGCGCGCGACGGCCTGGCCTTTGTCATCTTTGGTGGCAAACAGCACCACTTTCGCGCCCGGCTTCAGCACGGATTTGTCGGCGGGGCTGATCAGCACCACCGGCACGTCGTCCGCCACCTGCACGGTTTTCTGCTGGCCGTGGAATTTCACCGTCATCGTGCGCCCGTGGCTGTTCACGAGGGTGCCGACCGTGCCGTTGGTCATGGTGTTCACCTGGCCGTTGGCGGATTCAAACGGATTAAACCCTTCCCCGGAACCGCGCAGGCTCGGGGCAAAAACGTGTACCTCCAGCGCCTTCAGCGTGCCATCCGCCTGCGGCACGGCGGCGGTGCCGATGAAGCTGTCGGGCTTGATGTCGCTCATCTTCGCTTCGCTCACGCCGTTGATTCGGGTTTTGTCCGTCAGGCCAACGGAAAGCTTTTCCCCCTGACGGGTGGTGATTTGCAGCGAGGAATCATTGACCGCATCAATGGTGCCGCGCACCGGGGTAATGACATTGTCCGCCGCCGCAGCGCCCACGCTCAGCAGCAGGAGGCTTAAGGCCGGGATAAACAAACGAGGCTTGATCATGCTTTCTCCAGGGTTCAGGTCAGGTTAAGAACTGCTCTGGATCAAGCGTAACCGCCAAATGAATCCCGGGGGTGAAAGAGTGTGTTCAAACGTTTCCAGACAGACCCGAAACGTGCTCTTTTGCGAAGCGAATAAGGCGTTTAATCAGCGGCGTGCGCTCCCGCTTGCGGTACAGCATCCAGATAGCCGAAGGGATTTCTGCCCCGGCAATCGGGCGATAGACCACGTCCGGCACGCCGATGGTTTTCGCCATGATCTCCGGGATAACCGCGATGCCGTTGCCCAGCGCTATATGCGCCAGCACTTCGGTCAGCGTGCTGGAGCGGATGGCATCGTTGAGCACAAATCCCCCGCGGCGGGCGACTTCATGCGAGCCGGATGTCTGCTCCGGCAGAATAAAGCTTTCCCCGGCCAGAGCGGCAGGGTCGATAGCTTCCGCGCCGGAAGCCAGACGATGGCAAGCGGGGAGCGCCAGGCAAAAACAGTCGCTTTGCACCAACAGGTGCCCGACTTCTGACGGCAGCGCGACCGGGGCGCGCACAAACCCAACGTCGATTTTGCCCTCCACCAGCGCCGCCGCCATGCTGTCCATCAGCACTTCTCGCGCACCAAGCGAGATATCCGGATATCTCCCCCGAAACGCCCCCATCACCGAGCTAAGCGTCCCCGACCAAAGCGAAGACGCCACGTAGCCGACGCGAATGTAGCCCTGCTCGCCGCGTGCAGCGCTCAGCACCCGCTCACGCGTCAGCTCAGCCTGCCGCAGCGTGGCTTCGGCTTCTTCGCGGAAAATCTCCCCGGCCTGGGTGAGCTGTACGCGCCTTTTAGTACGTAAAAATAGCGGCGTGCCAAACTCCCGCTCAAGCTGACTGATTTGCACCGACAGCGTCGGCGTGGAGATGTTCAGCGTTTCCGCCGCCGCGCCAAAATGGAGCGTTCGGGCAACTTCGAGAAAATAACGCAGATGGCGAAGCTCCATGTTTACTCCTGATTATTAGGTATTAACTAATAATAATGCCGAACGTGAAAATTGAATACCGCGCCCCGGATCGTGAAGCTTAAGGCGTGTTCTTCCCGCGTTTTCGGAGCTTTTATGTCTACTGTGCTGGCCGCGCCCGCGGCCAAAAACGACACCACCGTGCTGCTGGTTGCTTCCATGGGCTGCGCGATGACGGTCATCGACACAAATATCGTTGGCGTCGTCTTGCCGACCATCGCCCGCGGGCTGGACGCCACGTTTGCCGATATGGAGTGGGTGATTGGCGCCTACGTGCTGTGCTTCTCTTCCCTTTTGCTGCCCGCCGGTTCGCTGGCGGACCGCTTCGGCAGACGGCGGATTTTTTTATTCGGTATCGCCCTGTTTGCCCTGGCGTCTCTCGCCTGCGGAGCGGCCACCACCATCCTGATGCTGAATATTGCCCGCGCTCTGCAGGGCGTAGGCTCGGCGTTCTTGCTGGCACCCGCGCTGGCGATCATCGGCCACACCTTCCGCGAACCTCAGGCACGGGGCCGCGCCTGGGCCATCTGGGGCGGTATGATGGGCATCACCATGGTACTCGCGCCTTTGGCCGGCGGCATCATCAGCGCCTATTTCGGCTGGCGCTGGGCGTTCTACATCAACATCCCCATTTGCCTGCTGCTGGCAATGGCGGTGCTGCGCACCATTGAAGAGTCCAGCAATCCTGCCGCCGGTAAGCCGGATGTACATGGCATTTCGCTGTTTATCGCCGCCATGTTTTCTCTCACCTGGGCGCTGATCCTCGCCCCGGAGCACGGCTGGGGCAGCCCCGAAGTGATGGGGCGCTTTATCGCCTCAGCGTGGTTCTTTCTGTTCTTTGCGCTGGTCGAACGTTACAAGACTCAGCCGATGCTCGATCTTCGCCTGTTCCGTTCACTGCCGTTTATTGGTGCGGTGCTGGCGATGTTCACCTACGCGGCGACGGCACAGGTGATGACGTCCCTGCTGCCGTTGATGCTGCAAAACGTCGAGGGTAAAACCGCGCTGGCGTCCGGGGTCGGCATGCTGCCGTTCGCCCTCGCTATGTTGTTCTTCCCGATGGTGGCTCGCTGGATGGCACATCGCATGGCTGCCCGCTGGATCTTAGCCGCTGGATTAGGGCTGGTTGGCGTCGGCAACCTGATAATCGCCGGCGGCGTGCTGGCGCAGTGGCCCTGGCTGGTTATCGCCGGTATGGCCGTGCTGGGCAGCGGTGGCGGCATCCTCAACGGCGAAACGCAGAAGGCGATTATGGGCACCGTGCCTCACGAAAGGGCGGGCATGGCTTCGGGGATCAGCACCACGGCGCGCTTCTCCGGCATTCTGCAAGGTTTTGCGCTGCTGGGGGCCATTCTGGCCGGGCATACGCGTCACGTGCTGACCTCAACGATGCAGGCTAGCAACCTGCCGGTACGCGACGATTTTATTACTCAGGTTGTGGCAGGAGATGTGCAGCGCGCCCTTGCGCTGTGGCCGGAGAAACAGGCTCAGACGCTAAGCTCGCTGATCCGCCACAGCTACGCCAGCGGCTTCTCGCTGATGCTGGTTTGCGCCGCGCTGTTCGCTTTCTTCATTGCTCTGGTTGTCGTTTTCACCGTGCGGGATCGCGCCGGGAGTCAGCCCAATGAACGCTAAAGAGATTGATTTCCAGTTTGCGATTTTCAGCGATATTCACGCCAATTTACCGGCACTTGAGGCCGTTTTGCAGGACATTGACCGCCACCACATCAACCAAATTTGGTGCCTGGGCGATCTGGTGGATTTTGCGCCGTGGCCTAATGAAGTGATAAATCTGATTCGCAGCCGCAACATTCCGGTGGTGATGGGCAACCACGACCGCCGCGTAGCAATCGACGAGCCGGTCACGCCGCTGGCTAAGCACTCCGTCCATGAACAACAAGCCCGTGAACAGGCGATTACCTTGAGCAAACGCACGCTGACGGAGGAGAACCGCCGCTGGCTCAGCGCCCTGCCCCGGTCGAGAGCGTTTCATGCCGGGCCGCTCAGAATTCTGCTGGTTCACGCCAGCCCGGATTCGCTCTCCGAGTATGTGCATCGCCAGTTCTCGTGCAGCCAACTGATGAAGTGGCAAACCGCCCATCAGTTCGATGTGATGATTTCCGGGCATACACACTACGCGGATATTCGCGAGCTGGTCCGCAGCGATGGCCGCAGGTTTACCGTCGCCAACACCGGCGCGGTCGGGCGAATAAAACCCGGCGAGCCGCAGGCCACCTGGCTAATGGGCAGTTACCGTCACGGGAAGCTAAAACTGGCGGTTCAAACGGTAAATTATGATGTCGCCGCCGTGGCTCAGGCGATTAAAGACAGCCCGGTGCCTGACTTTTATGCGGAGGAGCTGTACCAACACGGCATGGCCTGTTCGCGGGCGCTGTCGGCGTTCTGAGCGGCTCACTATTTCGTGATAAGCTGTGCAATATTGGCGACAGATAAAGCCATCACTATGTTGATGCGCGATACTGCCTCACTTTCATTGCTTGACGCTTCAGGAAGAAAAATGGCCTCTAAATATGCACTCGTTCTGCTGGCTCCGCTGCTGCTGGCCGCCTGTTCGTCATCGGACAATTCAGGGATGGACCGCCAGGACAGGCAGCGGCTGGATGACAGCTTTATGCGCTCGCCATGGCCCGATCCCTACTACAACAGCCGCTACCTGACGCCGGAACAGCGCCAGGATATCCGGGACCGCATCCGCGCCGACCAGCTGGAAGCCAGAGGCCGCAGGGATAACAGTACCGACAGCGGCGACGGCTTTGGCCAGCCTGTGCATTTCTAAACGGTCGGCACCGTTCCGCCGTCAATGATGTACTCCGTGCCGGTAATCGCGGCGGCACGGTCTGAGGCCAGGAAGGCTATCAGGTTAGCCACTTCTTCTGGTTTTGCCGGGCGACCCAGCGGGATCCCGCCCAGCGAATCCATAATGATTTGCTTCCCGCCCTCATAATCCGTGCCCGCCTGCAGCGCCAGCCGCTCCGCCAGGCGAACAGACGCCTCAGTTTCAATCCAGCCCGGCGCCACGCGCAGCACCCGCACGCCCAGCGGAGAAACCTCTTTCGACAAGCTTTTGCTATAGGCGGAAAGCGCCGCTTTGGCTGCGGCATAGGCCGTGGTTGCCTCCGGCAGCGGTAAAATCCGTTGAATCGAAGAGACGTGGATAATCACGCCTGAGCCCTGCGCCGTCATGCCCGGCAGCAACGCCCTGTCCAGCCGCACCGCCGGGAAAAGGTTAAGCGCCAGCTCGTGCTGCCACTGCGCTTCGTCCAGCGTCGCATAGCCTCCGGCGGGAGATGATGAGCCGCCGAGCATATGCACGATGATATCCACACCCCCGAGACGCGCCTGCACCGCTTTTACCAGTTGCTCGCAGCCCTCACGCGTGGCGAGATCCGCCGCAAAAAACTCATCGTCATTAACGTTTTCAGGCGCATGGCGAGCCACGGTCATGACCTGCGCGCCCAGCTCGCGGAACAGCGCTACGGTCGCCGCCCCAGCCCCCTTCGTGCCGGATGTCACCAGCGCTCTCTTGCCCTTCAGTGTCAAAAAGTCAGTCATCTTACGTTCTCCAGAAAGTCGATTTACCTGTCGGATCACTACTCTAAGAACGCGGTATAATTTAAACAATTGGGACAAACCGGGATGAAATGATGAAGGAATCGGGACAATGTCGCGCATAGCCCTCGGCGATATCGAAGCCGTACAGGCCATCGCCCGCCGGGGATCTTTCCGCGCGGCGGCTATCGACCTCGGCGTTTCAACCACGGCGCTCAGCCATACGCTGGCAAAGTTTGAGGCCGAACTTGGCGTACGCCTGTTTAACCGCACCACCCGTAGCGTGTCGCTGACGGAGGCCGGGAGGCTGTTTATTGAGAGAGTTAGCCCGTCTCTTCAGGGGCTGAACGACGCTCTTGAAAGCGTGCGGGCGCACCGCGATACGCCGTCCGGCCTGCTGCGCATCAACGCGCCGCCTTTTGCCGCTCGCCAGGTACTTTCGTCGCTGGTGTTTGAGTTTTTACGCCGCTATCCGGAGATGCAGGTCGATATGGTGACCGAAGGAAAGCTGGTTGATATCGTTGCGGAAGGGTTCGATCTTGGGGTGCGCGTAGCCGGGCTGGTACCTGCCGATATGATTGCGCTTTCTCTCGGCCAGCCGCAGCGCTTCGCCGTTGTCGCGTCTCCGGTTTATCTGGCGGAGCACGGCGCGCCGTTAACGCCGGGCGACTTGCTGAATCACGCCTGTATTCGCGTCCGGTTGCCGGATGGCTCGCTCTACCGCTGGCATCTGGAAAAGCAGGGCGAAATCGCGCGAATCGATGTGCAGGGGCCGCTGACGCTGGACGAAGCCTCTCTGGCGCGGGAGGCGGTTCTGGAAGGTATCGGACTGGGCTTTTTCATGGAGCAAAACGTCGCCGATGAAATCCGCGCAGGCAAACTGGTGCGCCTGCTGGAAGCGTGGACCCCGCCCTTCCCGGGGCTTTGCCTTTACTATTCCGGCAGGCGGTATCCTTCTGCCGGGCTTGCCGCTTTCCTGGCGCTGGCGCGGGAAAGTAGTCAGGGAGGCCAATGACCTCCCCGTCACGCTTAGAAGCTGTAGTTTGCCGTCAGCGAGAAGCTGCGCGGGGCGCCATAAACCACATAGTCGGAAAGCCAGGATTCATATTCTTTGTCGAACAGGTTATTGATGTTGCCCTGCACGGCGAAGTTTTTCGTTACCTGGTAACGGGTGAAGAGATCCACCAGCGCGTAGCTGCCCTGTTTGATGCGGGTGTTGCCGTTCGGACCGTAGGCATCCTGCCAGGTTTTACTCTGCCAGTTCACACCGCCGCCCACGGTCACTTCCGGCAGCATCGGCAGCTGGTAGCGGGTGAACAGCTTCATCGTGGTACGCGGCTGGTCAGGGTTTACAGCGTCGCCGTTATTGTCATCTGCCACATAGCGGGAAGCCCCGAAGGTCAGTTGCCAGTTATCGGTCAGCGCGCCGTTCAGCTCAAACTCCACGCCGCGGCTCACGGTGCCGTCCACGGATTTATACGCCGTTTCACCAGGGTTGCCGTTAACCGGCGTGCCGAGCGACTGGGCAACTTTGTCCTGTTCGATGCGGAACACCGCCAGCGAGGTGGTCAGGCGCGTGTTAAACCAGTCCGCTTTCACGCCCGCTTCGTAGCTCTTCCCGGTGGTTGGGTCGAGGTAATCGCCGTTGACGTCGCGCTTGTCGGTCGGCTGAAAGATGGAGGTGTAGCTGGTGTAGGCCGACCAGGTGTCATTGATGTCGTAAACCAGCCCCGCGTACGGCGTGACGTCGTGTTTTTTGCTGCTCAGGCTGGTTTGCGGCGCGGTGGACGGATTGTAGTCCGCGTCCCATTCGGTATAGCGGGCGCCCACAATCAGGTGCAGCGGGTCAGCCAGCGAGAAACGCGCTGCGGTGTAGGCGGCCTGCTGGCGCACCACATCTTTGCTGTACAGCGAGAAGGATGACCAGCTTGGGTCTGCGACGCTGCTGTAGAAGCTGTCCATCGCGATGCCGCCGTAAGGCAAGCCGGTGTTCGGCATGGCGTTGTCGTAGTGGTTACGCTGGCGGCTGTAACTGCCGCCGAACATCAGCTCGTGCTGGCGGCCAAACAGATCAAAGCCGCCGCGCACAAACGCATCCACCGAATCCTGTTTACGCTCGCCCCGGTTCCAGCCGCCATAGGCGCTGGTGCCCGCGCCGGTCACTTTATCCGGGAAGCCGGTGACATACATCAGCTTAGAGTCGAAGTTGGTTTCGGCGTGCAGCGTGTTGATACGCGCTTCCCAGCCGTTATCAAAGCGCTGGACCAGGTTGGCGAACACTTTGGTGGCGTCTTTGTTGGAGTAAGCCCAGTCCGGCGCGGTGGTGGCGCTGCGGCTAAAGTGCGTCCGGCTGCCGTCGGCATACCAGGTGGGCAGGCCGCCCCAGGTCGGGCTGTCGTCATTGCTTTCCTGGTAGTCGTAGCCGACGGAAAGCGTGGTGGAGTCGGTCAAATCGGCATCCACCACGCCGTAGATAAATTTCTTGCGGTAGTGGCTTTTGTCCAGCCAGGTGTCGTTGTCCTGGTAGCCGGTAACCACGCGGCCCCGCACGTTGCCGGACTCGCTCAGCGGCGCGGAAAGATCGGCCACATAGCGCTGCTTGTCCCAGCTACCATAGCTGGCGGACACGTTGCCTTTAAATTCGCGGCTGTCGGCGTGCTTGCGCACCATGTTGATGTACGCCGATGGATTGCCGCTGCCGCTCATCAGCCCCGCCGCGCCGCGCACTACTTCAATATTTTCAAACACGGCGGTATCCGATCCGGTATCACCGAAGTCCCAGACGTCGCTAACCTGCGTGGGCATGTCGTCGTAGGCATAGTTGCTGATAAAGAATCCGCGCGCAAAGTAGGTGGCACGGCTGCTGTCCACCAGCTTGGTGCTGATGCCGGTGGTGTTATCCAGCACCTCACCGATGGTTTGCAGGTTCTGATCCTGAATACGCTGCTGGCTGATGACGCTGACGGATTGCGGGATATCGCGCGGAACCAGCAGCAGCTTGGTGCCGGTGGTGGTGGTTTTGACGCTGTAATCCTGTTCCTGTCCCGCCAGCGGATTGTCCGCCTGAGTATTCACCGTGATGGTGTCTTCTGCCTGCGCAGAAGGCAGCAGCGCCAGCGCTATAGCCGCCGCCAGGAGTGATGGGCCGCCTGCCCGTAACGTGAACCGATCCCTGGAGAAGTTAACAAATGCCATGTTAAACCCTCATTTTTGCAGTGCTGCGGCGTTTTCCGTGGCCGGCACTTTTTTTGATTTTTATAAAGACGCGCACGATTAAATGCGGATGAGAAATATACGCATTTGTATTTAACCTGTAAACAAATGTAATTCTCTGAGGGTGAACGAAGATTGCACCGTTGCGGGGCAAAAATGGGCGTTTGGTGGCAATAAAAATTGCCGCTTTCGCTTTACAAACCGACACGGAATTCTGTTGTTAAAACAGCCTCATCATCTGGCTTATTGCATAGGTTGTGATAGATTCCTCTCGCTTTCAAAACATACACAGCAAAATACGCTGCGAAGCCTCTCTCTTTTTTCAGGTAAACGATCGGACGCCATGAGAAAGTTAGCCAATATCCACCTGCTGATGATGTTGATTCTGCTGGTTGCTGTCGGGCAGATGACACAGACGATTTATATTCCTTCTATTCCCGATATGGCTCATGAAATGGGCGTGCGCAGCGGCGCGATTCAGCGCGTGATGGCGGCCTATTTGTTTACCTACGGCGTGTCTCAGCTGTTTTATGGCCCGCTTTCCGATCGCATTGGCCGCCGCCCGGTGATCCTCGCCGGCATGGTGATTTTTATGCTGGCGACGCTCGGTGCACTGTTTACCACTAATTTGCATATTCTGGTGCTGGCAAGCGCCCTGCAGGGCATGGGCACCGGGGTCGCGGGCGTGATGGCGAGAACCATGCCGCGCGATCTCTACGAAGGCGGTGATTTACGCCAGGCCAACAGCCTGCTGAACATGGGCATTCTGGTGAGTCCGCTGCTGGCACCGGTTATTGGCGGGATGCTGGACAGCGTCTGGGGCTGGCGGGCCTGCTACGGTTTCCTGCTGCTGCTGTGTGCCATTGTCGCGTTTTCTATGTGGCGCTGGCTGCCCGAAACTCGCCCGGCAGACGCCACGCCGCCTCGCCTGATGCGCAGCTACAAAATGCTACTCGGCAATATCTCCTTCAACTGCTATCTGCTGATGCTGGTTGGTGGCCTGGCGGGCGTGGCGGTGTTTGAAGCCTGCTCCGGCGTACTGATGGGCGGCGTACTCGGCCTGAACGGCGTGGTGGTCAGCATTCTGTTTATTCTGCCCATTCCGGCGGCGTTTTTTGGCTCCTGGTACGCGGGCCGCCAGAACGTGCGTTTCTCCAGCCTGATGTGGCAGGCGGTATTGAGCTGCCTGTTCGCCGGTATTCTGATGTGGATCCCTGGCTGGTTCGGCATCATGAATATCTGGACACTGCTGGTACCTGCGGCGCTGTTCTTCTTCGGCGCAGGCATGCTGTTCCCGCTGGCGACCAGCGGCGCGATGGAGCCGTTCCCGTTCCTGGCCGGTACCGCAGGGGCGCTGGTTGGCGGTCTGCAGAACATCGGCTCCGGCGTGATGGCCTGGTTCTCCGCGCTGATGCCGCAAACCGGGCAATACAGCATCGGCATGCTGATGACCGCGATGGGCGTGCTGATCCTGTGCTGCTGGCTGCCGCTGGCGCAGCGGTTCCAGCATCATGGCGAGACAGTTTAGTTATTTAGCCTCTTCGGCAAGGTTTTTCAGCCAGCTAATAAAAGCGTCAATCTTCGGCCATTGTCGGCCAGTTAGGGTCGAAATGTAGTAATGCTGATGACATTTTAACGTTTTCTCCCCAAACGGGGCGATGAGCTCGCCCCGCTCCAGCCGCTTTTGCACCAGCCTTTTTCTCCCCATCGCTACGCCAACGTGGTTCATCGCGGCAATCACCGCCAGGTCAGAGCGATCGAAGCCTATGCCCGTCGAGGCCGGGAGTTCAATACCAAACTGCTGAGCCCAGCTGTACCACTCATCGGTGCCGGAATCATTGCTCCACGCCTGCCGGTCATGCAGCAAAGTACAGTGGCGCAGTTGAGCAGGCCGGGAATGGAGTTCAAAGCGGCGGGCATATTCCGGGCTGCAAACCGGCAGAATCGCCTCATCCATCAGAAAATGGTGGCTCAGTTGCGAGGAAGGAGCATCGTCAAAATAGAGCGCCAGATCGATACCCGCACGCTGTAAATTGAGGTTGTCATTCCCGGTCAGAATAGTTAATGAGATAGCAGGGTAGCGCTGGGTGAAATCCCCCAGCGCGGGCACCAGCCAGCACTGGGCGATCGACGGCCTGGAGTACACGGTCAGCACCCCCGAGAGTTCCTGGTTTTTGATATCCAGAATCTCCTGGTTCAACGTGTCCAGAGACGATTTCAGCGCCCAGAACACCCGCTTGCCTTCGTGCGTCAGTTCCACTTTACGATGCGAGCGAACAAAAAGCTGGATCCCCAGCTCCTCTTCCAGCTGGTTTATCCGATGGCTAACCGCGCTGGGGCTGAGTGACAGTTCATCCGCCGCCAGTGCAAAAGATTGATGGCGCGCCGCCACCTCAAAAGTGTACAGCTTCGACAGCTGCCAGCCGTTTAATAACCGATTTCGCCCCTCGCGTGACGTTTCCATCGTGACCTCTCTCTCAATTCCGGCGGCCAAGTTTAAAAAATCCGCGGCTAACCAGCAGCATTTAGTTGAAGAAAAGCGAACCTGAAACACATTTCATCGCCTGATTTCGACTCAAATCACCCTATTGATTCAATTTACCTCATGTGAAAGGCCAGTTTTATCGTTTGTCAGCCCGGATGGATTTTTATCCAATAGCCCGCAAATGATGCACAGGAGAAGGGCTAATGGGATCGCAAATCTGGGTGGTGGGTACGCTGCTTGCCAGCATAGTGTTAATCGTGTTGACCATCATAAAACTGAAGCTTCATCCTTTCCTCGCGCTGCTGCTGGCGAGCTTTTTCGTCGGCGTGATGATGGGCATGGGCCCGCTGGAGATGGTCAACGCAGTGGAAAGCGGCATCGGCGGCACACTCGGCTTTTTAGCCGCGGTCATCGGGCTGGGGACCATTCTGGGAAAAATGATGGAAGTCTCCGGCGCCGCCGAACGCATTGGCCTGGCGCTGCAGCGCTGCCGCTGGCTTTCCGCCGACGTGATTATGGTACTGGTCGGCCTGATTTGCGGCATTACGTTGTTCGTTGAGGTTGGCGTGGTGCTGCTCATCCCGCTGGCCTTTTCCATCGCCAAAAAGACCCACACTTCGCTGCTGAAACTGGCGATCCCGCTGTGTACCGCGCTGATGGCCGTTCACTGCGTGGTGCCCCCACATCCGGCGGCGCTGTTTGTGACCAATAAACTCGGCGCCGATGTAGGCACCGTGATTGTGTATGGCTTAGCGGTTGGCCTGCTGGCGTCTCTGGTGGGTGGCCCGCTCTTTCTGAAATGCCTGGGCAAGCGTCTGCCGTTTAAATCCGTTCCCGTCGAATTTTCATATCTGCAAACGCGCGATGCGGCTTCTCTGCCGTCCTTGAGCGCCACGCTGTTTACCGTGCTGCTACCCATTGGCCTGATGCTGGCGAAGACGCTCGCTGAGCTGAACATGACCCCGGGCAGCACGGCTTATACCGCGCTGGAGTTTATCGGCAACCCGATTACCGCCATGTTTATCGCCGTTTTCGTGGCCTATTATCTGCTGGGCCTGCGTCAGAACATGGGTATCGCTACGCTGCTGAGCCACACCGAAACTGGCTTTGGCTCCATCGCGAATATCCTGATGATCATCGGGGCAGGCGGCGCGTTTAACGCCATTCTCAAGGCCAGCGGCATGGCAGACAGCCTGGCGCTGAGCCTTTCCAGCCTGCATATGCATCCGATCCTGCTGGCCTGGCTGGTTGCCCTTATCCTTCACGCCGCCGTCGGGTCTGCGACCGTGGCGATGATGGGCGCCACGGCTATCGTTGCTCCGCTGCTGCCGCTCTATCCCAACGTCAGTCCGGAGATTGTGACGCTCGCCATCGGCTCCGGCGCTATCGGCTGCACCATTGTGACGGATTCGCTGTTCTGGCTGGTGAAGCAGTACTGCGGCGCGACGCTCCATGAAACCTTTAAGTACTACACCACGGCGACATTCATCGCTTCTTTAGTTGCACTGGCCGGCACATTCCTGCTTTCCTTTATCATCTGAGCGCCAGGAGGCTCGTTATGAAATCGACAGAATTACACGCGTTAACCGAAAAATTTCCGCTGCTCAGCGAGCTTACCGCCCTGAACGAAACGGCCTGGTTTAATCCGGGAGCCACCTCCCTTGCCGAAGGCTTACCGCATGTTGGCCTGACTGAGCAGGACGTGAAAGAGGCGCACGCCAGGCTGGCTCGTTTTGCGCCTTATCTGGCCAAAGCATTCCCGGAAACCGCCGCAGCCGGTGGGATTATCGAGTCAGAGCTGGCCGCCATTCCGGCGATGCAAAAGCGCCTGGAAAAAGAAAATGGGCAGCGGCTCTTCGGTAAACTGTGGCTGAAAAAAGACAGCCATCTGCCTATTTCTGGCTCGATTAAGGCTCGCGGGGGCATTTATGAAGTCCTGACTCACGCGGAAAAACTGGCTACCGAGGCGGGCCTACTGAGTCCTGAAGATGACTACAGCAAGTTGCTTTCTCCTGAATTACGCGAGTTTTTCAGCCGCTATAGCATCGCCGTTGGCTCTACCGGCAACCTGGGTCTGTCGATTGGGATCATCAGCGCCAGAATTGGCTTCCGCGTCACGGTGCATATGTCCGCCGACGCCCGCGAATGGAAAAAAGCTAAACTGCGCAGCCACGGCGTGGAGGTGGTTGAATACGCCGAAGATTACGGGGTTGCCGTTGAGCAGGGGAGAAAAGCCGCCGAGGCTGACGCCAACTGCTTCTTTATCGATGATGAAAATTCCCGCACGCTGTTCCTTGGCTACGCCGTCGCCGGGCAACGGCTAAAAGATCAATTCTCGCAACAGGCTATTACCGTCGATGAGCAGCACCCTTTGTTTGTCTATCTGCCCTGCGGCGTCGGCGGCGGCCCCGGTGGCGTGGCGTTTGGGCTGAAACTGGCCTTTGGCGACCACGTTCATTGTATTTTTGCCGAGCCAACCCACTCCCCCTGCATGCTGTTGGGGGTTTATACCGGCCTGCATGATGCGCTTTCCGTGCAGGATATCGGGATAGATAACCTAACCGCCGCCGACGGTCTGGCCGTGGGACGGGCTTCCGGCTTTGTCGGCAGAGCAATGCAAAGGCTGCTGGACGGCTTCTATACCGTGGACGATCAAACGCTGTACAACCTGCTAGGCTGGCTGGCTGAAGAGGAAAATATTCGCCTGGAGCCGTCGGCCCTGGCTGGTATGGCCGGGCCGCAGCGCGTGTGCGCGACGACGTCTTACCATGAGCTGCAGGGCTTCAGCGCCCAACAGCTTGATAACGCGACGCACCTGGTCTGGGCCACCGGAGGCGGTATGGTTCCTGAGGCTGAGATGGCGCAGTATTTAGCGAAGGCTCGCTGATCTTTCCCCTCACCCCAGCCCTCTCCCCAAAGGGGAGAGGGAGAAAACCCCGGCATATTTTGCTCCCGATCGGCCCCTCTCCTAATAAGGGCCGGAAGAAACCCGCATCTTTGGCCTGAATGCTGTTCTGTCCCCTCTCCCTTCCAGGGAGAGGGTTAGGGTGAGGGTCACCTTCCCCGTCATATTTTTGTCATTTAGTTACCTTACTCTCACTTCCGGTTTAATTATTTGATCAATCTACGCGCGTAGATACACTGCGAGAAATGATTAAAAATGGCATCTTCGCCAACAGATAACGTTCGATCTCTGTGAGAACTCTAATGACGACAAGCACTTTCTCCCCTCCTCCGGCCTCGGCGCAACACGCGGCAGAAGAGCGTCTGGCCACGCCGGAAGGTAAACGTGATTTTATTCGCGCCACCTTCTCCTGCTGGCTCGGCACCACGATGGAATACGCGGACTTCGCGCTTTATGGCCTGGCGGCCGGGATCATCTTTGGCGATGTGTTCTTCCCGGATGCCACGCCCGTCATGGCGCTGCTCTCCAGCTTTGCCGCTTACTCCGTGGGCTTTGTTGCCCGGCCAATAGGCGCCCTGCTGTTTGGCTGGCTGGGCGACCGCTACGGCAGAAAAATGGTGATGGTCATTACCATTGCGCTGATGGGCTGCTCCACTACGCTTATTGGCCTGATCCCAAGCTACGCGCAAATTGGCGTCTGGGCGCCAACCTGCCTTGTGATTCTGCGTTTTGCCCAGGGGCTTGGCGCGGGTGCGGAGCTGTCCGGCGGTACCGTCATGCTGGGTGAATATGCGCCAGTGAAACGCCGTGGCCTGGTGTCATCCATTATCGGGCTGGGCTCCAACAGCGGCACGCTGCTGGCTTCTCTGACCTGGCTACTGGTGCTGCAGATGGATAAAGAGACGCTGCTTGCCTGGGGCTGGCGTATTCCGTTCCTGTGCAGCATGTTGATTGCCGCTGTTGCCCTGATTATTCGCCAGCATCTGCGTGAAACCCCGGTGTTTGAGCGCCAAAAAGCGCTGCTGGAAGCCGAGCGTAAACAGGTACGGGAAAAGGGGCTGGCCGAGCAGCAGAAAGATCCTCGCAGCTTCTGGCAGCGGACCCGCGCCTTCTGGACCATGGTCGGGCTACGCATTGGTGAAAACGGCCCTTCTTATCTCGCCCAGGGTTTTATCATTGGCTACGTCGCCAAAGTGCTGGCAGTGGATAAATCCGTCCCCACGCTGGCGGTGCTGATCGCCTCGGTGCTGGGCTTCGCCATTATTCCTTTTGCCGGCTGGCTCTCCGACCGCTTTGGCCGCCGGATCGTTTACCGCTGGTTCTGCCTGCTGCTGATTATCTACGCTTTCCCGGCCTTTATGCTGCTGGACTCACGCGAGCCGATGATCGTTATTCCAACCATCGTTGTCGGCATGGGGCTGGCTTCGCTGGGCATTTTCGGTGTGCAGGCCGCCTGGGGCGTGGAGCTTTTCGGCGTGACAAACCGCTATACCAAGATGGCGTTTGCCAAAGAGCTGGGGTCGATGCTTTCCGGCGGAACTGCACCGCTGATTGCCGCCGCGCTGCTCTCCTGGACCGGGCACTGGTGGCCTATCGCGCTCTACTTTGCAGTGATGGCGGGCATTGGGCTGGTGACCACCTTCTTTGCACCTGAGACCCGAGGTCGCGACCTTAATCTGCCGGAAGACGCTATTTGATTTGTCACAGAGTTGACGGCGATTTTTACGGAGCAAAGCTTTATGCTGTGGCTCCGTTTATCGCCCGCCAGCCAAATAAAGCAGGTATTCAGTGACTAAGCCTCAAGTACACCGCGTTACCCGCGCTGAAGTCGCCAAAGAAGCAGGGACTTCCGTCGCGGTCGTCAGCTACGTGATTAACAACGGCCCGCGTCCGGTCGCGCAGGCGACGCGTGAGCGCGTGCTCGCCGCCATCAAGAAAACCGGCTACCGCCCGAACGGCATTGCCAGGGCTTTGGCCAGCGGCACCACGCGCACCTACGGTTTAGTCGTGCCCAATATTGCCAACCCGTTTATCTCGTCCATGGCGCACGCGCTCCAGCAGGAGGCTTTTGCCGATGGCCGGGTGCTCTTGCTGGGGGATTCCGGTGACGATCGCGCCCGCGAGCTGGAGCTTATCAATAACCTGCTACATCGCCAGGTGGACGGGCTGATTTATACCAGCGTCGACAGGCATCCTTACATCGATCTTATCCAGGCCAGCGGTACGCCTTGCGTGATGCTGGACAGGGTTGAGCCGGAGCTGAACGTTTGCTCGATTCAGGTTAACGAGCAGCACGCCGCACGGCGCGCAACCCGCCATCTGATTGAGCACGGCTATCGCGATATCGCCATTATTTGCGGGCCACAGGAGATGCTAAACACTCAGGATCGCATCAGCGGCTGGCGGCTGGCGCTGGAAGAAGCGGGCCTTACCGTGCACCCTGAATGGATTTTTTCAACGGATTACACTCGCCAGGGCGGCTACGATGCCACAAAGCAAATGCTGGCTGGCGAATTGCCTCGGGCGCTGTTTGCCACCAATGAACAACAGGCCTTTGGCTGCCTGAGAGCACTGTCTGAACACGGGCTTTCCGCGCCGAAAGACCTCGCCCTGGTGTGCTTCAACGGCACCCTGGAATCGGCCTTCAACGTTCCCTCTTTGACGACGGTTCGCCAGCCCGTCACGAAAATGGCAAAAAAAGCCATCGAAATGCTGAAAAAGTGGGACGGGCAGCCGCATAAACACGAATTTGATTTTGAGCTGGAGATTGGCGAGTCCTGCGGCTGTCACTCCCTCACCACAGCAGGAAGTTATAAGTAACATGAAGCGTTTAATTATCGATTGCGATCCGGGTAACGGCGTTGCCGGGGCTAACGTAGACGACGGTCTGGCCCTTGCCCTGGCGCTTGCGGCGCCGGAGATTTCTCTGGAGCTTATTACCACCGTGTCCGGCAATACGCCAAGCGAAGTGGGCTACGCCGTCGCCTCTGATTTAGTCGCTCGCCTGGGCATGGCCGTTGAGGTCGCCCGCGGCGCTTCGCGTGCGCTGATCGAGCCTTCAGCACCGTGGCGGGAACATCTGGATCACAAAGTCGATAAAGTGGGTCTGCGCCACCTGTGGAAGGACGTTACTGCCCCGCAAATGCTGGCCGAAGTTGCCCCGCTGGCGGTGCATAAGATGGGCGAACTTATCTGTACAAATCCTGGTGAAATCACGCTGATAGCTATCGGCCCGTTGACCAACGTGGCGCTGGCTTTGCAGCTTTACCCGCAGATGGCGAGCGCGGTAAAAGAGATTGTCATCATGGGCGGCGTGTTTAACGTTGACGGCTACCTGAAGGATACCAACTTCGGCGTTGACCCGGAGGCCGCACACGCCGTGCTGACCAGCGGCGCAAACATCGTTCTGGTGCCGATGGACGTCACCACCCAAACCATGATGACTCACCAGGATTTAGATGCGCTCGCCACCTGCGATAACCGCCTGAGCCGTTTTCTCGTGGACACCATTCGCCCGTGGATGGATTTTTCCATGCAAACTCGCCAACTGCCGGGCTGCTGGATCCACGATGTGCTGACCGTTGCCTGGCTGCTTGAGCCCGAGCTGGTGAGCTGGGCGGAGGATTATGTGGATGTGTCGCTGAGCGGGCTGAGCCGCGGCAGAACCCTGCGGTATGGCCCGGAACATTTGCGGCTGACGGTGAACGTTGACGCGCCGCAGGGCAAGCCGGTGAAGCTGCTGCAAACCGTGGATAACCAGAAGCTGCTGGCGCTTATCGACCGGCATATCCGCCAGTTTGCATAGGCAATAGAAAGGGCGCTTAAGCGACCTTTTTACTGCTAAAAAACGCTGGTGATAGAAGAAAACCAGACGACTCGTTAAAAAACAGGAAAATCAATTTGTTGATTTTCGGCTGATAACCACAAAGAGGAAAAAACCACGCTTTTTCCCTCTTTGTCAGCAACGTTAAAGGGCGCATAAGCGCCCTTTTTTACAGAACCTTGCTAAGGAAGGCCTGAGTTCGCGGGTTTTGCGGGGCGCTAAAGATCTGCGCCGGCACGCCCTGTTCCTGAATCACACCCTGGTCAATGAAGATCACCCGGTCCGCCACTTCGCGGGCAAAGCCCATTTCGTGGGTCACGATAATCATCGTCATCCCTTCCTGCGCCAACTGTTTCATCACCGCCAGCACTTCGCCGACAAGCTCAGGATCCAGCGCTGAAGTTGGCTCGTCGAACAGAATTATCGACGGCTCCATCGCCAGCGCACGGGCAATCGCCACGCGCTGCTGCTGGCCACCGGAGAGGCTCGAAGGCCAGGCATCGATTTTGTCCAGCAGGCCGACCTTTTGCAGCAGCTTTTCGGCGCGGTTTACCGCTTCCGCTTTGGACAGCCCTTTCAGCGACATGGGTGCCATGATCAGGTTTTCCAGCACCGTCATGTGCGGGAACAGGTTAAAACGCTGGAACACCATGCCCACGCCTTCGCGCAGCGTGTTGAGATTAGTTTTTGGGTCGTGTACCGCAAAACCGTTGACTACGACTTCGCCGCCGTCCGGTTTTTCCAGCGCGTTCAGGCAGCGCAGAAACGTACTTTTGCCGGAGCCGGAAGGGCCAATCACGCAAACCACTTCCTGAGGCGCGATATCGCAGGAGATACCGCGCAGCACGTGAGTTTTGCCAAACTGTTTCTGTAAATCCTTAACGTGAATCACTTTTGCCAAACCTCTTTTCCATATGTTGCACCAGCAGCGAAAGCAGGAATGTCAGCACCCAGTACACCACGGAGATGGTCAGGTACGGTTCCCAGTAAGTCGCATAAGCGCCGGAAACGGTACGCGCCGCGTAGGCCAGGTCGGCGAGACCGATGGCGGATGCCAGCGACGAGTCTTTCACAATGGCAATCGCGTTGTTGCCCAGCGGCGGCAGGATGCGGCGGAACGCCTGCGGCAGAATAACCTTACGCATCGTTTTGCCCCAGCCCATACCCAGCGCGCGTGACGCTTCCATCTGCCCTTTGTCGATGGACTGAATACCGGCGCGGAAAATCTCGGACACATAGGCCCCGGCGTTAAGGGTGATCGCCACCACGCAGGAGAGAAACGCGCCGTATTCGGAGCGAAGGTCGCGGGCAAAGTCCACGGACATCATCCCGCTGGTGATCATGATCCCGTCGCGCGGGTTTATAAACAGCGGCACCAGCGCAAAGTGAACCACCATGATCTGCACGAACAGAGGCGTGCCGCGAAACGCGCTGACGTAAACGCGCACTGGCCACTGCACGGCATAACGCAGCACGTGCTTCCACGGGCCGTCATCGGCGTGAGCCATACGCCCCAGCCCCAGCAGCAGCCCCCAGGTCGTGCCTAAAATCACGCAGATAATGGTGCACTTGATGGTCATCAGCGCGCCCTGCATAAACAACGGCGCGTATTCTGAGATTATCTCCCAGCGAAATCCGGTCATACCTGTCCTTTTTGGGGCCGGAACGGCCCCGATTGATAATTACTCTGCCGGGAGGGTTGGAACGTTGTTGTCGAACCAGGTGGCGTAAATTTTAGCGTAGGTGCCGTCGGCGATGATTTTCTTCAGGCCGGCGTCGATTTTGCCTTTCAGCTCGGTATTACCTTTGGCAACCGCGATGCCGAAGTACTGACGCTCAAACTTGCTGTCCGGTACCAGCTTCAGCGGTTTTTCCGGGTGGGATTTGATGTAGTACTTCACCACGCCCACGTCGCCCACGGCGGCGTCGATACCGTCTTCAGTCAGTTCCTGCAGCATCAGCGGCGTGTTGTCAAAGCGCTTGATGTCGGTGCTGTTTTTACCCAGAACGTCGGACACCACAATGTCGCCAGTGCTGGAGTTAACCACGCCCACTTTTTTGCCTTTCAGCGAGGTAACAGAATCTACTTTAGAGTCGGTCGGCACCACGATGGATTGCTCTGCCGGGAAGTACGGCGTGGAGAAATCGACCATCGCTTTACGCTTGTCGGTGATGGTGATACCGGAAATGATGATGTCGCGATCGCCGGAGTTCAGCGTGGCGAAGATACCTTCCCACGGCGTGTTAACCAGCTTGATATCAAACCCTTCGGCTTTAGCGATGGCTTTGATGATGTCGATATCGAAACCTTCCAGCTGTTTCTGGCTGTTTTCGTATTCAAACGGGCGGTAGGTGCCGCCGGAACCCACAACGTAGGTCTGCGCCAGCGCCTGAGCAGAACTGAACAATGCCGCGAGCAAACACCCGCCAGCCACTACTGATTTCATCGCTTTAGTAAACATAGAAGCCCCTGGATATATGATGTTTTTATGCAGTTAATTTGCATAAAAATACATAATTACCCGAAGTGCAGCAACAGATAATTCACGCTGAGTGATAATTACTGACACTGAGGCTTCAGAATAGCGTCCAGCAATGGCGCCATATCAGGCCGCCAGGCGCCCTCTTCCCCATCGTAGAATTTTTCATCGCCGTTGACTGCATACGGAATCTGCGCTTTTTGTAATTCACAGGCGACAAACGTCGCCATCGCAACCTGCTGATCGACCGGTAATTTACTGCCAGGAGACCAGTTCCCGACCCAGGAAAGATGGCCGGTTTTCTGCTGCCAGTGCACGGCGGTTTCGATGCGGGCGTGGATAGCCGCTTTTTCAGCATCCGTCCCCGTCGTCCACTGGTTTTTTCCGTTCCATGTTTTGCCGTTCCAGTTTTTTGGGCCGCCCGGCATCAGGTGCCAGTCAGCCATGACCAGTCCGTGGCGGGATTCAGGAATTTTAAGCGTGGCCAGCGCTTCCGGGGAGGCGTGGTTGCGTGGCGCAACAAAGATATGGCGCTGAGGGCTGATTTTATGAATCGCCTTCACGGTTTTGTCGTAAATCTGGTTGAGCAACTGAGGGTTGGCGCTGAGTTTCTCCTCCGGCTGCCCGATTATATCGAACACCAGCGAGTCGTCATTTTTGGCAAAAAAGCGCGCCACGGTCGTCCACCACTCCACAATATCTTCCGCATTTTCAGCGGTCGGCTTCGCTTTCAGCTCCGCAGCCCGGTAGCTGATCACCGGCACGATATGGTACTGCTCGCAGGCATCCACGATGCGCCGTAAATGCACCAGTTTCTGATGGGTTATCGGCCCGGCAATGCGAATGCGGACGTGGCCAAAGCCTCGCTGCTGAAAGTCACGCACCGTCAGAGGGTCAAATTCGCGGATGCCTCGCTCTGTTAATGCCCAGTCAACGTTCATTCCCACCCCAAGCTGGCTGGTCCAGGTGGGCGGCAAAACATCCTGCTGCTGCGCAAACGAACTGGCACAGAAAGAGAGGGCAACCAGAATAAGAGTTGGCTTTAACATCGGCGGCACGTTACTTAGCGAAGGAAAACTAATATTTAGCATGCTTTTCCCATTTGCGGGGAGTGAGGATTGCAATAAAAAATTAATCGTGATGCCGAGTGTGAAGGATTGCCAAAGCGAACTACTCGTCGCTGAGCACAATGCCGAGCCTGTCCGCCATCTTCACAATCTCTTCAACCACTTCTGGCGTTGAAAATATCCCACAAGCTTCACGTTGCAACGCTAAATCCTCAGGACGGGTTCTGTCGCCATAAAAAAGGAAAGCACTGCTGTCATCATGCTGTCGGGATTTCCAGACTATGCCGTCAATGGCGGGATTTTGATCGTGAATCGCACGCGCCCAGCGCTGCGTTTGCGGGTAAACCAGGCGATCGCTTAACAGAAAAAACTGCTTTGATAACCCCATCCGGTAGAGGTCTGCTGTTTTAAGCGTCACCAGCGTCATCTCTCGCCTGAGCACCAGTTGACTCATTCCCCAGTGCCGCCAAGGCCTGATGGATAAAAAGCCCCGCCGCTCGCCGCCAATCAGGTCGTGAAAAAGCGTTTCGGCCAGCGCCCCTGTGATGCTGTCTGCCGCATACAGGCTTGGCACCAGCCGCCCCTGTATATCTTTAAAAGGGCTGAACCTGGCACCGTAATCGTTGCCGGTCAGTTCACGCCCTGGATTGAAACTGTTTCCAGGCCAGGTAAGGGCATGACAGCGATAAAGGACCTTTCCCGCCGGTAAAGTTTCTTTAAAAATCGGGATCGCGTCTCCCGGCTCAGGAAGTTCAGGGGCAAGCAACACTGGCTCGCCAAAAAGTCCTTTCGTTTTGGCCTCATCCTTCGGCGCCATCCTGTAGCCTCCTGACCTCGTATTCAGCGGCCTGTAGCACGTTAGCCGGATAAGCAGAGACCATTTCGGCAGGCGTTTTTCCCGCCAGCAGGCCGTTAGAGGTCGCAAACCATTCTGCCAGCCCCCAGGCCGTTTTATGCTGAGCGAAGGTTTCCAGAATGACTTTCATCACAGGCAGAGGACGGTAGTTTTCATCCAGACCATAGCGCGGATAGACGTTCCCGACGCCGCGTTTAATGACCGAGAAAATTTTTCCAGCCGCCTTCCAGCGCGTTGGCTGAGCCGAGACATTTTTTGTCGAGTAGCCGCCCAGCATGGCGATTTCATGGGTGGTCAGCCAGCCTTCGTCCGTTAACCTGTCTCGCGCCTGTGCCAGGCGGGCCTGGTTAATCACCTCGCACTGCTGGGCCGGAGGAAGAAAACTGCTTTGTGCCGCGTAACGCTTTGACGAATCTGCAGTGTAGTTGGCTGCGGGTTCATGGGCGACAAGCACGCTCTCACCGATAAGCTTCTCGCCATAGAGTTCCACCAGCTTTTCATAACCGTCATTAAGCTCCAGCGCCTGCTGCTGCGTTTGTAGCTCTTCGGTTGCCTCTAGCAGATGAGTGAGTTGGGTATGCAGCGCTTCCAGCCCGGAAACGCCACCGCGAAGCGCAAGCTGCAGGGTCAGCCCGGCTTCGCGCTTGCTGTTTGGCTCGCGAACGCCTCTTGCAAGCGTGAGCTTCACGCTCTCGCTGTCAAACAGCACCCGGTCTTTTTTCTTCTCAATACGTCCGGTTTGCCTTGATACCATTGCGCCCTCCAAAATAACCCAACTAACCAACCTAACCTTAATAACCCTAACAACTTTATCGCCGGGTACAAAAAATGTCCAGACTGGAGAAGGCAATCTGGGAAGCATCGCCATAAAAAAAGCGCGACGTCTCCGCCGCGCTTCGTAAAAGCCTGAGAAAACTTATTTCAATTCAGGCCAGTAGTCTTTGTTCGCTTCAATCAAATCATCAAGAATCGCTTTGGCAACGGAGGCGCTCGGCACGGTTTTCGACAGGGTGATCGCCTGCCACAGTTTCTGATAAGAGCGGTGCTCCCAGGCATCCACGACCAGTTTTTCAACGGCGACCTGCTGGCTCATCAATCCTTTCTGGAACTGAGGGATGTTCCCCACGACCAGCGGCTCCGGCCCGTCTTTGCCCACCAGACAAGGGATTTCCACCATGGCTTCCGGGTCGAAGTTATTGATTGCCCCGTTATTTGGCACAATCAGCAGCATCCGCTCCTGGGTGTTAAAGGCAATGGCCGTTGCAAGATCGACGATGTAAGAGGCATGTTCGTCAATTTCCAGCTCACCTGCAGAGGATTTCCCGGCGCTAATAATGGCGTTGCAGGAACCAAACACGTGCTTCTCGCGGTGATCCATTACCTCATTCGCCCTGGTGCGCTCCGGGTTGGAGTGCTGCACCACGTAATCCGGATACAAATAGTATTTCAGGTAGGTGTTCGGCAGCGTGTCCGGATCAAGCGCCCAGACATCTTTTGCTTTGGCAAACGTGTCGTTCCAGCTTGCTTCGGTGCCATGCTCATCTTTTGGCGGCACATAGCCATATTTAGCCACATGTTCGCGAATTTTCGGCATCAAGTCATTGCCGTCTTTATCTTCTACGTGGGTCCACCAGCCAAAGTGGTTCAGGCCGTAGTAACGCACCTTCATCTCTTTGCGATCCTTCAGGCCCACAATCTGCGCCATGCGGCTTTCGATGCCGATAGGCATATCGCAGATATTCAGGATTTTTGAGTCTGGACGCAGGCGGCGGGTCGCTTCCGCCACAATGGCTGCCGGATTGGAGTAGTTCAACATCCAGGCGTTCGGCGAATATTTTTCCATATAATCCACCAGTTCCAGCACGCCGCCGATGGAGCGCATGCCGTAGGCTATCCCGCCCGGGCCGCAGGTTTCCTGGCCGAGTACGCCGTGGCGAAGCGGGATTTTCTCGTCTTTTTCACGCATCGGATATTTGCCCACGCGAATGTGCGCCATCACAAAATCCACGTCACTGAACGCTTCCTGCGGGTCGGTGGTATAGCTGAAGTCGATATCCGGGGCCTGCTCTTTCAGGATGATTTTGCAGGCTTCGGCGATAGTTTCCTGGCGTGCGCCGTCGTTATCGTAGAACTTCAGCGCCCGCAGCGGGAAACGGGTCTGGTTAGCCAACAGCATCAGCACGATGCCAGGGGTAAAAGTACTGCCGCCACCTGCTACAACTACCGAGAATTTTTTCATGATACTGCCTCCGTCATGGATGGGTGTTCGTCTGAAGTTTGCTCTTTGATAAGGGTTTCAATCTGGTCGCGAATTTGCGGGACATGCAGCCCGACAATCACCTGAATGCCATTGCCGCTGCGCACCACGCCGTGGGCGCCAAGGGCTTTGAACACTTCGTCGGCTTCGGTCAGAGCCATGTCACCGAGTGTGATACGCAGACGAGTCGCGCAGTTATTCAGGCTGGCGATATTCGCCGCGCCGCCGAGCGCCTGCAGGAAGCCATGCGCCTGCCCGTGTTTTGCATCCTGACTGACTGCCGCACTGGTTTGCTGCCGTGCCGCCTGGTAGTCGGCCTTGCTGTAGAGTTTGATCTCGCTGTCTTCCCGGCCCGGCGTTTTCAGGTTGAAACGCAGAATCAGGGCACGGAAAACCACGAAGTAGACGCCGGTAAAGGCGATGCCGATGCCTATCTGGGTAAAGACCATCGAGGCGTGGTTATGGAACATGGGGATCCAGTTTTGCGGCAGGAACTGGTCCAGCAGGCCGCCGCCCATGTTGCCCACCACGCCCGCCATGTACATCACCGTTGCCATTGAGGCGGCCAGGAAGGCGTGAACAGCGAACAGCAGCGGAGAGATAAACAGGAAGGTAAATTCCAGCGGTTCAGTGATGCCGACCAGCATGGCTGTCAGCGTCGCGGGTATCAGCAGCCCGGCAACCTTCACGCGGTTCTGCGGCGAGGCGGTGTAGTAGAGCGCCAGCGCGATACCCACCGAACCGAAAACCTTCGAGTTGCCGTGCAGGGCGAAGCCGCCTTCCGGGAACAGAGATTTCAGCGAGGCAGTGCTCTGGCTGAACTCCTGCAAATGCTGCGCCCAGTACACCTGAATGCCGCCTTCAACCGCCGCCGGGCCGAAGATGAACGGGCCATAGACGAAGTGGTGCAGCCCGGTAGGGATCAGAATACGTTCAAGGAAGGTGTATACCCAGACCCCCAGCGCCCCGGCACTGCGTAAAAACGCCTGCAGCGATTCGATGCCGAGCTGCACTTTTGGCCAGCCGAGCAGCGTCAGCCAGGCGCAGGGGATCATCACCAGGAAGGCCATAATCACCACAAAAGAGCTGCCCTGGAAAATACCGAGGAACACCGGCAGCGGCTTATCGAAATAACGGTTGTGAATCGCGGTGACGATGCCGGAGATAACAATCGCCCCGATGATGCTGGTGTCGAGCGTTTTAATCCCGGCCATCATCGTCAGGCCGCTGCCTGCCGTAGGGTCGAGGCTAAAGTCGACGCCGAAGTAGTGCCCCCACGTCATCCCCATCGCATTGATGAAGTAGTTCCAGGTTAAGAAGCTCACCAGCACCGCCAGGCAAGCTCGCCCCTGGGCCTGTTTTGCCAGGCCGATGGGCAAACCCACGGCAAAAATCAGCGGCATATTGCGGAACACCGTCCAGCCGCCTTCCTCGATGATATGAACAATTTGTGCAAACAGAGTGTCTGGTGCGGTGAGCGCTTCGCCAACAAACAGCGGGTTGCGCAGCATGATGGCAAGCCCGACCACGATCCCGGCGAAGGGGAACAGCAGAACCGGGGTAAACATTGCACCACCAAAACGTTGTAT
This sequence comes from Cedecea sp. VD22, assembly GCF_037150195.1. Classification (NCBI taxonomy): domain Bacteria; kingdom Pseudomonadati; phylum Pseudomonadota; class Gammaproteobacteria; order Enterobacterales; family Enterobacteriaceae; genus Cedecea; species Cedecea sp. VD22. Next base: position 227,208 of record NZ_JBBCPX010000003.1, read on the forward strand.
TTGACTGAGCATTTTTAAATCCTCATGTAACAACTTCGTAGAGTAAGAGGCGGCCTTATTTTTTTAGTTGGCCTGAGGCTGAGGATATGAGCGCGGGCGGTGGCTCGCCGCGTCAGGCGCAGCGATTCGTGATCGTATTCATGGTTTTTATTTGGCCAAAGTTGTCTACTTTTAGAGTTAAAACTAGACAATTAACCGACATATAACGGCGTGATAAAGCCTGGAGATGTCCAGCTATGATCTACAAATCAATTGCCGACAGGCTACGGCTGCGGCTTAATTCTGCCGACTACACCCTAGGCAGCCCCCTGCCTGGGGAAAAGAAGCTGGCTGAAGAATTTGGCGTGTCGCGCATGACGATTCGTAAAGCGGTGGATTTGCTTGTGGGCTGGGGTCTGGTTAATCGCCGCCAGGGCAGCGGCACCTGGGTGACAAAAAAAGACGTTCACCACGAAACCACTAACCTGACGGGTTTTGTGGAAGTGATGCGCAGCCAGGGCAAAGAGGTGCTGAGCGAGGTGCTGGAATTTAACGTGATGCCCGCGCCCCCGGCGATAGCCAGCCTGCTGCGCATTAAGATCGACGAAAAAATCTATTACTCCCGCCGCGTGCGCGCCGTGAGCGGCAAGCCGCTGATGGTGGAAGACAGCTATATGCCGGTCAAACTCTTTCGCAACCTGTCCCTGGCCCACCTTGAGGGGTCAAAATTCAGCTATATCGAAGATGAATGCCAGATAGTCATCAGCGGCAACTATGAAACGCTGACGCCGGTACTCGCCGACGCAAAAACGGCAAAACTGCTGAACATCGCGGAGGCGACACCGATTTTGCGCATCACCTCGCTCTCCTACAGCGATAAAGGCGAGTTTCTTAACTATTCGGTGATGTTCAGAAATGCCAGCGAATATCAGGTGGATTACCACTTACGCCGGGATCATTCGAGGGTGCCGCCCGGCCAGTCGGGCGGCGGAGAGCTATAGTCCCCAGAACAGCAGCGCCAGCAGTTGGGGAGTAATAATGCGCAGGAACATCACCAGCGGGTAAACCGTAGCGTAAGAAAGCGCGGCGGCTCCACTGGTCGCATGCAGCCCGTTGGCAAAGGCCAGCGCAGGTGGGTCTGTCATCGAGCCCGCCAGCATGCCGCACAGCGTCAGGTAGTTCATCTTCACCAGCAGGCGAGCAAGCAGGCCGACGGTAATCAGCGGCACCGCGGTGATCAGAATGCCGTAGCCAATCCAGCTTACGCCGTCGCCCACCAGCAGCGTGTCGATAAAATCCCCGCCGGACTTGAGCCCGACCACCGCCAGAAACAGGACGATACCCAGCTCACGCAGCGCCAGGTTCGCACTCGGCGGCATAAACCAGTAAAGCTTGCCGATACTGCCGATGCGCCCGAGGATCAGCGCCATAATCAGCGGCCCACCAGCCAGGCCAAGGCGCAGCGCCGCCGGGAAACCGGGGATAAACAGCGGAATGGAGCCCAGCAACACGCCAAGCCCGATGCCGATAAACACCGGCAGCATTTGCACCTGCTGCAGCTTATGCTGCGCGTTACCGACCTCTGCGGCCACCGCGTCGATCGATTGAGGGCGTCCGACCAGGTTGAGGATGTCGCCGAACTGCAGGCTGGCGTTGCTGCTGGCCACCAGCTCGACCCCGGCGCGGTTAAGGCGAGATATCACCACGTCATATTTCTGCTTCAGATGCAGATCGCGGATCTTCTTGCCCAGAACCTTTTCGTTGGTCACCACGACGCGCTCAACCCGCAGATCCGTGCCTCGCGTGGAAAGCGAAGTATCCACTTCGTTGCCGATCACCAGCAGCGCTTTGTGCAGATCTTTTTCTGCCCCAACGAGGTGCAGCAGGTCGCCAGTCTGAACGAGGGTGCCTGGAGAAGGCACCATCAGCAGCTCTCCGCGCTTGAGGCGGGAGCATATTATTTCGTCGCTGTTAAGAATAGGGATGTCCTGAATCGCCAGACCGTTCAGGTTTGGGTTGGCGACGCAGATATTCATGGTGTGCAGCTGGGCGTGATTTTGGCCGCTGTTGGCTTCAAACTGCTGAGCTTCTTTGTCAACGCTGACGCGAAAGGCCATGCGTAACAGCCACATGGTCAGCAGGATGCCGCAAATCCCAAACGGATAGGCCATCGCGTAGCTCATCCCCATTTGGTCAACCAATTGCCCCGGCGTGCCGAGATCGGTCAGGATCTGCTGCCCGGCCCCCAGCGCTGGCGTGTTCGTAACGGCACCGGAGAAGATCCCCAATACCACCGGCAGCGGCACATCAAACAGCTTGTAGACCACGGCAGTGACCAACGCACCGAGCACAACGATAAGAATAGCGAACAAATTTAGCCGCAAGCCGGAAACGCGCAGGGATGAGAAGAAGCCGGGTCCGACCTGGATGCCTATCGTGTAAACAAACAGGATCAGCCCAAATTCCTGGATAAAGTGCAGCATATCGCCGTTCAGGCCAATCCCGGCCTGATTGACAAAGTGGCCGACAATAATGCCGCCAAACAGCACGCCTCCGATCCCAAAGCCCACCCCGCGGATCTTGATATTACCGATCCACAATCCCACGACGGCAACCAGCGCCAGCATGCTGACGGTTAACGCTATTCCACTCATATATAATCCCTGTGAATAACATTATTGTTACTAAGGATTCTGGCAGAGCTATGGGGAGGATAATGGGGTGCGGAGCACAAAAAAGGCCCCATTTTCAGGGGCCTTAATACTTCATATGGGAAAATTATTTAGCTATTCAGCGCCGGGCGTTCGCTAATGGCGATCCGCTGCGGAGCAACCGCTTCCGGGATGTCCCGCACCAGGTCAATGTGCAGCAAGCCGTTGGTGAACGTTGCCCCTGAGACCTGCATATGCTCGGCCAGGGTAAAGCTCAGGCTGAACGGCTGAGTCACCAGCCCCTGATGCAGCCAGTTGGTCTCTTTTTCCGGTTTAACCGGGGTGCCCTTCACGCTCAGGCGGGTGCCTTCCAGCTCGATATCAAGATCTTCCTGGCGGAAACCGGCCAAAGCCAGCGTGATGCGGTAATGGTTATCGTCGCTTTTTTCGATGTTGTACGGCGGGAAGCCCTGGCTTTCACCGCTGGACTGCAGCGCGTTGGCCAGTTTATCGAAGCCGATCCATTGACGCAGAAGTGGGGATAAATCGTAGTTACGCATAGTGTTTTCTCCTTCTTTGAAGCAAGAAATAACCTGCCCGCATGCGAACGGGCATTGGCTCCCTGACGGCAAGCCAGCTTGATGACGGGCCGCGCACGGCGCGACCCCATGAATTAGTTGATTTCGATGCGGCGGGGCTTCATCGATTCAGGAATTTCACGTTCCAGGCTGATGTACAGCAGGCCGTTGACCAGGTTCGCGCCACGAACGTGGATGTTTTCCGCCAGCTGGAATTTGCGCTCGAAGTTGCGTTCGGCAATGCCCTGGTAGAGGTAAGTCCGCTCTTGCTGCTCGCCCGCGTGCGCCCCTTTGACGATAAGCAAGTTATCCTGGGCAGTGATCTCAAGTTCGCTTTCTGCGAAACCGGCGACGGCGATAGCAATGCGATAGTGATTTTCGTCCACTAATTCAACGTTGTACGGAGGGTATCCGCCGTTACTTTGGCTCTGGTTGCTTTCCAGCAGATTAAACAGACGGTCAAAACCAATGGCGGAACGGTACAGCGGAGAAAGATCGAAGTTACGCATAATAAAAAGCTCCTGAAATCAGCGAGTAAGATGTAAAAGCCTTCCCTTTGGACAGGCCATGAACCTGAGTACCCAATCGGCGTACTCTCTCTGGTTACCCTACTAAAATGTGGCTTGCTTAAAATTTTTCAAGGCGCCTGAACGCAAATTTTTTGCGTGAATGGCTTTCCTTACTTAGACTGGCAAACAGCATAAAAGGTTAAAAATATGCGATAGCCGCCGCAGAGCGGAACGAGGAACATTTTTAAATCACGGGCGGGTGTTATAACTCCGCTGGGGCTGGTACTCCGCCAACCATTGAAGATGACAGCAAAATGATAATGAGAAACTGGTTTCCAACTCTGGTGATTAGCAGCGGGCTGTTATTACTGACCGGCTGCTCAAGTATGATGTCACACAGCGGCGGCAAAGAAGGCTTGTATCCTGGTACACGAGCCAGTGCGGCAACGCTTGGCGACGACGACACCAGTTGGGCAATCAAGCCGCTGGTTGCGCTGGACCTGCCGTTTACCGCCGTGCTCGACACGGTGCTGCTGCCGTGGGATATGTTCCGCAAGGACAATTCGGTGAGATCGCGTGTGGAAGCCAGCGAGCAACAGAATCTGGCCACTAACGCCGTTATCCCACCGGCAGAACTGCCTCACTGAATCATTTACAGGCCGGTTTCCGCGCTCCATAACTGGCGGAAACCGTCGACGTCCTGCATCCAGGCAACCTGCTTGCCGTTCGGGGAGAAGACGATGGCATCGCCAGAAGGTGCTTCGCCCTCTGCCGAACTTAATGGCGTAATGACCCCGCTTTGCGCGTCACACAGCACCACACGCCCCTGCTGCACAAACCCAAGAGCTTTACCTGAAGAATGCCAGTTAAAGGCCGACTGAATGTCGTGCTCACCGTGGGTAACCTGCCGGGGCTCGCCGCCGTTCGGGGATATCACCCAAAGCTGCACCACGCCGCTGTCGTCGCGCATCAGGAAGGCAAGTTGGCTGCCGTCCGGGCTGCTGCGGATCCAGTGCCGGGGCTGATTCACCAGACCCGGATAACGGCGCTGATGGGTAAAGGTCAGCCGACGTTGCATCACGCTTTTTGGCGGCGCTGGCAGCGTCGTGGCGGTGCCACACAGCGGTTCACTTCCGGCCTGCTGGTAAGCCTGCGGCTCATTGGGAAGGTCCACGATAAACAGCTCGGGCACCTTCTCACCGTTTGCTAACCGGGTATCGCCGATAAACGCCAGCGCCCAGCGTTGAACGCTGCCGTCTGGCTTCCGGTAGCCATGTTCCCCGACCCAGCCTTCTTCGTAGGCACGGTTAATCTCATCGCTGCCGGGCTGTGGCTCTGCCGTCGTGCGGCTCACCAGCACGCAATAATGGCTCCCGCCGTATTCTCGTGGATGCTGTTTAGCCGGCATCACGGGGCCAAACGGCAGCGCGACGCCGACGTTACGCAGGTCGAGGCGCGCATCAAGCTCGTGCATAACGTGGTCGTTGTAGGTGAAGCTCAAGCGGCTGCCGTCCGGGCTCCAGACGTGAACATGGCTGCCGCCGCGCAGCGCCCCTGGGGTATAGGGCGAGGTAATGTCCATTGCATCAAGATTGCTGGCCTCACCCTGCGCCACAACCACGCCACGGCGGTGGTGGAAGTCATAGTGCCAGTCGACGTCCGGGTTTTCCGGGCCATGGATAAAAACGTAGCGCTCCGGCTGCCGTGGGTTCACGGTCACCACGCCAACGTGGGCGCCTTCAGGGGCGCGATAAACCACCTCGACGTCACCGTTCTGGATATTAACTCGCTCGATGGTTGTGCCGGTAAAAGAGGCTCCCGAAGGCCGAACGTCGAAGGCCAGCCACTGGCTGTCCGGCGTCCAGGTGTTAACGTTGGTAAGCTGATGATGACGCGGTGCGAAGGTGAGTTGTTTGATCACGATTTTGCCCTGAAGCGCTGAGTACGCCTCAGGGTAAAAGAATTAGCCAGGCCTTTCCACTTTGCCAGGCAACCTGCCCCGGAGCCACGCGCAAAACTGGCGCGTTAACGGGTCATTTTCGCTTTCACGATGGATAAGCCACGCCCAGTCAGCGCCGCGCACGGTTTGCTCCACCAGCGGGCGAAGTTGCTCAATTTCCCTTTTTCTTTCTGCCAGCAGCTGGCTGACAAGCGCAATACCCAGCCCGTCTGCGGCGGCGTCAAGCAACAATCCAGGATCGGAGAAATTCATCCCCTGGCTTTGCTGGCCGACGTCCACCCCGCCAGCCACGCTCCAGTGCTCCCAGCTCATCTCGCGTTCGCCGTGCAGCGTTAGTCGCTGCTCTACCGGCAAATCCTGCACGGCGGGATGGCTGGCCGGATAAAGTCTATCCTTGTACAACACCTCGAAAAGACATTCTGCCTGCTGGCTGAGGTCATCCCGGATAGCCACATCTACGGTTTCGCTGGCCATATCCGGCGGGTCGAAGCTGGTGAACAGCCAAAGATCGGTCTGCGGATACCGGCGATTAAAGTCCGCCAGATTAGGCAACAGCCAGTGCCTGGCGAAAGCGGGCGTGGTGTTCACGATAAGCTGATTCGGCTTGCGGTACTGATCGAGCCGACGAATACCCACCGCCAGCTGTTGCAGCATGACCTGCGCGGTGCTGTAGAGATCCTGGCCGGCGTCCGTCAGGCTGACGCTGCGCCCGCTGCGAAAGAACAGCGGCTGCTCCAGGTAAACCTCCAGGCTGCGGATTTGCTGGCTGATGGCCGACTGGGTCAGGTGCAGTTCAAACGCAGCCTGGTGAAAGCTTCCCAGACGCGCGGCGGCTTCAAACCCACGCAGGGCATTTAACGGTGGCCAGTGTTTTAACATGTCGATAAGCCAGGCTAATCAGATGTCCGCTAAATATATCGTTGGAAGCCGAATTCAGCCAGTGATGAAATATCCACCTGTAATACTGAGCAGAATTTCTTACGTTAAAACAGCTATACGGGAGTCCGGTATGTCAACGCGTCGTGAATTTATTAAATGTACCTCGGTGCTGGCCGGGATGGGTATGGCGGGTTCTCTCGGGCTGCCTGTTTCTGCCTTCGCGGCCGTTAGCCCGGGCTGGCGTATGCCTGACGAAGGAGAACCGCAGCAACGTGCATTTATCGCGTTTGGCGCTCAGCGCGCCATCTGGAAAGATTTTACCCCTGACGTGCAGGATGCCCTGGGGCGCATCGCGCACGCCATCGCCGGTTACCAGCCGCTGACGGTATTTTGCCGGGAGCACGAACGCGCGCTGGCGGAGGAAAAATGCGGCAGCCACAACGTCACTTACGTGGTGACCGAGCTGGACGACATCTGGATGCGGGACACCGGCGCGTGCTTTGTCACTTCATCGGCAGGCAAACTCGCCGCCGTGGGCTTTAACTTCAACGGCTGGGGCAATAAGCAGCGGCACAGCAAAGACACGAAGCTGGCGGCATTTATGGCCGAAAAATACGGTGCAGCGCCGTTCATCCGCAGCGCGCTGACGGGCGAAGGTGGCGGGATTGAAGTGGACGGGCACGGCACCGGCATCATGACCGAAAGCAGTTGGGTAAACGCCAACCGCAATCCGGGCTGGAGCCGCGACCGGGTAGAGCAGGAGCTGAAAACACAGCTTGGCCTGAAAAAAATCATCTGGCTGCCGGGCATCAAAGGCAAAGATATTACCGATGCCCATGTCGATTTTTACGCCCGTTTTGTCAAACCAGGCGTGGTGATCGCTAACCTCGATCCCGACCCGGATTCCTGGGACCACCAGGTGACGCAGACTCACCTGGACATCCTCAGGCAGGCCACTGACGCCGAGGGCCGCAGGCTACAGGTTCACACCGTCACGCCACCGCAGGTCCCACGCGCAAGCCGCTTCAGCGAAGGAAACCCGGACTTTGCCGCCGGGTACATCAATTACTTCGTGATTAACGGCGCGATTATCGCCCCGGAGTTTGGCGATGAAGAGACGGACGAGGCGGCGTTTAGTTTGCTGTCGACGCTCTACCCTGAACGTGGGGTTGTGCAGCTAAACATCGACGCAATTGCCGCCGGAGGCGGAGGGATTCACTGTGTAACAAATCAGTTACCCGCAGTGAAATAACAAAAGGGAGCGCACCTGGCGCTCCCCTCTCCAGCAGACGAGATAAGAGCCGGTTAATTCAGCACAAACTTCTCGATAGCGTAGGCCACGCCGTCTTCCAGGTTGGATTTGGTGACGAAGTTGCTGACGGCTTTCACTTTGTCGGTCGCGTTGTCCATCGCCACGCCCATACCGGCATATTCCAGCATTGCGATGTCGTTTTCCTGGTCGCCAATGGTCATCACTTCTTCCGGCTTAATGCCCAGTTTCTCCGCCAGTGACTTCACGCCGGTGCCTTTGTTGACGCGCTTATCGAGGATTTCCAGGAAGTAAGGCGAGCTTTTCAGCAGCGTATACCGCTCAAAGACGTCGGCCGGGATTCGGGTGATGGCCTCATCGAGAATAGCCGGCTCGTCAATCATCATGACTTTCAGGAACTCGCCGTTTTTATCCATGTTTTCCGCTTCGCAGAACACCAAAGGAATACTGGCGATAAAGGACTCATGCACCGTGTAGTAGCTGATATCGCGGTTCGCGGTGTAAAGGGTATGACGATCCAGCGCATGGAAGTGTGAGCCCACTTCGCGGGACAGGTTTTCCAGGAAACGATAATCGTCATAGTTCAGCGCCGTCTGGGCGACGGTGCTGCCGTCGCTTGCCTTCTGCACCAGCGCGCCGTTGTAAGTGATGCAGTAGTCGCCGGGCTTATCCATCTGCAGCTCACGCAGGTAGCTTTCAACGCCAGCAAACGGACGACCGGTACAGATCACGACGTTCACGCCGCGCTCGCGCGCCGCCGCAACGGCCTGTTTTACCGCCGGAGAGATAGTGTGGTCTGGCAGCAGCAGCGTGCCATCCATATCAATTGCAATCAGTTTTATGGTCATGAGATCTTCAGAGGTAATGGATTTACCTCATGCTAACGCGATTCCGCTCAAAAAACAGCAGCAAACTCCGGGGAAAAGGGGGATGAGAGGCGGCAGGCAAACTCCTCTTTTAAAAGCCCCGGACATACAGCCGGGGCCAACAAAAAGGTCAGCTGAACAACTTACCTTTCAACAGGTTAACGCCAGCACTCAGCAAGTCGTTATGGGCTTCCGGCGTCACTTCACCGTTTGGCGACAGCGCGTCGATCACCTTCGGCAGGTATTCCGCCAGTAAAGCGGAAGCCGAGCCGGTATCCACGCCCAGTTTTTCCCCCAGCGCGGCTACGGACGGCGAACCCAGGGCCTGAGTTATCTGGTCGCCGCTCAGCGGCTGATTTGTACTGTTGCTGCTGAGCCACGAGGAGACGATTTCGCTTAAGCCGCCCTGGCGCAGCTTGTCCAGCAGCGCCTGAATACCGCCCTGCTGTTCTACCCAGCTTAGAATGGCCTGATATTTACCGGCGTCACCGTTCAGCAGCGAGCCCGCAACCTGATCAAAAAGTCCCATGGGGTTTCCCTCTGTGATGTAGAAAATCGACACCGGAAAGTATAGCGCCCATAAAAAAAGCCGTGCTGAAAGCACGGCTTTTTAGTCTGGCTGGGCAGGCCTTAGATATCGATGTTCGCCGCTTTCAGGGCGTTCTCTTCGATAAACGCACGGCGTGGTTCAACCGCATCGCCCATCAGGGTGGTGAACAGCTGGTCCGCAGCAATCGCGTCTTTAACGGTCACGCGCAGCATGCGACGGCTGTCAGGATCCATGGTGGTTTCCCACAGCTGATCCGGGTTCATCTCGCCCAGGCCTTTATAGCGCTGGATTGCCAGACCACGGCGGGACTCTTTCTGCAGCCACTCCAGCGCCTGCTCGAAGCTGGTTACCGGCTGACGGCGTTCGCCGCGTTCGATAAACGCATCTTCCTCAATCAGGCCACGCAGCTTCTCACCGAGAGCGCAAAGACGGCCATATTCGCCCCCTTCCACAAACTCTTTTTCCAGCACGTAGTCAGTGTCCACGCCGTGAGTACGCACGCGTACAATCGGCTCAAACACGTTCAGCTCGCTGTTATGGTGAATATCGTATTTCCAGGTGCTGCCGTGCTGCTCTTTTTCGTTCAGCGTCACGGTCAGCGCAGAAATCCACTGCGTCACTTTCGCTTCGTCGGCCAGCTCGGCCACCTGCAGCGTTGGGTGATAAACCAGGTTGTTCAGCAGGTTGCGTGGATAACGGCGCTCCATGCGGCCAATCATTTTCTGCGCGGTGTTGTATTCCGCCACCAGCTTCTCGAGTGGTTCACCGGCCAGCGCAGGTGCACTTGCGTTGGTGTGCAGAGTCGCACCGTCAAGGGCGATAGCGATTTGGTACTGGTCCATCGCTTCATCGTCTTTGATGTACTGTTCTTGCTTGCCTTTCTTTACTTTGTACAGCGGCGGCTGTGCAATATAGACGTGGCCGCGCTCAACAATTTCAGGCATCTGACGGTAGAAGAAGGTCAGCAGCAGCGTACGAATGTGGGAACCATCGACGTCCGCATCGGTCATGATGATGATGCTGTGGTAGCGCAGCTTGTCCGGGTTGTATTCGTCACGGCCAATGCCGCAGCCCAGCGCGGTGATAAGCGTCGCCACTTCCTGAGAAGAGAGCATCTTGTCGAAGCGCGCCTTCTCAACGTTAAGGATTTTACCTTTCAGCGGCAGGATCGCCTGGTTCTTACGGTTACGCCCCTGTTTTGCAGAGCCGCCCGCAGAGTCCCCTTCCACAAGGTACAGTTCAGACAGCGCCGGGTCGCGTTCCTGGCAGTCCGCCAGCTTACCAGGCAGGCCAGCCAGGTCGAGCGCGCCTTTACGGCGGGTCATTTCACGTGCGCGACGTGCAGCTTCACGAGCGCGCGCCGCATCAATAATTTTGCCGACAACGATTTTCGCGTCAGACGGGTTTTCCAGCAGGTATTCGGCCAGCAGTTCGTTCATCTGCTGCTCAACTGCGGATTTCACTTCCGAAGAAACCAGCTTGTCTTTGGTCTGGGAAGAGAATTTAGGATCCGGCACTTTCACGGAAACGACGGCAATCAGGCCTTCACGCGCATCGTCACCGGTGGCGCTGACTTTGGCTTTTTTGCTGTAGCCTTCTTTGTCCATGTAGGCGTTCAGGGTACGGGTCATCGCCGCGCGGAAGCCCGCAAGGTGAGTCCCGCCGTCGCGCTGAGGAATGTTGTTGGTAAAGCAGTAGATGTTTTCCTGGAAACCGTCGTTCCACTGCAGCGCCACTTCCACGCCGATACCGTCTTTTTCAGTGCTGAAATAGAACACGTTCGGGTGAATGGGGGTTTTGTTCTTGTTGAGGTACTCAACAAACGCCTTGATGCCGCCTTCGTAGTGGAAGTGATCCTGCTTGCCGTCGCGCTTGTCGATCAGGCGGATAGACACGCCAGAGTTCAGGAACGACAGCTCGCGCAGGCGCTTAGCCAGGATTTCGTATTCGAATTCGGTTACGTTGGTGAAGGTTTCATGGCTCGGCCAGAAACGCACCTGAGTCCCGGTCACATCGGCGTCACCGGTCACTGCCAGCGGAGCCTGAGGCTCACCGTGGATGTAGGTTTGCTGATGCACTTTACCTTCGCGGCGAATGACCAGCTCAAGCTTCTGGGACAGGGCGTTAACCACCGAGACGCCTACGCCGTGCAGGCCGCCGGACACCTTATAGGAGTTGTCATCAAACTTACCGCCAGCGTGCAGTACGGTCATGATAACCTGCGCGGCAGAAACCCCCTCTTCCGGGTGAATACCGGTAGGAATACCACGGCCATCATCGGTTACCGAGACGGAGTTATCCGCGTGGATAGTGACCACGATGTCTTTACAGTGGCCCGCGAGCGCTTCGTCGATAGCGTTATCCACGACCTCAAATACCATGTGGTGCAGACCGGTGCCGTCATCCGTATCGCCGATATACATGCCCGGGCGCTTACGTACCGCATCCAGCCCCTTAAGGACTTTGATACTGGAGGAGTCATAAGAATTCGACATCAACGTTTCTCGCTCATTTAATCTTGGGTTAATCCGCTATTTTACCCTGATCCACGGCGAACATCTTTGAATTTTTGTCCGCCATATCCATCACATGTTCGGCGCTGATCGCGCTAACAAAAACTTGTGACTCCGTGGCCTTTAACCGGCTGGCCAACAGGCCGCGCCTGGCGTCATCCAGTTCAGAGGCAAAATCATCTATCAGATACAGGCAACGCCGCCCGTTCTGCCGGGTGAGAAACTCACCCTGCGCCAGTCGTAAGGCGCACATCAGTAATTTAAGCTGCCCGCGCGAGAGCGTGTCTTCCACCGGCGCCCCGTCGGCACGAATCCGAAAATCCGCTTTATGTGGGCCGTGCGCGGTATAGGTCAGCATCCGGTCGCGTTCGAAATTGCGCTCCAGCACTTCGCTATAGTCGCTCTCTTTCTCCCAGCCGCGCTGGAAAGAGAAGCTCAGGGCAAATTCCGGTAAAAACTGTGCGCAGGTATCGGCCATATCTTCCGCAATGGCGGCGCTGTAGTCGGCGCGCCAGCGGCTGATTTGCTCGGCCAGCGGAATCAGCTCCTGATCCCACGGGCGCAGCTGCGCGTAGCGTGTCACCTGGCGCAACGCGGCGTTACGTTGCTTCAGCAGGCGTTTGAGGTTACTCCAGGCCACAAAAAAGCCAGGTTCATTGTGAAAGCAGCCCCAATCAAGGAAAGCTCTACGGTATTTGGGGCCGCCGCCCAGCAAAGTAAACCCCTCGGGGGTAATCAGCTGCATCGGCATCATCATCGCCAGTTCGGCGATTTTGTGGCCGTCGCTGCCGTCAATACGTACTTTGCTGTCGCCGGTGCGGTCTTTGGTCAGGCCGATTGAGGTTTCCCTTTCACCGTCCTGAAGCCGCCCGTGCAAAACAAAAGCGTCCTGCTCATGGCGGATCACGCGTTCAATTTTCAGGCTGCGAAAAGCACGACCGTGCCCGAGGGTATAAATCGCCTCAAGCACGCTGGTTTTGCCGCTGCCGTTAGCACCGACCAGAAAATTAAAGCCAGGAGAAAGAGCGAGATCCGCGTTTTCGATGTTGCGAAAGTCTTTAATCAGCAAACGCGTAAGTGACATCTACAGTCTCATTGGCATAACAACATAGGCCGCCGCCTGGCTGGCCGCGTCTTCAATCTGCACGCTGGAAACGGAGTCGGTCAGCAGAATGCGGACGTTCTCACACTTCAGGGCGTTCAGCACGTCCAGCACATAGCTGACGTTGAAGCCGATTTCCATCTCGGTACCGTCGTAGGAAACGTCCAGAATCTCTTCTGCTTCTTCCTGCTCGGGGTTGTTTGCCGTGATTTTCAGCTGGTTCTCGCTGACGAACAGGCGCACGCCGCGGAATTTCTCGTTCGACAAAATCGCCGCACGGGCAAACGCCTGCTTCAACAGGTCGCAGCCTGCATCGAGGTGTTTATCCGGGTTCTTCGGCAGCACGCGACGGTAGTCCGGGAAGCGGCCATCCACCAGCTTGGAGGTAAAGATGAAGTCGCCGACGTGAGCGCGAATGTTATTGCTGCCGATTTGTACGTGCAGCGGGGTTTCACCGCCGTCGAGCATACGCATCAGCTCAATCACACCTTTACGGGGCACGATAACCGAATGATTAGGCAAAGGTTGACCAACCGGCATCGAACAAACCGCCAGGCGGTGGCCGTCCGTTGCGACGGTACGCAGGTCTTCGCCTTCGGTTTCGAACAGCATGCCGTTCAGGTAATAACGAACGTCCTGATGCGCCATAGAGAACTGCGTGGCTTCGATCAGGCGCTTCATGGTCGCCTGCGGCAGGGTAAATTCTACCTCGCTCTGCCAGTCGTCCAGGTTCGGGAAGTCTGCCGCCGGCAGCGTGGAAAGCGAAAAGCGGCTACGCCCGGAGCGAACCAGCATGCGGTCGCCCTCCAGCTGTACCGCAATTTCAGCCCCTTCCGGCAGGCCACGGCAGATATCGAAGAATTTACGTGCCGGTACGGTCGTAGCCCCAGGTTCATGAGGCTGTACCAGCGCCACGCGCGCCACCATCTCCATTTCCAGATCGGTACCGGTTAAAGAGAGTGCACCTTCAGCCACCTGCAGCAGCAGGTTGCCCAGGATAGGCAGAGTCGGGCGGCCTCCGAGGGGGCCACTTACCTGCTGCAGCGGTTTTAATAAATGTTCACGTTCAACGGTAAATTTCATAGCGTCACGAAGATAATGTTCTGATTAAATTGGAGAAATCTTCTTTAATATCGTGGCTTTCTTCACGCAGCTGCTCAATCTTGCGGCAGGCATGTAAAACCGTGGTGTGGTCGCGTCCACCAAAAGCATCGCCAATTTCCGGCAGGCTATGGTTGGTCAGCTCTTTTGCCAGCGCCATCGCCATCTGGCGCGGACGGGCAACGGAACGGGAGCGACGCTTGGACAGCAAGTCAGCGACCTTAATTTTATAATACTCGGCCACCGTTTTCTGAATATTATCGATGGTGACCAGCTTCTCCTGAAGCGCAAGCAGGTCGCGCAGCGCTTCACGCACGAAGTCGATGGTAATCGCCCGGCCGGTAAAGTTGGCGTTGGCAATCACGCGGTTCAGCGCCCCTTCCAGCTCGCGGACGTTGGAGCGCAGTCGCTTGGCAATAAAGAAGGCCACTTCGCCCGGCAGACGGATATCGTTCTCGTCGGCCTTTTTCATCAGGATCGCCACACGGGTTTCAAGCTCCGGCGGCTCGATCGCCACCGTCAGCCCCCAGCCGAAACGGGATTTCAAACGATCCTCCACGCCGTTGATCTCTTTTGGATAGCGATCCGACGTCAGAATGATCTGTTGATTCCCTTCCAGCAGGGCATTAAAGGTGTGGAAAAACTCTTCCTGTGAACGTTCTTTATTGGCAAAAAACTGGATGTCATCGATAAGCAGTGCATCCACCGAACGGTAGTAGCGTTTGAACTCTTCGATGGCGTTATTCTGCAGTGCTTTAACCATGTCCTGAACAAAACGCTCAGAGTGCATGTACACCACTTTGGCATTCGGCTTGCGGGCCATGATGCCGTTACCCACCGCATGTAAAAGGTGCGTTTTACCTAAACCGGTGCCGCCATAAAGGAAGAGCGGGTTATACGCGCCGCCTGGGTTATCGGCCACCTGGCGTGCTGCCGCGCGAGCCAGCTGGTTCGATTTACCTTCAACGAAGTTATCAAAGGTGTGTTTCAGGTTAACGTTAGAACGGTAGGACGGCTCAGCAGGCGCAGGCATGTTATCCCAGCTTGGGCGCATCGGCGCTGCAGCGCGTGCAACCTGGGCAGGGGCCGCCGCGGTTGCCATAGCGGCAACGGGCTGAGTCACGGGTTTGCTGCCAACTTCGAAGCGTAATAAAGGTGCATCGCTGCCGCAAAAATCGTTGAGCAACCCATTGATATTATTTAAATATTTATCCCGCACCCAGTCGAGCACGAAACGATTAGGCGCGTACAAAGCCAGCGTGTTATCGCTCAGTTCCGCCTGTAGGGGGCGTATCCACATACTGAATTCTGTGGCTGGTAACTCATCCTGCAATCGGGCAAGACACTGCTGCCAAAGCGAAAGTGACACGGCGGACTCCACTCGAACAAAGTCGATAAAAAGACGAAGACTGAAAGTTATACATTCATGATTGTTGACACGCGCTCTCAGGCTGTGGGAGGCGCGCGAACCGCTATTTGCGGTTTCCCCGGTGAAGGCTGGATCACGATCGGGACCGCGGATCATAGCCTAAAGCGCGGCAGAGATCTTCTGTTTCTCACAGATTCTTCACGAATTATCCACAGGGAAGTTTTGAGCGGGTTAAGTGTAATCGATCCTGCCACACGTGCAGCGTATAACCGTCTCATATTGGAAAATTTAATGACTAGCGCACAAATATCGCTAAAGAGATCTGATGAAGATCCTCGTGGATCCTTGCGCTTTCACGGTAAGCCCGTATAATTCTCAACCCGTCGCGTAATGCCGCTGTCATTCAGCGGAGATCCGGGCCTCTTTTCGGGGTCAAAAAGGGCGCAGCAGTAAGGGAATTGAATTGACTCCGGAGTGTACAATTATTACAATCCGGCCTCTTTAATCAGCCACACTGAAGCGTAAGTCGTTCGCAGACCCTGTTGGGCATTACGCAAATCCAGTGAAATTTAATAGTTTAGGTAGAAATCGCCATGAAACGCACTTTTCAACCGTCTGTACTGAAGCGCAACCGTTCTCACGGCTTCCGTGCTCGTATGGCTACTAAAAATGGTCGTCAGGTTCTGGCACGTCGTCGTGCTAAAGGCCGTTCTCGTCTGACCGTTTCTAAGTAATAAAAGCTAACCCCTGCGTGGTTAAGCTAGCTTTTCCCAGGGAGTTACGCTTGTTAACTCCCCATCATTTCACATTCGTCTTCCAGCAGCCACAACGGGCTGGCACGCCGCAAATCACCATTCTCGGCCGCCTTAATTCGCTGGGGCATCCCCGCATCGGTCTCACCGTCGCTAAAAAAAACGTAAAACGCGCCCACGAACGCAATCGGATTAAACGTCTGACGCGTGAAAGCTTCCGTCTGCGTCAGCACGAACTGCCAGCAATGGATTTCGTGGTAGTAGCGAAGAAAGGGGTTGCCGATCTGGATAACCAGGCTTTATCGGAAGCATTGGAAAAGTTATGGCGCCGCCATTGTCGCCAGGCTCGCGGGTCCTGATAGCCCTTATCAGGGTCTATCAACGCCTGATTAGTCCGCTTCTCGGGCCGCATTGCCGTTTCACCCCAACCTGTTCTCACTACGGAATTGAGGCCTTGCGCAGGTTTGGAGTGTTAAAAGGCAGTTGGTTAACGATGAAACGCGTACTAAAATGCCACCCTTTGAACCCTGGTGGAGACGATCCCGTTCCGCCCGGACCTTTTGATACCAGAGAACACTAACGATGGATTCGCAACGCAATCTTTTTCTCATCGCTTTGTTGTTCGTGTCTTTCATGATCTGGCAAGCCTGGGAGCAGGACCACGCTCCTCAACCTCAGGTGCAGCAGACCACGCAGACCACGAACAGCCAGGGTAACGCCGCTAACCAGGGTGTGCCGGCCAGTGGCCAGGGAAAACTCATTACGGTTAAAACTGACGTTCTTGAACTGACCATCAACACCCGCGGTGGTGATGTAGAACAAGCGCTGTTGCCAACCTACCCGAAAGAGCTGAAATCCTCAGAGCCGTTCCAACTGCTGGAAACCACGCCTGAATTTATCTACCAGGCGCAGAGCGGCCTGACCGGTCGTGATGGCCCGGATAACCCGGCGAACGGCGATCGTCCGCTGTATAACGTCACTGCCGATACCTTCGCACTGGCGGATGGCCAGAACGAACTGGTTGTCCCGATGACGTATACCGACGCCGCTGGCAACACCTTCACCAAGACCTTCACCCTGAAACGCGGTGAGTTCTCTGTCGGTGTGGACTACAACGTGAAGAACGTGGGCGAGAAACCGCTGGAGCTGGCGACCTTTGGTCAGCTGAAGCAGTCCATCAACCTGCCTTCTCATCGCGACACCGGCAGCAGCAACTTTGCGCTGCACACCTTCCGTGGTGCCGCGTACTCCACCCCGGACGCGAAATACGAAAAAGTTAAGTTCGACAACATCGCTGACGGTGAAAACCTGAACGTCAACGCCAACAGCGGTTGGGTGGCGATGCTGCAGCAGTACTTTGCTACCGCATGGGTGCCGCATACTCAGGGCGCGAACAACTTCTACACCACCAAGCTGAGCAACGACGTTGCGGCGATTGGCTACAAATCTGCTTCTCAGGTAGTCCAGCCAGGCCAGACCGCTCAGATGGGCAGCACCCTATGGGTAGGTCCGGAAATTCAGGACAAAATGGCAGCCGTTGCGCCACACCTTGACCTGACCGTAGATTACGGCTGGCTGTGGTTCATCTCTCAGCCGCTGTTTAAACTGTTGAAATTTATCCACAGCTTCATCGGTAACTGGGGCTTCTCCATTATCGTTATCACCTTTATCGTTCGTGGCATCATGTACCCGCTGACCAAAGCGCAGTACACCTCGATGGCCAAAATGCGTATGCTGCAGCCAAAACTGGCGGCCATGCGTGAGCGTATCGGTGACGACAAGCAGCGTATGAGCCAGGAAATGATGGCGCTGTACAAAGCTGAGAAGGTTAACCCGCTGGGCGGCTGCTTCCCGCTGATCATCCAGATGCCAATCTTCCTGGCGCTGTACTACATGCTGATGGGCTCCGTTGAACTGCGCCACGCGCCGTTTGCACTGTGGATCCACGACCTGTCTGCACAGGACCCATACTACATCCTGCCGATTCTGATGGGCGCCACGATGTTCTTCATCCAGAAGATGTCGCCGACCACCGTAACCGACCCGATGCAGCAGAAGATCATGACCTTTATGCCGGTCATCTTCACCGTGTTCTTCCTGTGGTTCCCGTCAGGTCTGGTGCTGTACTATATCGTCAGCAACCTGGTGACCATCCTTCAGCAGCAGCTGATTTATCGCGGTCTGGAAAAGCGTGGCCTGCATAGCCGCGACAAGAAAAAGACCTGATAATATTTGGCGTTAAGCTTACGAAAGGCGGTCGATTGACCGCCTTTTTCTTTTTGATTCAAGGTCTGAGATAAACGATGAGCAATCATGACACTATCATTGCCCAGGCTACTCCGCCGGGGCGTGGCGGCGTAGGCATCCTGCGTATTTCCGGCCGCCAGGCGCGCGAGGTCGCAGAGGCGGTGCTCGGTAAGCTGCCGAAGCCGCGCTACGCGGATTACCTTCCCTTTCGCGATGCCGACGGTAGCGCGCTGGATCAGGGCATTGCACTGTGGTTTCCTGGCCCGAATTCCTTTACCGGTGAAGATGTTCTCGAACTGCAGGGGCACGGCGGCCCGGTCATCCTCGACCTGCTGCTAAAACGCATTCTGGCGCTGCCGGGTTTACGCATCGCCAACCCCGGTGAGTTTTCAGAACGCGCTTTCCTGAACGATAAGCTCGACCTGGCGCAGGCAGAGGCGATTGCCGACCTGATCGATGCCAGTTCCGAGCAGGCCGCTCGTTCAGCGCTTAATTCGCTGCAGGGGGCTTTCTCCGCGCGTATTAACCACCTGGTGGAAGCGCTGACTCACCTGCGTATTTACGTGGAAGCGGCTATCGATTTCCCGGATGAAGAGATCGACTTCCTCTCCGACGGTAAAATCGAAGCCCAGCTGCATCTGGTCATTGGCGATCTTGACGCGGTACGCGCCGAAGCCCGCCAGGGCAGCCTGCTGCGTGAAGGCATGAAAGTCGTTATTGCCGGGCGTCCAAACGCCGGTAAATCCAGCCTGTTGAATGCGCTGGCCGGGCGTGAAGCGGCTATCGTCACCGATATCGCCGGCACCACGCGTGACGTCCTGCGCGAACATATCCACATCGACGGAATGCCGCTGCATATCATCGATACTGCGGGCCTGCGCGAAGCCAGCGATGAAGTTGAACGCATCGGGATTGAACGTGCCTGGAAAGAGATTGAGCAGGCGGATCGCGTGTTGTTCATGGTGGACGGCACCACCACCGACGCCGTTGACCCGGCGGCGATTTGGCCTGATTTCATCGCCCGTCTGCCGGAGCGTTTGCCGATTACCGTGGTGCGCAATAAAGCGGACGTCACCGGCGAAACGCTTGGCCTGAGCGAAGTAAATGGTCACTCACTTGTTCGTCTTTCCGCCCGTACCGGGGAAGGTGTTGACGTGCTGCGCGCGCATCTGAAAGAGAGCATGGGCTTCGAAACCAACATGGAAGGCGGCTTCCTCGCCCGCCGCCGTCACCTGCAGGCGCTTGAGCAAGCCGCTGAACACCTGCAACAGGGCAAAGCCCAGCTGCTGGGTGCCTGGGCCGGAGAATTGCTGGCAGAAGAGCTGCGCCTGGCGCAGCAGAACTTAAGTGAAATCACCGGCGAATTTAGCTCTGACGACCTGTTAGGGCGCATCTTCTCTAGCTTCTGTATCGGGAAATAACCCTTACCGCCGCCCCGCGTCACACTTCAGAATGCGGGGCATTTTCCTCATATTTAAAATACTTCATCATTTCAAGACGATGTCTTCAGAACGACATTTTTAAGTGCTCCACTTATGCAAACCACTAAGAATTTTCCCAGGATTGAATATATAATATATTGCTCAAAAAATAGTTCATGCTATTGAAGAGCATCAATGACAGCGCATTGAGCCAGAGACTACTCTTCGATCCCTGACAAGATTCAGGATCGGACGCGGAGCGCTGTTTCAGCCACCCGAAACAGCATGACATCGACTGACCATTATCAAGGAGCGACAAATGGCGACGCATTTTGCAAGATGGGCTCTGAACCCTCCCAACCTCACTTCACCCCGACTGAACGACGAAATTCTTAACGCCGCCAGCCTGATGCCAGAACATCGCCGCACGCGCTATCTCGCGTCGCGTACGCTGGTCGCAGAGATGATGTTTATGCTGTACGGTACCCAGCGCCTGCCGCAAATCA
Source organism: Cedecea sp. VD22 (assembly GCF_037150195.1). Taxonomy (NCBI): domain Bacteria; kingdom Pseudomonadati; phylum Pseudomonadota; class Gammaproteobacteria; order Enterobacterales; family Enterobacteriaceae; genus Cedecea; species Cedecea sp. VD22. The sequence goes on from NZ_JBBCPX010000003.1 coordinate 247,461, forward strand.
TTACGTCTACCGCAGGTCGCCCGCGCTTTGCCGACGCCGAACTGCCGGATTTCAGCATCGCCTACGCCGGTAACATGGTGGGCGTGCTGCTGGCAACCGAAGGGCGCTGCGGGCTGGACATGGAGCTTCGCCGCAGTTTCCAGGCCCCGTCCCCGGTTGTGCCACCGTCTCAGTCCAGCAGCAGCGAAATGACCTGGATCAATAACCAAAACGATCCCAACGAAGCCAGAACCCAGCTGCATACGCTGCGGCGCAGCGTCCTGAAACTAACGGACAATCCCCAGACCAGCCTCAGCACACTACAATTATTGCCAGGCTCTGGTCGTCTGCGCGTCATAAACGAGCCGCATATTGAAGCTATCAGCGATGCGGAAGATATCCTCATCTGGGGCTGTGCCGTGGCGCCAGGCGTGGAGCGCCTGAAGCTGTGGGAATTCGACGGCCAACAGGGCTGGAACGCCCTGCCGGATGCCGAAGCTCGCAGCCGAAGCGCTCAGGCGCGCATCATTCGCCTGACGGGTATATCATCAGAGGCAGCAACGCCGCATAACACATTTTCCCGAACGTCCTGACACATAAAGGAGTACCAATGTCTGATTCGTTGAAGATAGTGACTTTACTGGGGAGCCTGCGTAAGGGTTCATTTAACGCGATGGTCGCCCGTACGCTGCCGAACATCGCCCCGGCAGGCATGCAGATAGATGCCCTGCCTTCCATCGGCGATATCCCGCTGTACGATGCCGATATCCAGCAAGAAGACGGTTTCCCGCAGAGCGTGGAAGCCATTGCCGCACAAATCCGCCAGGCTGATGGCGTGGTGATTGTGACGCCGGAATACAACTATTCCGTGCCGGGTGGCCTGAAAAACGCCATCGACTGGCTTTCTCGCCTGCCTGAACAGCCGCTCGCCGGCAAGCCAGTGCTGATTCAAACCAGCTCCATGGGCGCTATCGGCGGCGCGCGCTGCCAGTATCACCTGCGCCAGATCCTCGTTTTCCTGGACGCGATGGTGATGAACAAGCCTGAGTTTATGGGCGGCGTGATTCAGAACAAAGTCGACCCGCAGAGTGGCGAAGTGGTGGATCAAAGCACGCTCGACCATCTGACCGGGCAGCTCACCGCCTTTGGCGATTATATCAAGCGCGTTAAAGCCTGATTCCAGGCCAAAAAAAACGCCAGTCGCATGACTGGCGTTGTTGTTTTTAGCGTCTGGCTTTAATCAACGAACACAATTTTCAGCACAAACAGCAGCGCCACGATGATCACGCACGGGCTCAGCTCGCGCCAGCGGCCGGTGCCCAGCTTCATGACACAGTAGGAAATAAAGCCCAGCGCAATACCTTCAGTAATCGAGAAGCTGAACGGCATCATCACCGCGGTAACAAACGCCGGTACCGCTTCGGTCAGGTCATCCCACTTCACGCGGGCCAGGCTGGAGGTCATCAGCACGCCAACGTAAATCAGCGCCCCGGCGGCCGCGTACGCAGGCACCATGCCCGCCAGCGGTGACAGGAAGATAACCAGCAGGAACAGCAGGCCAACCACAATCGCGGTCAGGCCGGTGCGGCCCCCGACGGAAACGCCGGATGAGCTTTCGATGTAGGCAGTAACGGAAGAAGTCCCGAAGAACGAGCCGGTCACGGAAGAGATACTGTCCACGAACAGCGCCTGCTTCATGCGCGGGAACTTGCCCTTCTCGTCGGTTAACCCGGCTTTGTCCGTGACGCCAATCAGGGTGCCGGAGGAGTCAAACAGGTTCACCAGCATGAAGGAGAAGATCACGCCTGCAAGGCCCAGATTCAGCGACCCGGCTAAATCCACCTGCCCGACAACGCTGCTCACGCTCGGCGGCGCAGACACGATGCCGTGGTATTGCACGTCGCCCAGCAGCCAGCCCAGCAGCGTGGTTACCACGATAGAAACCAGCACCGCCGCGTGAATATTACGGGAAGCGAGAATCGCAATGATAAAGAAGCCCAACGCCCCCAGCAGCACGCTGTGGGAAGTCAGGTTCCCGATGCTGACCAGCGTCTCTTTGTTGGCCACGATGATCCCGGCATTTTTCAGCCCCATCATGCCGATAAACAGGCCAATACCGCTGGTAATGCCAACGCGCAGGCCAAGCGGGATATTCGCAATCATCCAGTAGCGAACGCGGAAGATGGTCAGCAGCAGCAGGCCTACGGCGCCCCAGAAAATCGCGCCCATGCCGACTTGCCAGGACAGACCCATCGCGCCGACGACCACGAAGGCGAAAAAGGCATTCAGGCCCATCGCCGGTGCCAGTGCCACCGGCAGGTTGGCAAAAAGCCCCATCAGGATGCTGCCAAAGGCGGCTATCAGGCAGGTGGTGACGAATACCGCCTGGGTATCCATCCCGGCCGCGCCAAGGATCTGCGGGTTAACAAAAACAATGTACACCATCGTCAGGAAGGTGGTGAACCCGGCGATCACCTCGGTGCGGGCGTTAGTACCGTGTTCGCGTAATTTGAACGCGCGTTCGAGCAGCCCCGGGGTTGTTTCCGGAGTGGACTGTGGTTGGCTCATTATCGGTTTCCGAACTAAAAGAGGAAAAAATACGCCGCTATCCTATACCAAAATTGGCGGGGGATAACGCAAATCATCCACTTTTTTCGCTGAAATTACCGCAACGGGATCGATTGCGTTGCGCAAAAAGCATAGAGTAAACGTTAAACCAAAGAGAAAGGAAATGGCATGTCCCGGATAGAAGCGGTGTTTTTTGACTGCGATGGAACGCTGGTCGACAGCGAGGTCATCTGCTCCAAAGCCTACGTACATATGTTTGCGCAATATGGCATTCAACTTGCGCTCGAAGATGTCTTCAAGACCTTCAAAGGCGTCAAACTCTACGAAATTATCGACACCATCAACGCTGAGTACGGCACCAGCCTGCCTAAGCTCGAGCTGGAAGTGATCTACCGCGCCGAAGTTGCCCGCCTGTTTGACAGCGAACTTCAGGCAATCGCCGGGGCGAACACGCTGTTGGCGCAAATCAATAAGCCGATGTGCGTGGTATCCAACGGCCCGGTCAGCAAAATGCAGCACTCTCTCGGCAAGACCGGAATGCTCGGCTACTTCCCGGATGCCCTGTACAGCGGCTACGACATTCAGCGCTGGAAGCCGGACCCGGCCCTGATGTTCCACGCGGCGGAACAGATGAACATGGACGTAGAGCGCTGTATTCTGGTGGATGATTCTATGGCAGGTGCGCAGTCGGGCATTGCGGCAGGCATGGAGGTGTTTTACTTCTGTGCCGATCCGCATAACAAGCCGATCGACCATCCGAAGGTGACGACGTTTACCGATTTGGCTGAGTTACCGGGCTTGTGGAAAGCGCGCGGCTGGGAAATTACGGCGTAGAAGTTGCCCCTCATCCCGGCTCTCTCCCCAAAGGAGCGAGAGGGAAATACCCCCCTTCCTTCTGGCTGCTCGATTGCACGGAAGCAGACGGCGGTCGATCCCCTCTCCCTTTTAGAGAGAGGGTTAGAGTGAGGGTCACCTGCCGGGAGCGGTCAAAAAACTAAAGGAACATCCCGCCGGAAACCTCAATCCGCTGCGCGTTCATCCAGCCCGTCTCATCACTAAGAATCGCCGCAATCGCATCACCGATATCGTCCGGCTGACCTACACGCCCTAATGCGGTTTGTGCTGCAATCGCCTTCGAAACGTGTTCGTTGTCGCGCACAATACCGCCGCTGAAATCGGTGGCAATAGCGCCTGGCGCAATAATATTCACCGCAATCCCACGCGATCCCAGCTCTTTGGCCTGGTACTTGGTCAGCACTTCCATCGCCCCTTTCATCGTGGCGTAGGCGGCTTTACCCGGCAGCGAGAAGCGGGTCAGGCCGGTGGAAACATTCAGAATGCGGCCGCCGTCTTTAATCAGTGGCAGCAGGCCCTGAGTCAGGAAAAAAGGCCCTTTAAGATGGATGTTCATTATTTCATCGAACTGTGCTTCGGTGGTCTCGGCAAACGATGCTTCAAGACCTATCCCGGCGTTGTTCAATAAATAATCAAACGTGTTTCGCTGCCAGACCTCGCGCAACGTTTCTTTCACCTGCTCAACAAACCCAGCGAAGGTAGAAGAATCACCGACGTTTAGCTGGATTGCGGCCGCTTTCACGCCTTTTTGCTCAATTTCGCGCACAACATCTTCGGCTTCCTGGCGCTGGCTATTATAGGTCAGCAGAATACCGATTCCGCGTGCAGCCAGCTTCAGCGCTGCGTTTTTGCCTAAACCACGGCTGCCGCCGGTCACTAAAGCGATACGTTGACTCATGATAAACCTCTTATTTGGCTGTCAGGACATTGAGATACAGCTTATTAGCTGATACAAAATCAATAAATATGGCCAAATGCGCATCACTGTTTCATCTTCAGCAACAATGTGGTGATACGATGGATAAAATACACGCAATGCAGCTTTTCGTGCGGGTTGCGGAGCTGGAGAGCTTTACCCGCGCCGCGGACACGCTTGGGCTGCCGAAGGGCAGCGTTTCTCGTCAGGTCCAGGCGCTGGAAACCTCACTCGGCACGCGCCTGCTGCACCGCACCACTCGCCGGGTTCAGCTCACCCAGGACGGAATGGTCTATTACGAACGCTGCCGCGACCTGTTAACTAACCTCGATGAACTCGACGGCCTGTTCCAGACCGATCCCGCCAGCGTCAGCGGGCGCATCAGGATCGATATGCCGGTTACGCTGGCGCGCGGCTTGATCATCCCGAAACTGCCGGGATTTCTGCAGCAATATCCAGGCATAGAGCTAGAGCTTAGCAGCAGCGACAGAATGGTGGATGTCGTCCGGGAAGGGTTTGACTGCGTGGTGCGCGTGGGCCACCTCAAAGACTCAGGTCTGGTAGCCAGGCCGCTGGGGAAATTCACCATGATCAACTGCGCCAGCCCCGACTACCTCAGCCGCTTTGGCTATCCCGAAAGCCTGGACGACCTGGCTTCGCATGCCCTGGTGCATTACGCTCAAAATCTCGGCACCCGCCCACAAGGCTTTGAAGTCTGGCTGGATAAAACAACGCAGTGGGTGAAAACCGGTGGCCTGATCACCGTTAACAGCACGGAAACCTACCAGGCCGCCTGTGTCGCCGGGCTGGGGATCATTCAGGTACCTCGCGTGGGCGTGAAAACCCAGCTCAAAGAGGGCACTCTAGTGGAAATTTTGCCTCAGTACCGCGCCGAGCCGATGCCGATTTCGCTGCTTTATCCGCATCGCCGCAACCTCTCCCGGCGAGTGCATTTGTTTATGGAATGGCTCACTGACGTACTGAAAGCCTATGTCGATTAGCGTTATGACTATAATTTCCTTAAGATCCTGCCACAGCAAAAGGAAAATTGACCCGATGACGACGCCGGATAACCGCGAAAAACGCCCAACCCACGAGCTCGAGTATGAGCCTGTTATACCTATCGAAACCCAGCAGGATGAAGCCCCAGGCGAGCCCGCAGAGAATGAACCGCTGGTGAAGCTTAAAACCAGTAACGCCGCGGTGAACAGCACCATATCCGCGGTCAACAAAACGGTCAGGCAGCCGATGGTTGCCCACCTGCTCCGCGCCGCAGAACGCTTTAACGACCGGCTGGGGAATCAGTTTGGCGCCGCCATTACCTACTTCTCGTTTCTGTCACTGATCCCCATCATGATGGTGGCCTTCGCGGCAGGCGGTTATGTGCTTGCCTCTCACCCGACGCTGCTCGAAGACATTTTTGCCAAAATCCTTGAGAACGTCAGTGACCCGACGCTTGCCGCCACCCTGAAAAACACCATCAATACCGCGGTTCAGCAGCGCACCACCGTTGGCCTGGTCGGGCTGCTGATTGCGCTTTACTCCGGCATTAACTGGATGGGCAACCTGCGTGAAGCGGTGCGCGCTCAGTCGCGGGATAAGTGGGAACGTAGCCCGCAGGATCAGGAAAAATTCTGGGTAAAATACCTGCGTGATTTTATCTCATTGATTGGACTACTGATTGCGCTGATCGTTACCCTGTCTATTACCTCGATTTCCGGCTCGGCCCAGACGCTGCTGATCGGCCTGCTGCACCTGGGCGATATCGAATGGCTGAAACCGGTCTGGCATCTGGTCGGCCTGGCGATTTCTATTTTTGCCAACTATCTGCTGTTCTTCTGGATCTTCTGGCGTCTGCCGCGCCATCGCCCGCGCCGCAAGGCGCTGATTCGCGGCACGCTGATTGCGGCCATCGGCTTTGAGGTGATCAAAATCATCATGACCTACAGCCTGCCGAAGCTCGTCAGTTCCCCTTCCGGGGCCGCTTTTGGCTCGGTGCTGGGGCTGATGGCCTTCTTCTACTTCTTCGCCCGCCTGACGCTGTTCTGCGCGGCCTGGATTGCCACCGCAGAATACAAAGACGACCCGAGGATGCCGGGAAAAACGCATAAATAATCCTGTCATGATTGCCGGTCAGGATAGGTGGCCTGCCGACCTTCAGGTTAGCAGGTCCACTTGTCTAAACCTCCGACCAGAGAACATGCCATGACAACTGCCTCCGTACCCAAACTCCAAAAAACTGTTATTGACCCCAGCGTTCGCCTGCGCGAAACACACATCGGCGAACAGTGTGAAGTACTCGCCAACAGCGTGCTGGAATACAGCACCCTCGGCGACTTCTCCTACCTCGGGGAACACTGCTGCGTAGCCGACAGCGAGATCGGTAAATTCACCGCCATTGCCAACCACGTTCGACTTGGCGCCCCCAATCACCCGATGGATCGCCCGTCACAGCACCGCTTTACCTACTGCCCCGAGTACTACGCCACTGATGTTGGCCGGGATACCTCATTCTTTGCGCATCGCCGCGAGGACCGGGTGATAATTGGTAACGACGTGTGGATTGGCCACGGTGTTATCGTCCTGCCCGGCGTGACAGTAGGTGACGGCGCTGTACTGGCCGCGGGCGCGGTGGTCAGCAAAGATGTGCCGCCGTACACCATCGTTGGCGGCGTGCCAGCGAAACCTATTCGCAGCCGTTTCCCGCAGGAGGTGGCTGAAAGCCTGGGGCGTATCGCCTGGTGGGACTGGCCGCTGGAGAAATTAATGGCGCACCTGCCGGAATTTCAATCCGGTGAGATAGCCAGTTTTTGCGCTCGCTGGGACAAGCCGACCAACTCAGCAGATAAATCTAACTGGTAACTTTTATTTAACCTAAAACCAGTTTTATTCTCTATTTTGAAAATTTTGTGAAGCATTTCATAGAAGGTTACGGGCAGGCTTAAAAATTATCCACTTAATGCGCGTTTTTTGAGCCATTTCGCCCGGTGCGGCGCGTTGAAATGCTTCTTTTGCTATGCGTAAATGGACTTTCGTTCGCCATAAATAAGAAAAATCTATGCAAGCATCCGTTGCCACAACTCTCGATACCGGGGCTGACGCTACGCCCGTAAACTCACGCGGAAAAGTCGTTGTTGCTTCGCTGGTCGGCACGGCCATCGAATTCTTCGACTTCTATATCTACGCCACCGCGGCGGTGATTGTCTTCCCGCACATCTTCTTCCCGCAGGGTGACCCGACGGCTGCCACGCTACAGTCTCTCGCCACTTTTGCCATCGCCTTTGTGGCTCGTCCGATTGGTTCAGCGCTATTCGGCCATTTCGGTGACCGCGTCGGTCGCAAAGTCACGCTGGTCGCTTCCCTGCTCACGATGGGGATCTCGACCGTTGTCATCGGCCTGCTGCCGGGCTATGCCAGCATCGGTATCTTCGCCCCGCTTCTGCTGGCGCTGGCCCGTTTTGGCCAGGGTCTTGGCCTGGGCGGTGAATGGGGTGGCGCGGCATTGCTGGCCACGGAGAACGCCCCGCCGCGCAAACGCGCGCTGTACGGTTCTTTCCCGCAGTTGGGTGCGCCGATAGGCTTCTTCTTCGCCAACGGCACCTTCCTGCTGCTTTCATGGCTGCTGACCGACGAACAGTTCATGTCCTGGGGCTGGCGCGTGCCGTTCATTCTCTCTGCGGTTCTGGTCATTATCGGGCTTTATGTCCGCGTTTCGCTGCATGAAACGCCAGTATTCGCGAAGATTGCCAAAGCCGGGAAGCAGGTTAAAGTCCCGCTGGGCACGCTGCTGACCAAACATTTGAAGGCGACGATCCTCGGCACCTTCATCATGCTGGCGACCTATACGCTGTTCTATATCATGACGGTCTATTCCATGACCTTCAGCACCGCGCCCGTTCCGGCGGGACTGGGCTTCTCGCGCAATGAGGTGCTGTGGATGCTGATGATGGCGGTGATTGGCTTTGGCGTGATGGTGCCGATTGCGGGCTATCTGGCGGATGCTTTTGGCCGCCGCAAGAGCATGATTGTGATCACCAGCCTGATGATTCTGTTTGCGCTGTTCGTCTTCCCGCCGCTGCTGGGTTCCGGGAACCAGGCGCTGGTGATGGCCTACCTGCTGATTGGCCTGAGCCTGATGGGGCTGACCTTTGGCCCGATGGGTGCGCTGCTGCCGGAGATGTTCCCGACGGAAGTCCGCTACACCGGCGCGTCATTCTCTTACAACGTCGCGTCCATTCTTGGCGCCTCTGTCGCACCGTATATCGCCACCTGGCTGCAGGCTAATTATGGCCTGTTCTATGTCGGCGTGTATCTGGCGGCGATGTCCGCACTGACGCTGATTGCGTTGTTGCTGAGTAAAGAGACCCGCCATCAGTCGCTGTAATTTTTACCCTCACCCTCTCCCTAAAAGGGAGAGGGGATTACGATGCACCCTCGCCCCTCTGGGGAGAGGGCCGAGATGAGGGGCAGCCTTACTTCTTCATCTGCCCCAAAATCGTCCGGCACTGATTATCACTTCCTTCAGAAGGCGAGATCAGCGCGGCCAGCGCCGCCGCCGGAGTGACCAGCGTGGCAAGCGCCGCAGCCACTGCGCCACGAATAATCAATGGCCCCGGCTTCACGCCCGCATCCGGGCTCTTGAACGTGCCGCGCACATAGAGCGGAGAACGCAGAGTGATAATACGAATCCCTTTGCTCTCCGGATCGATGGTCAGATCCAGACGTTCGCTGGCAAAGTTTGTGCTGCCGGTGACGTTAATAAGCGCGTTTTCAGTATCAAAGGCAAAAATTCTCGGCGTCGCAATTCCGTTGCGTAAATCCAGGTTCGCAGCGGCGCAGTTGATCCGCACCTCATCATCGCCAAAAATCTTGCCGACAATGTAGTTGCCCACGTTAAGGCCAACGATTTCCATCAGGTTACGGCTGATAAGCCCGTCGTTCATCAACAGCTTCAGGCTGCCGTTACTGGTGCCCATCAGCGCCGCGACTGAGTTACCGCGTCCGCTCAGATTGGCATCGCCGTTCAGCTCGCCCAGCGTTTTCTGCATAGACTCAACCTTCGGCATAAGCTGCTTCAGCTGCAGACGACGCGCCTGAATATCCGCTTTCCCCTGCATCGGCTTTTTATCGCCCTCAAGGTGGATGTTGGCATTGATGGAGCCGCCCGCCATGCCGAATTTCAGCGGCTGCAGGCGCAGGTCAGCGTTATTCAGGATCACATGGGTGGTGAGGTCGCTCAGCGGCAGCGTGCCGCTGTGTTCAATGCGCTGCCCTTTAAAGCGTACATCGGCATCCATCACGTTCCATTTGTCCGTTTCAAAGCGATCGTAAGGCAGCACTTTATCGGCTGGCTGCACCGTCCTGTCGCCCCGCTGCTGTCTGGCTTTTTTCGTCTTTTCGGCATCCTTCCCGGAATCAACGCCAATCAGCGGCCCTAAATCGGCCAGCCGCAGCTGTTTAGAGACTAAATCGCCCTCAAGTTTAGGCCGCGGTTTACCCTGGCTGTAGGTCAGTGAACCGTGGATATCGCTGTCGCCAATGCGCCCGTTAAAATCCTGATAGCGGAAGACCGAGCCTTTATCCGTGTCGATTTTTGCCAGCAGATGGCCGTCCGTTTCAAACGGAGGCGTATCCGGCAGCAGCACGCCGGTCAGCGCGTAAAGATTCCCGAGGGAATCGCCGGAGAACTTGAGCCTGAGATCGACGCCTCCCATTTTCATCGGGTCGTTAACTGTGCCAACGAAGGCCACTCGCGATGTCCCCGAACGCACATCTGCCTGCACCGGGAATGCGCTATCGCCCTCGCTACGCAGCGCCAGCATACCGCCAATTTTACCGCTGCCCTCCACCGGCTGGCCGTTGTAGCGGCCATTCACTTTCAGGCCGAAAACGTAATCTGCCGCTTTCGCCGCATCTTTGCCCTGTGGCTTTTGGCCGGACACTTCGCTAAACGGCAGCGGTTTACCCAAAGGATCAACCAGGATCGTTAGCGCCGCCTTGGTCACTTTATCGTCCACGGCGATCCGGCCTTTATCAAACAGGATATTGTCGAGCCGGAAGGACCAGCCGGAGGGTTTTTGATTGGGATCGCTGCCGCCAGCACTGGCAAGGTTAAAGGTCCAGTTATTGTTTTTGTCCGACAGCCGGATAATACGGACATCCGGCTCAACCAGGCGAAGCCAAGGGATATAAACCGTTTTGGTTAACAGCGAAAGCGGGGCAAGCGTTGCCTCGACGCTGGGCAGATGAACCATGGTGACTTCGGGGATGTCAGGTGGGTTACCAAGCAGGATGTCTTCGGCATGAACGTGTGGCCAAGGCACCCAGCTGCGCCAGCCGGGCTCGTCTTTATTTCGTGCCCAAACCACCCCTAAATCGCCGCGAATGGCAAAGGGGCGGTTCAGCTCTGTCGAGACTTTTTGGTTGATGGTTGGTTTCAGCCGGTTCCAGTCAAACGTGGCGATCGCCACGATCGCTACGACAACCAACAACAAGAAAATCCCGGCGACTGTGCTGCTAATTTTACCCGTTTTTGTCATCCTTCTTACCTCTCCTGATGTTGGTCTACCTGACTAAAAGATAGTTCAGCGTGACCGAAACGACATCAGGGGAGGCGAATCAGAACGTTTTCCAGGTTTTCGAAGGGGACAGGGCGCGACAGGAAATAACCTTGTGCCGCATAAGCAGGCGAAGATTGAACATCTCGCCATTCTTCAACCGTTTCAATGCCTTCTACAATCACACCCTTGCAGTAGCGGTTCATTAATTGCAGCAGCATGGTAAATAAATTCCGTCCTTCATCGCTTTTTCGTAGCATGATGAAAAGCTCGCGCGCCACTTTGATATAGTCGTAGCGGACTTCGCTCAGCGCGGAGAAGTTAGCCAGGCCAGTACCAAAATCATCAAGCCAGAGCGGGCCAAACTCGTGCATGCCGGCCAGCGTTGCCGCCTGCGGCAGGTTAATGTGCTCCACAAGTTCAAAACGTACCCACGGCAGTTTGGCGATCAGATCAAGAATCGGCTGATGCTGCTTCATGGCAATTAAAGTGGGGCCATCGACGTTCACCGAGGCCAGTATGCCGTGACCGATGAAGGTCTGCGCCCAGTCTTCCAGCAGACGCAGTTGCTCTTCCACCACCGTAAGACGCTGGCGGCTGGGGATCGCAGAGAAATAGCGGTCAGGCGGGATACGTACGTCAGCCTCAGCCGGATGCGTGACCACCGTCAGCAGTTCAACTGCCATCAATTTTCCGTCTGTTTTGTAAATCGGCTGAAAGGTGTAGCGGCGCTGGCATTGCAGCCAGAATCGTCGCTCCTGCAAACTTTCAACGCTCGCCTCAAGCGTATGCAGCCGGTGAGTGATCTGCTTCAACTTCATCTGTACATCCTGTTTGCCCTGATAACGCTACATGGCTCGTCGAAAGGTTATCGGCGTCGGAATAGAGAACTTTATGCTCGCTTTCGCAGCAAAATGCGCCGGAGCGATTTTTGTCACAATCACAATAACCTGGCGTACATCAAATATTTTCAAAACGCTGTTTTAAAATGTTTGACTCACTTTTCGCCACGGCGGAGAATGCGAAAAACAGCGTTTTTGTTCATTTAACCGCCAGGTCTCTTATGCTCACTCAGAAAATTGCCGTGATCGGCGAATGCATGATCGAACTGTCTCAAAGTGGGGCCCAGCTGCATCGCGGCTTCGGAGGCGATACCTTAAATACCTCGGTTTACCTCGCCCGCCAGGTCAGCGAAGGCGCGCTGGAAGTGTATTATGTCACCGCGCTCGGCGAGGACAGTTTTAGCCAGCAAATGCTGGACACCTGGCAACGGGAACACCTGCACACGGCATTGATTCAGCGCCTGGAGCACCGCCTTCCGGGCCTGTATTACATCGAGACCGATAGCCACGGTGAGCGGACGTTCTACTACTGGCGTAACGAAGCAGCGGCGCGGTTCTGGCTGGAAAGCGAGCGTTCAGGCGAAATATGTGCGGAACTGGCCCGGTTTGATTATCTCTACCTGAGCGGCATTAGCCTGGCCATCCTCAATAACGCCAGCCGGGAGAAGCTTTTCGCGATGCTGAAGCAGGCCAGAGCGAACGGCTGCAAAGTCATTTTCGACAATAACTATCGGCCACGCTTATGGACCAGCCCGGAAGAGACACAGCGTGTTTACCGGCAAATGCTGGCCTGCACGGATATTGCGTTTCTGACGCTGGACGACGAAGACGCGCTATGGGGCGTAGTCCCGGCAGAGGAAGTGATTCGCCGGACGCATGCTGCTGGCGTAGAAGAAGTGGTTATCAAACGAGGCGCTGAGTCTTGCCTGGTCTCGGTCAGCGGCGAGGATCTACTCGACGTCCCGGCGCTTCGTCTGGCAAAAGAAAAAATCGTGGACACCACCGCGGCAGGAGATTCCTTTAGCGCGGGTTATCTGGCGGTGCGTTTAACCGGGGGTACAGCAGAAGAAGCCGCGAAGCGTGGTCATTTGACGGCGGGCACGGTGATTCAATATCGCGGGGCGATTATCCCGCTGGATGCAATGCCCCAATAAGATGACCCTCACCCTAACCCTCTCCCTGGAAGGGAGAGGGGACGAAAAGAAAATGTCTGCGCAAGTTCCCCCTCTCCCCTGCGGGGAGAGGGGCGGGGTGAGGGGCAATCCCACCGCTAAGAAGCCGGTGGAATATCCGAAACTTCCGGCTTAGGATCGTCCGTCACCGGCGGCGGCGCAGCCGGCACCATCACCTTATCCCACGTCTCTTTCAGCTCCTTCATGTTGTACTCAGGTTCGCCTTTAGGCTGCAGCAGCACCATAGACATCTCCTGAGACAGCTGCTGACGCAGATCCTGATTGAGCATCGACACGGTCAGGCTGTCGAGGAAGTCCTGCCGGAGCTTCTGGTACTGCTCCGGTGCAATATCAACCACCTGATTCTGCAGCGAACGCAAACGCTGGCTTATCAGCACGTCGGTGTCGGTGCGCGCGTAGGTAGCAAACAGCTTCGTCAGCTCATTCTTTTTCTGCGCTATCAGCGCGTCGAATTCTTCCTGAGACAACCCCTTATCGCGCACTCTCAACAGTTCACGCCCGACGCTGGTAAGGCTGGCGTTCAGCTTATCGTTCGGGGATTCAATGTTGATCCCGCACTGGGCGCGCAGATAAAGCACGCGGCAATCAAAGCTCAGATTGAGGTCTTTAACGCCATTTTTGCTCAGGCTTTGCTGCACATTCCAGAACAGCGCTTCACGGGCCAGGTCGGCACGCCAGTAGCGCAGCAGCGCCGCAGACTCACGAATCGGCTGCCAGCTGTTGTCCCACATCAGGGACAACCTGTCCTGACGCACGCTGTCGGTCATCAGGCTCACCGGCTCAGGGTTAAGCGGGGAAAGCGTTGGCACAGGCGCAGGCGTGTCGCGCTTGCCTTTTAGCTCACCAAAGGTTTTGTTGATTTGCTCCGCCACGCTGCGGCTATCCACGTTACCCACCACGATGAGGGTCATGGCATCCGGGGTGTACCACTTGTCGTAAAACGCTTTCAGCTGCGCGGCATCAACCGGGCGCTTGAGATTATCAGCCGGATCGTGGCCAAGCAGCGTGGAGCCTTTCAGGCGGTAGCGCCACCAGCTGTCTTTGGTGTTCATCGGCCAGGTTGCGACCATATCCGGCGCATGCAGTGCCGCGGTGACGGTTGCCGGCGTCACGGGCAGTGACCCGATATTGGTCGACATAAACGTCAGCGCTTCTTTTAGCAAATCATTGCGGTTATTAGGCAAGCTTAAGTTAAACAGCGTGAAGTCATAGGAGACGATAGCCGGAGGAAGTGGACGCTCCGGGTCGCTGCTTTGGTGCCATAACGAACGCGCCTGGCTAGTCGGCAGACCGCCGGTCTGCGTCAACAGCATGCGCGGTAAAAAGTGGCTGTAACCGCTTTGTTGGGCGGTCTCTGTGAGTGAACCGCTATTCACCATCAGGCGAATTTCAACGCGGTCACTTGGGCGCTGGGGGGTGGCCAAAACCTGCCACTGGAAGCCGTTAGAAAGCGTTCCCTGTTGCCAGGCCGGGTCCGGCTGGAGCGCTTCTGCCTGCACGTTGCTGGCCGTTGCGGCTAATAGCAACCCGCCAGCTAAAAGTCGAATCTTGGTGCCCTGCATGTGAACCCCTAAAAACAATCCTGGTTAAAAGTAGCACATCGGCGCGGCATTCGACGTCCGCAGACCGACATAGGTGACGTTTCACCAATCCGTTTGACCGCATTTCTGCGAAAACGTCACGTAAGAAAGTGAAAAATAGAGAATGTTGAATGTTTAGGAAGGTAATTATGCAGAGTCGCCCGCAGCGAGGGCAAGTCGCTGCGGGCAATTGGTCGGATTAGTGGGAGACTTCGGTCACTTTTTTGTCAGATTTTGGATTATCCAGCTGCTGATGAAGTTGCTTTTCATCCAGCTGTTTTACCCATTTAGCGACAACGACGGTCGCCACGCCGTTACCGACCAGGTTGGTCAGCGCGCGCGCTTCGGACATGAAGCGGTCGATACCCAGAATCAGCGCCAGACCCGCAACCGGCAGATGGCCTACCGCAGAAATGGTTGCCGCCAGCACGATAAAGCCGCTTCCCGTCACGCCTGCAGCCCCTTTAGAAGAGAGCAGCAGCACAACCAACAGCGTGATCTGATGGAAGATATCCATGTGGCTGTTGGTCGCCTGAGCGATAAACACCGCCGCCATTGTCAGGTAAATCGAGGTGCCGTCCAGGTTGAAGGAGTAGCCGGTTGGAATGACCAGGCCCACAACGGATTTACGGCAGCCCAGCTTCTCCATCTTATCGAGCATACGCGGCAGAACGGACTCGGAAGACGATGTCCCCAGTACAATCAGCAGCTCTTCTTTGATATAGCGAATGAACTTGAAGATGCTAAAGCCCGTCGCGCGGGCGATGGAGCCCAGGACCAGAATCACAAACAGCAGGCAGGTGATGTAGAAGCAGACGATCAACTGGCCCAGCTGCACCAGAGAACCTACGCCGTACTTACCGATGGTGAACGCCATGGCCCCAAACGCCCCGATAGGCGCCAGGCGCATGATCATGTTGATGATTCCGAAGATAACCTGAGAGAAGCTTTCGATGACGTTAAAGATCATCTGCCCCTTGTGGCCCAGGCGATGCAGGGCAAAGCCAAACAGAACGGCAAACAGCAGCACCTGCAGGATATTCCCGCTGGCAAACGCACCAATCACGCTACCTGGGATCACGTCCAGCAAGAAGGCAATAACGCCCTGCTGCTGAGCTTGTTCAGCGTAAACCGCAACCGCTTTGGCATCCAGCGTCGCCGGGTCCACGTTCATGCCGGCGCCTGGCTGCAGCACGTTAACCACAACCAGCCCGATAATCAGCGCAATCGTGCTGACAATTTCAAAATAAAGTAACGCTACCGCGCCGGTACGGCCTACGGCTTTCATGCTTTCCATGCCAGCGATCCCGGTCACCACGGTGCAGAAGATGACGGGCGCAATAATCATTTTAATCAGTTTAACGAACGCGTCGCCAAACGGTTTCATTTGGGCACCCAATTCCGGGTAAAAGTGACCCAGCAAAATGCCGATGGCAATTGCGGTCAGCACCTGAAAATACAGACTTTTGAAGAGTGAGGTTTTCATTAGAGTATCCTTGAACGGAGAGTAACCGCAGCCCCGGCTCAGGAACCGGTATGACTGCGGCACTCAACATATCACCCTAAAAAAAACGCAGAAGTGGCCTGGATCGATTTTGTTAACGGAACTGTTAAAAACTTGAACTGAACCGATCCAGCTCTTAACATTTGTAACTATTGTTTTTCATTTACGCAGTAAGAAATTCACGTTCAAACTGCTCGAGGGTGCGCGCTTTGGCATACAGGAACCCCTGGGCATAGATAACCCCCTGCTGCACCAGCCACTCGCGCTGCGCTTCTTGTTCCACGCCTTCAGCCACCACTTTCAGATCCAGGGCTTTGGCCATCGCGATAATCACGCCCACCATCGCGTTATCTTCCGGCAGCCCTTCGATGAAGCTTTTGTCTATCTTCAGCACGTCAATCGGCAGCGCTTTCATGTGGTGCAGATGGTGCAGGCTGGCGTAACCCATACCAAAATCATCCAGCGCAATACGCACCCCGGCCTGGCGGAGCGGCCGCAGGATATTGACCGCCGCCTGTGGATCATCAATGCGGCGGCTCTCGGTAACTTCAAGAATCAGCGTGCCGGGCTGGATTCGGTAACGTCTGAGCAGCTCCAGGAGCGAAGGCACCATGGCTTCATGCAGCAGCTGGAGCGCGGAGAGATTGACGCACAGCGGCAGCGTAACGCCCCGGCTTTGCCAGGCAGACAGCGTGCGACAGGACTCCTCGAGGATCCAGCTACCGACGGTAATCATCAGCCCGCAGGCTTCAATACGCTCAATCAGCCCTTCCGGCAGGCTCCAGCTACCGTCAGCCTGACGCTGGCGCAGCAGGACTTCGGCACTGACCACGCTCCCGTCACGCATATCCACCTGCGGCTGTAGCCAGATGGCAAACTGATGCTTCTCAAGCGCATTCAAAATATCGTGCTCTTCGGTCAGGCGCTGCTGGGCTATCTCCATCTGATCGGGATCGAAGAACTGAATTTGGTTTTTCCCGAAGCGGCGAGCCGCAAGCGTTGCCGAAGCCGCCCGGCGATAAAGCTGTTCTGCATCGAGGCCCCCTCTGAACATCGCAATGCCAATGCTGGCGGTCGGTTTCAGTTGCAATGCCTGAACGGGCAAACGGGCGTTGAGCGTTTCCATGATTTTCTGTGCCAGCGTCATGGCATTCCACGGGTCGCTGACGCCATAGAGCAGCAGCCCAAAATCATTCTGACTTAGCTGGGTCAGCACCGCGTTGGTCGGCAACACGGGTTTAATTTTCTCGACCAGCGTCAACAGCAGCATCTCGCGCTGCTCTTCGTTCAGCACGCCGGCCGCATCCTGGAGCGTTTCGCTCCCGATTAACATCAACGCGCCGCGTTTCTCGTTCGCCACCATCTGCTCAATCAGCGCCATCAGCAGCGCCTTATTTGGCAGCTCCGTGACCGGATGATGGGTACTCAACGCGCTCATTTGCTGCTGAAAACGCTGGGCAACCTGTTGATTGCGGTTATAGCTGCGTACCAGCATGCCAATCTCATCGTCATGGTGCAGCGGCGGCAGCGTGAGCTGGTGCTCACCCGCTTGCTGAGGATTCAGGTTACTCAGCTCGCGGCTAATCTTGCGGATCGGATGCACCACCAGCCGGTTAATGCACCAGCTGATCGCCACGGTCAAAATCAGCGCCAGCAGCAAATAGGTGGTCAGCAGAGTGGAAATCGTGCTGATGATAATGCGGTACATGCGCCAGGAATCAGCCTGTAGCACCAGGTAAGCCAGCGGCTGCGGGTTTGCCGGGCGTTCGAGGGAATAAAGCGGCAGGGAAATCTGCACCGGCAGCTCAAACACGCGGGTGATGAGCATCGGGATTTGGTGCTCCGGCATAAAGCTAATGCGAAGCGCCTGGAACTGATTGGGCAGCACGACGTCGGCTCGGCTGATGATGCCCGAAGGTTGGATCTGCTGAAGAATAGCCTCGGCCTGCGGAATATCCGCCCGCAAAATGGCCTCAGACAGCGGAAGACGCACGGAGTGGGCGATTTTCTCCATTTGCGTGGCGGTGTCGTAGCGGTTTTGCTGCACAAAATGGAACAGCTGAATGACGATAAAAATGAAAATAAACGCCAGGGCCACGGCTGACACCATCGCCATCTGTTTTATCGTTAGGGAACGACTGACTCGCAAGCTGACTCTCCGCTTTTGCTTAACCTGCGCCACGCCCGGCATCAGGATATTCTTATGCCCGCAGAGTATACTGCATTGCCGCTCTTTGTAATCCTGACCTCAGGAGAATCGGGTAATTCTGCATTTATGGGCAACTTTGCGCCGAATTCTGAGTAAAAAAACACAAACGGCGGGCTAACCCGCCGCTCTGCGTCACCGCTAATCAGAAGTCCGCGTAAGGCACCAGCGGCTGCGGCGGCATATCCATATCGCCCTGCCAGCCCGCCATGGAGTAGCGCACGAAAATCAACGCGTGGCTTGGGGTGTAGTCCTTGGCCTGCTGAATATCAATCCCGGCACCGATTGACCAGTGCGAGTTGATCCGCCGTTCAACCAGCGCTCTGGCCGTATAACCGAAACCATTGCTGCTGCTGCCAGAGAAGGTGTCATTGCGGTCCGGGTAGCCCTCTGGATCGTCCGGGTAGGGGTTCGTGTTATTTGGCACGAGGTTACGCAGCGGATAGCGCTGGCCCGCATTGCTGTGGGAGTAAGACCAGGAGCCGGAAGCGCCCAGTTCCCAGGACCAGTTTTCGGTACGTTTACGCCAGATGACCGGCACGGCAAACGACACGTATTTTTGCGGGCTGTAATAGCCGCCCTGGCCGAGGAAGTAGTCGCTGAGGTCTTTTTCGTAGTGCCAGACCATATTGGTCAGGCCCACGGTCAGCCGCTGATTATTCTCGTTAATCAGCTTGTAGTAGTAGCCCGTCATCCAGCGCACGCGCCAGTTATCGGCCACGTTTTTACCGGTCAGCGTGTCCGCGCTCAGGCTGGACCAGACGCCGTTAGCTTCGCCCTTGTCGTAGCTCAGGCTGATACCGCCGCCGTTAGCGCGAACGCCACCCCACACTTTATTGGTATTCGGATCCCGCTGCCCGCCGAAGGAGAGCAGCGAGCTGGAGATAGGCCGACGATGCGCATTGACGGTATAGCCAATTGGCCCGAGGTCGTTGCTGTAGCTCACGCCACCCACGACATCCACGACGTCAAAGCCCATCGGCGTGGTGCCAATGTCCGTTTGCCAGGTATTGTTTTTCCAGCCAACGGCCACGCTTGCGCCGTTGCCACTCTGATTTGTGTTGCCGAAACAGTTGTGCTCCGCACAGGTGCCCCAGCGCTCGTTGTAACCCCCGCCGTTATCTTTGAACGAGCCAGCATTCATATTCACCATATCGGTACGGAACCACATCCGCCCGTCGCTAAGCGGAGCGTCCACCTGCAGCATCGTGGTATGTGCTTTCAGATCGGAGTACCCCGGCGTCCCGCTTGAGCCCCAGTATTCGTGGTCCAGCGTCACGTTTACATCCTGCTGGCGGTAAAGATCGGCGGCATCGCTGCGCACGCCCCGCTTCAGCCAGTCGTCTTTCTCATCGTTGCGGGTCAGGCGAGTGAAGGTGTCGTTATCCTGCGGGCGCTGCTGGGTGACCCCCGAGGAGACCATAGCGTCTTTGTAAGTCTCCAGCGCCTGCTGCGGCTGGCCGCTGGCGGCCTGGAAACGCGCGGCATCACGCATCACCAGCGCGCTTTCCATCGACGGCGGCTGGCTTTTCGCCGCAACCAGAATTGGCGCGTAGGTTTGCGCGGCTTTTTCGTTGTCGCCCAGGGCAGCCCAGGCGTTCGCCACGCGGCGTTGCGTATTGATGGACGGTGTTTCACCTGCAGGTGCTTTCTGCAGCTTCGCTAGCAGATCGCGGGCCTGAGATTTATCCCCCTCGGCAATCAGCACCTCGGTTAACCCCAACAGCGCATCTTCGTTGCCGGGTGAACGCTGCAGGACTTTCTGATACTGCGCTTTCGCCGTGGGGCGATCGCCACGTTCGGCGGCCCAGTCGGCCAGCGTTAAGTCGACGCGATCGGACGGCGTCTGCTGCTGAAGCAGCGCAATGGCGTCTTTTTCTTTGCCGCTGTCCCGCAGCCGGTTAGCCGTTTGCATGACTTCGTTAAACTGCAGCCGGTCTGCAAGCTCATGAATATTGTGGGTCCACTGCGCTTTGGGCAGCGTATTGAGGTGGCTTAGCGCCGCCGCATTGTGGTTATTGCCTGAGAGATAAAGGCCGTAAGCGAAGACCTGCTCCGGGTCGCCGGGTTTACGCTGGGCCAGGCCGCGCATCAGGCTGTCTGCCTCGCTGTGTTTTCCGGCGGCATAGAGGTCGTTCGACAGGCGGTAGGTGATCCACACGCTGTCCGGGTCGAGTTTGAGCCGCTGGCGCTGGATCTCTGCCGCTTTTGCCCACTGCCCCTGGCTTTCCAGCGCGGTGGCCTGCTGCTCCAGCCGCTCGCCGGCCAGGCTACGTTCAATATCATCAATACTTTTGCGTTGGCTGGCCGAAAGGCTCTGAATATACGCCGTTGCACGCGCCGGCGACTGGCGCCGATAAACGTTCGCCAGGCCACGAATCGCGTTGCTGTTCCCGCGATCCATGCGCAGCGCCTGCTGATAATAACGCTCCGCGCTGGCATCATCTTTTTTGGCAACGGCCACATCGCCAAAGCCCAGCACCGCGTAGCTGTCGGTGTTATCCACCCTCTGCGCCTGCTGGTACTTCTGCAGCGCGGCATCCGGGTTATTGGCTTTGAGCTGAGCATCACCTTGTTCAATCAACAGCCAGTAACGGTTGGTTTTTAACAAGCTGTCCCACTTGCCCCGGTTGTCGCTTTGCGGGTCCATCTGAATGGCTTTCTCAAACTGCTGTACCGCGAGGGCGCGTTTTCCCTGCTGAGAATAAGCCTGCCCCATGGCGCCAACCACTTCGCTATCGTTTTGCTTCGAGCTTAACGCCTCTTTCAGCTGCGGAATCGCCTGGTTCCCGCGACCACCGCCCACGTCTTCCAGCCCTTTTGCCCGGGCGAGGAAAGCCGGGTCAGACAACTGTTTTTGCTGCTGCGCCAGCCTGTCACGCGCGGTGGCCACCGTATCGCCTTCGGTAAAGACATTAAGAAAACGCTGCAGGGCCGCGACGCTTTGTGGCCCTGTCGGTAAGTTGCTGATTTGGCCATACCATAAAGTCGCCGCGTCTTCCCGGCTGCCGTTGGATTTCGCCATTTGCTCAAGCACCTGATAAGCCTCGGCGCTGCGGCCGTTGGCAAACATCAGCCGCGCCAGATTGCCACGCAGTTCGCCGTTCCCCGGCGCAGCGGCATCCAGCGCTTTCAGTTTATCGATCGCCTGGTTGGTGGTTGCCGGGCGCTTCGCCATCAGCATCCAGTATTCAATCGCTAAATCCCCTTCGGGCGGATTGCCGTCAAACAGCTTTTCATAGGCGGCAATAGCCTGTTCGGTATGCCCGCTGGTCGCTAATAAACGGGCCTGCTGCAGCTGCTGGCGACCATCCGCGCCGGTCAGCATCATCGTAACCTGCGACTGTTTATATTCGGCGGAACCGGGGGCCAGTTTTGCCAGACGCTCAAGCTGTGCTTTCGCCCCGGCGTTATCCCCCTGGCGCAGCAGATAGCGCATGCGGGCCGCAATCACGTCCGGATCGTCCGGCGCCATCAGCTCCAGCCAGGACAGCGACTGACGCACAATATCTTCGCGTTTGCTGGCCTCACCCATCCTCACCTGCTCCAGCAACTGCTGCTGGGGCGTCAACGCGGCCTGAGCCATCGGCATCAGCGCCATGCCCAATGAGAGAGTGACGAAACTTAATGAGAACTTGCGCATACCTGACCCCAGCGAGGGATTAATTCACCCCGAGAATTGAAGCGAAAACGATTTTGATCCCATCCCTGACCAAAGAGCGTTAAAACATAGCTGTAATAGGCATCAGCCTGGGGGAAATTATCTTTCACCCGCTGACGCTGCACGTCCCGCGCTTCGCTATCCTGTAAAAAAGGCAGCATGGCGGCGGAGAATCCCACTGGGCCATTGCCCTGAACGCTGCCGGTTTGCACATCGACTTTTTCCGGCGGCAAACCTTGTTTGATGGTGATATCTGCCATGGGCTGGAAGGCCTTCAGCAGCGCGGCTTTGTGCGGTGCGTCGTCGGCCATCATGCCAATCCACATGTAGACGCGGATTGAGTCATAGCTGCCGCTGCGGGCGTCGTCGGTCTGGAACTGCCAGCCTTTGCCTTCACGCCAGTCGGCCCAGTTGGGTGAAAATCCTTTGGGTGCGGTTTCAAGCAGTAATCTTTGGTTTGCCACCTGCATGGCCGACCACGGGCCGCGGTAACGCACCATTCGCTGCAGTACCTGCGGCGGGAGGTAGCTTGGATTCAGCCGCCAGTCAGGAGAATGATTAAACCCCACTCTCCCCGGCAACAGTGAAAATCCCAGCCCCGGGATTTTAATCACTTCCTCTTTCGCCACGCGCTTCAGCAGCTTTTCACCGAGGCGACTATAGGCAGGCTCATGCCACAGACGCCCCGCTTCAAGCAGGCTCCAGACAATCCACATATCGGCATCGGAGGCGGAGTTGCTGTCTAAAACCGTCCACGCATCTTTGTCGTTTTTGCCCCACAGCCAGGCCGGAAGATGGTCTTTCAGCGCCCCCTGAGCGAGGTTGTTTTCCGTCCAGAGCAGCAGCTTGTCGAACATCGCCCGATCGTTGGCCACCAGGGCAAAGAAAAGCGCGTAGCTCTGCCCTTCAGAAGTGGTGATTTTGCGCTCATCGCTGGGATCGATCACCCGGCCCTGGTCGCTGACATAGCTGGCTTTAAACTGCTCCCAGGCAGGCCAGCTACAGGCGGCCTGCCCGGAAACGGTTGTCAGCATCAGCCCGACCATCAGCAGTGCGGCGCTGATTTTCATCGTAATTACTCGTCTTCTGGATCGATACGGCGGCGGCTAAGGATGCGCAGGATACGCCACAGCACCCAGGCCAACAGCACGACGCTTATCGCGGCGAAGATAGCCAGCAGCACCGGATGGTTCGACAGCGCGTACCAGATGCGCTCGAACCACGGCAGGTGGCCCACATAGTAAATATCGCCGACGCGAAGGCTATCCACACCGGATTCACGAATCACCGCTACCGAGCCGGAAATCGCCGCCCGTTTGCCGCTGTCGTTGAGCGCATTGTTCAGCAGCTCGTAACCTCGCGGGCTGTCGGCCAGTAAAGCAAGGACGCTGCGCTGGTCGTTATACGGCGACTGGAAGCCGACGATCGCGGCCATGGCGCCTTTGGAGGTGACCTCCGTTTGCGTATCCGCCGCGCGATCTTTGGGATCGGAAACGCCGTTCAGCAGCGGAGTCTGGCGAACCGGGGTTTTCACCCAGCTTTGCGTGGCTTCAACCAGCAGATCGATACGTTTGTCATCTTTCATCGTTGGCGGAATAGTGCCGATGATCATGATATCCGCATCTTTGCCCTGGATGGTGCTGCCATCATCCGTCAGGCCCACGTTTACGGCAGGGAAGCCGGTTTGTGAACCAATGGTGCCAAGCGCGTCCAGCAGCGCAGTCACCTGAGCCGGGTTAGGTTCTTTGCTGACCACCACGATAGTTTGCGAGAGATCGGCCATGCGGCTGAACGGGAAGCCCGCATTCGCAAAGGTGCGCAGATCCGGCATGGCAATAAAGTGGTGATAGTTAGAGAAGTCGATGGTTGACTCATCTTCCACCACGACGTGGTTTTGGACCGGCTGGAACGTAATACAGTTCTCTATCGAGCCGCCAGGCATCGGGTTCATATACGAGAAGTCAAAGCGCAGCTGGTTGGCGGCGCCCAGACGCAGCGCGGGAATCGACACATCCGTTTTGCCGTCCAGCAGGCCCTGCAGCACCGGCAGGCGCAGCAGCAGCTTATTGTTCTCTTCGCTCGGCGTCAGGTTGAACGACTGCAGGAACTGGTTGTTCAGGCTAATGTCCATGCGCGAGCTGTCTTTCATCGCCGGTGCGGTGTAGCGATACTTCAGGTTGAGATCGATGCCGTTACTGCGCAGCAGATAGAGATCGGGCGGCAGATTCATCGTCACGCTAATGGCGCTCGGCTCCTGGCCACTGGACTGCAGCTGCTCCTGGTAAGTTTTCATCTCGCCCAGCGTTACCGGCCGGTCAGTTCTCACCCAGTTTGGTGCATCGTAAGGTTCACGTGGCTGCAAGGGCTTCACGTCATCCACGGTGACGCTGCTGCCGCGGAACAGGATATTCCCCTGGGCAATGCCTTTTGCCGCCTGCACGAGGTCTTTATCATCACGGCCCATCACCACCAGCAGTTTGACGTACGGGTTATCCGGGTGGGTCATCATCTCAACGGTTGGCGCCTGCACGGCAGGATGGTCGCGCAGGAAGTCCGGGCGCTTATCGTTGGTCGCAAAAACTATCCCGTTGCTGGCCGGCAACTGATTGAAGAGCACCGGGAAGCTCTGCCCACGCCATGCGGTACGGGAACCAAACCACGAGGCGACAATCCCGGCGGCACGCTGCTGTTCAATATCCGGGCTGGCAGCAAAAACGACAGGTAACGTCAGCGGGCGATCGTCTCGCGAGTCAAAGAAAGGCACCGGGAAATGCGACAGATCGTTTTGAACCGGCAGGCGCTGGTAGGTCAGCGCCAGCGAGCTGCTGCGACCGACATCCATCCACAGCGTGGTGCTGGCCGGATTCTCGCAGATGTCGCGGTAGTGGCCGACAAACTCCAGCCTCACGCGGTTAAAGTCGGTGATATACAGCGGGTCAACCGGCACCTGTGCAAAGGTCTTTTTGCCCAGTTGCTCTTTGGTCACCGGCAGGACGCCCATCAGCTCGTCGTTAAGATAGACTTTAAGCTGCGACTGCACCGGCAGCAGCGAAGGTGAAGGGGTATATTCCAGGTTCAGCAGCGCTTTCGAGACGATTTCATCCCGACGCATCCCAAACTCTACCCCGCCATTCGGGTTCACGCCGGTCAACACCATGCTGCCCGGCGGCGGCGCAATTTGCGCAAAATTCAGCTTCACATCGCGGGAGGGCACATTTTCGGCGACGATGGGCGCATTTGCGCCAGGTACGCCCGGTAAGACTTGCCCAACCGTCGGGGCGCTGCCAGCGGGCGTCGCGGGAACGATCGCCTCGGTTGAACCCGGCGCAGGCGTAACCACTGCCTGATTTGCCGTCGCCACGGCAGGAACCGTCGGAGCCGGCGTCGAATCAGCCGAATTTGCCACTGTAACAGGCAGGGCGCTGATGCCTACCGCCGCTGCATAAAACCAGGATATTTTTCTTTTCATCGCGTTATCATCAAATTAATCAAGCTGTTGACAAACCTCAGGCGAAAGAAGAAACACCAGAGAACATCAATTCGTGATTTCAGTTGCCGGCTACAAAGAGGGAAAAACCACGCTTTTTCCCTTTTGGTGAGCAATTTCGTTAAGCCAGGGCAGACAAAGTCCGCCGTTTTGCTGGTTTGGCCGTCGGGCTGTGCGGAATAAACGACACAATCCAGTCCACCAGCGTGGTGATCGCGTGGAAAACAAACTTCAATGACGGTGGAGCGAACTCCGCAAGGTGCCGGTAACCCCGGAATCCAAGCTTGAGAATATCCACCAGACTTTCCAGCGGCTTATCCTCAGGGAAACTGTCCTGCCACAGCGCCCAGGTATCGGCGCGGGCAAAAGTACACTGAATAAAATCGATATGCTGTTTGGTGGTCATCTGCGCCAGCTGCAGGCCGACTTCATCGCCAAAGACACGCATCACCTGAGCCGGGAAGAAGAACTCCTGTGCCCCACGCTTTAACAGCAGGTTCACTTTCTGCCCTTCCAGCACCTGAGTCGGGCCATGAATCTTGATCCCTACCCCGCCGTCTGAGTAGTCATGCACGGTACACGGGAAGAGGTGACCATCTTCACGCGCCAGCGCGGCCGGCATGGCGATTTCAACACGGTGCGCTCGCCGGACCTGCTTACTCTCCACGGAAACGGCCACCGCGCCGCCCAGTATTATCAAGTTGTAGAACACCCACAGCAGACTCACCACCACCGTTAGCGCTTCGTTTTCCGGGCCGTAGAAGAAGCGCCATGCCCCAAAGGCAACGCCCAGCAGGTTAATCAGGACTAAAATCAGGTACGGACGCGTGATGACCCAATCCACATATTCGTTTTCAACCAGCCCGCCCTTTGCGGTCACGTTGAACTTCCCTTTGTGCGGATTAAACAAGGCCACCAGCGTAGGCTGAGCGATGTACCAGGCCAGCACAGTTTCGTAAATTTCACTCCAGAAAGAGTGGCGATATTTACCCTGGATTTTGGAGTTGGTCAGGCTGGCGTGGATCATGTGCGGCAAAACAAACAGCGCAATCATGATGGCCGGGGCGTAAATGATATAGGCGTGTAACAACAGGAACGCCAGCGGTGCCGTCAGGAAGATAAGCCGCGGGATCCCCGACAGGAAATGGAACATGGCGTTGGCATAACAGAGCCGCTGGGCAAACTTCAGCCCCTTGCCGAAGAACGGGTTATCGAGACGGAATATCTGCGTCATCCCTCGCGCCCAGCGAATACGCTGCCCAATGTGCGCGGAAAGACTTTCCGTTGCCAGCCCCGCAGCCTGCGGAATACGCAGGTAAGCCGAGGTATAGCCCCTGCGGTGCAAACGCAGCGATGTGTGGGCATCTTCGGTCACGGTTTCAACGGCAATACCGCCAATTTCATCCAACGGGCCACGGCGAATCACCGCACAAGAGCCGCAGAAGAACGTGGCATCCCACATATCGTTCCCGTCCTGCACCAGGCCGTAGAACAGCGTCCCTTCGTTAGGCGTTTTACGGAAACGCCCCAGGTTGCGCTCGAACGGATCGGGCGAGAAGAAATGGTGCGGAGTCTGCATCATCGCCAGCGATTGTTCTTTGAAGAACCAGCCCATGGTTAGCTGTAGGAAGGAGCGTGTGGGCACGTGGTCGCAGTCGAAGATAGCGACAAAATCGCCCTTCGCGTGCTTCAGCGCGTTGTTGATGTTCCCCGCCTTTGCGTGCTCGTGCGTCGGACGGGCGATATAATTGACCCCGACCATATCGGCAAACTGCTTAAACTCGTCTCGCCCGCCGTCATCCAGAATCCAGATATTCAGCTTGTCCTTCGGCCAGTCAATGCCCAGTGAGGCATAAATTGTCCCCTTCACGACGTGCAACTCTTCGTTGTAGGTCGGCACAAAAATATCCACCACCGGCCAGGTGCTTATGTCTTTTGGCATCGGCACCGGCTGGCGGTTAAGCGGCCACACCACCTGGAAATACCCCATCACCAGCACCAGCCAGGCGTAGGTCTCGGCAAACAGCAGCCCCAGACCGAAGACGAGGCTGAGCGGATCGTTCCAGTTCAAGGTCGAAGTGTAGCGCCACCAGATGTAGCGACAGGATACGGTGAGCGACAGCACAATCAGCATCAAGGCAGAGAAACGCCCCGGTAAACGCCGAACGATCAGGGCCACGCCCCACAACAGCATCAGGAAAATAAACTGTGACAGCGGGTTAAACGGCTGGGTAATACAAAGCAGGGCAAGAATGGCCGAAAACACAACAATCACGCCCAGAATGATCCGCCGGGCTGTGTGGTTGATATGGCTTAATTCTTTCTTTTCATCGAGATGCTGCGTCCGGTTGCTAATGTTTTCCGGCAGTTTATCAAGCCAGCCGTGCCAGCTTTCACGCCAGGCCTGCATCCGGCCAAAAGAGCGTACCCGCGGGCGCCCGGCTTGCTTACTGACGCGGAGCAACAGCCACAGGCTTTGGATACCGTAACGCACCACGTCCAGCGGGCGCGGCCTGTCTGGATTGATATGCGGGTAGAACTGGTCATGCCCGGCACGTATGCGCTGCCAGCGGGGGCCTTCAAGCGGCAGAAAAACCCAGGCAAGAATCAAGACGATGCAGCCCAGCGTCGCACTGAACATCGGGGCACCGTTGCGACGAAAAGTACGATAACGCTCACCCAGCCGCTGGCTGGCAGCGGGGAGTAACAGCCAGGAGGCCAGATGACTCATGCCTTCTTCCCTGCAAGGTTCAACAGGCACCAGTTGGCGAGCGTCATGATTTCCTCGGCAATCAATGAATCCGGACGATATTCGCCCAGAGGCTGTTTTACCGCCGCACTTTCGGCCATCGCCTCATCCCGGTGAAGAATAATGGGGATCATCGTGCGCTGGCTTTGCAGCCAAATTTGGTAGATATCATCCTGCAGCTGACTGGCCACCTGCAGATAGTTCACCAGAATATGCGCCCCTTGAGGCAAAGCCTGCTGGTGCAAACGAATATGGCAGTTGGTGTCCGGTTTAACCACCGTCACCACGCTGTCAGTTTGCGCTAAAATCTGGCGGGTCAGGGCGTTAAAGCCGTGGGGCAAGTCCAGTAATATCCACTGGTATCGCTGACTCGCTTTCAGGTCAGCAAGAAAATGGCTGAAGTTGCCAAGGGCTTTTTCCACCGTGTCGAACGTTTCATGCTCAGCCGGGCTGAGCTGGCCAAACGGCAGCACGTCGAGATGGCTGGTATAGCGCCATGCACATTTGCGCCAGTCTTCGTTATCCAGCATGGCCCGCGCCCAGCCCTTTGGCTCTGCGAAATCAATATTATAAAACAGACGCAGCAGGTTATCTGGCGAAATATCCACCACCAGCACCGATTCCCCAAGTTGCTGCAACGACCAACCAAGCGCCGCGGTAATAGACGTCGTCCCTACGCCACCACGCAGCCCTTGCAACCCAATGACAGCCATCAGGCCTACTCCCTATTGTTGCGTTAATTCAGCCAGCAGCGGCCAACGTTTAATTGCCGCTGCCAGTTGTTCTTGCTGCGATATATCGGTGTAATCTATTTCGGGCAGTGAAAATGCTTTACTCAGCGCCAGAAAATCATTTTGGAAGGCATAAACAAGCTTGTTTTCCTGAGCATTGCCAGTCTCTTCATCTTGCATTTTAGTTGTCATCTCTTGGTCAGGTTTCGTCAGCAGTGATAACGGCAAATGCCAGGAAAACGAAAAATGTTTTACAATGCTAAAACTGATGCTGTTTATTTTCAATGGTAGGTTTCTTTCTCAGCTTACGCTAGTAAACTGACATACATACTAATTTATCTCCAGGGGACGCCATGGAACCCATATTTTCGCTTGGCTTCCGTTCGTTGTGGAACGAATTGAACCACATGCCCGCAGGCGGCGTCTGGTGGCTGAACGTAGAAAGTCAGGATGATGCAATAAGTATTGTTAATCAAACAGTTGTCTCACAACAATCGACGGCAAAGGTTGCCGTCATTTCGATGTCAGCAAAGTCTGGGCAAGCCATAAAGCTCGATCCGACTAAAGGGCCAGAAAAAGTACGCCTTTTTACCATGCCCTCATCCCTCAATGGGCTCAACGCGCTGCGCCGCGATCTCATGTGCAGTATTAATCCTGAACACTACTTTTTTATACTCTTAAGCTCAGATAACGTCTGGGAAAATATTTCCCCAGAGGATTTACGTCATTGGCTCGCCGTAATGGGAAAATGGACTAAACGCAATAAGTGCAGTCTGCTTTTTGTTAATGTTGGAAATAACAATGATAAACAATTCTCATTATTAGTCAGCGAGCATCGCAGTCTTTCCGGGCTTGCCAGCCTACGGGCGCAAAGCGATATCCATCGCTATGACATCGCCTTTTGGTGTAATGAAAAAGGCGTTACTGCCGATCAGCAGCTCAACGTCCACTGGCAAAACGGGGCATGGCAGGTTGTAGAGGATGCCGAAAGCGCGCCTCAGCCGCGCAGCGATGAAAAAAGCGTCCTCAGCCACATTGCTGTTCTGGAAGGTGCTCCTGCCCTGTCGGAAAACTGGCAGCTCTTCGAAAACAATGAGCAACTGTTTGACGCCGCGCGAACTGCACAGGCCGCCACAATTATTTTCTCGCTCACCCAGAATAGCCAAATCAACAGTATCGCCCGCCAGATTCACGCCCTCCGCCGCCAGCGCGGCAGCGCGCTGAAACTGATCGTGCGAGAAAACCAGGCCAGCCTGCGAGCCACCGATGAACGACTTCTGCTGGGCTGCGGGGCAACGCTAATTATTCCGTGGAACGCCCCGCTTTCACGCTGCCTGACGATGATCGAAAGCGTGCAGGGTGTGAAATTCACTCGCCATGTCCCGGAAGACATTACCGTGCTCATCGACCAGATGCAGCCGCTAAAACTGCGCGGTTATCAGAAATGGGACGTTTTCTGCAACGGTATCGGGACGCTGATGAACAACGCCCTGCTGCCGGAGGATGGCAAAGGCGTGATGGTCGCACTGCGCCCGGTGCCGGGCCTGCGCGTTGAGCAGGCGCTGACGTTATGCCGTCCAAACCGCATGGGCGATATCGTGACCATCGGAGAAAACCGGCTGATGCTGTTCCTCTCCTTCTGCCGTATTAACGATCTCGATACCGCGTTGAACCATATTTTCCCGCTGCCGGTGAACGACCTTTTCACCAACCGCATGGTGTGGTTTGAAGACAGCCAAATCGCCGCCGAAATACTCCAAATGCAGGCCATGCGCCCGGAAAAATGGGTAAAACCGCTGGCCGCCACGCTCGACCTGAACAGCGTTCGCCATGCCAGCCACGAAGGGCATAGCTGGCGCAGGCAGCCCACGCCTGTGACGCTGCTGGATGACACCCCGAGGGAACAGACACAATGATGAACATCACAGACATCATTCAGCTCGTCGTGCTTTGCGCGATAGTTTTTTTTCCGCTGGGCTATACCGCTCATCGCTGGCTTCCCCGCTTTACCGCCGCGGTGCGGCTGATGTTTTTAAAACCACGCTACGTTAAACCGGCCGGGACGCTACGCCGACCTTCCGCCAGGGCAGACCATCAACATGACTAATCACTCTCAAACGGCAAAATCGCCGGCTCATTTTCTGCAGTACTGGCGTGGTCTGGGTGGCTGGAACTACTACTTCCTGTTGAAGTTCGGTTTGCTATGGACCGGTTACCTGAATTTTCACCCGCTGGCGAACCTGGTCTTTCTTGCCTTTTTGTTATTCCCGCTGCCGCCGCTGAAGC
Organism: Cedecea sp. VD22; assembly: GCF_037150195.1. Taxonomy (NCBI): domain Bacteria; kingdom Pseudomonadati; phylum Pseudomonadota; class Gammaproteobacteria; order Enterobacterales; family Enterobacteriaceae; genus Cedecea; species Cedecea sp. VD22. The sequence continues at coordinate 278,575 of NZ_JBBCPX010000003.1, forward strand.
TGCACAAACTGCGTAACTGGATAGCCCTTCCCGTGGGGATCGGCCTTTTCTGGCACGATACCTGGCTGCCCGGCCTCGACAGCATGATGAGCCAGGGGAGCCAGGTCGTTGGCTTCAGTGCAGACTATCTTCTCGACCTGGTAACCCGCTTTATTAACTGGCAAATGATCGGCGCGGCGTTTGTGCTGCTGGTTGCCTGGCTTTTTGTCTCCCAGTGGCTGCGCGTCACGGTGTTTGTCGTGGCTATCCTGGTCTGGCTCAACGTGTTGACAGTGGCCGGCCCGGCTATCTCTTTACTGCCCTCCGCCTCACAAACAACGGCCTCCGTTAACGCCAGCGGTACCGCCGGGTCAACGGCCGCCGCCAATACTGCAGCACCTTCTTCCGGTGATATCCCGGCACAAACGGCCCCGCCGACAAGCGACAATATTACCGCCTGGCTGAACAACTTCTACGCCAGCGAAGCCAAACGGCAGACCAAATTCCCGGACGCACTGCCCGCTGACGCACAGCCCTTTGAGCTGCTGATCATCAATATTTGTTCCCTCTCATGGTCCGACATCGAGGCGGTAGGCCTCAGCTCGCACCCGCTGTGGAAACACTTCGATATTCTGTTCAAGAACTTCAACTCGGCGACCTCCTACAGCGGCCCGGCGGCTATCCGCCTGCTCCGCGCGAGCTGCGGGCAGTCGTCTCACAAAGGGCTTTATGAACCCGCCGGCAATCAATGCTATCTGTTTGATGACCTGGCCCGTCTCGGCTTCAAGCAGCAACTGATGATGGACCACAACGGCGTATTCGGTAACTTCCTGAAAGAAGTGCGGGAAAACGGCGGGATTCAGGTCCCACTGATGGATCAAAGCGGGTTGCCGAGCAATCTGCTGGCATTTGATAATTCGCCAATCTACGACGACACCGCCGTACTGCAGCGCTGGCTGCAGGGTGAGCAAAATGACGGCGCGAACCCGCGCACGGCCACCTTCTACAACCTGGTGCCGCTGCACGACGGTAACCATTACCCAGGCAACAGCAAAACAGCCGACTATAAGGCGCGGGCGCAGAAGCTGTTCGATGAGCTGGATTCTTTCCTGACCGAGCTTGAGAAGTCGAACCGCAAAGTCATGGTGGTGATTGTGCCGGAGCACGGTGCGGCGTTGAAAGGCGATAAAATGCAGGTTTCCGGGCTGCGTGACATCCCGAGTCCTGACATCACCCACGTGCCGGCAGGCGTGAAATTCATCGGCATGAAAGCACCGCACAGCGGCGATGCCATTGAAATCAACCAGCCAAGCAGCTATCTGGCGATTTCAGAACTGGTTTCCCGCTCGGTGGACGGCAAAAACTTTGTTGCCGACCAGGTGGACTGGAGCGCGCTCACCAGCAATCTGCCACAAACTGCCCCGGTTTCAGAAAACTCAACGGCAGTGGTACTGAAGTATCAGGATAAGCCTTATGTCCGCCTGAGCGGGGGTGACTGGGTACCGTATCCGCAATAATGTTTGTGTTTAGAAGATCAAAAACCGGTGCCTGGTGCGCCGGTTTTTTTTATGGCGAAAATCGAAAATACTGTGCAACAACTGCAATAAGTCTAAATCTTCAGCGAGATGGATTCCTGAAAGAAAAAGACGTCATATCGAGAGGCTGCCAAGCCCACTGCCGGACATTACGTTAGCCCAAAGGACTCAGGGTAATTTCTACGCGGCGATTTTGAGCTTTACCATCCGCGGTGCTGTTGCTGGCGATCGGGTTCGCCGGGCCTGCACCGGTGGTGCGAATACGACTGGCCTCAACGCCCTGGGTAATCAACGCGCTTCCTACGCCGTCTGCACGCTGCTGTGACAGGCGCATATTCAGCTCGTTACTGCCGGTGCTGTCGGTGTAACCGACCACGTTAACCGCCGTTTTTGGGTACTCTTTCAGCACCATCGCCACGCCGGTCAGTGTATTGGCACCCGCCGGTTTCAGGGTGGCGCTGCTGCTGTCGAAGGTGACATTGTTCGGCATATTCAGCACGATGTTATCGCCGCTGCGGGTCACGCTCACGCCGGTTCCGCGCATTTTGTCGCGCAGCTTAGCTTCCTGCACATCCATGTAGTAACCGACGCCGCCTCCGAGGGCTGCACCAGCCGCGGCGCCAATCAGCGCGCCCTTGCCGCGATCTTTCTTCGATGACGAAAGTGCCCCCACGCCCGCCCCAACCAGCGAGCCAATCCCGGCGCCTATGCCAGATTTTCCGGCCTGGCTTTCGCCGGTGTACGGATTGGTGGTGCAGCCGGAAACCGCTAAGGTGCCACACACGACGGCGGCGATAATCATGACGCGTTTTTTCATCTTATTTCCTTCTATCCTTATTCATCCTTTGCCGGATATGCGCCCGGCGATTGATTATGACGGCAAATCGTGTAGAAAATTCCGGTAAGAATTCTGAATAGTGAACATAAATACGCGGGCGTACAGCCCAGCACCTGCCATCGCGGAGCCCAAATTGGCCTATACATCGCCTGCACGTAAACAGATCCTCACCGCCGCACATTGGGGCCCCATGCTGGTCGAAACCGACGGGCAACGGGTTTACCACTCTCGCGGCGCGCTTGAAACCGGTCATCAAAACTCGCTACAAAGTGCCGTGCCCGACCAGGTTCACAGCAAAGCTCGCGTGGCGTTTCCTATGGCCCGAAAAGGGTTTCTGGCCTCTCCGGATAAGCCGCAGGGAGTTCGCGGTAAAGATGACTATGTCCGCATCAGTTGGGATGATGCCCTGACGTTGATTCACCAGCAGCACAAGCGCATTCGCGAGAGCCACGGTCCGGCGGCCATTTTCTCTGGTTCCTACGGCTGGCGATCCAACGGCGTGCTGCACAAAGCCTCCACGCTGCTTCAGCGCTACATGAGCCTCGCGGGCGGCTATACCGGGCATTCCGGCGACTACTCCACCGGTGCTGCGCAGGTGATCATGCCCTACGTGGTGGGCTCTAACGAGGTTTACCAGCAACAGACCAGCTGGCCGCTGCTGCTTGAGAACAGCGAAGTCGTGGTGCTGTGGAGCGCGAACCCGCTCAACACGCTGAAGATTGCCTGGAATGCCAGCGACGAACAGGGCGTGAAGTTCTTCGAACAGCTAAAAAACAGCGGCAAAACGATCGTCGCCATCGATCCGATGCGCTCTGAAACGGTGGATTTCTTCGGGGAACGAGCCGAATGGATCGCCCCCCATATGGGGACCGACGTAGCGCTGATGCTCGGCATTGCCCACACGCTGGTCATTCGCGGCAGGCACGACACCACCTTCCTTGCCCGCTGCACTTATGGCTATGACAAATTTGAAGCTTACCTGCTCGGCAACACGGACGGGACGCCTAAAAGCGCGGCCTGGGCGGCTGAGATCTGCGGTATCCCCGCGGTAACCATCGAAAATCTGGCCGATCTTTTCAGCCGCAAGCGCACCATGCTGATGGCGGGCTGGGGTATGCAGCGCCAGCAATACGGCGAACAGAAACACTGGATGCTGGTCACGCTGGCCGCCATGCTGGGCCAGATTGGCACCCCGGGCGGCGGCTTTGGCCTTTCCTACCACTTCGCCAACGGCGGCAACCCGACCCGCAGCGCGGCGGTTCTCGGTTCCCTCCAGGGATCGCTTAAGGGCGGCACCGATGCCGTGGAGAAAATCCCCGTGGCGCGCATCGTCGAAGCGCTGGAAAACCCCGGCAGGGATTACCAGCACAACGGGCAACGGCACACCTTTCCGGACATTCGTATGCTGTGGTGGGCCGGCGGCAGTAACTTCACCCATCATCAGGATACCAACCGCCTTGCCGCAGCCTGGCAAAAGCCTGAGCTGATCGTTATCTCCGAATGCTTCTGGACCGCAGCGGCAAAACACGCCGATATCGTTCTGCCAGTGACCACTTCGTTCGAGCGGAACGACATGACGATGACCGGTGATTACAGCAATCAGCATCTGGTCCCCATGAAACAGGTCGTCGCCCCGCAGGGAGAAGCGAGAAATGACTTTGATATTTTTGCCGAGCTAAGCGAACGATGGGAATCCGGCGGTGAAGCACGGTTCAGCGAAGGGAAAAGTGAGCTTGAATGGCTGGCGTCTTTCTATGATATCGCCCGTCAGCGCGGCGCTACGCAGCAGATTGAGCTCCCGGACTTCAGTGAGTTCTGGGCAGCTAACCAACTGATAGAAATGCCAGAAAATGCGAAAAATGCCGAATTTATTCGCTTTGCCGCTTTTCGGGACGATCCTGAGGCAAACCCACTCAAAACGCCGAGCGGTAAAATTGAGATCTACTCTGAGCGCATCGCCAGCTTTGGCTATGCCGACTGCCCGCCGCACCCAAGCTGGCTGGCACCAGACGAATGGCAGGGCAATGCCGCCTCCGGCCAGCTACAGCTACTTTCATCCCATCCGGCTCACCGCCTGCACAGCCAGCTGAACTATGCCGGACTGCGCGACCAGTACGCCATCGCCGGGCGAGAGCCTATCACGCTGCACCCGATTGACGCTAAAGCGCGCGGCATCGCTCACGGAGATTTAGTGCGGGTATGGAACGCTCGCGGGCAGGTGCTGGTTGGCGCTCAGGTAACCGATGGTATCAGGCCCGGCGTGGTGTGTATCCACCAGGGCGCATGGCCCGATCTGGATGAAGATCGGCTGTGTAAAAACGGCGCGGTTAACGTCCTCACCATGGATATTCCGTCTTCGCGGCTGGCCAACGGCTGCGCGGCAAATAACTCCCTCGTCTGGGCGGAGAAATTTACTGGTCCTGCCCCTGTCGTGACGGCGTTTGATCCGCCTGCCAGTTCATAATCCACGTCGGGTGCTGCGTTTCTTCCTGCCAGGCGCTCTCTTCAATATGAAAGCCGTGGCGGTGGTAGAAATGCACCGCCCGGCGATTTTTTTGATACACCTCGAGACTTAAGGCCGGGTATTCCGCCTTCACCTTCGTCAGCAATTCGCCGCCGATCCCCTGCCCGGCAAAAGAAGGCGCCACGAACAGCGCACCTATAAACTGCCGATCCATCACGCTGATAAACCCCACCATCTGCTGCTGGTGCAGATAAACCCACGTTTTTGACTGAGGAATATAGACATTGCGTACCAGGTTGAGGCTTTCGTACCAGTAACTTTCCGGGATAAACGGATGGCCGTCGATAGTACTTTCCAGCCAGAGCGCCATGAGTGCATCCATTTCCCCAATGTTAAACAGCTGGATCATTGGCGAAAATCAGGGTGGCAGAAGCAGCCCGTCACATGGTCATTGACCAGGCCGCAGGCTTGCATAAACGAATAGCAGATTGTCGATCCCACAAACTTAAACCCACGTTTTTTTAGCGCTTTAGACAGCGTATCTGACGTCGGCGTAAAGGCCGGGACCTCGCTGAGTGAAGCGGCATAGGACACCTGAGGTGTATGGTCGACAAATCCCCAGACAAAATCCGGGAAACTCTCGCCGTTAGCTTCCATCGCGAGGAAAGCTTTGGCGTTGGTGATGATCGCCTCGATTTTCCCTCGGTGGCGAATAATGCCGGCATCCTGCATCAGCACATCCACCTCTTCCGGCTGAATCAACGCCACGGCATAGGGGTCAAAATGTCTGAAACGCTGTCGATAATTTTCGCGTTTTTTCAACACGGTGATCCACGACAGCCCGGCCTGCTGGCCTTCCAGGCAAATCATCTCAAAGAGCTTCTGCCCGTCGGTAACCGGCACGCCCCACTCTGTGTCGTGATACTCCAGATACAGCGGATCCTGAGTGACCCAGCCACAACGTTCCATTTAGCTCTCCCTGTAACCTGCCGAGCGCGGGTAAATTTTACTTTCTGACAATAGTGAATCCGGGATATTTCGCAACCCTGAATGAGATCAAAGAAAGGGCACTTAACACCGGTAATTTTGCAAAATGTTAACTATATCTCATTTATGATTTAACATTTGATATACAGCAAACACGCACAACACAACGATAGCGAGCACTAACCAACAAAACATAAAGTGCAACGGGAAGGCCGTTCATACCGTTTCAGAGGCACTTCATTCCGTTCTTCATGCATTTCATGCCGTTTTTTCCTGGAATAAACGGCGCTTCGCTATCGTAGGCGGCAGATAACTTCCCTTAGATTCGCAGGACATCTGCCATGAACACTGCCACCTACAACCGTACTCGCTGGTTAACCCTCATCGGAACCATCATTACTCAGTTCGCGCTGGGTTCCGTTTATACCTGGAGCCTGTTCAACAGCGCGCTGTCCCAGAAACTGGACGCGCCAATCAGCCAGGTCGCCTTCTCCTTCGGCCTGCTGAGCCTTGGCCTCGCCATCTCTTCTTCCGTGGCGGGCAAACTGCAGGACCGCTTTGGCGTGCGTAAAGTCACCATGGCGGCGGGTGTGCTGCTCGGAGCCGGATTGTTCTTCACCGCACATGCCAACAACCTGATGATGCTCTGGCTCACGGCGGGCGTGCTGGTTGGCCTGGCGGACGGCGCTGGCTACCTGCTGACGCTGTCGAACTGCGTGAAGTGGTTCCCGGAACGTAAAGGCCTGATTTCTGCCTTCTCCATCGGCGCCTATGGCCTCGGCAGCCTCGGTTTTAAATACATTGATACCCACCTGCTGGCGGCCTACGGCCTGGAAAACACCTTTATGATTTGGGGTGGCCTGGCGATGGTGATGGTGCTGTTCGGCGCCACCATGATGAAAGATGCCCCGCTGCAGGAAACTAAATCCGCAAACGGCGCGGCAAAAACCGATTTCACTCTCGCTGAATCTATGCGCCAGCCGCAATACTGGATGCTGGCTCTGATGTTCCTCACCGCCTGCATGAGCGGCCTGTACGTTATCGGCGTTGCAAAAGATATCGCTCAGGGCATGGTTCACCTGGATGCAATGTCCGCCGCCAACGCGGTCACCGTTATCTCCATTGCTAACCTTAGCGGCCGCCTGGTGCTCGGTATCCTGTCCGATAAAATTGCCCGTATCCGCGTGATAACTATTGGTCAGGTGATTTCTCTGGTCGGTATGGCGGCCCTGCTGTTTGCCCCACTCAACGAAGCCACCTTCTTTGCGGCCATCGCCTGCGTTGCCTTTAACTTTGGCGGCACCATCACCGTTTACCCTTCGCTGGTCAGCGAATTCTTTGGCCTGAACAATCTGACCAAAAACTACGGCGTGATTTACCTGGGCTTCGGCATCGGCAGTATCTGCGGCTCTATCATCGCCTCGCTGTTCGGCGGCTTCTACGTGACCTTCTGCGTTATCTTCGCGCTGTTGATTCTGTCGCTGGCAATTTCCACCACGATTCGCCAGCCGGTACGCGCCGTACTCAATCACAAGCACGCCCACGCCTGATAGCCTCGTCACACCCATATTAAGGCCGCCGAATAGGGCGGCCTTAACGCAATTCATCCCCGCCTCGCTTGCCCTCTTCAAACAAAAACACAACCACAGCAATGAAATAACCGTCTTTGAGGAGACTTTTTCACCACAAGCTGTATTATCCCGGCCAGGATAAATCCCCTTCTAACCGCCTTATCCTCTTTTCACGCGTCAGGCCAGCAGAGGGATGTCTCTCCTAAGACAACATTTGCTATCCAGAACAGTCCCAAAGAGAAACGAGCATTATGGTACAAAAAACCAGCCGAAAATCACTCTGGACATATCTTTATGTCACATTGCTTCTAATTGCAGCCCTGATCATCATTGCGGGTAACTCTCCGCGCGATATCTACCCTCTTGTTATCGCGGCAAGTGCCTTCATTTTTACCTGCGGACTGTTTTATTTACTCTCCGCCAGAGTCATTTTTGCCATCGGGACCAGCAGCCTGCTGGTGATCCTGCTGCAATTTTGTAACCAGCTTAAGGTCCACTATTACAAAGACCAGCTGCTGTTTAGCGATTTTTACCTGATGGCCGATCCGGCCAATGCGGGCACGCTGCTGCATTATCCTTCCGCCGGTATCGCCGTTGCGGCAATGATAGCGCTGCTTATCCTGACGATTATTATCAGCTGGCGCGCCGTACCGCGGCGGAAAGGGATGCTCGCCCCGCTGATTGCCCTCGGCGTGATGCTGGGCTCGGCGTCGACGCTTAGCCACAGCGTAATGAAGAATCAGCACGACTGGGCCACCAAACTGCCTGGCGGAACCGGCGTGCTGTCAAACCTGGCGCTGTCTGGCATCCAGGCCAGCTATGACGCGCCAACGTTCCCTCAGGCGACGTCTCAGGAATTTATTTCCCGCGCGGCGGCGCTGAATAACAAGACAACCGCCTCAGCCAGCGTGAAGCCTGATATCGTTCTGCTGCTGCAGGAATCAACGGTGGATCCGCGCCTGTATAAAGTGCCTGATCCTCAATTACTGCCGCACTTCTCTATGTTTGAGCAGGACAATAAGGTGAAAGCCCACACGCTGATGCGCGTGCAAACCTTCGGGGGCGGCACCTGGCTGTCTGAGTTCGCAGCCTTAACCGGAATGCGCAGCGATGATTTCGGGGCGTTGAAAAATTCGGTGTTTTATTCCGCGGTCGATCACGTCAACGACAGCCTGTTTAAGCAGATGAAAGACAACGGTTATTACACCGTGGTGCTGACGCCATTCAACAAATCGGCCTATAACGCCGGCCACGCCTACACCATGATGGGCGTGGATAAAATTATCCAGCCGCAGGAGTTGGGCTACCCGGGTGATTTGGCAGATAACCTGTGGCACATTCCCACCGCAGATGTCCTGAGCTATGTTAAAAAGCTCCTTGCCAGCCACACCGATAAACCCGTGTTTGTTTATGCCTTAACGATGTATGAACACGGCCCTTATGACGCAGGGCATGCCGATGATTACCAGCTCACGTCGGCGATGAAGAACAAGGATGCCGCCGGGAAATTCAGCCATTACGTTGAGAAGATTAAAAACTCAGAAACCGCGCTGGCTGACTTCTTCCAGTTTGTTGACCAACGCCCGCGTCCGACCATGTTTATGTACTTTGGCGACCACCAGCCAGCCATAGACTGGGCCAATGGCTACACCACGGAACAGGATGATCCGGTCCATCTTTCACAATTCAGCCTGCGGGATAATTATAATGCCCCGCCGGTGGCTGACCTGGGCGCCATCACCGACATCGCTTTCCTTGGGGGGATGTTGCTCGAACAGGCCCAGCTAAAAGTGTCGCCGTTCTATCAGGCCAATATCGATATGCGCCATTTGTGCCAGGGCAGGCTGAATGATTGCCCGGACACAACGCTGTTTAATAGCTACCGGCATTATGTCTACGATGAACTGCATGCGGCCTCGAAGCCCTGATTCTCTCTGCTAAGCAGACGGCAAAAAGACCCCGGCCTAAAACTGGGGTCTTTTTTTGTTAAAAACCGGCCATTTCCTTCGAATTTTGCCCTCTCACCAGGAATCCTCTTCGTTTCACAAGCTTTTCAGAACTAGCTGGCGACTCCACGGTCTGAATAGCGCTTATATTTTATATCGCCTGGATGCCCTGCATGAATTACATAAAAACATTATCCCAGCAAAAACTGTGTCTCTTGCTGGGGGTATACATTGGCTGGTTTTTGAATATCTCTGTTTTCTACCAACGTTTTGATAGCCGTGCCCAGCTCTTCATCGCCTGGAAGGGCCTGGCCGCCGCGGCAGAGTTTTTCGCCTGCCTGCTGGTGACGTTTTTCCTGTTACGCCTGCTGTCGCTCTTTGGCCGCAATCTCTGGCGGGTGCTGGCCTCCTTCGTGGTGCTGTGTTCCGTGGCCGCCAGCTACTACATGACCTTCTTCAACGTGGTGATTGGCTACGGCATTATTGCCTCGGTGATGACCACCGATATCGATCTTTCTAAAGAAGTTGTGGGCTACCACTTTGCCATCTGGATGACGCTGGTCAGCGCTATCCCGCTGTTCCTTATCTGGTTCAACAGCGCCCAGGACACGCTGCTTCAGCAGTTGAAAACCCCCGGCCAGCGCATCAAAAACATCGCTATCCTGCTCTGCGCGGGGCTGCTGGTTTGGGCGCCTCTGCGTATGCTGGGTGAAATGCAGTCCGACGATGAGCAAGGTTCAACGACGGATATGGCAAGTTACGGCGGGGTGGTGGCCAGCTCCTATGTGCCGGTCAACTGGGTTTCCTCCCTGGGGCTGTTTGCCTGGGCGAATGCCGATGAATCCACCGGCAACGGTTCGCTAATGAACCCGACGAAAAAGTTCACCTACGTCACACCGCCGGGACTGGACGACGCTTATGTGGTGTTTATTATTGGCGAAACCACGCGCTGGGATCATATGGGAATATTGGGCTATGGCCGTGACACCACGCCGAACCTCGCCAAAGAGAAAAATCTGGTCGCCTTCCGCGGGGAATCCTGCGACACCGCAACCAAGCTATCGCTGCGCTGCATGTTCGTCCGCGAAGGCGGGGCAGAAGATAACCCTCAGCGTACTCTGAAAGAGCAAAACATCTTCGCGGTCTTAAAACAGCTGGGGTTTAGTACCGACCTTTACGCCATGCAGAGCGAAATTTGGTTCTACAAAAACGCCATGCCGGACACCCTTGCCTTCCGCGAACAAATCGCCGCCGAGCCCCGCAATCGCGGTAAAACCGTGGACGACATGCTGCTGGTTGATGAGATGAAGCAATCCCTCGAGCAGAATCCTGACGGCAAACATCTGATCATTCTGCATACCAAAGGCTCCCACTTCTCCTATGCCCAGCGCTACCCACGCAGCTTTGCGAAATGGACGCCAGAATGCATTGATATTGGCAAAGGCTGTTCAAAGGAGATGCTGATTAACGCCTTTGATAATTCGGTCCTGTATGTTGATACGATGATAGACAGCGTGCTCGACCAGCTTCGCGATAAGAAAGCGATAGTCTTCTACGCCGCCGACCACGGCGAATCCATCAGCGATTCCATGCACCTGCACGGCACGCCGCGTAAAATGGCACCGCCGGAACAATTCCGCGTCCCGCTGCTGGTTTGGGCCTCGGATAAATACCTGGCCAATCCAACGGCTGCCGCCGCCTTTAAACATCTGCAAGAGCAGGCAGCCATGAAGGTGCCGCATCGCCACGTTGAGTTGTTCGACACCATTCTCGGTTGCCTGGGCTACACCTCGCCTAACGGCGGGATTAATCAGAGTAACAACTGGTGCCACCTGCCGGATAAAGCCGTGAATTAATATCCACGCCGCATCCAACAATTAAATAAAACACTCCGTGCTACGGAGTGTTTTTATATTTTGAACCTCGCCGTTTATTCGCCTCAGTTTCTGCCAGTTTTGCCTCTGCCAGGCCCGATTAATTCATCGTATTTGGTTATGGAAAAGCATGGTTTTTTGCGCCGCCGCTTATGATGGCAGACAGCATTTTCCGCTGTGAGCGATGCAGATCACAAAATAAATCGTGCAACAATTCATCGTTTAACACAAAATTTTACCTATTCCGGACAATCGGTTCGCGCTATAGGTTGCAAATTAAGCAGTGCAATATTCTGGTAACAAGCCTGTAGCATAAATTTCCCTGCTGGAAATGTCCCCGGAAGGTTTTTTTAATCTTTGCCCGCCGAATCCCACCTTGCTTGTAAATCCCCGTGACCTGTATTGACGTTTCCTTAATCTGTTGACAGATTGTAGGACGAGAGGGGCTATTTACGGACCGTCTGTGCTACCTCCATGCATGACTCGCGAAAGGAACTGCTAGCCTCACCACCGCCTCCGGGCACACCGTACCGACCACCCACCAATAACAATGGTCAGACGGTTACAAAACACAACACGACACATAATTGGAGCAGAATAATGAGTATTTCCTTGAAGAAGTCAGGGATGCTGAAATTTGGTCTGAGCCTGGTTGCCATGACCGTTGCAGCAAGCGTACAAGCCAAAACCCTGGTTTATTGTTCAGAAGGTTCCCCAGAGGGCTTTAACCCACAGCTGTTCACTTCCGGCACGACTTACGATGCCAGCTCCGTACCGATTTATAACCGTCTGGTGGAATTTAAAACCGGCACCACCGAAATCATCCCAGGCCTGGCTGAAAAATGGGACGTTAGCCCGGACGGTAAAACCTACACCTTCCACCTGCGTAAAGGCGTGAAGTGGCAGGACAATAAAGACTTCAAACCGACTCGCGATTTCAACGCCGACGACGTTGTGTTCTCCTTCGACCGTCAGAAAAACAAAGACAACCCGTATCACAAAGTCTCTGGCGGCAGCTACGAATACTTCGAAGGTATGGGCCTGCCTGACCTGATCACCGAGATCAAGAAAGTCGACGATAACACCGTGCAGTTCGTGCTGGCTCGCCCAGAAGCGCCGTTCCTCGCGGATATGGCCATGGACTTCGCCTCTATTCTTTCTAAAGAATATGCGGACAACATGATGAAAGCCGGCACCCCGGAAAAAACAGACCTGAACCCAATTGGTACCGGTCCATTCCAGCTGCTGCAGTACCAGAAAGACTCCCGTATTCTGTATAAAGCCTTCCCGGGCTACTGGGGTACCAAGCCGCAGATCGATCGCCTGGTCTTCTCCATCACGCCTGACGCTTCCGTGCGTTATGCCAAACTGCAGAAAAACGAATGTCAGGTGATGCCGTTCCCGAACCCGGCCGACATTGCCCGTATGAAAGAAGACAAGAACATCAATCTGATGGAACAGGCTGGCCTGAATGTGGGCTATCTCTCCTTCAACACCGAGAAGAAGCCGTTTGACGACGTGAAAGTGCGTCAGGCGCTGACCTACGCGGTGAACAAAGAAGCGATCATTAAAGCCGTTTATCAGGGCGCGGGCACCGCGGCTAAAAACCTGATCCCACCAACCATGTGGGGCTACAACAATGACGTGAAGGACTACACCTACGATCCTGAAAAAGCGAAAGCGCTGCTGAAAGAAGCGGGTCAGGACAAAGGCTTCACCGTTGACCTGTGGGCGATGCCAGTTCAGCGTCCATACAACCCGAACGCTCGCCGCATGGCTGAGATGATTCAGGCTGACTGGGCGAAAGTTGGCGTGACCGCCAAAATCGTGACCTACGAGTGGGGCGAGTACCTGAAGCGTGCTAAAGCCGGTGAACACCAGGCCGTCATGATGGGCTGGACCGGCGACAATGGGGATCCGGATAACTTCTTCGCCACCCTGTTCAGCTGCGCCGCGGCGAAAGACGGTTCCAACTACTCTCGCTGGTGCTACAAGCCGTTTGAAGATCTGATTCAGCCGGCTCGCGCCACCGACGACCACAACAAGCGTGTTGAACTGTACAAACAGGCTCAGGTTGTGATGCACGATCAGGCGCCAGCGCTGATCATCGCTCACTCCACCGTGTTCGAGCCAGTGCGTAAAGAAGTTAAAGGCTACGTGGTTGATCCACTGGGCAAACACCACTTCGAAAACGTGTCCGTCGAATAATAAAAGTAACGTGCTTTATTCCCTCTCCCCCATGGGGAGAGGGTTAGGGTGAGGGGTATTGGCGTTGTCCATCCTCACCCCGACCCTCTCCCTCAAAGGGAGAGGGGGAAACATTTGTGAGCAATACAGACGGAACAGTTACCAGGCTTTCCGTCACTACAGAGAATCCGGGATATGCTGCAGTTCATCCTCCGACGACTGGGGTTAGTCATCCCCACGTTTATAGGTATTACCCTACTCACCTTCGCTTTCGTGCATATGATCCCCGGAGACCCGGTGATGATCATGGCCGGAGAGCGCGGTATTTCTCCTGAGCGTCATGCCCAACTGCTGGCCGAGATGGGTCTCGACAAGCCAATGTGGCAGCAGTACCTCCATTACATCTGGGGCGTAATGCATGGCGATCTGGGCATTTCATTAAAGAGCCGCCTCCCGGTTTGGGACGAGTTCGTGCCGCGCTTTAAAGCGACGCTGGAACTCGGCATCTGCGCGATGATTTTCGCCGTTGCCGTCGGCATTCCGGTGGGCGTTATGGCCGCCGTGAAGCGTGGTTCAATCTTCGACCACACCGCCGTGGGCCTCGCGCTGACCGGCTATTCCATGCCAATTTTCTGGTGGGGTATGATGCTCATCATGCTGGTATCGGTGCACTGGAACCTGACGCCAGTGTCCGGGCGCATCAGCGACACCGTGTTCCTTGATGACTCCCTGCCGCTCACCGGATTTGCGCTGATAGATACCGCTATCTGGGGCCAGCCGGGTGATTTTATTGACGCCGTCGCCCACATGATTTTGCCTGCCATTGTGCTGGGCACTATTCCGCTGGCGGTTATCGTGCGTATGACCCGCTCTTCCATGCTGGAAGTGCTGGGCGAAGACTACATCCGTACCGCTCGCGCCAAGGGTCTGACCCGCATGCGCGTGATCGTGGTTCATGCCCTGCGCAACGCGATGCTGCCGGTCGTCACGGTTATCGGCCTGCAGGTCGGTACTCTGCTGGCGGGCGCCATCCTGACGGAAACGATCTTCTCCTGGCCGGGTCTTGGCCGCTGGCTCATTGACGCTCTGCAGCGTCGTGACTACCCGGTAGTCCAGGGCGGCGTGCTGCTGGTGGCGACGATGATTATCCTCGTCAACCTGCTGGTAGACCTGCTGTACGGCGTGGTGAACCCGCGTATACGCCATAAGAAATAAGGGGCCATCATGACGCAACTGACAGAAAACAAAGTGGTGGCAGCACCCAAGCCGATGACGCCTTTCCAGGAGTTCTGGCACTACTTCAAACGCAATAAAGGGGCGGTGATCGGCCTGGTGTACGTCGCCATCATGATCTTCATCGCCGTCTTCGCTAACTTCCTCGCGCCCCACGCGCCAGCGGAGCAGTTCCGCGACGCGCTGTTGCACCCGCCGGTGTGGCAGGAAGGCGGGAGCTGGAGCTACATCCTCGGCACCGACGACGTCGGTCGCGATGTGCTGTCCCGCCTGATGTACGGCGCTCGCCTGTCGCTGCTGGTCGGCTGCCTGGTGGTTGTCCTGTCGCTGGTGATGGGGATTATGCTGGGCCTGGTCGCCGGTTACTTCGGCGGCGTGGTCGACAACATCATCATGCGCGTGGTCGATATCATGCTGGCACTGCCAAGCCTTCTGCTGGCGCTGGTGCTGGTGGCTATCTTCGGCCCGTCCATCGGCAACGCCGCGCTGGCGCTAACCTTCGTCGCGCTGCCGCACTATGTGCGTTTAACGCGTGCTGCGGTGCTGGTGGAAGTTAACCGCGACTACGTGACCGCCTCCCGAGTGGCGGGCGCTGGCCCGGTTCGCCAGATGTTTGTGAATATCTTCCCGAATACCCTTGCGCCGCTGATCGTTCAGGCGTCGCTCGGCTTCTCAAACGCCATTCTCGATATGGCCGCTCTTGGCTTCCTCGGCATGGGTGCGCAGCCGCCAACACCGGAGTGGGGCACCATGCTCGCCGACGTGTTGCAGTTCGCGCAGAGTGCCTGGTGGGTTGTGACCTTCCCAGGTCTGGCAATCCTGCTAACGGTGCTGGCATTTAACCTGATGGGTGACGGTCTGCGTGACGCGCTCGATCCCAAACTGAAGCAGTAAGAGGTTCGAGATGGCGTTATTAAATGTAGATAAATTATCGGTGCACTTCGGCGACGAAGACGCACCGTTCCGTGCCGTGGACCGCATCAGCTATAGCGTGGATCAGGGGCAGGTTGTCGGCATCGTGGGCGAGTCCGGCTCCGGTAAATCCGTCAGCTCGCTGGCGATTATGGGGCTTATTGACTTCCCTGGCCGGGTGATGCCGGAAAAACTGGAATTCAACGGCCGGGATCTGAAGCGCATTTCTGAGAAAGAGCGCCGCAACCTGGTGGGCGCCGAAGTGGCGATGATCTTCCAGGACCCGATGACCAGCCTGAACCCGTGCTACACCGTCGGTTTCCAGATTATGGAAGCCATTAAGGTGCACCAGGGGGGTAACAAGAAAACCCGCCGCCAGCGCGCAATCGACCTGCTGACCCAGGTGGGTATTCCTGACCCGGCTTCACGTCTCGACGTTTACCCGCACCAGCTTTCCGGCGGGATGAGCCAGCGCGTGATGATCGCCATGGCGATCGCCTGTCGTCCTAAGCTGCTGATCGCCGATGAGCCAACCACCGCGCTCGACGTAACTATTCAGGCGCAGATCATCGAACTGCTGCTGGAGCTGCAGCAAAAAGAGAACATGGCGCTGATCCTGATCACCCATGATCTCGCGCTGGTTGCCGAAGCCGCCCATAAAATCATCGTGATGTACGCAGGGCAGGTTGTGGAAGCGGGTTCGTCCCACGATATCTTCCGCGCGCCGCGTCACCCGTACACCCAGGCTCTGCTCCGTGCGCTGCCGGAATTTGCTCAGGATAAAGCGCGTCTGGCCTCGCTGCCGGGCGTAGTACCGGGCAAATACGACCGCCCGAACGGCTGCCTGCTGAACCCACGCTGCCCGTATGCGACCGACAAATGCCGCAGCGAAGAGCCAGCGTTAACCCTGCTGGCAGACGGGCGTCAGTCCAAATGCCACTACCCACTCGATGATGCCGGGAGGCCAACCCTATGAGTACCCCACAGGCCACCGCGCAACCGCTGTTGCAGGCCATCGACCTGAAAAAACATTACCCGGTGAAGAAGGGCTTTTTCGCTCCTGAACGCCTGGTAAAAGCGCTGGACGGCGTAAGCTTTACCCTCGAACGCGGCAAAACGCTGGCGGTCGTCGGTGAATCCGGCTGCGGGAAATCCACCCTCGGCCGCCTGCTGACCATGATCGAAGTGCCGACCGGCGGGGAGCTTTACTACCAGGGCCAGGATCTGCTGATCCCGGACGCCTCGGCGGAAAAGCTGCGCCGGCAGAAAATCCAGATCGTCTTCCAGAACCCCTATGGCTCGCTGAACCCGCGTAAAAAAGTGGGGCAGATCCTGGAAGAGCCGCTGCAAATCAACACCAGCCTGAGCAAAGCCGAGCGCCGCGAAAAAGCGCTGGAGATGATGGCGAAAGTGGGTCTGAAAACCGAGCACTACGACCGCTATCCGCACATGTTCTCCGGCGGCCAGCGCCAGCGTATCGCTATCGCTCGGGGCCTGATGCTTGACCCGGACGTGGTGATTGCCGATGAGCCGGTCTCCGCACTCGACGTGTCGGTGCGTGCTCAGGTACTGAACCTGATGATGGATCTGCAGCAGGATCTGGGGCTGTCCTACGTGTTCATCTCCCACGACCTGTCGGTGGTAGAGCACATCGCCGATGAAGTGATGGTGATGTACCTCGGCCGCTGCGTGGAGAAGGGCAGCAAAGAGCAAATCTTCTCCAACCCGCGCCACCCGTACACCCAGGCGCTGCTGTCCGCCACGCCGCGCCTGAACCCGGACGAACGTCGCGAACGCATCAAGCTGACCGGCGAGCTGCCAAGCCCGCTGAACCCGCCGCCGGGCTGCGCCTTTAACGCCCGCTGCAGCCGTCGCTTCGGGCCATGCACCCAGCTCCAGCCGCAGCTGAAAGACTACGGCAATGGCCAGCTGGTGGCGTGTTTCGCAGTTGACCAGGATGTGAACGGGGAACTGCGTTAATCGTTTTCACCCTCTCCTTAAAAGGAGAGGGTTTTTTCACAACATATTGATTAATTTATTTTTTCCAAGAAAACCTGGCAGACTCCCGTATTATTCCCCCACAGAAACAGTGAAATCATAAATCCTGCATTTATCCCCCGCCGCTGACTGAGTAAATTGTGATCCCTGTCACTCATGCATGTCTCTGCGGAAGCGCAATACTATGTCGAATAATAAAGATAAACCTGCCACATCCCCGTGGATCGCGGTCTTTTCCCTGACCGTGGCCTGCTTTGTCATGGTTACCACCGAGTTTCTACCCATCGGTTTGCTGACCAACATCGCACCTTCCCTGAATATTTCCACCGGCACCGCCGGGCTGATGGTCACCATGCCAGGCATTGTTGCCGCCGTCGCGGCCCCGGTCCTGAGTCTGGCTTCGGGCAGCCTCGACCGCCGCCTGCTGATGCTTGGCCTGTCGCTGCTGTTGGTCGTCTCAAATCTGGTGTCCGCCCTGGCCGTTAACTTCCCGATGATGCTTCTGGGCCGCGTACTGCTGGGGATCTCCGTCGGCGGATTCTGGTCCTTCTCGATAAACTATGGCCGTCACCTTGTGCCGGAAGCGAGCCAGGGGCGCGCCGTGGCACTGATCATTAGCGGCGTGTCCGTCGGCGCGGTGTGCGGCGTCCCCGCCGGGGCATTAATCGGCGACCTGTTCGGCTGGCGTACGGCATTCTTTGCCAGCGCCTGTTTAGCCGCCATCACGCTGCTTGCCCAGTTTCGCCTGCTGACTTCCGTGCCGCCTGGCCGGGCGCTCACCGTTCAGGATTTGCTGTCTCCGCTGCGCCTGCCTATGGCCCGCATTGGGCTTATCGCCATTGTGCTGCTGTTTGTGGGCCATTTCTCGGCTTACACCTACCTGCGTCCGCTGCTGCAGCAGGTCTTTGTGCTCAGCCCGTCGGCGATCACTTTCCAGCTGCTGGCCTACGGCGCAGTTGGCCTGCTGGGTACCTTTATCGGGGAACGCCTGGCGGAGCGCAGCCTGCGCGGGACCTTCATTCTGGCGACGGCGATGCTGGCCATTATCCTGCTCGTTTCCCCACTGCTTAGCGGCCTTGCGGGCGCCACGGTAATGGTGCTGGTGTGGGGCCTGGCCTTTGGGGCCGTGCCGGTCTGCGCGACAAACTGGATGTTTGAAGCGGTGCCGGACGCGCCGGAAGCAGGCCAGGCGCTGATGGTCACGGTGATTCAGGTTGCCCTGGCATCAGGTGCCCTGATCGGCGGTGAAGTCGTAGACTGGCACGGCGTCAGCAGCGCCATGCTGTTTGGCGGGGCGCTGATGCTCTCGGCCACGCTGGTTTTCGGCCTCTCCTTGCACAGCCGGATGATTAGCGCTAAACAATGTGGATGATTGTTTACGTGGATAAACAAAACCCTGCCGGAGGCAGGGTTTTTCGTTGAGGACGGCTATGGATCATCATTTACTGGCTATTAGGGTGTTTAATCGCGTGGTGGAAACCGGCGGGTTTACCCGTGCCGCCGACTCTCTGAGTATGCCGAAAGCGACCGTCACTAAACTGATTCAAAATCTTGAAAACCACCTGCAGACCAAGCTGTTTCAGCGCACAACCCGCAGCGTATCGGTCACCAAAGAGGGCGAATGCTACTACCGCCGCACCGTAAAATGGCTGGCCGACCTGGAGCAGATGGAAGGCAGCATGACCGAATCACAAACCGAGCCTCAGGGCGTGCTGCGCGTGGATGTCGGCGGATCTTTCTCTCGCGAGATACTGATTCCCGCGCTGCCGGAATTTCTTGAACGCTACCCGGGTATCTCCATAGATCTTGGCGTCAGCGACCGACTGGTCGATTTAATCAACGACAATGCGGACTGCGTGATACGCAGCGGCCCACTGGTTGATTCCACGCTCATTGCCCGCCGCCTGTTTACTATGGACTGGGTTACCTGCGCCACGCCGGACTACTTTCAGCGCTACGGCACGCCTTCCCGGCCCGAAGAACTTGAACAGGGATACCCGCTGGCGCATTACCGCCACGCGCGCAATGACCGCATCTCTCCGCTGCGCTTTGTCGATCGGGGAAAAACCATCGAGATGCAGCACCGCTATCAGATTAGCGTCAACGAAAGTAACGCCCATCTCGCCATCGCGCTTTCCGGGGCGGCCTTAACCCAGGTCGTTCGCTTTGCCGCCCAGCCGTATCTCGACAGCGGGAGGCTGGTCAGCGTGCTTGAGGCTTACCCACCGCCGCCGGAACAGATGTACCTGGTTTATCCTTCCAACCGCCACCTTAGCGCCAGGCTGCGGGTATTTATTGAATGGGCCGTGGCGCGGTTTGCCTGACCGGTGTAAAGACGCCACCTCACTTTTCCCCGCATAAAAATATGTTACTCTCCGCAGGGTTAACCCTCTGGAGACGGCTATGAACGGCAAGGCAGCGCGCCCTACGATAAGCGATGTCGCGAAAGCGGCGAAGACCGGGAAGACCAGCGTTTCCCGCTACCTTAACGGTGAGCAGAACGCGCTGTCTGATGACCTTCGTGGGCGCATTGAGCGCGCCATTGCCGAACTCGACTACCGCCCAAGCCAGATGGCGCGAGGCCTGAAGCGAGGGCGCACCCGCCTTATCGGGCTGATCATTGCCGACATCACCAATCCTTATTCCGTCGACGTGCTGAGCGGTATAGAAGCCGCCTGCCGCGAGAAAGGCTTTACGCCGCTGGTGTGTAACACCAACAACGAAGTCGATCAGGAACTGCACTACCTCGACCTGCTGCGCAGCTATCAGGTTGAGGGAATTGTGGTCAACGCGGTTGGGATGCGTGAAGAGGGGCTCAACCGCCTGCAACAGTCCGCCCTGCCGATGGTGCTTATCGACCGCAAAATCCCGGACTTTGCCTGTGACATGGTCGGGCTGGATAACATTCAGGCCGCAACAACCGCCACCGAACACCTCATCGAGCAGGGCTTCGAAGCTCTCCTTTTCCTGAGCGAACCGCTTGGCATGGTGAACACCCGCCATGAGCGGTTGCGAGCATTTCGCAGCACTTTAGGCCGTCATTCCGGCATAATTGCCGAAAATGCCGAAACACCGCTGCATGAAGCAGAACGAATAGACAACACGCTTCGCGAGTTCCACTCCCGCCACCGCGGTATGCGTAAAGCGGTGATCTCCGCCAACGGCGCGCTAACGCTGCAGGTTGCCCGCGCAATGCGCCGCCTCGGCCTGAGCTGGGGCAGCGATATCGGGCTGTTGGGGTTTGATGAGCTGGAGTGGGCGGAACTTGCCGGCGTCGGCATCACCACCCTGAAGCAACCTACCTGGCAGATAGGCTACGCCGCGCTGGAGCAAGTTGTGAGGCGCATTGAAGGCACCGCTGAAACCGTACGTGAACAGCTATTCTCCGGCGAGCTTATCGTGCGAGGCTCCACCTCCCGCTAAATCTTTTGTTCGTGATGGCGCTCAAAAATTGGCAAGCAGGGTCTTTTCTTTGGAACCGGTTCCATCTAGCGTAAATAACATTAGTCGTTCGTTGTTATCGCCTGGAGACCACCATGCCGCGAAAAATTATTGTCGTCACCGCCGCCTACGGCCACGACCGCCTTGCCGCCCTCGGTGGCCAGCAGGCGGTGCTGCCGATCATTGCTGAAGCGGGGGCCGACGGCGTAGAAATCCGCCGCGAACTGTTCACCGCCACACAGCTGGATTTTCTGTCGACCGTAGCCGGAGAAATTACCCAGCACGGGCTTGAGGCCTGCTATTCCGCGCCGGAGCCGCTGTTCACGGGCGACGGCAAGCTAAACTCGCTGATCCCTTCACTTCTGCAGGAAGCCCACCAGCTAAATGCCCGCTGGCTGAAGCTCTCTCTCGGGCAGTTCAACACCGCCCGGGCATTCGACACGCTAAAACAGTGGCTCAGTGAAAGCCCCGTGGCACTGGTGGTGGAAAACGACCAAACCGACAGCGGCAAACTTGCGCCAATGCAGCGCTTCCAGGCCGCCTGTGGCGTTCACAACCTGCCGGTGACGCTCACCTTCGATATGGCCAACTGGCTGTGGGTGGACGACTCTCCACAACAGGCCGCCCGCACGCTGGCACCTTCCGTGAGCTATATCCACGTCAAAACAGCGGTCGCCCAGCATAACCGCTACCGCGCTGTGGCGCTGGATGACGCCAGTTCAGACTGGAAAGGGCTGCTGAATATGCTGCCGCCAGATGCCCCACGCGGCATTGAGTTTCCGCTGGAAGGACGAGACCTGGTCGCGGTTACCCGGCATTACGTCAATCTTTTACGCGAGGAATAACCATGCATCAGCTGGATGTCATCACGATAGGTGAAGCGATGGCGATGTTTGTCGCCAGCGAAACCGGCGACCTTGCCGCCGCCGAACATTTTGTGAAACGCGCGGCTGGCGCGGAGTTAAATGTCGCCACGGGGCTGGCTCGCCTGGGCCTGAAGGTGGGCTGGGTAAGCCGCGTAGGCAACGACTCTTTTGGCCGCTACGTGCTGCAACAGCTGGCGAAAGAAAACATCGACAGCCGCGGAGTGACGGTCGATGAGCAGTACCGCACCGGTTTTCAGCTCAAATCCAAAGTCGAAGATGGAACCGATCCCATTGTGGAGTATTTCCGTAAAGACTCCGCCGCAAGCCACTTATCTGTGGCCGATTTCAACGAGGAGTACTTCCTCTCGGCTCGCCATCTGCACCTGAGCGGCGTGGCGGCGGCACTCTCTGACACGTCTCTTGCGCTGCTGAGCCACGCGGCCAACACGATGAAACAGCAGGGCAAAACGCTTTCCTTCGATCCGAATCTGCGCCCGGTGCTGTGGCGCAGCGAAGCCGCAATGGTGAAACAGCTTAACCAGCTGGCATTCCAGGCCGACTGGGTGCTGCCCGGCGTAAAAGAAGGCATTGTGCTGACAGGTCAAAACACACCTGAAGGGATCGCCGATTTTTATCTGCATCAGGGCGTGAAGGTCGTGGTGCTAAAAACCGGCGCAGACGGCGCCTGGTATAAAACCGCAGACGGCGAGAAAGGCGCCGTGGCGGCGGTAAAAGTGGAAAACGTAGTGGACACCGTGGGGGCCGGAGACGGCTTTGCGGTCGGGGTGATCAGCGCCCTGCTGGAAGGGAAATCTTTGCATCAGGCAGTCAGCCGGGGCAACAAAATCGGCTCACTGGCGATACAGGTCATCGGTGACAGCGAAGGGCTACCGACCCGAAGCGCACTGGGCGAATAACGCCAAATCCATCGCTCTGTCCCCTACAAACAAAGCGATACGGTTAACCTCAAGATAGAGGCACTCTCATGAAAAACCAGACAATCGCGCCAAAGCGCTGGTGGTACATCATGCCTATCGTGTTTATCACGTATAGCCTGGCTTACCTCGACCGCGCCAATTTCAGCTTCGCTTCCGCCGCAGGCATCAACGACGACCTCGGCATCACCAAAGGCATTTCCTCGCTGCTGGGAGCCCTGTTCTTCCTCGGCTACTTCTTCTTCCAGATCCCCGGGGCGATGTACGCCGAGCGCCGCAGCGTGCGTAAGCTTATCTTCGTCTGCCTGATTCTGTGGGGCGGCTGCGCCTCGCTGACCGGCGTGGTGAGCAACATTCCAATGCTGGCCGCCATCCGCTTTGTCCTCGGCGTGGTGGAAGCGGCGGTGATGCCAGCGATGCTGATTTACATCAGCAACTGGTTTACCAAATCCGAACGCTCCCGCGCCAATACCTTTCTGATCCTCGGCAACCCGGTCACCGTTCTGTGGATGTCGGTCGTTTCCGGCTACCTGATTCAGGCCTTCGGCTGGCGTGAGATGTTTATCATCGAAGGGATCCCGGCGGTTATCTGGGCGTTTGCCTGGTGGATGCTGGTAAAAGATAAACCTGCCCAGGTGGGCTGGCTGTCCGACAGTGAAAAATCGGCCCTGCAGGCGCAGTTACAGAAAGAGCAGGAAGGCATCAAAGCCGTGCGTAACTACAGTGAAGCCTTCCGGTCACGTAACGTGGTTATTCTGTGTATGCAGTATTTTGCCTGGAGCATCGGGGTATACGGTTTCGTGCTGTGGCTGCCATCGATTATCCGCAGCGCGGGCGCGTCAGGCATGGGAATGGTGGAGGTCGGCTGGCTCTCTTCCGTGCCTTATCTGGCCGCGACCATCGCGATGATCGCCGTCTCATGGGCGTCGGACAAAATGCAAAATCGGAAGCTGTTCGTCTGGCCACTGCTGCTGATTGGTGCCCTGGCGTTCCTCGGCTCATGGCTGGTCGGTGCCAACCATTTCTGGGTGTCCTATACGCTGCTGGTGATTGCCGGGGCCGCGATGTACGCCCCTTATGGCCCCTTCTTCGCCATTATCCCGGAGATGCTGCCGAAGAACGTTGCCGGCGGCGCTATGGCCTTAATCAACAGCATGGGCGCGCTGGGCTCCTTCGTCGGCTCCTGGTTTGTGGGCTACCTGAACGGTGCCACCGGCAGCCCGGCAGCGTCCTATGTCTTTATGGGGCTGGCGCTGCTCGCCTCGGTATGGCTTACTCTGATTGTGAAGCCTGCTAATCATCAACAAATTCCGTCCGGCGCACATCACGCCTGACCCCGCGCCGGGCGCTCTGACGCCCGGTTCGCGTTTAACCGAAAACGGAGAATCTCATGAAGCCGTCCGTCATCCTCTACAAGGCACTGCCTGACAATCTGCTGTCCCGGCTTGAAAGCCACTTTACCGTCACCCAGCTTGACGATATCAGCCCGGAAACCGTGCAAGCGAACGCAGCGCTGTTTGCCAATGCGGAAGGTATCCTCGGCTCCGGCGGCAAGGTCGACGCAGCGTTTCTCGCGCATACGCCAAAGCTGCGGGCAGCTTCTACCGTTTCTGTCGGCTACGATAACTTTAATGTGGACGCCCTGAACGAACGCGGCGTTGTGCTGATGCACACCCCGACGGTGCTGACCGAAACCGTCGCCGATACCGCCATGGCGCTGATCCTGTCCAGCGCACGCCGCGTGGTGGAAGTCGCCGAGCGCGTGAAGGTCGGCGAATGGCAAAGCAGTATTGGCGCTGACTGGTTTGGTATCGACGTGCATCATAAAACGCTCGGTATTCTGGGCATGGGGCGCATCGGCCTGGCGCTGGCACAGCGCGCGCACTTCGGCTTCAGTATGCCAATTCTGTACAACGCCCGCCGCCATCATAAGGAAGCGGAAGAGCGCTTTAACGCTCGCTACTGCGACCTGGACACCCTGCTGGCCGAGTCTGATTTCGTTTGTATTCTGCTGCCGCTAAGCGACGAAACTCGTCACCTGATTGGTGCAGAGCAAATTGCGAAAATGAAATCTTCGGCCATTTTAATCAACGTCGGGCGCGGCCCGGTGGTGGACGAGAAAGCGCTGATTCAGGCGCTGGAAGAGGGAAAAATTCACGCCGCCGGACTGGATGTCTTCGAACAAGAACCCCTGCCGCTGGAGTCCCCGCTGCTCGGCATGCCGAATGTGGTGGCCTTGCCGCACATCGGTTCCGCCACCCATGAAACCCGCTACGGCATGGCAGAATGCGCGGTGGAAAACCTGATTACCGCGTTAACCGGCAGGGTGGAAGTGAACTGCGTGAATCCGCAGGTACTGAAATAGCTTTTCCGGCGGGCCAGAAAAAAGCTAGCCCGTCGAATAAATGACGTTATGCCGGTATGAGGCTGCCTCGGTCTTATACCGCATGATCATTTCCTGCATTTATGTTTTCTCGCATATAAATATAATTATTTTATCAATAATCCACGATAGATTCCCCTGCACCTCACCATCTTAAGTATCTGGCAACGATATAAATCATAACTATGGCGAAAACACCAACAGGCCAGATGGGGCCATCAGGAAAAAAATAGATCCAGAGAATAGCGAACAAGGCCGTTGCTGCTGTAGGAATACAGGGGAAAAATAAAGATCTAAAAAGTCGCTTAAAGAATCTTTTAATCATATTCATCATAACTATGGAACCCTCTCCTGTGATACCATCAGCAATACGCCTACTACCATCTTACATAGCGTGCAAATATATAAATTATGAATATAGCGAAAACTGGCACAAGCCAAAGTGGAGCACCTGGAAAAAAGTGAATCTGCACTAATGCGTATACAATAATTATTAACTGCGGACCATACACCCCAACAAGGGACTTAAACACTCTTCTAAAAAATCTCTTTATCAGATTCATCATAGTTATCGAGCCATGCTGGTGATAATGTCGATAATTTCGTCATCTGATGCTCGAAGTACATCTCGTGCACGAGAATATTGAAACAATGGTTCTATCAGGAAATACATCATTTCCAGACCTTGTGCGTATAGCGCAGCATAGTAGCCTGGATAGGCAGCACGAAGTCGGTGTGCGCTATCTGCGGCTTTCTGGACTGAACCATACATCCCTGTCGCCATTATTAATCCACTCGACATATGGCCTGCTATCATCTGTATGTTGAAACTCAACCTCATTCTAATAGCAACTGAACGTGCAATAGCTAATGCAAGTCCATTTTTGATAAATGCTCCAGTAGCAACATGGACATTTACAGCCATCAGCTTTTTCTGGATGTATTGTAATTGCTCAGATGTCTTAAATTTAAAAATCTCGGCAAAGTAAATTTCCAGCATATCAATAACAACGCCACCATTTCGCAACAAATAAATAACACCCCCAGTAAATCTGATATCTTCAGTTTTTTGCTGCTGGCACACATCCTGGTACTCTTCAGTAAAGCATGATGTGTAATACAAAGCCCGCGTTGCCCCCGCGCCAATGGTTTCAATCTGATGTGAGACTGCTTTCCGAACCCCAATGACTGCACGATCAAGCTTTAGAGCAAGAATTTTATTTGACTGCAGATAACTAATAACGTCATTTCTGTAAAACATACATAGCCGCTCCGTGCTAATTATTAAGTCCTTTTAAAAGGGTATATTTTAAAATCCGTCAAGTAAATAAAAAGCGTTTATTAAATAACCCAGCCGGCCATCCTTTTATCGAGAATATCAGCCATAAAAAAAGCGGAGTCGCCGTGAAGCGCTCCGCTTTTTCTTAGAGCATAAAACTTACTGCGTAGCAGTCTGCGCTGCGGCCCAGGCCTGAGTAAATGCCTGGTGCTGAGCGGACAGCGGGCCAATCAGCGAGTTGTACTGGCTTGCCTGCTGGGAAGTCGGGAACTGAATCCCGCCGTTAGCAAAGCCAACTTGCGTTCCCTGCTGGGCAATAAAATCACCCACCTGCACCAGCTGCTGGGTCAGGGTCTGCGCGGCAGGGATCAACGGCGCCATGGCGTTCGCCGGGCCGGTGACGACTTTCTGGTAAACCTGATAGTAAACGGTTTTCAGATCGTCAGGCTGCTTCAGCGCTGCAAGCGCACCGTCGGCCTGCATCTTGGCATTCTGAACCTGCTGACCCAAAACGTTCAGCGAACCGTTAGCCTGGCGCAGCGCGTCACGCTGGGTCATGTAATCCTGCGGAGCGCGGATGCTGTTCACGCTATCCACAACCGGCTTCATGCCTTCGTCCATGGCCTGGCTAACCTGCTGGGAGAAGCCGTACAGAATGGCGTAGTCAGAGACCAGCGGGCCAAACTGTTTTTTCTGATCGGACGTCAGCGTCGGCAGGCGGTCGCCGCTACGCATAGCCGTGTTTTGCAGAAAATCGATGAACGCCTTACGCTGATCGCCTTCTTTATCGAAGCAACCACTCAGGCTCACCACCATTAATAACGCCGCCAGCGGCGCAAACCAGCGAGACCAGGACTTACCTGTCGCCATCATTTCTACTCCTGTCACCAATGCACTACCTGGCAAATTGCCACCCAATAACGATGCTAAGAATAGTCCAACCGCCCTTCGCAAGATACCCTTTCGCAACAATCTCTTTCCGCTCTGAGCAAGCTTTGCCTCTCTGCCTGAACTTTGGCAAGGCACTGGCTGAGGAATAACAAAGACCTTCTACTTAGCAAGGTTTAGTCATGCAGAGTAAATAATAAAGCGGCCGCTAATCTGGCCGCTTATGCAAACACATCCTCGTCCAGGGCCAATATCAGAAACTGTAGCTGGCGCTGACAAAACTCAGCGTGGCCACTTTCTTTGCAACAATTGGGCTGTCGGCGGCATCACCCACTAAGGCGGTGACTCCCGCCCCCGCCTGTAGCGCAATATTTTGGGTCCATTCATAATTTAGCGCTGCGGTCAGCGTGACATCCTTAAAACCACTGCCTGGTCGCCAGGTAGAAAAGGCCGTGCGCTGCGCCTGCTCGGGAGTCACGCCAAAATAGCCGCGTTGATAGCCGCTGTTTGCCCATGTTGTGGAGAGATTTGTTTGCAGAGAGAACCGATCGTTAAGAGGCGTTACGGTGCCAACCCCCAGTTCAGCCAGTAAAGTGCGGCCTAAATCCTCTCCGCCATAATGCCTTTTCTTCGTCGCCTGCAGCACCTTTACATAGCTGCGGAAGGGATCCAACAGATAGCTTAGCTCCACGCCCGCCTGCAAAGCGCCCCCCAGGTCGCCCATGCCCTTAAGCGTTCTGTCTTTGCCATCAAGCGTATTAATAACTTCATCCCGGCCTGAGTCATAATCAAGCAAGAGCGCCACGCCAAAAGGCTCATCCAGCGGCAGCGCCCAACTAAGGCCATTATTCCCAAGACTCACGCTGCCCCAGCTTCCGTGACTGTAGCCGATGCTCAAATCGTAAAGCGCCGTTGGCCGGTATTTATCCGCCCCCTGATAAGCCGGCGCAAACGCGACGCCGCCGCCAACGGTTAAATAAGCTTTTCCATCTTCAGCCTGGCCTAATACAGGAAATAAAAGGGATAAAGCAAATGCCGAGATTGCCAGAGATTTTTTCAAAATTAAGTTCCTTTATTTAAAACCACGGTTAGGTATTAAGGAATTGAAATCATTGAATTAATGGTAAATGTTAAAAACATATCTTTTTATATTCAGATACCGCAAAATACAACGTATAGCACCGACAGTGAAACGCAGGATAAATAAACGACAGCAAAACAAAATACACAATTAATTCATTAGACATCTAATTAATAACGGCCGTTCTAATTTTATTTAGTTTTGTACCGCATCAGCGGATGAGTTATTTTTTAATGTGAGTACATTAGGCATGTCCAGCAAAATTTTATCTTTGCCCGCTGCGGCCAACACCTCTGCTCCAGGCATGATGTCATAAACCGCATAACTATTTACATATTTATACTAAAAGCCTGCATCTATGACTTTTCAAGCGCTTACTTCGACTGCGTATTCAGCTGAAACGCATAAGCATTTTTTGCAGCACGTTTAGCCACTAGCGTGATCCCACGCACGCTTTAAATCCAGCTACAGTTAATAGGCTTCTTTGCGTTCACGTTCTCGCTGTGTGATTTATGAGGAGTTCTCAATGGAATATAAAGATCCAATGATTGAGCTGCTTAGCAGTCTTGAGCAGATTGTTTTTAAAGATAATCAGGCCGTTAGCCTGAGTCAGAAACCCAGCGCCTTCTCGGAGTTTGAGCAGCTACGTAAAAGTACCGGACTAAAAATCGATGATTTTGCTCAGGTGATGGGGGTTAGCGTAACGATGGTGCAGGAATGGGAGTCCAGACGACTCAAGCCCTCCATCACCGAACTGAAATTAATGCGTCTGATTCAGGCCAACCCAGGCCTTAGTAAACAGTTAATCAGTTAGAAAACCGCTGTACCGCAAGAAAACAACCCCGCCATGACGCGGGGTTTGTCATTAATAAGCCACCATCTTAGCTCCTGTCTCTGGCAACATCGTAGTGGGTACTAAAGAAAATCAGCGCCTGCTGCCAAAATCACTGTCCTCGCTCACCCCGTGAATCATCCGGGTTACCTCTTCGCAACGATGAATTTTTCCAGCCAGTAAGGTAAATCGGGCAAACACTTCGAATTCACTCCATTCAGCCTCATTTTTCTCGACCTTTACATAGTGCTGCGTAAATACGGTGTCTCCTTCCCCAACGGCCGCCTTAACTGTCAGATGCATTTTTTGGGTCTGCACTTTTAGCGCGCTCATATGATTAATGAAGTCATCATAGCTCAGTGATTTGCCATCGACGATTTGCCGGTAATCCGCAGCAAAGTACTGTGCAATTTTTTGTTCATCATGCTCGGGGCTACAAATAATTTCCTGTAATGCGTCAATGACGCTCTGGCTTTGCGATTTCATAGAAAACTCCTTTTGTTGGAGCCCCCAGTCTACAAAGCATTAATAACTGGATAATATCCGTATCAAGACAACTTTTACGGTTAATCAGCCATATGATAAAAACACAAAAAATTGATTATTTGCGCCAACACTCAACGCCCTGGCACAAACATACCTCGGGACAGCTTTATTGGCTTGAGCAGGGCGTGATGGTGATTGAAACGCTACAGGCGCAGTGGCACGTTACCGCCGGCACGCTGGGTTGGTTTCCCACCGGAATAGAGCACCGGGCCTGGTTTCCGGGCAACGTCAAAGGAAGCAGCCTTTATCTCTCTGCAGCCTCCTGCACCTTATTCCCACCTGAACCGGGGATTTATGGGGTCGACCATTTTGTGTTTGCGCTGCTGGCGCGTTTAGAACTTAATGTTAACCAACCCCTGTCATCTGATTATTTATGTAGCCTTCTCACGCTCTTGAGCCATGAAATAAAGCAGCTCCCACAATGGCCTCTCGAGCTCACTTTGCCTTCGGATCGCCGGGCGCGTAACGTTGCAGAGGAATTATTGAGACATCCCGCCACCAGGCTCGATCAGGCGCAGCTTGCTCAGCAATGGGGACTAAGCGTCAGAAATCTCAGCCGTTTATTCAATCAGCAAACCGGGTTAAGTTTCAGCCAGTGGCGGCAACAGGCGAAAATAGTGTCCTCACTCCAGTGGATAACTTCGGGTTTACCCATCGGTGAAGTCGCCGAGCGAAGCGGCTACAGCAATATCAGCGCTTACATAGAGGCGTTTCGGTTGAGATTTGGCAAGACGCCCGGACAATTTAAAGTGTCATCCTGCCAGCCGTCAGCAGGATGAATCATGCCTATTCGCGGAGGGTGGAATCGGAAGTCCTGTACATTCGGAAACTACCCCCGGAGTCTCTTCGCTCAGCACTGGCAATGAAAAAAATCAGAACGTTTCCCAGTTTGCATCAGAGGCTGAGGCCGTTTGCGGTTTCAACGTCGCTGGCTGCGGGCGAAGTTTTTCCTGCACCGCCTCCACACGGCGTCCGCCGGATTGCTGGAGCTGGAACACCGCCACCGCCAGGCGTAGCTCGCTCGCCTGGTCTTCCAAAGCCGCAGCGGCAGAAGCGGACTCTTCCACCAGCGAGGCGTTCTGCTGGGTCACGCTATCCATCTCAGATACCGCCTGCGCCACCTGTTCAATGCCTTTGCTTTGCTCTTCAGAGGCCGACGCAATTTCGCCCATGATGTCAGTCACCCGGGTGACCGCCGAGACGATCTCTTTCATGGTCGCGCCCGCCTCTCGCACCTGGCTGGAGCCGGTATCAATGCGCGACACCGAGTTTTCAATCAGCACTTTAATCTCTTTCGCCGCCTGTGCGCTGCGGCTAGCCAGCGTTCTGACTTCTCCCGCAACCACGGCAAATCCACGCCCTTGCTCACCCGCACGCGCAGCTTCTACCGCGGCGTTCAGCGCCAGAATGTTGGTCTGGAAAGCAATGCTGTCGATAACGCTGGTGATATCCACGATTTTGCCAGAGCTTTCGGCGATTTCGTTCATGGTGCTGACCACGCTATCCACCACGCGCCCGCCTTTTTGCGCGGTTTCGGAGGCGTTTTTCGCCAGACCGGTGGCCTGACGAGCGTTATCGGTGTTCTGTTTCACGGTCGCGGTCAGTTGCTCCATGCTGGCCGCCGTCTCCTCCAGCGCCGCCGCCTGCTGCTCGGTGCGGGAGGAAAGATCGCTGCTGCCGGCAGAGATTTCGCTGGCACCGGTGTAAATAGAATCCGCATTGTCACGCACCACGCTCACGGTCTTCGCCAGCGATTGCTGCATGGATTTAAGCCCGGCAGACAGGCGGCTCATTTCGCTGCGCCCTTCGGCGTCGATCGTACGAGTTAAATCCCCCTCAGAGATCGCCTGGATATGCCCCATTACGTTTTTCAGCGGGCGCAGCAGCACGCGCTGCAGCCCCAGCCAGATAACCACCAGCGCCGCGATGACAATCAGTAAAATGGTGCCCAGCGTCCAGAGCATACCGGTATAGCTGCTTTGGTTCTCCGCGCTGGCGGCCTTCAACAGCCGGGTGTTCTGAGTCAGCCACTGGCCGTAAACGGCTTTGAAATCGTCCTGAGC
This sequence comes from Cedecea sp. VD22, assembly GCF_037150195.1. Lineage (NCBI taxonomy): Bacteria > Pseudomonadati > Pseudomonadota > Gammaproteobacteria > Enterobacterales > Enterobacteriaceae > Cedecea > Cedecea sp. VD22. Next base: position 310,413 of record NZ_JBBCPX010000003.1, read on the forward strand.
CTGCTGGGCGTCGAGGTTGCCATAAGCCTGGTAGTTATCGGCCTTCAGGAACTGAATAGACTGGGCCATGACGTCGTGCATTTGCTTGAAGCTGGCCGCCGCTTTGTCGTCGAGGGCTTTATCCTGACCCGGCACATCGTCGGAATCCATGTAGCTGGAGAACTGCTTTTGCGCGTCGGCCAGCAGCACACCGGCATTCGTTAGTAGCTTGTTCATCGCCTCCAGCGAGGCAGGATCGCGCTGATTTTTCAGCACGCGAATCGCCACGCGGTTGATGGTGACGCGAGTTTCAACCAGCGTCTGGAAGCTGCCGCCCAGTTGCTGCTGCTGGTAGTTCAGCAGGCCGGTATTCTGGAAGTTAAGGCGATCGCTGCTGACGGAGGAGTAGTACAGAACCCCGGTCACCAGCAAGAGCACGCTGAAGATCCCCAGCGTAGTGACAATTCCGGTGATAACTTTGATATTTTTCATAGCGCCCAACGTTCCTGAGGTAATGGCCGATATGAGATATATCGGTTCGGCGCAGATTTCCCTTACCGCCTCTGACGCGACTTTCTGTTAATCCATTGATATTTGAAAGTAAAAAAATTAATAAAAAAACCCGCCGAAGCGGGTTTTGGGATTTCGTCACAACCCAAGGCAATTACTGCAGCAGAGAGATGTCCGCCACCTGCAGGAACAGCTCGCGCAGCTTGGTCAGCAGCGTCAGGCGGTTTATACGCAGATCTTTATCTTCTGCGTTTACCATCACTTTGTCGAAGAACTCATCCACCGGCTCGCGCAGGTTCGCCAGCTCTTCCAGGGCTTCCTGGTAACGGCCTTCGGCGAAGTACGGCTGTAGCTTATCGCGCAGCACGACAACGTTGGTCGCCAGGCGAATTTCTTCGGCTTCTTTCAGCACGGTGGCCTGTACGGTGTCGTTCAGCACTTCGTCAGACTTGGCAAGAATGTTGGAAACACGCTTGTTCGCCGCCGCCAGAGACGCCGCCGCTTCCAGAGTACGGAAGTGGGAAACCGCCTTCATACGAGCATCGAAATCAGCCGGTTTGGTTGGACGACGCGCCAGTACCGCCTGGATGGTATCAACCGCGTGGCCTTCTTCCTGATACCAGGTACGGAAGCGCCCCAGCATAAAGTCGATAACCTCATCCACCACGTTGGTGTTGGTCAGCTTGCTGCCGTAGAGGCGAACCGCTTCTTCGGTCAGGGTCTGCAGATCCAGCGGCAGGTTTTTCTCGACGATAATACGCAGCACGCCCAGCGCGGCACGGCGCAGCGCAAACGGATCTTTGTCGCCTTTCGGATGCTGGCCGATGCCGAAGATGCCCGCAAGGGTGTCCATCTTGTCGGCAATCGCTACCGCACAGGCTACAAGGTTAGACGGCAGAGCATCGCCCGCAAAGCGTGGCTGGTACTGCTCGTTCAGCGCAACCGCCACGTCTTCCGCTTCGCCGTCGTGGCGCGCGTAGTGCATGCCCATCACGCCCTGGGTGTCGGTAAACTCGAACACCATGTTGGTCATCAGGTCGCACTTGGACAGCAGGCCTGCACGGGTCGCGTGGTTCACGTCGGCACCAATCTGGCCCGCAATCCAGCCGGAAAGGGCTTCGATACGGTTGGTTTTGTCGCGCAGGGTGCCCAGCTCTTTCTGGAACAGCACGGTTTCCAGACGCGGCAGATTGTCTTCCAGGCGTTTTTTGCGGTCGGTATTGAAGAAGAACTCGGCATCTGCCAGGCGCGGGCGAACCACCTTCTCGTTACCGGAGATGATCTGCACCGGGTCTTTGGACTCGATGTTCGCCACGAAGATGAAGTTCGGCAGCAGTTTGCCGTCGGCCGCGTAGACCGGGAAGTACTTCTGGTCACCCTTCATGGTGTAAACCAGCGCTTCAGCAGGCACGGCCAGGAATTTCTCTTCGAACTTCGCGGTCAGCACCACCGGCCATTCCACCAGCGAGGTGACCTCTTCCAGCAGGCTTTCGCTCAGGTCAGCCTGACCGCCGATTTTACGGGCGGCTTCTTCGGCATCACGTTTGATGACGGCTTTACGCGCTTCATAATCGGCAATGACCTTCCCGCGCTCCAGCAGGATCTGCGGGTACTGGTCGGCATTGTCGATGGTGAACTCTGGCTCGCCCATAAAGCGATGGCCGCGAATGACGCGGGCGGACTGAATGCCCAGAATAGTGGCAGGGATCAGTTCGTCACCCAGCAGCAGCGTCACGGTGTGAATCGGACGCACGAACTGGATATCGGACGCGCCCCAGCGCATCAGCTTAGGAATCGGCAGCTTAGCCAGAGAAGTAGCGATCATGTTCGGCAGCAGAGCCTGCACGCTTTCGCCCTTCACGTGGGCGCGATACATCAGCCACTCGCCTTTGTCGGTAGCCAGACGCTCGGCCTGGTCAACGGTGATCCCACAGCCACGAGCCCAGCCTTCGGCGGCTTTGCTTGGTTTACCTTCAGCATCGAATGCCGCAGACACCGCAGGGCCGCGTTTTTCGACTTCGCGATCCGGCTGTGAAGCCGCCAGATTAGCAATTTTCAGCGCCAGGCGACGCGGGGCAGCAAACCATTTTACTTCGCCGTGGGCGATGTTGGCCGCATCCAGCTCGGCGGTAACGTTGGCAGCGAAGGATTCAGCCAGGCTGCGCAGGGCTTTTGGTGGCAGCTCTTCAGTGCCGATCTCCACCAGAAAAGTTTTTTCAGACATGGCGGCCTCTTAGTTTTTCTTATTGCACATCGGGAAGCCAAGCGCTTCACGAGAAGCGTAGTAGGCTTCGGCCACGGCTTTGGTCAGGGTGCGAATGCGCAGAATGTAGCGCTGGCGCTCGGTCACGGAAATGGCCTTGCGCGCATCCAGCAGGTTAAAGCTGTGAGCGGCTTTCAGAATACGTTCGTAGGCCGGGAGCGGGAGCGGAGTTTCCAGCGCCAGCAGCTGCTGCGCTTCTTTCTCGTACTGCTCGAAGCAGGTGAACAGGAAGTCCACGTCGGCGTATTCGAAGTTATAGGTGGACTGCTCCACTTCGTTCTGGTGGAACACGTCGCCGTAGGTGGTTTTCCCCAGCGGGCCGTCGCTCCACACGAGGTCGTAAACGCTGTCTACGCCCTGAATGTACATGGCCAGGCGCTCTAAACCGTAGGTGATTTCGCCAGTTACCGGCTTGCACTCGAGGCCGCCAACCTGCTGGAAGTAGGTGAACTGCGTCACTTCCATGCCGTTGAGCCAGACTTCCCAGCCCAGGCCCCACGCGCCAAGCGTTGGGTTTTCCCAGTTATCTTCCACGAAACGAATGTCATGGATCTCCGGATCCATACCCAGCTCTTTCAGCGACCCGAGGTACAGCTCCTGAATGTTGTCCGGAGAAGGCTTAATCACTACCTGGAACTGGTAGTAGTGCTGTAAACGGTTCGGGTTTTCGCCGTAGCGGCCATCGGTAGGACGGCGGGACGGCTGCACATAAGCGGTGGCCATTGGCTCCGGCCCTAAGGCACGCAGGCAGGTCATCGGGTGAGAGGTGCCTGCGCCCACTTCCATGTCCAAAGGTTGAACAATGGTGCAGCCCTGGCGAGCCCAGTAGTCCTGTAAAGTCAGGATCAGGCCTTGAAAGGTCTTGGTATCAAACTTTTGCATGTTGAATTCGCACGCGTTCGGTGGATTTAAGAGAAGCGGCCAGTATATACGCAAACGCGGTCGAGTTGTATCAACACGGCAACGGAACGGCCGTGAGGGAGAAAGGCGTCAGGTTGTTGCGCGTTGGTTGAGGTTTTCGCGGCTGGAAAGGTGTGAAAATTGACCGCTTTCGTCAAACGAACAGGTAAACCCCTCTTTGCGGGCGGTGCTGCCCATCATTTCGTAGCTGGCCTGATACTGCTTAAAATCTGACAGATTAATACGCTGCGGCTGGGTGTTGTAGCGATAAGCGGCCTGATTTTTACAGGCAAGCTCCATTGCTTCGGTGTGAACCACCGGGCGCAACTTCTGCGCGGCCTGGCCTTCCTGCGGCGTAGAACTGCAGGCGCTGAGCATTAACGCCAGAAAAGCGGTTAAGAGGAACCTATTTTTTCTTTCTGCCATCATCATTCGCTACCAGTACGTTAAACTCGGTTTCTTATATCAACTCCTCGTGCAGCAAGCATTTTGCGAAGCCGCCACGGGGATAGCAAGATGCGCCGGGCAAACTCAGACATTTCCGGACACGGGTAAGCAAGCGGGTTCAGAGGGACGAATGCAGCAAAAAATAAACTGGATAGATAACCTTCGGGGCATCGCCTGCCTGATGGTGGTCATGATCCACACCACAACCTGGTACATCACGAATCCACACACCGTCACCGCGTTTAGCTGGGACTTTTCAAACGTTCTGAACTCGGCTTCTCGCGTCAGCGTCCCGCTGTTTTTCATGATTTCCGGCTACCTGTTTTTTGGTGAACGCAGCGCGCAGCAGCGGCACTTTCTACGGATAGCCAGCTGCCTGCTGTTTTATAGCGCCATTGCGCTGCTGTATATCTGGCTGTTTACCCCCATCAGCACAGGCCTTGCGCTACGCTATATCCTGGTCAAGCCGGTGTTCTACCACCTGTGGTTTTTCTTCGCGATTATGGTGATTTACCTGCTTTCACCGCTGATACAGGTGAAGAAAGTCAGTGCCGTGACAATTCTGGGGCTGATGGTGCTGCTTGGCGTGGTGGCCAACCCCAACACGGTGCCGCAGACGGTGGGCAATATGCGCTGGCTGCCCGTTAACCTCTACATCAACGGCGACACCTTCTATTACGTGCTTTATGGGCTGCTTGGCCGGGCGATTGGGATGCTCGAAACCCAAAGAAAAGGCGTCAGCGGCCTGGCAGGCGGCCTGTTTGTGATTTGCGTCATCTCCATTGCGCTGGGCACGCATCGGCAGTTGAAAATCAACAAAAACTTCGCCGAAACCTTTTACGTCTACTGCGGCCCGCTGGTGTTTATCGCCGCCATCAGCCTGCTGGTCGTCGCCAAAAACTGCCTGAACCAGCGCCCGCTGCCCGGCCTGACGTTTATCTCACGCTACTCGCTGGGTATTTATGGGTTTCATGCGCTGATTATCCATTACCTGCGTACCCATAATATCGAGCTGACCCACTGGCCAGTGCTGGATATTCTGTGGATCTTCGGCGCGACGCTGGCGGGCAGCCTGCTGCTGGCCGTTGGGCTGGGAAAACTTGACCGCAAAAAGCTGGTGAGCTAAGCGTCGCGGCTCCGGCCTCTGGCCCGATGAAGCTGGCGCGGAGAGGAAAACCCGGCGGCGCTGGCGGCCTGTTCCATACGCTGCCCCTGCTGCAGCCGCTGTTCCGCCACCGCCAGCCGGAGCTGTTCCAGGTAGTCGCGCACGGAAATGCCCAGGTGATGCTGAAAAAGGCGGGATAAATGTCGGGGGCTGACGTGAACCCGGTTAGCAATTTCCGGGATCGGCCAGGCAGCCTCAGGTGCAGCCGAAAGCAGATCCTGCGCGCGATGCACCGCCGGGTGAATGTGGTTCCGGTAGCGAAGCCAGGGCGAAAGCTGCGGATCGTCTCCCGAACGGCGGAACCAGACCACCATCTCTCTGGCAACATCGAGTGCCATCCGTGGCCCGCAGTGGCGGTTAATCAAATGCAAAGCGAGATCGATCCCCGATGTAATCCCTGCGCTGGTCCATATACCGCGATCTTCCACAAAAATGCGATTATCTTTCACCTGCGCGCCCGGTGCAGCGGCTTTCAGTCTTTCAAGCACGTCATGGTGCGTTGTGCACTGAATGCCGTGCATCAAACCCGCACGGGCTGCCAGCAGCGCCCCGGAACAAACGCACATCAGATTAAGCTGCTGGCTATGGATTTGCGGCTGCAGCCGGGTTAACCAACGCCGGACTTCTTCCGCCTGCGGCGTGGCAAAAAAGCGGTTTGAATCGCATACACCGGGCAGCACCAGCAGACTTCCGGCGGGAAGGGTCTCAGGTAACGGCTGAATACCGCTGAACGTCAGGCCGATAGAGGTTTCGACCTCAGGGTCCGGGCCAATGTAGTGCAGATCAAACGCGTGCCTCGCCAGCACCAGCGTTTCCGCCGGGCCGCTCAGATCGAGGGACAAAATCCCCGGCAGCACCACAAACCAGACCCCCACACTCATTCCAGCGACTCCAGGCACTCGGCTACGGTTTGAATTTCGGCGAACCGCCCTGCCAGCACTGTTTCGGTGCGGTGGCGCAGGGTGGCGGCGTCCAGCGTAACGCCTTTCCAGGTCATCGGGAAGGTCAGCATCGCCTCGCTAACAAAAGAAATCCGGTAGCCCAGGTCGGAGGCCACCCGCGCAGTGGTTTCGCAGCATTGTTCGGTGCGGATCCCACAGATAATCAGGTGGTTGATGTCTCGGGCACGGAGCCAATGATCCAGCCCGGTATCGGTAAACGCGTTGTGGACGTGTTTCTGAAAGCTGACCGCAGGCTGGTGGCGTAAAAATGGCATCGGCGTAACAAACCCGGAGGCCAGCGAAAAGACATCGTCTTCATCCACATGGAAGATATCCACCACCGGCACACCTTTCTGCTGGCAGCCTGCAATGAGTGCCAGCATCGCCTGTTGGAACGCCGGGACATCATCCTCCCGCCAATAATCCCGGTGAAAGAAAGACTGCTGGGTATCAATATTGATCAGCGCTGTACGTGACATTTTCGGACTCCTTGTTAGTGAGGTTAAAACCATTCTGACAAGGGATTTCACGGTTGCTAATACCAAAAACGGACAGGATAGTGTTGGTTTGAGACGATGAACGCCTCGCTGTACGTCCGGCATCTTCTTCAACCGCAATTTATTCCCTCTCCCTGGAAGGGAGAGGGAATAAATCATGCCAACCTTAGCTTGTGATCCCCCTTGCCACCTTGAGGGGAGGAACGAGGTGAGGAGAAAGTGAACACGACACTCAGGACATCAGCGGCAGCAGCTGCTGATAAATCTGGTTAAAGACCTGGCGGCGCCCGGCATAGCGCTGATGGCGAGCCAAATCAGGCTGATGCCTTTGCTCCAGCGGCGGCTGAGGTAACAGAGTCTGTAAAGGCTGGCCCGGTGAGAGCGCGATTTGCGCCAGGCGCGCCGCCCCAAGCGCGGGCCCAACGTCGCCGCCGGTGCGGTAATCCAGCACCTGGCCGCTGATATCCGCCAGCATTTGCCGCCAGTACGGGCTACGTGCGCCGCCGCCAATCAGCGTGACGCTGTCCGGCGTAATACCGCATTCGTGCACAACGTCCATGCCGTCCGCCAACGCGTAGCCCACGCCTTCCAGCACCGCGCGGGCAAGCTCGGCGGGGCCGTGCTGATGGGTCAGACCAAAAAAGGTGCCTTTAGCCTGCGGGTTATTATGCGGAGTACGCTCCCCGGAAAGATAAGGCAGGAACCAAACCACACCGGCGTCCTGATTTGCCTGTTCCGCCGCCGCCAGTAGAGCCGGTACGCTGCCGAGGCCAGTGAGTTTAGCTGCCCAGTCAAGGCAGGAGGCCGCGCTGAGCATCACCGACATCAAATGCCAGCGGTTGGGTAACGCATGGCAAAAACTGTGTACTGCACTTTCCGGCCTGCTGCGGAAGCCGTCGCTGACGGCAAAGTAAACCCCGGATGTCCCGAGCGAAAGCATTGCCTGTCCGGCATCAACCATGCCGACGCCGATAGCTCCAGCGGCATTGTCTCCTCCTCCCGCCACAACGGGCACAGCAGGCATTTTCCAGGCTTCTGCAACTTCTCGCGTTAGTACACCGGTTATTTCACTGCCCTCAAACAATTCAGGCATATGCCGCCGGGAGAGGCGACAGGCATCGAGCATTGTGTCGCTCCAGTCGCGCTTAGCCACATCCAGCCACATCGTGCCTGCCGCATCGGACATGTCGCTGGCGAATTCTCCGGTCATTCTAAGACGCAGATAATCCTTCGGCAGAAGCACTTTATTGATTTGCGCAAAGATCTCCGGCTCATGACGCTCGACCCACAGAAGCTTAGGCGCGGTAAAGCCGGGCATCATCAGGTTGCCGGTTATCGCTCTTGCCTCTTCTACGTTGCTCTCCAGCAGCGCACATTCCTCGCCGCTGCGGCCATCGTTCCAAAGGATAGCCGGGCGGAGTACGCGCTGTTTGCTGTCCAGCAACGTTGCCCCATGCATCTGACCCGCAAGCCCAATCGCCTTTACACCGCTGAGTGCATGTTTCACGCCCAACGCCCGCATTGCACGGTCCGTTGCCTGCCACCAGTGTTCGGGATCTTGCTCGGACCACAGGGAATGAGGCCGGGATACAGTCAGCGGCTCGCTGCATGTAGCCATCACCTCACCTGCTTCACTGAGCAGGATCGCCTTCACGCCTGAGGTGCCAAGATCGATGCCGATATACATGGTAGCTCCTTAATATCGCGCCGCTTTTCAGCGGCGCAAACAAGTTTAGTTATCGAACAAATAGTGGTTAATCAGGTTTTCCAGCCGCTCCTGATGCCCGCTTTGATGCTGCGGGGCCAGCTTGTGCTGCTCAGCGTACTGCGCCAGCTGCGTGAGCGATATCTGCCCTTTAAGAATTTGCTGGCCCAGCTCACTATTCCACCCGGCGTAGCGTTTGGCGACACGTTTATCAAGCTCGCCGTCTTCAACCATGCGGGCAGCCACTTTCAGCGCCAGCGCCATCGTATCCATGGCGCCGATATGACCATAAAACAGGTCATATTTGTCGGTACTCTGGCGGCGCACTTTGGCGTCAAAGTTCAGGCCACCCGTCGTGAACCCGCCAGCTTTCAGGATCTCATACATCACCAGCGCATTTTCCTCGACGCTGTTCGGGAACTGATCGGTATCCCAGCCCAGCTGCGGATCGCCCCGGTTAGCATCCACCGAGCCAAAAATACCCAGTGCAATCGCGCTGGCGATTTCGTGGTGGAATGAGTGACCGGCGAGCGTCGCGTGGTTAGCCTCAATGTTAACCTTTATCTCTTTTTCGAGACCAAACTGCTTCAGGAAGCCGTAGACCGTCGCCACGTCGTAATCGTACTGATGCTTGGTCGGTTCCTGCGGCTTCGGTTCGATAAGCAACGCGCCACGGAAGCCGATTTTATGCTTGTGCTCAACGACCATTTGCATAAAGCGCCCGATTTGCTCGCGCTCCTGTCGCAGGTCGGTATTCAGCAGGGTTTCATACCCTTCACGCCCGCCCCATAGCACATAGTTTTCCCCGCCCAGTTGATGCGTGGCGTTCATTGCCGTCACGACTTGCGTCGCCGCCCAGGTAAACACTTCGGGATCGGGATTCGTTGCTGCCCCAGCGCCGTAGCGAGGGTGGGTAAAGCAGTTAGCCGTGCCCCACAGCAGCTTCACGCCGCTGTCCTGTTGTTTTTGCGCCAGGACTTCCGTCATCTGTGCAAAATTGTTCAGGTATTCCTTAAGCGACGAGCCTTCAGGCGACACGTCAACATCATGAAAACAGTAATATGGCACGCCCAGTTTCTGGAAAAACTCAAACGCCACGTCGGCCTTGCGCTTCGCAAGCGCCATAGCGTCTCCGGCCTGCTGCCACGGGCGTTCGAAAGCACCCACGCCGAACATATCCGCGCCCGTCCAGCAGAATGTGTGCCAGTAGCAGGCCGCAAAACGCAGGTGCTCTTCCATGCGTTTTCCAAGAATTAATGCATCCGGATTGTAGTGACGAAACGCCAATGGGTTGGTGGTTTTAGGGCCTTCAAAACGCACGCGATCGAGTTGGTCGAAATAAGCTTGCATAGTTAACTCCGTCATCAGAAAACTGCGGCAGGATAGCTGGTCAGCTCATCCTGAGTTTTCCCTGACGGTTGCTCAATTACGTTATTTCACTCTGGGATTGAGAGAATACTCAAATGTGCGTCACCTCGCAAAAAAAGAATAAAATAATAAATAAACATCGCGTAACTGCTTCCATAAATTAGTGCAACAGGCTGGTCATTCAATATGAAATCAGATCGCCATCATAATTTTACGATTAAACAAAAAAACATAACGCGAAGATAAAAATCAGTAATTGATGCTTTCTCCATGAACGATAACAATTCAAACCGTCTGCTGATATGAATCACTCTTTATTCCGATAAGCCACTTTCCCCCTACAGGTAAATAACATGAAGATAAAGAACATCTTAGTTACGCTATGCGCCTCACTTATCCTGACCAGCGTAAGCGGCATCGCAAAAGAAGTGAAAATCGGTATGGCGATTGACGACCTTCGTCTGGAGCGCTGGCAAAAAGATCGCGATATTTTTGTGAAAAAAGCGGAATCGTTGGGGGCGAAAGTTTTTGTCCAGTCCGCTAATGGCAACGAAGAAACCCAGATGTCGCAAATTGAAAATATGATTAACCGCGGCGTTGATGTATTAGTGATTATCCCCTACAACGGCCAGGTATTAAGTAACGTGGTTGCAGAAGCTAAACGCGAAGGCATTAAAGTGCTCGCCTACGACCGCATGATTAATAATGCTGACATTGATTTTTATATTTCTTTCGACAATGAAAAAGTCGGTGAATTACAAGCAAAAAGCATTGTGAGTAAAGTGCCGCAGGGGAATTACTTCTTAATGGGCGGTTCGCCGGTGGATAATAATGCGAAATTATTCCGCGCCGGGCAGATGAAAGTATTAAAGCCTTATATCGACGATGGAAAAATTAAAGTCGTCGGCGATCAGTGGGTTGACGGCTGGCTGCCGGAAAACGCGTTGAAAATTATGGAAAATGCCCTGACCGCGAACAATAACAAGATTGATGCCGTTGTCGCCTCCAACGACGCCACTGCGGGCGGTGCAATTCAGGCGCTTAGCGCGCAGGGGCTGGCGGGGAAAGTGGCTATTTCAGGTCAGGATGCCGATCTCGCGGGCATTAAGCGCATTATTGCCGGTACCCAAACAATGACCGTCTATAAACCTATTACCAAACTGGCAGATACCGCCGCCGAAATTGCCGTCGAGCTGGGGGAAGGTAAACAACCAGCCGCAGATGCCACATTAAATAATGGCCTGAAAGATGTTCCCTCCCGCCTCCTGACGCCTATTGAGGTGGAAAAAACCAATATCGACAGCACCGTCATTGCCGACGGTTTCCACAAAAAGAGCGATCTGTAGCCACCGGGCCTGCGCATACGCGGGCCTTCTCTTTCACCAGGAGGAGCCTTATGCCTCATTTGTTGGAAATGAAAAACATCACCAAATCCTTTGGGCAAGTAAAAGCCGTGGATAACGTGAGTCTGGCCCTGGACGCTGGAGAAGTGATGTCGCTGTGCGGTGAAAATGGCTCGGGCAAATCCACGCTGATGAAAGTGCTGTGTGGTATATACCATCACGGCAGCTATGAAGGTGAGATCTGGTTTGTCGGTGAGCCGCTGCAGGCGAGTCATATTCGCGACACTGAGCGCAAAGGCATCGCCATCATTCATCAGGAACTGGCGCTGGTGAAGCATCTTACGGTGCTGGAAAACATCTTCCTCGGCGTAGAAATTACGCGCCACGGCCTGCTCGACTTCGATGCCATGACGTTACGCTGCCAGAAGCTGCTTGCCCAGGTGAACCTTACGCTCTCCCCGGAAACTCGCGTAGGAGATTTAGGACTGGGGCAGCAGCAATTGGTTGAGATCGCGAAGGCGCTGAACAAGCAGGTGCGGTTGCTGATTCTGGACGAACCCACCGCTTCGCTCACCGAGCAGGAAACCGCCGTACTGCTCGGGATAATTCGCGATCTGCAGGCGCACGGCATCGCCTGTATTTATATCTCCCACAAGCTCAATGAAGTCAAAGCCATTTCCGACACCATCTGCGTGATTCGCGACGGGCAGCCCATCGGCACCCGCGAAGCTAAGCAGATGAGCGAGGACGATATCATCACCATGATGGTTGGCCGGGAACTGACGGCGCTGTACCCCAGCGAACCACACCAAACCGGCGATGAGATCCTGCGCGTCGAACACCTGACCGCATGGCACCCGGTCAACCGGCACATCAAGCGGGTCAACGATGCCTCTTTTTCTCTGCGAAAAGGGGAAATCCTGGGTATTGCCGGTTTGGTCGGGGCCGGAAGAACCGAGGCGGTGCAGTGTCTGTTTGGCGTTTGGCAGGGGCGCTGGGAAGGAAAGATCTACATCGACGGGCAGCAGGTTCATATCAATAACTGTCAGCAGGCTATCGCTCACGGCATCGCCATGGTGCCGGAAGATCGTAAGAAGGACGGCATCGTGCCGGTCATGGCCGTGGGGCAAAACATCACGCTTGCCGCATTGAGTCAGTTTACTGGCGCACTAAGCAGCCTGGATGAAGCGCAAGAGCAGCACTGCATGCTGCAGTCGCTGACACGCCTGAAAGTCAAAACGTCATCGCCCAGCCTGGCGATTGGCCGCCTGAGCGGTGGGAACCAGCAAAAAGCAATTCTTGCCCGCTGCCTGCTGCTCAATCCGCGCATCCTGATACTCGATGAACCCACTCGAGGCATCGACATTGGCGCGAAATACGAGATTTACAAACTTATCAATCAACTGGTGCAGCAGGGGATCGCCGTCATTGTCATCTCCTCTGAACTACCGGAAGTGCTCGGCCTGAGCGATCGCGTACTGGTAATGCACGAAGGCCGCATTAAAGCCGATTTGATTAACCATAATCTGACCCAGGAAAAGGTCATGGAAGCCGCCCTGAGGAGTGACCCCCATGTCGAAAAGCAATTTGTCTGAAATGAAACTGACGGCACCAGGCCGCGCCTCCGTTGGGGCATTAAAATCGCTGAATTTGCAGGTTTTTGTCATGATTGCCGCCATCCTGGTCATCATGCTGTTCTTTACGTGGCAAACGGACGGCGCTTACCTGAGCGCCCGCAACGTCTCCAACCTCCTTCGGCAAACGGCCATTACCGGCATCCTCGCGGTGGGCATGGTGTTCGTCATTATTTCGGCTGAAATCGACCTCTCGGTTGGCTCAATGATGGGTCTTCTGGGCGGCGTAGCGGCCATTTTTGATGTCTGGCTCGGCTGGCCTCTGCCACTCACGATTGTTGTCACGCTGGCCCTGGGCCTGGTTCTCGGGGCATGGAACGGATGGTGGATTGCCTATCGCAAAGTGCCGTCGTTTATCGTCACGCTCGCGGGCATGCTGGCGTTTCGGGGAATTTTAATCGGCATCACCAATGGCACCACCGTGTCGCCTACCAGCGGAGCCATGTCGCAAATCGGGCAAAGCTACCTGTCAGACGGCATTGGCTTTACCGTTGGCGTTATCGGTTTGATGGGCTTTATTGCCTGGCAATGGCGGCTACGCATTCGCCGTCAGGCTCTGGGCCTTGCCGCGCCCGCGTCGGGTGGCGTTGTTGGCCGACAGGCAATCACCGCCGTGATCGTACTCGGCGCCATCTGGCTGTTGAACGACTATCGCGGCGTTCCCACGCCGGTACTGATCCTTGCGCTGCTGCTGCTCGCCGGGATGTTTATGGCTACCCGAACTGCGTTTGGCCGCCGCATCTACGCCATCGGCGGCAATATTGATGCTGCGCGCCTTTCGGGAATCAACGTTGAGCGTACCAAGCTAGCGGTGTTTGCTATAAACGGCCTGATGGTGGCGATTGCCGGGCTGATTCTTAGCTCGCGCCTCGGAGCAGGCTCACCTTCCGCCGGGAACATCGCCGAACTGGATGCCATTGCCGCCTGTGTTATTGGTGGAACCAGCCTGGCGGGTGGTATCGGCAGCGTTGCCGGTGCGGTGATGGGGGCATTTATTATGGCTTCGCTCGACAACGGCATGAGCATGATGGACGTCCCGACCTTCTGGCAGTACATAGTGAAAGGCGCCATTTTGCTGCTCGCGGTGTGGATGGATTCTGCGACCAAACGCCGGGCGTAATGTGCCTGGCGGGCAAAACGTGCAAACGATCACAATGCCGGGGTGGCGTTTCCCGGCGCGCTCGCGGCTGTGATATGCAGACATCTGGTTAGCTACGGGAAACTATCGGCATGTTTGAGAAACGTCATCGCATTACGCTGCTATTCAACGCCAATAAAGTCTATGACCGTCAGGTAGTCGAAGGCGTGGGGGAATATTTGCAGGCCTCTCAGTCAGAATGGGACATTTTTATCGAAGAGGACTTTCGCGCCCGGATCGATAATATCAAAGAGTGGCTGGGCGACGGCGTGATTGCCGATTTTGACGATCGGGAGATTGAACACTTGTTGGAAGGCGCCGAAGTCCCGATTGTCGGCGTCGGTGGCTCCTACCACACGCCGGAGCACTATCCCGCAGTGCATTACATCGCGACCGACAACCACGCGCTGGTGGAAAGCGCCTTCCTGCACCTGAAAGAGAAAGGCGTGCAGCGTTTTGCGTTTTATGGGTTGCCCGGCTCGAGCGGCAAACGTTGGGCGGCCGAACGAGAGCACGCTTTTCGTCAATTGGTTGCGAAGGAAAAGTACCGGGGCGTGGTTTATCAGGGCATAGAAACGGCACCAGAAAACTGGCAGCACGCCCAAAACCGCCTGGCGGACTGGGTACAAACGCTGCCGCCGCAAACCGGCATTATTGCGGTCACGGACGCCCGAGCCCGACACCTGCTGCAGGTCTGCGAGCACCTGCATATCCCCGTCCCGGAAAAGCTTTGCGTTATCGGCATCGATAACGAGGAGCTGACCCGTTATTTATCGCGGGTCGCGCTTTCGTCAGTAGCACAGGGTACACGTCAGATGGGCTACCAGGCCGCCAAACTGCTACACCGCCTGCTGGACAGCGAAATCCTGCCGCTCCAGCGTGTGCTAGTGCCGCCGGTGAGGGTTGTGGAACGCCGCTCCACGGATTATCGCTCGCTGCATGACCCGGCGGTAATCCAGGCGATGCACTACATCCGCAATCACGCCTGCAAAGGGATCAAGGTCGAACAAGTGCTGGATGCGGTCGGGATCTCACGTTCGAACCTGGAGAAACGTTTTAAAGAAGAGGTCGGCGAGACGATTCACGCGGTAATCCACGCCGAAAAACTGGAAAAAGCGCGCAGCCTACTGATTTCAACTTCTTTATCTATCAATGAAATATCACAGATGTGCGGCTACCCGTCTTTGCAATATTTCTATTCGGTATTTAAAAAAGAGTATGACGCCACGCCTAAAGAACACCGCGATCGCTTTAGCGAAATTTTAGTTTAAAACCATACTCTAGATAATTCGAGTTGCAGGAAGGCGGCAAGGCCGGGAATCCTCAGGAGCATAGCTAACTATGTGACTGAGGTGAGCGGGTGCAGCAAACGCGCCTGCGGCTTGAAGTATGACGAGTATAAATAACAATGCCCTCCGAAGAGGGCATTGTTTATTTCATTCAGGCAATGAAAATTAATTCGGCAGCATTAAACGCTGGTTGCTCTGATACATCGCGAACAGGAAGTTATTATAGCTTGAGCCTTTCGCCGAATACCCTTTCAGCTTGTGAATCATATTATTAGCCGTCACTTCCTGATCCGCTTTGCGCAGCTTGGCACGCTCTTTACGGAACGAAGAATAGGCCGGATGGGTATTCAGGTTAGCGACGTAAGCATTCACGCCTTCATTCACAGAGCCGTAATGCAGGTAACCTTTCACTTTACCGGGCTCGCTGTTGCAATGGCGCTTGGTGCACTTCATGCCAAACAGATTGTTGTTGCTGCGGGCAAGTTTAGATGTGCCCCAGCCGCTTTCCGCCGCTGCCATTGTCGCCACCATATTGGTAGGAATGATATCGACTTTTTCCAGCAGGCTGTTCCACGGCACACGGTTGGTATTGCCGCGCCACGCCACCTTGTAACGCTGGGTAATTTCTTTCAGACGTGCACGCTCAGTCGGCGACCAGCGCTTTTCGTACTGCTTTGAAATCAACCAGTTACGGTCGGCAGTTATCGCTGCATTTTGGCGGGTAATATATGGCATGACCGTCCGGAGAAACGCTTTTTTCCTTGGTGTCCCGGAAGGGTATTTTCGCAAATCAGGAAGCGAACCATTTTCACTATTGCGAGAATACTCTTTTTTACTACTTGCCAGTTTACTGCTTACCGCTTTCTTGCTGCTTACTTTCGTTATATGGGCCTTGCTGTGCGATTTAGGCTCATGTTTACTGGCGAGCGCGTGACTTGAAAAGCCCACGGTCAGCAACATGAGTATCGCGGCCCCGAATCGTCGAAATGGGGGTGATATCATTAGCTCTCCTGGTCGGATCGATCGTTTCCAGTGCCTTATTTTTTAAAAGGTTTTAGAAAAACAGAGGCGAATTATATCAAAATTAACCGCTCAGAGCACCTTTAGAAATAGTACTATTCCGAAACAATGTCACCTATGAACTTCTTATGGTGATAAAAAGTATTGTAAAATTCGGGGCTTAATCACACTTCGCGGCACAGTAAAAAAATGCACTGCGGAGGATGATTCCCGCATTTAGAGAGTGAGATTATTGGTTATATTTTTAAGGTGGCGGCGGCAATAGCCTGACGGCGGAACGACCGGGGTTAAGGCGCTCAAATAACATTTGATACAGGAAAACTGGCAACATGAGCCTGGTGCAGAACCTGATAAAAAAAGCCTTTGCAACGGCGAACGCTAACGAAGCCGCAAGCTTCCTTGCCAGCGCGTGCAACCGTATGAAAGCGCATAATAAAGAGCAAATTCAGGCCGAGGTTAGCGCAGCATTAGTCAACGTTAATCTTGTTCGCATCAGTGAAAAACCGCCGCAAACCAAAACGGTTTACCAGGACTCGCCGGAAACCCTCCGTCGCCTGAGAGAAGCTGAGTCACTCTCCACCAGCCTGCTTGCCCAGCTGCGAGAAGCCCAGCAGCGCTCCGCTCAGGGTAACACCGTAGAAACAATCGCCCGCCTGCAACGATATGAAAAACAGGTCACAGAGCTCCAGAAAGCGCTGAATATCAGTCAGGAAATGCACCTGAAAGAATCTGCCCTGGTGCGCAGCGTGATGCAGCGGGAAATCGACGAGCTGAAAAGCCTGCTGAACCGCCAGAAAGAGTCCGGCTCCGGGCTGCTGGAGACACATCAGCGGGAAAAAGCCGAGCTTCATCAGCGCCTGGAAGCCGCCGACGAACTGATTAAAACCCAGCAGGAAGCGCGCTACAAAGCGGAAGCGGAAGTGGCGATCCTGCAGGAAAAACTCGAGAATCTGCGCGCCGATAACCATTACAGCTTTGAGCAGTGTGAAACCCTGAACGCCAGACTCACCAAAACAATCGATGAGCTGCTCGCCACCCGCAACACGCTGAGCGCCCACTTCGGCCACTGGTTAACGAACAAATAAAAACGTTAACGCCGTCACTCACCCCGGCGGCTACACCCTGTAAAACACACGGGTAGGATGAGCGCATGTTTCCAGGGGCATGGCAAACTGCGCAATAAATCCTCACTGGATGATGCGTATGACACGACTCTCTCTCTGCCTGTTGTTCACGCCCTGCCTTGCATTCGCGGGCTGGAACGCGCCTGGGCTTTCTGCTTTTCAGGCCACACATCCGGGCTTGTTTACCAGCGCAACAGACCTCGATAAAAGTACCCTTCCCCTCAGGCTGACGCAGGATAATCAATGCTGGCAGCCCTCAGAGGCCATCAAACTTAATCAGGTTCTGTCCCTGACGCCCTGCGCCGGGGATGCCCCGACGTGGCGGGTTTTCCGCGCCGGAGAGTACCAGGCGCAAATAGATACCCGCAGCGGGACGCCAACGCTGATGCTTACCCTTCAGCCGGAGGCCAGCAGTCAGCCCCTGCAAGTGATGGCGCAGTGCCCGAAATGGGATGGAAAGCCGCTCAACGTCGATGTCAGCAGCACTTTTGCTGAAGGATCGGTTGTGCGGGATTTCTACAGCGGGAATACGGCCCAGGTTGAGCAAGGCCACATCACGCTGATGCCCGCGGCCGGAAGCGGCGCTTTATTGCTGCTGGAATCTGCCACTGTGGCGAAGCCTGCCCCGTTTAGCTGGCAGAATGCGACGGTCTATTTCGTTCTCACCGACCGTTTTGAAAACGGCAACCCGGCGAACGACCACAGCTATGGCCGCCATAAAGACGGCATGCAGGAAATAGGCACTTTCCACGGCGGCGACCTTGCCGGGCTGACCAGCAAACTGGATTACCTGCAGCAGCTTGGCGTTAACGCGCTCTGGATAAGCTCCCCGCTGGAGCAAATTCACGGCTGGGTGGGCGGCGGCACCAAAGGTGATTTCCCGCATTACGCCTACCACGGCTATTACACCCAGGACTGGACGAAGCTTGATGCCAACATGGGCAACGAAGCCGATCTCCGCCGACTGGTGGATGAAGCCCATCAGCGCGGGATCCGCATTCTGTTTGACGTCGTGATGAATCACACCGGATACGCGACGCTCGCCGACATGCAGGCATACCAGTTTGGCGCCCTCTATCTCAAAGGTGATGAACTTAAAAAAACCCTCGGCGAGCGCTGGACTGACTGGAAGCCAGCCCCGGGCCAAAGCTGGCACAGCTTTAACGATTACATCAACTTCAGCGACAAGGCCGCGTGGGATAAGTGGTGGGGCAAAGCCTGGATCAGAACGGATATTGGCGATTACGACAATCCCGGCTTTGACGATTTAACCATGTCGCTCGCCTTCCTGCCCGATTTGAAAACCGAAGCGACCGCGCCAGCAGAATTACCGGCGTTTTACAGCCGCAAGCCGGATACCGCTGCAAAGGCGATTCCGGGCTACACGGTTCGCGATTACCTGACCCACTGGCTAAGTCAGTGGGTGCGTGACTACGGCATTGATGGCTTCAGGGTCGATACGGCAAAACACGTCGAAAAAGCGGCCTGGCAGCAATTAAAAACGCAGTCCAGCGCGGCATTGGCTGAATGGAAACAAGTCAACCCGGACAAAAAAATTGACGATGCACCGTTCTGGATGACGGGCGAAGCCTGGGGGCACGGCGTGATGAAAAGCGACTACTACGCCAGCGGCTTCGACGCGATGATCAACTTCGACTATCAGGAACAGGCGGCCAAAGCCGTAGATTGCCTGGCCACGATTGGCCCGACCTGGCAGCAAATGTCTGACAAACTTCAGCAATTCAACGTGCTGAGCTACCTCTCCTCCCACGACACCCGCCTGTTCCGGGAAGGTGGACAAAAAGCGGCGGAGCTGTTGCTGCTCACGCCAGGCGCGGTGCAGATTTTCTACGGGGATGAAACCCAAAGGCCGTTTGGCCCGACGGGCTCTGACCCGCTACAGGGCACCCGCTCAGACATGAACTGGCAGGATGCCACCGGCCCGCAGGCCACAACGCTTGCCCACTGGCAGAAGCTGAGCCAGTTCCGCGCCCGCCACCAGGCCATCGGCGCAGGAAAACAAACCACGTTGAGCGTAAAACAGGGCTATGCCTTTAGCCGGGTCAGCGGGGATGACAAGGTGATCGTGGTGTGGGCGGGCAATCCATAGGCGTTAAAGCCCCTCAGCAAGGGAGAAAATAAGCGGTTTATTCCCTCTCCGTGAGGGAGAGGGTTAGGGTGAGGGTAATAACGCCACATCCCTGAAAAGAGCGCCCGGCTTCAACATATCCTGCTGCACAGCACAAATCACACAGCATATTCGCCAACAGTGGCTATGCTTACCGGGTTTGCACGGCGTTATTTGTAGCGCTATGGTTAGCCTCTTTTCAAAAGTATTCAGCAGACCCACGTTATGACGTTTTCACTTTTCGGCGATAAATTCACCCGCCATGCAGGCATCACCCGCCTGATGGAGGATCTCAACGACGGCCTGCGCACACCAGGCGCCATCATGCTTGGCGGTGGCAACCCTGCGCAGATCCCGGCGATGAACGACTACTTCCAGCAGCTGCTTTCCGAGATGCTGGCCAGCGGTAAACTGACCGACACGCTATGCAACTACGACGGTCCGCAGGGGAAAAGTGAACTGCTAAAATTGCTTGCCGGTATGCTGCGCGATGAACTGGGTTGGGACATCGAACCACAGAATATTGCACTAACAAACGGCAGTCAGAGTGCATTTTTCTACTTGTTTAACCTTTTCGCCGGACGTCATGCGGATGGTCGCACCAAAAAGGTGCTCTTCCCGCTGGCGCCGGAGTACATTGGCTACGCGGATGCCGGACTGGAAGAAGAGCTGTTTGTCTCCACCCGTCCGAACATCGAACTGTTGCCGGAAGGCCAGTTTAAGTACCACGTTGACTTCGAACACCTGCATATCGGCGAAGATACCGGCATGATCTGCGTATCTCGTCCGACGAACCCGACCGGCAACGTAATCACCGACGAAGAACTGATGAAGCTGGACGCGCTGGCGAACCAGCACGGCATTCCGCTGGTGATCGATAACGCCTACGGCGTGCCTTTCCCCGGCATCATCTTTAGCGAAGCCCGCCCGCTGTGGAACCCGAACATCATCCTGTGCATGAGTCTGTCCAAGCTCGGCCTGCCGGGCAGCCGCTGTGGGATCATTATCGCTAACGAGAAAATCATCTCCGCCATCAGTAACATGAACGGCATTATCAGCCTGGCGCCGGGCGGCATTGGCCCAGCCATGGCCTGCGAAATGATTAAGCGGAACGATCTGCTGCGCCTGTCTGAAACGGTTATCAAGCCGTTTTACTACCAGCGCGTGCAGGAGACTATCGCCGTACTCCGCCGCTATCTGTCGCCGGAACGCTGCCTGATCCACAAGCCGGAAGGCGCTATCTTCCTGTGGTTGTGGTTTAAAGACCTGCCGATCACCACCGAGCTGCTGTACCAGCGCCTGAAAAAGCGCGGCGTGCTGATGGTGCCGGGCGATTACTTCTTCCCGGGGCTGGACAAGCCGTGGCCGCACACGCACCAGTGCATGCGCATGAACTATGTCCCGGAGCCGGAAAAGATCGAGGCAGGGGTGAAAATCCTGGCTGAAGAGATTGAGCGAGCCTGGGCGGAAGCCGAATAACGAGTAACAATGTAAAACGGGGCTTAATGCCCCGTTTTCTTATCTCACCACTAAAGCGTCATAGCCTTTCCAGCGGTAGTTCAGCATCGAAATCCCCCAGCAGGCGATAAACAGCCCGACCACAACAAATCCGGCGTTGCCGAGGTTGTCGTTGAGCGCGCCAACCCACTGCCAGATCCCGTCCTCTAACTGGAATTTATCAGCCAGCAGGCCCAGCGCTTCAAGCCCACCGATAAACAACGCCACCACCACAGAAGTGCCGGTAATCGTCATGTTGTAGTAGAGCTTGCGCTGCGGTTTGTTAAACGCCCAGCCGTAGGCACCCACCATAATCACGTTGTCGAGGGTATCCACCAGCGCCATGCCGCTGGCAAACAGCGCCGGGAATACCAGAATCGACCAGATGGACATGCCGCTGGAGGCGCTGGCGGCAGAAATGCCCAACACACCAATTTCGGTGGCGGTGTCAAAGCCGAGGCCGAACAGGAAGCCGACCAGGTACATGTGCCAGCTTTTGCCGATCAGGCGAAAAACAGAGTTAAACAGCCAGCTCATCATGCCGCCGCCGGTCATTTCCGTCGCATCTGCAGCCAGCGGTTCACCGCGTTTAAGCTTGCGGAAGTTGCGCCACACGCCACGCAGGATGACCAAGTTAACCAGCGCCATCGCCAGCAGGAAGCAGGCCGACACGGCGGTGCCGATCACGCCGCCAACGTCATGGAACCAGTCCATTTTTTGCTGGAAAGCCGCAGCAGTAGCTGCAATGGCGACAGAAGCCAGAATCACAATGCTGGAGTGACCCAACGAGAACCAGGCTCCCACGCCAAACGGGCGTTTGCCCTGCTGCATCATTTTGCGGGTGACGTTATCAATCGCGGCGATATGGTCGGCGTCTACCGCGTGGCGCAGGCCGTAGCACCAGGCCAACAGGCTGGCCGCCATCAGCGCCGAGCTGTGGTTAAACGCCGCCAGCGCCCAGGCCCAGGCGGCAAAGTTAGCAGCCACTAAAACCGCCAGCAGCAGGCCGGCGCGCGGGTTGTCACGAAGAACACGCATTAACATCTTTTTTATCCTTGTGGTGATTCAAATAGCGGGCAGCGGCAACCACTGCCTGCCCCAGGGAAAGCGCCCCGTCACCGGCGGGAAGCCGCGTCGGGAAGAGAGGGGTGAAATCGGAGAGATAGAACGCCAGGCGCTCGCGCAGCAGCCGGTTGTGCAGCACGCCACCGCAGCAGGCCACGGTGGTCACGCCTGTGAGCAGGGCATGATGGCGAACCAGCGCCGACAGGCCTTTCGCCAGGGCATCGTGAAACGCCCAGGCCCGCGCTCCGGCCTCGCCCTGCCAGCCAAACCATTGCCGCCAGAAGGCCGCCAGATCGAGATGACCGTTCACCAACGGCAGCGTGACAGGGTGCGAGCAGGGGCCAGCGTCCAGCGCCAGGGCTTCAAGGCGACAGGCGGCTTCGCCTTCATAGCTTTGTTGGTAAGGCGCACAGTTGAGCGCGGTGGCAACGGCATCAAACAGCCGCCCGCAGGATGAGGCTAGTGGAGCATTAACTCCGCGAGCCACCGCTTTGGCCAGAGGTCGCCACGCCTGCGCCCGCACAGCTTCTGTTTCGGGATAACGCTGCCAGCCGGGCACAAACGCCTCACACTGGGCGAGCAGGTTACGCCACGGCTGCACGGCGGCCAGATCTCCCCCCGGCAACGCCACGGCCGGCAATCCGCCGAGAGAGACACAGCGCCGGTAATTCACCAGCAGGCATTCGCCGCCCCAAAGCTGGCCAGCTTCGCCATAGCCAATGCCGTCCAGCACAAGGGCAATGACGCTGCCGCCGTTCAGCGGCCAGCCGTGTTCGGCCAGGCAGGCCGCCGTGTGGGCGTGGTGATGCAGTACTTCAGTAACAGGAAGCGCCATGTCATGTCCCACCTGCGCGCTGCGGTAGTAAGGATGCGCGTCGAGCGCGACATGCTCTGCCTTAAAGCCGTAGATCTCGCTCATCAGCGCCAGCGAGCTTTGCCATTGGGCCTCCACGCCCTCCTGAGCCAAATCGCCAAAATGCTGACTCAGCACCGCCTGCCCGCTGCGAACCAGGCAGAAGGTATTTTTGAGATCGCCCCCCAACGCCAGAATCGGCGGCAGGTCTTTAAAGCCAGCGGGCAAAGGAAGCGCATCCGGCACAAAACCTCGCGCACGGCGCAGCATTTCGCCGCTGGCTCGCATCACCGAGTCGTCCATGCGCTGAAGAATGTCCCGGTTATGCAGCAGAAAACCGTCGGCAATACTGTCCAAATCCTGAAGCGCCTGAGCATTGTCGATGGCTGGCGGTCTGCCGTTGAGGTTCCCGGAGGTCATCACCAGCGGGCCACCAAAGTCCTGAACCAGCAGGTGCTGGAGCGGGTTAGCGGGCAGCATTACGCCGGTTTCGTTTCGCCCCGGCGCCACGGCAGCGCTCAGCTCAGGCAAAACATCACTCGCCACCAGCACCACCGGCGCTGCAGGCGTGGCAAGCCGCGCCATGGCCTCATCAGGCAACCCTTGGGGCGTAGCAATCATCACCGCCAGCGGTTTGGCGGGACGCTGCTTACGCGCCCGGAGGCGTTCAACGGCGGCATTGTTACGGGCATCCACGGCAAGGTGAAAACCGCCCAAACCTTTAACCGCCACGATTTTTCCCTCACGCAGCGCGGCAACGGCCAGGGCGACCGCCTGCTCGCCGTCCAGTCGCTGCGCGCCCTGCTGCCAGTAGATCTGCGGCCCGCAGTCCGGGCAGGCTACCGGCTGAGCGTGAAAACGCCTGTCCATCGGGTTGCGATATTCTTCCTCGCAGGCGGCACAGAGCGGAAACGCCGCCATCACCGTGGACGGGCGGTCATAAGGCATCGCCCGGATGATGGTGAAACGTGGCCCACAGTGGGTGCAGTTGATAAACGGGTAGCGGTAGCGGCGGTCGGTCGGATCGTTAAGCTCGCGCAGGCATTCCGGGCAGGTGGCGGCATCCGGTACGATTTGGGTGTCCATCGCGCCATGGCCGCTGTGGCGAATGCTAAAGTCCTGGGGCAAAACGTCCCAGAAAATTGGCTGCTGCGCCACGCTGTCGATGCGCGCCAGCGGCGGGCAGTATTCGTGCAGTTCGCTCAGAAACGCTTCCGGGTTGGCCACCAGACGAACCACAACGCCTTCGCCATCGTTGCAGACATCGCCCATCAGCTTCAGCCGCTGTGCGATTTGCCAGACAAAGGGGCGGAAGCCAACGCCCTGGACTTTGCCGCGAATGCGGAGTTCGGTGCCCCTCACCCTGGCCCTATCCCCAGAAGGGAGAGGGGAAAAATCGAGTTCAGACTCCACGATTCCTTCATCCGGGGTGAGGGTAAAAATCACGCTTCCACCGCCTCGCGCAGCCGCGCCTTCATGCTGTTATAGGTCGTTTGCGCATAGCTCTCCGCCCACGCCTGATCCTCAATCGCGCTAACGTTCACCGCGCAATATTTGGTTTCCGGCGTTTTGGAGATCGGGTCGAGATTGTCCTGAGTCAGCTCGTTACAGGCGCCAATCCACCATTGATAGGTCATATAGACGGAGCCTTTGTTAATGCGCTCGTTCACGTCCGCGCGGCTGATAACCTTGCCGCGACGCGAACTTACCCAGACCAGTTGCCGATCTTTGATACCTAGCGCGTCCGCATCCAGCGGGTTGATTTGCACAAAGCCGGGTTCATCCGCGAGGGTTTGCAGCGCCGCGCAGTTACCGGTCATCGAGCGGCAGGAGTAGTGCCCGACTTCGCGGACGGTGCAAAGCACCAGCGGGTAGGTATCGTCAGGCACTTCGGCGGGCGCACGCCAGGCGGCGGCAAACAGTTGCCCTTTGCCGCTTGGCGTGTCGAATTTGCTGTCTTTGTAGAGATACGGCGTACCGGGGTGGTCCAGCGTCGGGCAAGGCCACTGCACGTGTCCCATATCGCCCATTTTTTCGTAGGTGACGCCGTAAAACAGCGGACACAGCTCACGCAGCTCATCCCAGATTTGCTGGTTGTTTTCATAGTGCATTGGGTAGCCCATCGCCGTCGAAAGCAGGCTGATGATTTCCCAGTCGCGCTTCACGTTGTATTTCGCCTCGATGGCTTTCTCGAAGCGCTGGAAGCCCCGGTCGGCACAGGTAAAGACGCCGCCGTGCTCGCCCCAGGACGTGGCGGGCAGCAGCACATCAGCGACTTCGGCGGTTTTGGTCATGAAGATGTCCTGCACCACCACAAAGTCGAGCGCCTCAAATCCTTTGCGCACCAGGCCCAGGTCCGCTTCGGTCTGGAGCGGATCTTCACCCATGATGTAGTAGGCTTTGACTTTGCCCTCTATCGCCAGGTGCGGCACTTCGGTAATGCGCACGCCAACTTTGTCATCCATCACCGCCGGGTCAATCCCCCAGGCTTTAGCAAACTTCGCGCGCACTTCAGGATCAACCACATCCTGGTAGCCGGGGAACTGGTTAGGCAACACACCCATATCGCAGGCTCCCTGCACGTTGTTCTGCCCGCGTACTGGGCCAACGCCAACGTTTTCACGCCCCAGGTTGCCGGTGAGCAGCGCCAGGCTGGACAGCCCTTTGACCACGTCTACCGCCTGGCCGAACTGGGTTACGCCCATGCCCCACATGATGGTGGCGGATGGCGCTGCGGCGAAGGTACGCATCGCCTGGCGAACCTGCAGAGCCGGTACGCCGGTTAAATGCTCGACGTCCTCCGGCGCGTAGTCCTTCACGGTTTCGCGGTAAGCCTCCAGACCTTCGGCATATTTGGCGACGTACTCTTTGTCGTACAGCTGCTCTTCCAGCAGGACATAGCCAAAGGCGTTCACCAGCGCCATGTTGCAGCCGTTTTTGATTTGCAGATGCTGATCGGCAATGCGGGCGGTTTCGATGCGGCGCGGGTCGCAGACGATAATTTTCGCGCCGTTGCTTTTGGCTTTAATCACCCGACGAGCCACGATAGGGTGCGAATCGGCGCAGTTGTAGCCCACCACCAGCAGGCATTTGGAGTTTTCGATATCGCCGATGGAGTTGCTCATCGCCCCGTTCCCCAGCGTTGCCTGCAGCCCGGCCACGCTTGGGCCGTGGCACACGCGGGCGCAGCAGTCGACGTTGTTGGTGTTCAGCACCGCGCGGGCGAATTTCTGCATCACAAAGTTGGTTTCGTTCCCCGTTCCGCGCGAAGAACCGGTGGTCATAATGGCGCGAGGGCCGAACTGCTCTTTGATCGCCTTCAGACGCGCAGCGGTATAGCTAATCGCTTCTTCCCAGCTTACCGGCTGCAGTTTGCCGCCCTTCTCGTAGCGGATCATCGGCTGCGTCAGGCGTGGCGTCAGCAGTTTGGTGTCGTTAAGAAAATCCCAGCCGTAGTAGCCTTTCAGGCAGAGTTCGTTTTGGTTAGTCACGCCCCCGGCCGCTTCGGCGCGAATAATTTTGTTGTTCTCAACGACCAGTTTCAGTTTGCAGCCGGCCCCGCAGTAAGGGCAGACGCTGGTAATTTTTTTCATCAGTAACAGACCTGTTAAAAGTTGAAATGCAAAGGGATTAGAACGTCAGCGCCGCAGGGGCATCTAACGCGGCACGGCGACGTTTTTCCGCGCTCATTTGTTCCAGCCGGTTACGGTCCACGCACAGGATGGCGTTGGTCGGGCAGGCTTCCAGGCAGGCCGGGCCAGCCTCGCGGTGATAGCAAAGGTCACATTTGTTGGCCTCAGCTTTTTCCGCCATCACGTTTAGACCGGCACCGCTGTTGCGGATCACTGGCCGCACGACGACCTCCATCGCGCCATAAGGGCAGGCAACGACGCAGGTTTTGCAGCCGATGCAGCGTTCCTGCATGACGTGGACAAAGCCCTGGTCCCGGCTGATGGCGCCGTTAGGGCAGACGTTGGCACAGGGCGCGTCCTCGCACTGGCGACACATGGTGGCGGTAGACACATTCACGCCTTTGATGACGTGAATACGCGGTAAGAAGGTTTGGGGGGTCAGCGCCGAACAGTCCTGGTTCTCCTGGTGAGAGACCACGCACGCCACCTCACAAGTGCGGCAGCCGATGCATTTGCTCGAATCGGCAATGATGAAGCGGTTCATCATGAACTCCTGCAATAAGTGTGTTATTGCGTGGGGTTATTCATAAAGCGTGCCAGATTTGCAGGCCGCGCGGTTAGCGGGTTTGACGAGAGGTAAGAGGGATATTCGACACTTTTGACGATGTCATTTTGGTAACAGTAGTCATTAATGACCCTCACCCCGGCCCTCTCCCTGAAAGGGAGAGGGGGAAAAGAAGTACTGCCGTTCTGATCCCCTCTCCCCCATGGGGAGAGGGTTAGGGTGAGGGGAAAGACTAGAAAGGCGTTTCGCTCTCTGAAATAGTGAGGGGCTCATACCCGCCAAAACCCGTCCACGTCGCCAGACGCTGATAAACCTGCTCCACCGCCGCTTTCACCGCCTCCGTCATCGGATAGTAGAAGCCGACGATATCCGGCTGAATGCCGAGGAACACCACTTCCCCCACGTCCTCTTTCAGCTGATCGACCAGATAATTAAGCGGCATATTGTGGGTGGTCATCATAAACATCTCGGCGATGTCGTCCGGGTCAATGACGCGGATCTCGCCGGGGTTGAGCATCATGTCGGTGGCATCCACAATCAGCAGCAATTCCGGATGCAGTTCGCGGATGGCAACCACGTCGTTTTCAGGCGCACTGCCGCCGTCGATAACCACCCAGTCACCCTGCGGAGAAGCCTGACACTTCTCGGCCAGCAGCGGGCCAGCCCCGTCGTCGCCCATCATGCTGTTGCCTACGCAAAGCAGTACCTTAGTCATAGCGTCTCCTTACCATCAGATAGATGGCGGGTTCTTGTTGAATGGCCTGCAGCATGTCGAGCAGCGCCTGGCTCCAGGCCTGCTGTGCCGGGGTCTGCGTCGGCTTAGCGGCATCCAGCGCCCGGGCCAGCATCACCACGTGATTCTGGTCGATAACAATCTCGCCGTAGCGCGGCACGCCGTTCATTTTGCGCCGGGCTTCGCCGTCAGCTTCAAGCGTGGCAATCCACGCCTGATAGGCTTCCAGCGGGCAAACCAGGCTCTCTTTCAGGCAGTCGATTACCCCCAAATGGTGGCCAATCGCCAGGCTGTAGTAGACCACCTGCTGAGCGTCAGCCGGGGTGTTGTCGTTCTCATCGACAAACTTGCGGCTGAGCTGACAGAACACCACCGACTCGCTCATTACACGCGCTCCTGATGAACCAGTTGCTCAAGGTTAGTGACGATTTCCGTCAGGCGTGGGTCGTTTTCCGCGCTCAGCCACTGCTGAACGGCATCGCCCCCGGTTGTCAGGTTAGTCATGTAGCTGTCGGCAATCTGGCGGCCATAGCGGTAACCGGCCAGGCGACGGGCGGCGCGGTCAATCCGCACGCGCAGCGGCTGAACCATATCCGGGTGGAGGATTTTTGCCGGCTCAACGTCCAGCTCGCTTGCCGGGCGCGCATGGATTTTTTGTTCCAGCAGGCCAAGCGCCATCGCAAACCCGTACAGCGTAGCGGCGGGCGTTGGCGGGCAGCCGGGAATGTACACATCGACCGGCACGATTTTGTCGGTCCCGCCCCAGACGCAGTAAAGGTCGTGGAAGATCCCGCCGCTGTTGCCGCAGGCGCCGTAGGAGATGCAAATTTTAGGATCGGGCGCCGACTCCCAGGCACGCAGCGCCGGGGAACGCATCGCGCGGGTTACCGCCCCGGTAAACAGCAGAATATCGGCATGGCGCGGGGAAGGAACCACTTTGATCCCAAAGCGTTCTGCATCGAAAAGTGGCGAAAGCGTAGCAAAAATCTCGATTTCGCAACCGTTACAGCCGCCACAGTCCACACGGTAAACGTAGGCTGAGCGTTTGATGTTTTTCAGCAGCGACGCCTTCATGCTGGCGATAGATTCGTCCACCGTCATCGGCACCGGAATGCCGTTGTGGTCGCGCGGCCCCAGTAGGTTACTCATTAGCTGGCCTCTCTCATCTGACGGCTAAAGTCGATCCGGTCGGACGACACCAGGCTTTGCTGGCGCTTGCAGTCCGGGCAGGTTTCAAATGCCCCACGGCGGCTTTCCGCACGGGAATCGCCGTTGTGCTCAAGCAGCGCAATGGCGTAGTCGATCTCTTTTTGCACGGCAAACGGGCGGCCACATTCGCGACAGTTACACAGCGGGAAGCTGGCCTGCTGCAGGAAGTCGGCTTTGTTCCACACCGCCAGCTCGTACTGCTGTGAGAGTTTGATGGCGGCCGTCGGGCAAACCTCTTCACAGCGCCCGCAGAAGATGCAGCGCCCGAGGTTAAAGCTCCACTGCAGTTGCCCGGCGGCAAGATCGGTCTCAACGCTCAGGGCGTTGGACGGGCAGGCGTTCACGCAGGCCGCACAGCCGATACATTGCTGCGGATTGTGCTCCGGTTTGCCGCGAAAATTCGGATCGACGGCAATGGGCTGGAGCGGGTAAGACTCGGTTGCCACGCCGCCCTTGATGGCTTTTTTGATGAAGTTAAACATGCGTTTTCCTTGTTTGCCTGGCCTGAATGATTGACCCTCACCCCGGCCCTCTCCCTGAAAGGGAGAGGGGGAAATCTGGCTCGATGCAGTTCCCTCTCCTCTTTGGGGAGAGGGTTAGGGTGAGGGGGTTTCCCTCAAAAGCCAGGCATCAAAATCATTTCAGCGGCGAATTAGTGCGCTCAATGCTGTAGCGCTCCAGCTCTTTGTACGGCACCACCTGGGTTTTCTTCTTGCGCACGTCCACCACCGTCATGCGGTCGGTGCAGGAGTAGCAAGGATCAAGGCTGCCGATAATCAGTGGGGCGTCGGACACCGTGTTGCCGCGCAGCATGTAGCGCAGGGTTGGCCAATTGGCGTACGTCGCCGCACGGCAGCGCCAGCGGTACAGCTTCTGGTTGTCGCCGGTCATGCTCCAGTGAATGTCGTCCCCGCGCGGCGCCTCTGAGAAGCCCAGGGCAAAGCGGTTTGGAATGTAGGTAAAGCCTTCCACGGCGAGCGGGCCGCCCGGCAGGTTATCCAGACCGAAATCAATCATGTTCAGCGCGGTAAAGACTTCGTTGATCCGCACTTTCAGGCGGGAAAGCACGTCGCAGCCGTCGAGGCTGTGTACTTCCATCGGCAGCAGGCCGTAACCGACAAATGGGTGATCGGCGCGGGTATCACGGGCGTGGCCGCTGGCACGCACCATTGGGCCGACATTGCTGAAATCACGGGCGATTTGTGGGTCAAGGCGGCCAATGCCGACGGTGCGCTGCTCAATGTTCGGCGTGCTCAGCAGGATATCCACCAGATCTTGCACTTCCCGGCGCATCTGCTGGGCGAGCTGGCGGGTCTGGATCATGTCGTCTTTCAGCAGGTCGCGGCGGATGCCGCCGATCAGGTTCAGGCCGTAGGTTTTCCGTGCCCCGGTCAGGATCTCCGCCATCTTCATCGACATTTCACGCACGCGGAAGAACTGCATAAAACCG
This sequence comes from Cedecea sp. VD22, assembly GCF_037150195.1. Taxonomy (NCBI): domain Bacteria; kingdom Pseudomonadati; phylum Pseudomonadota; class Gammaproteobacteria; order Enterobacterales; family Enterobacteriaceae; genus Cedecea; species Cedecea sp. VD22. Next base: position 340,868 of record NZ_JBBCPX010000003.1, read on the forward strand.
GAGTCGAAGCCGACAAAGTGGCAGGCCAGGCCGAGGTTCAGCAGGTGGCTGTGCAAACGCTCAACCTCCAGCAGAATGGCGCGAATCATCTGCGCGCGCTCCGGCACCACAATCCCCATCGCGTTTTCCACCGAGGTGGTATAGGCGGTGCTGTGGGCGAAGCCGCAGATGCCGCACACGCGATCGGACAGGAAGGTAACTTCGTTATAGCCCATGCGGGTTTCCGCCAGCTTTTCCATGCCGCGATGGACGTAGAACAGCCGGTAGTCGGCGTCGATAATGTTTTCGCCATCAACGAACAGGCGGAAATGGCCGGGTTCATCAGAAGTGACGTGCAGCGGGCCAATCGGCACCACGTTGTTCTTTTTCGTGCCCAGCTCGTTAATGAACTCGTAGGTCTCTTTGTCGGTGGTCGGCGCCGGGCGCTGACGGTAATCCATGCTGTCTTTACGCAGCGGATAAAGATCGTCAGGCCAGTCGTCCGGCAGCACCAGGCGGCGCTCATCGGGCAGGCCAACCGGCTGCAGGCCGTACATATCGCGGACTTCGCGCTCGCCCCAAACGGCGGCAGGAACGCGAGGCGTGACGGACGGGAACTCTGGTTTGTCGGCATCCACTTCCACACGCACGGTGATCCAGCACTTCACGCCGCTTTCCATCGACAGCACGTAATACACCGCATAGCTGCCGCACAGCTGGCGCTCATCGTTGCCAAACAGCACCGAAAGCCAGCCGCCCTGCTGGTAGTAAAGCCACTCCACCACCTCCGGCAGCATGTTGAGCTTCACGGTGACGGTGATTTGGTCTTTGGTCTGCCAGGCTTCGTCGATCACCGCATTCGGGAATTGCTGATGCAGCGCGGCGAGATAGTGTTGACCAATTTTTTCTTCAGACATCGATAGGTTCTCTTAAATCACGCCGCCAGCAAGGAGACGAAGGCTAAAAAGGCAAAACCAAAACCGGCCCAGGTAATGCGTGAGGTTTCAAGCATCCGCAGGCGCGCCATGCTGTTTTCGAACAGCGCGATAATCAGCACGCCCGCCACCAGCTTCACAACGGCCAGCACCAGGGCAAGGACAAGCCCGCCCCAGCTATAGGCGCTCATTTGCCCCCAGGGCAGGAACACGCCGACAAACATTTGCAGCACAACCAGTTGCTTCAGCGAAATGCCCCACTTCAGCACCGCAAAGCCCGCGCCGCTGTATTCGGACAACGGCCCTTCCTGCAGCTCCTGCTCGGCTTCGGCGAGGTCAAACGGCAGCTTGCCCATTTCAATAAAGGTGGCGAAGGCGCAGGCTGCGAAGGCCAGAACCAGCGTCAGGCTTTGCGCCGTCGGCCAGGCGTGAATAGTCCCGGCGATATTGCTGATGTGCGTGCTGCCGGCAACCTGCGCGGCAACCCACAAACCAAGCAATAGAATCGGCTCGACCAGCACACCAAGCATGGCTTCACGGCTGGCACCAATCCCGGTGAACGGGCTGCCGGTGTCCAGCCCGGCGATGGCGAAGAAGAAGCGGGCGATGGCGAACAGGTAAATTAAGGTTATCAGGTCGCCTAATGACGGCAGCGGCGAGGCAATTGTCACCACCGGCAGCGCGGTGGCGATGGTGAGCATCACGCCCACCATCACGAACGGCATCAGGCGGAAAACCCAGCCAGAGGCGGCGGGGGCCACGCTCTGGCGGCCCAGCAGCTTGAACAGATCCCGGTATTCCTGCAGCACGCCGGGGCCACGGCGATTATGCAGGCGGGCGCGCGTCACGCGGGTAATCCCTGCCAGCAGAGGCGCGGCAAAAAACAGCGCCAGCGCCTGGATAAGAGCGAATAAAAACGTATTCATATCAGTTCCTCAGGCAACCATCGCCACCAGTAAGACCGCCAGCTCAACCATCGCCAGGCGGCGGAACGTGCCGGACAGGCGCTCGCACTGCCAGCCAGGGATCCACTTCACCGGGTTCAGGGTTTGGCGCAGCTTAAGCAAAGGCGCAAACGCCGCTTTTACCGGCTGGGCAAAGCCCGTCGCGGTGATCACCATCGCCTGTTCGTGGTCGTAGCCGCAGACCCACGCCGAGCCGCGAGAGCGATTTGGCAAGCGGTCGCCGCGGAAAACGATCATCAAAATAAACGGCAGCAGCGGAGAGGCAATCAGCAACAGCGTGATCATCGGCTGAGACACGGCGGTATGCGCCGGTTGAAGCGGCAGCGGCACGGCGTGCTGAAGCAGAGGCAGCAGCCACGGGGCAGCAACCCCGGCAACTACGCAGCATGCGGCAAGCAGGGCGACTGAGACGTTCATTAGCCACGGCGCAGAGGTCGCGTTTTCCGCTTCTTTAGTACGCGGCGCACCCAGGAAGGTGACGCCATAGACTTTCGCCATGCACATGACCGCCAGTGCGCCGGTGATTGCCAGCCCCACGGCCAGCAGCGGCCCGATAAAACGGCCCACAAACAGCGGCAGGCTGCCGAGGCGGAAGAACGACTGATAGATAACCCACTCCCCGGCAAAGCCGTTCAGCGGCGGCAGCGCGGCCATCGCCATCAGCCCAACCAGCATCGCCAGCGAAATAGCCGGCATGCGTTTGCCGATCCCGCCCAGCTTCTCGATGTCGCGGTGTCCGGTGCGGAACCAGACGGCACCTGTGCCGAGGAACAGCGTGGTTTTGAACAGGCTATGGTTGAACAAATGATAAAGGCCGCCGGTCATGCCCAGCGCCACCAGCACCGGCTCATGCAGTGCGATACCGATCAGGCCGCAGCCCAGGCCCAGCAAAATAATGCCGATGTTTTCAAGGGAGTGATAAGCCAGCAGGCGGTTGATGTTGTGCTCCATCAGCGCGTAAAGCCCGCCGATAAACGCGGTGATCATGCCGACCACCACGACCAGCACACCCCACCACAGCGGCAGCGTATTACCGATCAGCGAGAAGCTCATAATGCCGTAGAGGCCAATCTTCAACACCACGGCGGAGAACAGCGCGGCGGCAGGCGCGGAGGCATTCGCATGCACCTGCGGCACCCAGCCGTGCAGCGGAATAATCCCGGCAAGCAGCCCAAAGCCGAGTAGCGCGAGGATCAGTACCGGGGCCGGCAGCGGCGCGCCGTCAAGGAGATGACGCAGATCGCCATAACCCAGCGTGCCGTAGCGCTGCCACAGCAGCCAGCAGGCCATTGCCAGCAGCACGGTACCCAGACGACCAAGGGCAAACCACAGCTGCCCGGACTGCTGGCAGCCGGTGAGGAAATAACCCGCCAGGGAGATGATTTCCGCCATCGCTACCAGCGTGACAAAGTTGTCGGCTACCAGCGCCGCAACGCTTGCCGCCAGGATTAAGTTAATCAGCAGGCCGTCGGCTTTTATCGCCGGATGGCGATGCCAGGCGCAGTTATAGACGGAAATAAACAGGCCGCTTAAGGCCACCGTTACCAGCCAGACGCCGTTGAAAGCGTTGAGCTGCAGGTGCCAGTGCCAGATTTGCGCATCGCCGCTGAAGCCCAGCAGCGCCTGAACGCCCGCGATCAGCAAAAGCACGGCGCTGATTGCGCCGCCAACGCCGCCGATAAAGCCGCTAACGGGCTTTGAAAATGCCAGAGCGCCGGCTAACACAGCGCTGGTGACAAATCCCAAAAGCGCCCAGTGAATCAGTAAAAAAGCATTCATTTTCTCGCCTCTGGCTGGGTAAACAGGGTCAGGTCGCCAAGCGTCGCGCCAAGCGTCAGTTCACGTTTGCGCTTGCTGGCCTGGGCGATGTCTTGGTTGTCGATCAGCCGCAGCGCCTTGGTCGGACAGGTGCGAACGCAGGCCGGGCCGCTTTCGTCGAAGCTGCACAGGTCGCATTTGACCGCGATAGCGCGAACGCCGGGAACCCAGTCCAGCAGCGGGCTAACGCGAGCCGGGGCCGGAGGCGCAGGTGGCGCTTTCGGGCTGTTCACGTTGGCGGGAATATGCAGCGGGCGGCTGCCGGAAAATTCAATGGCGCCGAACGGGCAGGCGATGCCGCAAAGTTTGCAGCTTACGCACAGGCTTTCATTCAGCTGCACGGCGCCGTCCACGCGGGTTATCGCGTTGACCGGGCAAATCCCGGCGCAGGGGGCGTCTTCACAGTGGTGGCACATCTGCGGCGCAGATTCATTCAGGTTGCGCATGACTTTCAGGCGCGGCATGGACTGCAGGCCGTGCAGGCGGTGCGTCTCGGCGCAGGCCGCTTCACAGGTATGGCAGCCCATACACAATTTTGAGTCAGCGATTACAAAACGGTTCACCAGTTCTTCCTCAGGTGACAATCGTCATTTTTGACGAAAACATGCCGAAAAGCTGCCGGTTCGACAGTTCTCGACACCCCAGATATCTTCATGCCACGGCGGACTTTTGCAGCAGCGCCATGGATAACGGGGTGTTTTGCTGCACGGCCAGATAAAGGCTGTCGTACACCGGGCGGATCAGCTCGAGGTAGTGTTCCAGCACTTTCTCGCGATCGCGGTTGCTGACGGCGTTATCAATCAGTCCGTCATCGTCGATAGTCGCCTTGGCAATCAGCACGTTATCGCTGCCGTCGCGCAGTTCGATGCTGTACTCGATGGTGTGGCTGTTAAAGCCTTCGGCGAGATTGATTTGAATGACGAAGTGGTCAAATAAGAAGAAGCGCAGGCTTTCGTCAGGGTTGCAGCCCACGGCGTGATGCAGCTTCGCTTTGGATAAGGTGATCCCATGAATCAGGGTGTTGCCGTACAGATGCCACTGCGAAAGCAGCCGCTGGTGCTTGTCGGCGATGTACTCGGCTTTTTCGCTCAGTTCCCAAATGTTCATGTTTTGTTCGCTCTGTTAGTGCTTGTCCCTCCGTAAGGCACGTTTCGTGCCATGTTTTTAATTTATTGTTTTTAAATGGATTTAACCGATAAAAGTGTCTTTAGCGAGCAGAATGACATGTCATTTCGTCATCTTTGACTTTGGCTGACGGCACTTTTTTACCCTCTCCCTTCCAGGGAGAGGGGATAAACGTTCCCTTTTCTTAAAAGAATTCTCCCTCGCCCCTTCGGGGAAAGGGCCGGGGTGAGGGGCAAAGAAAAAGCCTGGCACCGTCCTTGCATTACCTGCCCCAGTTACCCCCGGAGGCCCCATGCACGAAATCACCCTTTGCCAGCGCGCAGTCGAACTTATCGAAAACCACGCCCGCCAGAACAATGCCCGTCGCGTGACCGGCGTCTGGCTGGAGGTCGGCGCCTTCTCATGCGTGGAAACCAGCGCCCTGGAGTTTTGCTTTGATCTGGTCTGCCGCGGCACCCTGGCAGAAGGCTGCAAGCTGCATATCCACCAGCAGGAAGCCGAATGCTGGTGCCATGACTGCCAGCAGTTCGTCACCTTACTGACCCAGCGCGTGAAGTGCTGCCCCAACTGTAACGGCAGCAACCTGCGCATCGTGGCGGATGACGGCATGCAGATTAAGCGTCTGGAAATCGATCAGGAGATAGCTCATGTGTAGCACTTGCGGTTGCGGTGAAGGCAACCTGTACATTGAAGGGGACGAACGTAATCCCCACTCTGGCTTTCGCAGTGCCCCGTTTGCCCCGGCGGCACGCCCGCTGCAGCAGATCACCGGCGTCAAGTTTGCCCCTACGGCTGACGAACAGGGCGACCTGCATTACGGTCACGGCGCGGCAGGCACCCACGCGCCGGGGATGACTCAGCGTAAGATGCTGGAGATCGAGCTGGACGTGCTCGACAAAAATAACCAGCTCGCCGCCCATAACCGCGACCGCTTTGCCAGCCACAATCAGCTGGTGCTGAACCTGGTCTCAAGCCCCGGCTCCGGTAAAACCACCCTGCTCACCGAGACGCTGAAGCGCCTGAATGCCAAAGTGCCGTGCGCGGTTATCGAAGGCGATCAGCAAACGGTGAACGACGCCGCGCGCATCCGCGAGACCGGCACGCCAGCCATTCAGGTGAATACCGGGAAAGGCTGCCATCTTGATGCCCAGATGATCCGAGATGCCATGCTGCGCCTGCCGCTTGAACGCGACGGCGTGCTGTTTATCGAAAACGTCGGCAACCTGGTTTGCCCGGCGAGCTTTGATTTAGGCGAGCGCCATAAGGTCGCGGTGCTGTCGGTGACGGAAGGCGAAGATAAGCCGCTGAAATACCCGCATATGTTCGCCGCGGCGTCACTGATGCTGCTGAACAAGATCGACCTGCTGCCCTACCTGCAGTTCGACGTCAGCAAGTGCCTGGCTTTTGCCCGCGAGGTCAACCCGGACATCAAAATTATTCTGGTTTCCGCGACCAGCGGCGAAGGGATGGACGAGTGGCTTAGCTGGCTGGAGGCGGAGCGATGTGCATAGGCATCCCGGGGCAAATTGTTGCGCGCCTGGCCGACGGCAGCGCGAAAGTGGACGTCTGCGGCGTGCAGCGCGACGTGAATTTAACGCTGGTGGGCGACGCCGCCGTGGGGCAATGGGTTTTGGTTCACGTCGGTTTCGCCATGAGCATGATTGATGAAGCCGAGGCGCGGGACACGCTGGATGCCCTGCAAAACATGTTCGAGGTTGAGCCGGACGTTGGCGCGCTGCTTTATGGCGAGGAGCGTCGCTGATGCGCTATGTCGATGAATACCGCGATCCAGATCGCGTGATGCAGCTGATTGAAACGCTGAAATCCCGCGCCACGCTGCTGAACTACACGGCGAGCCACCCGCTGCGCATCATGGAAGTTTGCGGCGGCCATACCCACGCTATTTTTAAATTCGGCCTCGATCAGCTGCTGCCGGAAAATATCGAGTTTATTCACGGCCCCGGCTGCCCGGTTTGCGTGCTGCCGATGGGGCGAATCGACACCTGCATTGAGATAGCCAGCCACCCGGAAGTGATTTTCTGTACCTTTGGGGATGCGATACGCGTGCCGGGTAAAAACGGCTCGCTCATGCAGGCGAAGGCGCGAGGCGCGGACGTCAGGGTGATTTACTCGCCCATGGACGCGCTGACGCAGGCTCGCCAGAACCCGGAGCGCAAAGTGGTGTTCTTTGGCCTCGGCTTTGAAACCACCATGCCCGCCACGGCAATCACGCTTCAACAGGCAAAGTCGCAGGGCATCGATAATTTCTATTTCTTCTGTCAGCACATCACGCTGATCCCGACGCTGCGCAGCCTGCTTTCCCAGCCCGACAACGGCATCGGCGCTTTCCTGGCGCCGGGGCATGTCAGCATGGTGATTGGCACCGAAGCCTATGACTTTATTGCCTCTGAGCACCAGCGCCCGCTGGTGGTGGCCGGCTTTGAGCCGCTCGATCTGCTGCAGGGCGTGCTGATGCTGGTCGAGCAAAAAATCAGGCAGCGCAGCCTGGTAGAAAACCAGTACCGCCGGGTCGTGCCGGAAGAAGGCAATTTGCTTGCGCAGAAGGCGATAAGCGACGTATTTACGATGCGCGGCGAAGCGGAATGGCGCGGCCTGGGCGTAATCGGTGATTCCGGCGTGCAGCTCACCGAAGCCTACCGTCAGTTTGATGCCGAAGACCATTTCCAGCCCAAACCGCAGCGGGTTTACGACGACCCGAAAGCCCGCTGCGGCGACGTGCTTATCGGGCGCTGCAAGCCGCAGCAATGCCCGCTGTTTGGCCGCGACTGTAATCCTCAAAACGCCTTCGGCGCCCTGATGGTCTCCTCCGAAGGAGCCTGCGCGGCGTGGTATCAGTACCGTTCTCAGGAGTGTGAAGTATGAAAACCGTTGAGCTGGCCCACGGCAGCGGCGGCCAGGCGATGCAGCAGTTGATCGCCGGCCTGTTTATGCGGGCTTTTGATAATCCGTGGCTGGCCGAGCAGGAAGATCAGGCGAGGCTTTCGCTGGCAGAGCTGACAGCTTGCGGCGACCGGCTGGCGTTTTCTACCGACAGCTACGTTATCGATCCGCTGTTTTTTCCCGGCGGGGATATCGGCAAGCTGGCCGTGTGCGGCACGGCCAACGACGTCGCGGTGAGCGGGGCTACACCGCGCTGGCTGTCGTGCGGTTTTATCCTTGAAGAAGGCCTGCCGTTTGAAACGCTGGAGCGCGTGGTCACCAGTATGGCGAATGCCGCGCACTCGGCAAATATCGCCATTGTCACCGGCGACACCAAAGTCGTACCGCGCGGCGCGGCGGACAAGCTGTTTATCAATACCGCCGGGATAGGCGCTATTCCTGCGGGCGTTAACTGGGGCGCGGCTCAGATCAAAGCAGGGGATCGGCTGATTGTGAGCGGCACGCTCGGCGACCACGGCGCAACCATCCTCAACCTGCGCGAGAAGCTGGGGCTGGACGGCGACCTACAAAGCGATTGCGCGGTGCTGGCGCCGATGATCGCCCCGCTGCTGCAGATTCCCGGCGTAAAAGCGCTGCGGGACGCCACGCGCGGCGGGGTAAATGCCGTTCTGCACGAGTTTGCCGACACCAGCGGCTGCGGAATGGAAATCAGCGAAAACAAGCTGCCGCTGAACCCGGCGGTGCGCGGCGTCTGTGAACTGCTGGGGCTGGATGCGTTAAATTTTGCTAATGAAGGCAAGCTGGTTATCGCCGCGTCTCCCGAGTCTGCCCCGGCCGTTATTCAGGCGTTACAGCAGCACTCCTGCGGCAAACAGGCGGCTGTCGTGGGTGAGGTTGTAGAGCGAAAAGGCGTGCGCGTCGCGGGGCTTTATGGCGTAAAACGCACGCTCGATCTGCCGCATTTTGAACCCTTACCGCGCATTTGTTGACCTGCACCAGTATGCATTCACGCAACGCTGACTAAACTTAAACAATATTTATATTAATTATATTTTTTAGCCCTGCACCCGCCGCAGGGCATTTCAATGGAAAGCAAAAATGTCATACACGCCGATGAGCGATCTCGGGCAGCAGGGGTTGTTTGATATCACCCGCATGCTGCTCCAGCAGCCCGATCTCAACGAACTCGCCAGCAGCCTGACGCAGCTGGTGAAACAGGGCGCGCTGGCCGATCGCGTTAACATTCTGCTTTACCATCCCCAGCATCAGCGGGTGAGTTTTTATGGCAAGGATAAACACGGCAAGGAACTGCACTACGAAGATGAAATGGCTCTGGCCAGCGGCCCGGTGCGCCGCATATTGTCGCGCCCGGAGGCGCTGATTTGCAGCCAGCAAGAGTTCGATGAAACCTGGCCGCAAATGGCAAGCCTGGATCTGTATGCTCCTTTTGGCCGCTACTGCCTTTTACCGCTGGCCTCCGAAGGCAAAATTTTCGGCGGCTGCGAATTTATCCGCAACCGGGCGGATGGCTGGACGGAAAAAGAGCTGAACCGGCTTTATACCCTGGCGCAAATTGTCGGCCTGGTGACCGAGCAAATTCAGACCCGGCTCAATTCGAGCCACGATCACCAGTTATTGTGCCGGGAGCGCGACGATTTTCGCATTCTGGTGGCCGTCACCAACGCGGTATTGTCGAAGCTGGACCTGGACGAACTGATCAGCGAGATTGCCCGGGAAATTCACTATCACTTCGCCATTGATTCCATCAGCATCGTGCTGAAAAGCAGCCGCAAGTCGCGGCTCACGCTCTACTCCACTCACTTTGTGGATGAAGCTTCGCCGATTCACGATCAAAGCGACGTGCTTGAGGAAGGCACGCTGTCAGAACGCGTCTTTAAAAGTGGCGAAATGCTGCTGCTCAATCTTTGCCCTGGCGACAAACTGGCGCCGTATGAGCGGATGCTGCTGGAGATGTGGGACAACAAACCTCAGACGCTTTGCCTGCTGCCGCTGAAGTTCGGTCCCAATATGCTGGGCGTCCTGAAGCTCGCCAAATGCAGCGAGCAGGGCTTTACGCCAGCCAACCTCAAGCTGCTGCGCCAGATTGCCGAACGTATTGCCATCGCGGTGGATAACGCACTCGCCTACCAGGAAATCAACCGCCTGAAAGAGAATCTGGTGGATGAAAACCTCTACCTCACCGAGCAGATTAATAACGTCGACAGCGATTTTGGCGAAATTATCGGGCGCGGCGAGGCGATGTCTATCGTGCTTAAGCAGGTGGAGATGGTGGCCAGCAGCGACAGCACCGTGCTGATCCTCGGCGAGACCGGTACCGGTAAAGAGCTGATTGCCCGGGCGATCCATAACCTGAGCGAGCGCAACAGCCGCCGGATGGTGAAGATCAACTGCGCTGCGATGCCCGCCGGGCTGCTGGAGAGCGACCTGTTCGGCCACGAGCGCGGGGCGTTTACCGGGGCGAACAATCAGCGCATTGGCCGCTTTGAGCTGGCGGATAAAAGCTCGCTGTTCCTCGACGAAGTGGGCGATATGCCGCTTGAGCTGCAGCCCAAGCTGCTGCGCGTGCTGCAGGAACAGGAGTTTGAGCGCCTCGGCAGCAATAAGGTTCAGGAAGTGGACGTGCGCCTGATCGCCGCCACTAACCGCAACCTGAAAGAGATGGTTGCCGACCGGGAGTTCCGCAGCGATCTTTATTACCGGCTGAATGTGTTTCCTATCACGCTGCCGCCGCTGCGCGAACGCCCGGAGGATATCCCGCTGCTGGTAAAATCCTTCACTTTCAAAATCGCCCGCCGCCTGAACCGCAACATCGACAGTATTCCGGCAGAAACGCTGCGCGCCCTGAGCCGCATGGAGTGGCCAGGCAACGTGCGGGAGCTGGAAAACGTGATTGAGCGGGCGGTGCTGTTAACCCGGGGCAGCGTGCTGCACCTTTCCCTGCCCGAAATGGATCACCGCCCTCCTCTGGAACGCCATCTTTCTCCGTGTGTGGAAGAAGAGAGGCGTGAAGATGAGGACGAGTGCGAGCGCATCCTGCGCGTGCTGAAAGAAGCTAACGGCGTGGTGGCCGGGCCTCGCGGCGCTGCCCAGCGATTAGGGCTGAAGCGCACCACGTTACTTTCCCGGATGAAGCGCCTGGGGATTGATAAAGACGTGCTTTAGCCGGAAACTGGGCATAACCCTACATTTTTTGTCTGGAACCTGAATCATGGCAATTATCCCCAAGAACTATACGCGGCTGGAAAGCGGCTACCGCGAAAAGGCGCTGAAGCTTTTCCCGTGGGTGTGCGGGCGCTGCTCCCGCGAGTTTGTCTATTCTAATCTGCGTGAACTGACCGTTCACCATATGGATCACGATCACACCAATAACCCAGAAGATGGCAGCAATTGGGAGCTTTTATGCCTGTATTGCCACGATCATGAACATTCTAAATACACCGAGGCCGACCAGTACGGCTCCACGGTGATTGCCGGAGAGGACGCGCAAAAGGATGTAGGCGAAGCAACCTATAATCCGTTTGCCGACCTCAAAGCGATGCTGAACAAGAAAAAGTAAGCGCCCCCCGCTTAGAGGGGTATCACGCCCCTCTAAGCGAAATCATTTCGCCTTTTCCCTTCATTTTTTCCAGACGCTGCCGATAACTTAGACAAGCATTCACTCCGTACGGTTGGGTTCTGAGGCCGGGTTATCACTTGAGGTTAAAATGGATAGTTTTCAGAAAGATATTGATGAAAGGGCCAACCTGGCGTTATCCAACAAGTTCGAGCTGCTGCTGTTCCGCTTAGGCACCAGCCAGCACGACAGCAAGTCCGAGCTGTACGGCATCAACGTTTTTAAGCTGCGTGAAATTGTGCCGATGCCGAAGATTAACCGTGCCGCAGGCATGGAATCACCGCTGCTGGGCATGGCTAATATTCGCGACCAGATTATCCCGGTTATCGATCTGCCTGCGGTCACCGGCTGCACGCCGACCACCGGCCTGAATTTATTACTGATCACCGAATATGCCCGCAGCACCCAGGCGTTTGCCGTGGAGTCCGTGGAGAACATTATTCGCCTCGACTGGAGCCAGGTGCACGCCGCCGAGGCCGGGGTCAGCAGCCGCAATATCACCAGCATCGCCAATATTGACGACCCGCTAACCGGCAAAGACCTGGCGCTGGTGCTGGACGTGGAGCAGATCCTCTATGACATTATCCCATCCGGGAGAGATGTGAATATTGCCGCGATAGAAGAGAAAACTTATACCCTGAAGCCCGGTGCGGTGGCTATTGTTGCCGAAGATTCCAAAGTCGCGCGTTCGATGCTGGAGCAGGGCCTGAAGGGGATGGGCATTCCGGCCATCATGCACGCGACCGGCCTGGAAGCCTGGGAAAAAATCAAACTTATTGCTGCCGATGCCAAAGCATCCGGCACGCCTATCACCGACAAAATCGGCCTGGTGCTGACCGATATCGAGATGCCGGAGATGGACGGTTTTACCCTGACCCGCAACATTAAGACCGAACCTTCTCTGAAGCACATTCCGGTGGTGATCCACTCCTCACTTTCCGGCAGCGCCAACGAAGATCACGTCCGTAAAGTCGGTGCCAACGGCTATGTCGCCAAGTTTGACGTCGCCGAGCTGTCTTCCGTCATCCACAAAGCGCTGGAAGACGCCGCCACTCGCTAAGAGAGAAGAAAAGGCCCGGAAACCGGGCCTTGTTTTTATTCGAGCCAGAACACTTCTTTTAGCGCCTGGCTGACCGGGCTGCCGTCCGGGTTGCTGGGCATGATGTCGCGCATATGCTGCCACCAGCGCTGACAAACGTCGGTGTCGGCCACCGCATTCCAGCGCGCCTCGGACTCAATTTCTACCGTGGCAAACAGCAGATGGCGCTGTTCATCCAGATAGATCGCATAGCGATGAGCGCCGTGCTGTTTAAGCACCTCTTCCAGCTCGGGCCAAATCGGCGAATGGCGGCGCTGATACTCTTCGTGGGCGTCAGGATTAACCTGCATCACAAAAGCTTTCCTGATCACAGCGCCTCCAGATAAAGCTGGCGGATCTCTTCGCGCGAGGCGGGTCTTGGGTTACACGGCGCGCACGGATCGGCCAGCGCTTTGTCCAGCCAGCCTTCAATATCGGCAGGCTGAACGCCAAGCTCACGAAAGCCGGACGGGATGCCAACCCTGGCGGATAACGCGCGAATCGCTTCGATGGCTTTATGGCTTGCCTGCTCGTCGGTCAGCCCCTGAGTATCGCTCCCCATCGCCTGCGCCAGACGAGCAAAGCGAGGCACCGCGTTTGGCCGGTTAAAGGCTTCAACCACCGGCAGCAAAATCGCATTACATACGCCGTGCGGCAGGTTGTGCGTCGCGCCCGGCTGGTGCGCCATCGCATGTACCAGCCCCAACCCGGCGCTGTTAAACGCCATCCCCGCGAGATATTGGCCGTAGGCCATCATTTCACGCGCTTCCAGGTTCTGCCCGTCGTCTACGGCTTTCGGCAACCAAGTGTTTATCAGGCGAATGGCCTCCAGCGCGTTGGCATCCGTTAACGGATGTGCGCTGACGGAAACATAGGCTTCAACGGCGTGGGTAAGCGCATCCATCCCAGTTGCAGCGGTAACGGAGGACGGAATATTCACCATGACTCTGGCATCATCCACGGCAATATCCGGGATGAGATTGGTGTCGATGATCACCTCTTTCACCTGACGTTCGCTGTCGGTGATCACCGCATTACTGGTCATCTCTGCCGCCGTGCCCGCCGTGGTGTTAATCGCCACCAGAGGAACTCCGCCATTTTTTACTTTCCCGACACCGGAATAATGCACGGAAAGCCCCGGGTTTGCGGTCAGGATTTTCACCGCTTTCGCCGTATCAATCGGGCTGCCGCCGCCGAAAGCAATGAGGTAGTCGCAGTCGGCCAGGTTAAATCTTGTGATACCTTTTTGCACCAGCGCTTCGGTCGGGTTGGGGAACACTTCATCGAACAGTTCGTAAGGCAGGTTATGCTCGTCCAGCGCCGCAAACAGGCTATCTAATAGCCCCATTTTCACCAGTTGTCCGTCGGTTACCACTAACGCTTTGCCCCAGCGTTTTTCGGCGATGAGCTCCACCATATCGCCAATGGCGCCCGCTCCGTGCAGGCTGATTTTGGGTAGTGCCAGCATAAAACTCATCTTTTGCTCCTCAATCCTTAAGTGCTTCTGCAAGTGGCGTGACGCCGAAACGCTCGCCAAGCGCCACCAGTTCCGTGCGAGTGATAGTCTGCTTCATGCCGCCCATCGAATAGATTTTCACCAGGATTTCAGCCGACTTCTCAGCGGTGTCTATCAGGCCAAAGGCTTCGTCGAGCGTAGGCCCGGTGCCAAAAATGCCATGATGTGGCCACAGCACCAGGCTGTGAGCGCGCATTTGCTCTGCGGTGGCGGTGCCAATGTCGTCAGTGCCCGGCACCTTCCACGGCACAATGCCGATACCCTCCGGGAAGACTACCAGGCATTCGGTACTGCCTTCCCAAAGCTGGCGCGTGAAGGCCGCGTTTTCCAACGGCAGGACGTAGCTTAGCGCAATCAGGTTGGTGGCGTGGCAATGCATGATCACCCGATCTTTCCCCCCGGATATGAGCTTGCGTACCCCGTGGGACTGGAAATGTGCTGCGAGTTCTGAAGTTGGCATCCCGCCGTTGGTCAGCCCCCAGTGGATGCTGTAGGACTGGCCATCGTTGCTGACCTGCAGCAGCGCCAGATTGTCCGCCGGATCGAGCTGAACGTTACGGAAAAACTTGCCTGAACCGGTCACCAAAAACCAGCATCCCGCAAGCATTTCTGCAGGCTGGCTTAGCGCGACGCTGTGCGGTGCATGGCTGAATTGGTCGCGGTAATATTCGACGTCTTCGGCATCCAGCCGCAGGCTAATATTGCCGCCGTTGCGCTCGTCCCAGCCCTTTAGCCACATATCGCCGGTGGCCTTCACCATGTCCTGAATAAACCATGAGTTGAGGATGTTCTGCATTGTTTCGTGTTCCTTAAGACGCTCCCTCTCCCCAAAGGGGAAAGGGAATTGTTCAGTAAGAATGTCGGTTTCACCCTCTCCCTTTTAGGGAGAAGGCCGGGGTGAGGGTCAATTCACGCGCTGCGCTAAAATTTGCTGTTCATACTGGCGAACAGTGCTCAGCCAGGAGGCATCCGCTGGAGTGTCGTGGCGCAGGCAGTACATCTCCCAGACGGCCTGCCACGGCAGACATTTCTGTTCTTCAAGCAGCGCCAGGCGGGCGGTGTAATCGCCTGCCAACTCCAGTTGGCGAAGCTGGGCTGTGGGCTCAAGCAGCGCCCGCAGCAGGGCTTTCTTCATGTTGCGCGTGCCGATAACCCAGGCCGCAACGCGGTTGATTGAGGCATCAAAGAAGTCGAGGCCAATGTGGACGCGGTCAAACAGGTTGTGACGGATGATTTCGCTGGCGATCGCCTGGGTTTCGTCGTCCAGCAGCACAACGTGGTCGCTGTCCCAACGCACCGGGCGGCTGACGTGCAGCAGCAGGCGCGGGATGTAGAGCATGGCGCTGGAGATTTTGTCGGATATCGCTTCGGTGGGATGGAAGTGGCCAGCATCGAGGCACAGGGCCGTCTGGCGGCTGGTGGCATAGCCGAAGTAAAACTCATTGGAACCGACGGTGTAGCTTTCCGCGCCGATACCGAACAGTTTGCTTTCCACCGCATCAATGTGGTGTGCCGGGTTAAGTTTTTCAGCCATGGCTTCATCCAGCGCCTCCACGAGACGCCTGCGCGGGCCCAGACGGTCGACGGTGATATCTTTCATGCCGTCCGGGATCCAGATATTCATCACCGATGGCGTTCCCAGCTGTTCGCCGAAGTAAGCCGATATTTTGCGGCAGGCTTTAACATGATCGATCCAGAACTGGCGGGTTTCATCCCTGGCGTGTGACAGCGTAAAACCGTCCGCACTTAGCGGATGAGAGAAGCAGGAAGGGTTAAAATCCAGCCCCATGCCATGGTTTTTAGCCCATTCAACCCAGTTTTTGAAATGCTCAGGCTTGATGCAGTCGCGAGAGACAGCCTCGTCGGACTCGAGATAAATCGCATGCAAATTCAATCGCTTTGGCCCGGGGATCAGGCTCAGAGCACAGTCCAGATCGGCGCGCAGTTCAGCCGGATTACGCGCTTTACCTGGGTAGTTGCCCGTGGCCTGGATGCCGCCGCTTAGCTCGCCTTCGGGGCTTTCAAACCCGGCGACGTCATCACCCTGCCAGCAGTGCATGGAGACTGGCAGGCGATCGAGCTGGCGTAAAACCTCCTCCGCATCAACGCCTGCTGCGGCAAAACGCTGTTTCGCCAGGGCCCAGGCTTCTTCGATTTGAGTGGTCATGCGTAAAGCTCCTTACGTGTCTGAATGTTTTGCCGTAGCTGCCCGACGTAGCGGCGAATGTCACTGTCCGGGTTCGGCATGAAGGAAATGAGATTGCTGTTTTGGCGCACGAGGTGGCGAAAGGCGTCTACGTCTGGAATCACGTCCAGCGCCATCAGCTGACAGCCAATGTTTCCCAGCGTTGAAGCCTCCACCGGCCCGGCAACAACAGGGATCCCACAGGCATCGGCACAAAGCTGGTTGAGGAAATGATTCTGGCTGCCGCCGCCGACAATATGCAGGCAGCCAAAAGGCTCGCCTCGCAACGCTTCCAGCTCGCGCAGTACCTCGGCATAGAGCAAGGCCAGGCTGTCAAAAATACAGCGCGCAAGCTCTGCATCGCTTTCCGGCACCGGCTGGTTCGCCTCACGGCAGGCGGCCTGAATTTCAAGGCTCATGTTGACCGGATTGATAAAGCGATCGTCGTTGGGGTTGATGGTGAAGCGGCAGCCGGGCAGACGCTGTGCCAGGGCAATAAGATCGGGGATATCCATTCCCGCGCTTTCGCGGAAAACGCGCTGCAGCAGCCACAGCCCCATGATGTTTTTCAGGACGCGATAACGCCCTTCTGCCCCACCTTCGTTAGTTATATTGGCCGCCAGCGCCGCCTCGCTGACGCAGGGCGTTTTGCTTTCAAAACCCATTAATGACCAGGTCCCGGAGGAGAGATAAGCGGCGTTTTCCCCGACCAGAGGAGCGGCAATTACCGCGCTGGCCGTATCGTGGGTAGCGACGCTGACTACCGGAATTTTGTTGCCTTCACGGCATTCCCACTCGCCGCTCATCACGCCGGGATGCGTGGGTGTGCCAAACCAACGCTCCGGCACCCCTGCCCAGGCCAGCAGCTGGCTGTCCCAGCTGTCCGTCTGGATGTTTATCATCTGAGTCGTGGTGGCGTTGGTGTATTCCCAGCTCATCACCCCGGTAAGCCGAAAACTGAAATAATCCGGGATCAGCAGCGCGCGAGCGGCTCGCTTTACCCAGTCCGGGTGCTGCTCTACCAGTGCACGAAGCTGATATAACGTGTTGAAAGGTAAAAATTGAATACCGCTGCGGCAGTAGATTTCTTCGCGCCCAAGCTCGCTGATAGCCCGAGCCATTACGCCGTCCGTCCGGTTATCGCGATAGGACACGGGCAGGCCCACTCGGCGGCCATTTTCATCAAGCAGAACGAAATCCACGCCCCAAGTGTCGATGCCAATGCTGTCGATTCGCACGCCTTCATCGCAGGCTTTTTGTAGCCCAAGGCGTATTTCAGCTTCGAGGCTGTCAAGATCCCAACAGTCATGGCCGTCAATGCGAATCAGGCTGTTGGTAAAGCGGTGAATTTCCCGCAGGGAGATCTGCCGGGCGGCTTGATCATAGCCCGCCAGCATCACGCGGCCGCTGGAGGCACCGAGATCGACGGCAACGCTGTGGCGAAAAGTCATGATGGGAGTCCTTATTGGCGTCATTGCCCATCAGTCTAAAAATGCCGCTCTGCCCCTGCCTTCATCCCAATGACAGCGTGCGTTCGCGCCTGGCAAAGAGGCAAAGATGAACGAGAGAGAGTTCACATATTTACTTTGCCCGCCTCGAAAGGCCGCGCTTCACGCCTGTGACCGCACACACATTTCCCGATAAAGCCCGTTTCATCTTCAAAAAAGAACGCTTTATGCACGATTTTGTGTCGAAAATTTAAGGTGATGCCGGGCGCGGTTCTCTACTATCGACCCATCGTTAGCACAGTGAGAAGCAATCATGACGGTATTACACAGCGTGGATTTTTTTCCAGACGCCGGGATATCGGTGGCCATTGAGCCCCGCCAGCCTCAGCCGGACTTCCCTGAGCACATCCATGATTTCAATGAAATCATTATTGTTGAACACGGCACCGGCTCCCATATTTTCAACGCGCAACCTTATACGCTGAGCGGCGGCTCCATCTGCTTTGTTCGCGATCACGATCATCATCAGTTTGAGCACACCGAAAACCTCTGCCTGACCAATATTCTGTACCGTGAGCCGGAAGCCTTTTGCTTTCTATCCGGGCTGCACAAACTCCTGCCGCAGGAACAAGACGGCTATTATCCGGCACACTGGCGGGTCAATCAGGGCGTATTGCGTCAGGTGAAAGGGTTTATCGAGCAGTTTGAGGCGCTGAGTTCGGAAAACACGGCGCCTGCCCTCGCCAGGCGAGAACTTCTCTTTATGCAGCTGCTGGTGTTGCTGAGCCAGGCGAATCAGGCAGACAATCGGGGCGGGGCCGACGAGCGCTTAAACCAGCTTCTTCTCTGGCTGGAAGATCACTCTTCGGAAGAGGTTTGCTGGGAGCAGCTGGCAGCCTCTTTTACGCTCTCGCTGAGAACCCTGCATCGCCTGTTAAATCAGAAAACCGGGCTCACGCCTCAGCGCTACCTCAACCGACTCCGTTTGATGAAAGCGCGTTATTTACTGCGACATAGCGAGGAAAGCGTGACGAATATCGCCTTTCAGTGCGGCTTTGGCGACAGTAACCATTTCTCCACGCTTTTTAAGCGAGAGTTTTCTTACTCTCCCAGGGTGGTACGCCAGGGCCGGGATACTCCGTTGGTATAACGTGGCTGACGTCACCGTATTTTAGGCGAAAAAAAGCAATGATTTCAGCCCATTCAGTCACGGAGCGACGTCTGTGCCAGGCCAGTTAGTGCTTAAAAAAGCGGATTTTTTTGCCTCCGATACGCAGCCGGTCGCGGTGGCCGATCGCTATCCTCAAAACGTTTTTGCCGAGCATACCCATGAATTTTGTGAACTGGTGGTGGTCTGGCGCGGCAACGGGCTGCACATTCTTAACGGCAGGCCCTGGCGCATCACCTGTGGCGATTTGTTCTACATTCGTGCGGAAGATAAGCACAGCTACGAATCAGTGCACGATCTGGTCCTGCATAACATTATTTACTGCCCGGAAAGGCTGGCGTTAAACGTTAACTGGGGGGATCTGCTGTCTAACCCTCCCCACGGCAGCGACAGCGATCCTCGCTGGCGGCTGGGTAGCCAGGGCATGGCGCAGGTACGTCAGATCATCGGGCAGCTCGAGCATGAAAGTCCGAAAACGGACCTCCTGTCACGCTGCCTGTCGGAAAGCTTGTTTTTACAACTGCTGATAACCCTGCGCCGCCATCGCTATCGGGTGGCCGATGCCGCCAGCCTGAGTGAGGGTGAAACGCTGGATCTGCTGATGGCCGCACTGGGAAACAGCCTTGAAGAGCCGTTTGATTTCGGGCTGTTTTGCCACCACCATCAGGTGACAGAGCGGCAGATGCGCTCCCTGTTTCGCCAGCAAACGGGCATGACGCTAAACCAGTATCTGCGCCAGCTCGGTATTTGCCAGGCGCAGTATCTGCTGCGCCACAGCGAGCTGTTAATCAGCGAGATTGCCGCCCAGTGCGGCTTCGAGGACAGTAACTATTTTTCCGTGGTGTTCACCAAAGAGACGGGCGTGACGCCAAGGTTATGGCGCCAGCGTTTTCGTTAGCCTCATCCGTTCGCCATGCCCAGGCCGACGATATTGGCAGCAAGAATGATCGTCAGGCAGCCCATCGCCAGTACGCCAACCGGCCTGCGCCCCGCGGACTTCCACTCCTTCATGATTAACCCTACCAGCCCGCCGCAGAGCACGTAGAAGCTCATATGCAGCATCCAGCTCATGTAGTCATACTGTGCCGGAATTTTAGCGTGCCCCCAGGCGTAGAAGAAGAATTGCAGGTACCACATCAGGCCGCCAAGTGCCGATAAAATCAGGTTGGTAACAATCAGCGATTTTGCCAGCGAGAAATCGGCTTTTACCGACAAGTTTTTTACTTTTACCAGTCGGATGAAGCAAAAGCCCAGATTAATAACGGCGCCGCCCCCCATGATCACCACATAGCTTGGCAGGGCAATATAAAGCGGATCGACGCCCAGATTCGACGCCGCCTGATGCATGGGCTTCGCTGCATCCATCGCAAATGACATACCGGCGGAGAAAATGCCGCACATCATTGCCAGCAGCAGCCCTTTTTTCAGGTTAAATTCTTCCGCTTTAATCCCCATCTGACGCTCTTTTAGCAGCCCAGCCCAGGTCACAATAGCCACGCCGATAAGCGCCACCAGCACGCCAAGGAGCGTCATGCGTCCGCCTGGCGTACCCGTCAGCATGGCAAATTTGCCATTGATGATCGGGGTCAGTAATGTGCCGACAATCAGCGTGATGCCGATAGCGACGCCAATCCCCATCGACATCCCCAGATAGCGCATCGTCAGGCCATAATTGATATTACCGATGCCCCACATGGCACCAAACAAAAACACCGGCAGCAGCGTGGCCACGCTGAACGACCCGTAATACCCCCAGAAATCGGGTAGCAGTACGGCACTCACCGCCCACGGCAGGATAAGCCAGGAGAAAATCCCGCCGACGGACCACATGGTTTCCCAGGACCAGTGCCGCACTTTTTTAAACGGGGCATAAAAACAGGCGGCGCTGGCGGCGCCGATCAGATGCCACAGGATCCCCATCGTGATTGCATTGCTCATGATTAACCCTCGCTGTTTTTGGGCCGTCGCCTCTGCGACAGCCTGCAATGTCAACGAGTCTAAAGAGTGAGCTGCGGGCCAACCTTCAGGGCAATGCCGCGCGCCCGATGAAGCTGGCAAAATTCAGCGAGTGCCGCCGATGGCGATCACAATTTGTACTCCTCTCGGGTTCTTCTCATGCCGTTACGTCACGACCGGGTAACAATTCGCCGTTACTCTGGGAAAATGGCTTTTTACCCGCTGCGTTATAGCCGTAAGCCGTGGTTTCATGAAGAAAAGTTATAACCACACGCTAAGTACGGCATTGATAAACATTTTCAATATCATTTAATTAACTATAATGAACCGACTGATTACGCGGCGTTAACAGCATTACAGCCGCTCTACGTTAATGGAGACGATGAATATGAGCTATACACTGCCATCCCTGCCTTACGCTTACGACGCGCTGGAACCGCATTTCGACAAAGAAACCATGGAAATCCACCACAGCAAACACCACCAGGCTTATGTCAACAACGCGAACGCCGCGCTGGAATCCCTGCCTGAGTTTGCCAGCCTGTCTGCTGAAGAACTGATCGCTAAACTGGATCAGCTGCCTGCGGATAAGAAAACCGTACTGCGTAACAACGCCGGTGGCCACGCTAACCACAGCTTCTTCTGGAAAGGCCTGAAAAAAGGTACCGAGCTGAAAGGTGACCTGAAAGCCGCTATCGAGCGCGATTTCGGCAGCGTTGACGCGTTCAAAGCTGAGTTCGAAAAAGCAGCCGCTACCCGTTTCGGCTCCGGCTGGGCGTGGCTGGTACTGAAAGGCGACAAACTGGCTGTAGTTTCTACTGCAAACCAGGACAGCCCGCTGATGGGCGAAGCTATCTCCGGCGCTTCCGGCTTCCCGATTGTGGGCCTGGACGTTTGGGAACACGCTTACTACCTGAAATTCCAGAACCGTCGCCCGGACTACGCGAAAGAGTTCTGGAACGTGGTTAACTGGGACGAAGCAGCAGCACGTTTCGCCGCTAAAAAATAAGGTTGCAATCCGACCTTAGAGAAGCGAGCCTGATGGCTCGCTTTTTTTATGTCTATTTCGCAGGGAGTCGCTTATGCATCGCTATCCGCTTCAGGTTTACGTTGGCCAGATCCGTGCTTACGAAGGGAGTCGGCCCAGCGCCATCGCCAAGGTGCAGGTGGACGGCGAACTTCGCCTGACCGAGCTTGGGCTGGAGGGCGACGAGCAGGCGGAGAAAGTGATTCACGGCGGGCCAGACAGGGCGCTGTGCCACTATCCGCGCGAGCATTATCAGCACTGGGCGCATCTCTTCCCGGATAAAAGCGATTTGTTTAACGCCCCGGCCTTCGGCGAAAACCTGTCCACGGAAGGGATGACGGAAAAGAACGTCTGTATGGGGGATATTTACCGCTGGGGTGAAGCGCTGATTCAGGTGACTCAGCCTCGTTCGCCCTGCTTTAAGCTGAACTACCATTTTGGCGTAGAGGATATGGCAACGCGGATGCAGGAAGCGGGCTACTGCGGCTGGCTTTATCGCGTGATTCTGGCGGGGAATGTTTCCGCCGATGCACCGCTGGAACTGGCCTCTCGCGTTAGCGACGTGACGGTGGCAGAAGCTATCGCCATTGCCTGGCATATGCCGTTTGATGATTCACAGTATCATCGGCTTTTGTCAGCGGCTGGGTTGTCGGTAAGCTGGAGCAGAACGATGCAGAAGCGCAGAATTTCAGGGAAGATCGAGGATAATTCTCGGCGTTTGTTCGGGAAGTAACGGCCCCTCACCCCAGCCCTCTCCCAAAGGGGAGAGGGGGGAAGAAGCGTCGACCCCTCTCCTTTTAGGAGAGGGAACGGAAATGCTTACTCTTTCGGATCTTTACCCGCCAGCAGCTTGTCCAGCTCATCCCCGCCCACGTGACGGAAATCCTGCCCCTTCACGAAGTAGAAGATGTATTCGCAGATGTTCTGGCAGCGGTCACCGATACGCTCGATGGAGCGGGCGCAGAACAGCGCGGTCAGCACGCTTGGAATGGTACGGGAGTCTTCCATCATGTAGGTCATCAGCTGACGCACGATGCCTTCATATTCCTGGTCAACTTTCTTGTCTTCGCGGTAAATACGCACCGCTTCGTCCAGATCCATACGCGCAAAAGCGTCCAGCACGTCGTGCAGCATCTGCACGGTGTGGCGCCCCAGCGATTCCAGGCTGACCAACAGCGGCTGGTGCTGCTGGGAGAACTTCTCCAGCGCGGTGCGGCAAATTTTGTCCGCTACGTCGCCAATACGTTCCAGCTCGGCGATGGTTTTGATGATCGCCATCACCAGGCGCAGGTCGCTGGCGGTAGGCTGGCGCTTGGCGATGATACGCACGCAGGCTTCATCGATCGCCACTTCCATCATGTTGACCTTCTGGTCACCGGCGATAACGCGCTTCGCCAGCTCGCTGTCCTGGTTGTGCATCGCGGTGATCGCGTCAGAGAGCTGTTGTTCCACCAGCCCGCCCATCGTCATCACCTGAGTACGGATGTACTCCAGCTCGGCGTTGAACTGGCCAGAAATGTGTTTGTTTAAGTTGAGGTTATCCATCGCGCTCTCCAAATCAACCGTAGCGGCCAGTAATGTAATCTTCGGTTTGTTTCTTCGCTGGCGTAGTAAACAGCGTATCGGTTTCGCTGAATTCGATCAGCTCGCCGAGGTACATAAACGCCGTGTGGTCAGAACAACGCGCCGCCTGCTGCATGTTGTGGGTCACGATCACTACGGTATAGTCTTCTTTCAGCTCGGTGATCAGCTCTTCAATACGCCCGGTGGAGATCGGGTCAAGCGCGGAACACGGCTCATCCAGCAGCAGAACTTCCGGGCGAATCGCGATGCCGCGAGCGATGCACAGACGCTGCTGCTGACCACCGGAGAGGCTATAGCCGCTCTGGTGCAGTTTATCTTTAGTTTCGTTCCACAGCGCGGCTTTGGTCAATGCCCACTGCACGCGTTCATCCATGTCGCTGCGGGACAGCTTTTCAAACAGACGCACGCCAAAAGCGATGTTGTCGTAGATGGACATCGGGAACGGCGTCGGCTTCTGGAAGACCATGCCGACTTTGGCACGCAGCAGGGCGATGTCCTGGCTCTGGGTGAGAATATTTTCTCCATCCAGCAGGATTTCACCTTCTGCACGCTGCTCAGGGTAGAGCGAGTACATTTTGTTAAAGGTGCGCAGCAGGGTGGATTTACCACAGCCTGACGGCCCAATGAAGGCGGTAACCTGGTTCTTCGCGATATCCAGATTGATGTTCTTCAGGGCGTGGAACTTACCGTAATAGAAGTTCAGATCGCGAACCTGGATTTTGCCTGGGGCTAAATCAACCTTACTCATCTGTGTCTTAATCTCCGTCCGGCGCCGCGAGGGCCGCGCCGTAAAATTTAACCGTGTTTACTCTTCGAGAAAATCACGCGCGCCAGAATGTTCAGCAGCAGCACGCAGAGGGTAATGATCAGCACCCCTGCCCAGGCCAGCTGTTGCCACTCGGCAAACGGGCTCATCGCAAATTTGAAAATGGTCACCGGCAGGTTGGCGATAGGCTGCATCATGTCCGTGCTCCAGAACTGGTTGGAGAGGGAGGTGAAGAGCAGCGGAGCGGTTTCGCCAGCGATACGGGCAATCGCCAGCAGCACGCCGGTGATAATCCCGGAGACGGACGCCTTAAGCGTAATCGCGGAGATCATCTTCCATTTTGGTGTTCCCAGTGCGTAAGCGGCTTCGCGCAGGCTGTCCGGCACCAGTTTCAGCATGTTTTCAGTGGTACGAATGACGATAGGCACCTGCAGCAGCGCCAGCGCAATCACGCCCGCCCAGCCGGAGAAGTGTTCCATTTTCGCCACCACAATGGTGTAAACGAACAGACCGACCACAATCGATGGGGCGGACAGAAGAATGTCGTTAATAAAACGAATCACTTCGGCCAGGGCGGATTTACGGCCATATTCGGCCAGATAAATCCCGGCCATGATGCCCAGCGGCGTACCGATAACGGTCGCCCACAGGATCAGCAGGCCGCTGCCCGCCAGGGCGTTAGCCAGGCCACCGCCCGCGGTATTAGGCGGAGGCGTCATTTCGGTAAACAGCGCCAGCGACATGCCGTCGATGCCGCGGGTTACCGTGGAAAACAGGATCCACACCAGCCAAAACAGACCGAACACCATGGTCGCCATAGAGAGCGTCAGGGCGATACGGTTCTTCATGCGGCGACGCGCCTGCATTTTGCGGCGCGACTCAGCCAGTGCCGCGCTGCTTTGCATTTCCATCGTGGTCATGAGCGAGCCCCTTCGTTTTTCGCCAGGCGCATAATCATGAACTTAGAGATAGCCAGTACGATAAAGGTAATCACAAACAGAATTAGGCCAAGCTCCATCAGCGCGGCGGTATGCAGGCCGGATTCTGCTTCGGCAAATTCGTTCGCCAGCGCAGAGGTAATACTGTTGCCCGGCATATACAGTGAGGCGCTGTCGAGCTGGTAGGTGTTGCCGATGATAAAGGTCACCGCCATGGTTTCACCCAGCGCACGGCCAAGGCCAAGCATCACGCCGCCGATAACGCCGTTTTTGGTGAACGGCAAAACAATGCGCCAGATAACTTCCCAGGTGGTACAGCCGATGCCGTAGGCCGATTCTTTCATCATCACTGGCGTTTGTTCGAAGACATCGCGCATCACGGAGGCAATGTAAGGGATGATCATAATGGCGAGGATCACGCCGGCGGCAAGAATGCCGATACCAAACGCAGGGCCAGAGAACAGCGCGCCAACGATAGGCACGGCAGAGAGCACGTTGCCTACGGGTTCCTGGAAGTAAGTCGCGAACAGGGGAGCAAAGATAAACAGGCCCCACATGCCGTACACGATACTTGGAATGGCCGCCAGCAGTTCAATGGCGATACCCAGCGGGCGCTTCAGCCAGCCAGGCGCAAGTTCTGTCAGGAACAGCGCGATACCAAAGCTCACCGGAACCGCAATCAGCAGTGCGATAAACGAGGTTACGAGGGTTCCGTAGATCGGCACCAGTGCGCCGAAGACTTCATTAGGGGCATCCCACTCTTTGGACCAGAGGAAAGAGAAGCCAAACTTCTCAATGCTCGGCAGCGAGGAGATAAACAGCGAGATGATAATCCCACCCAGCAGAAATAGCACAATCAGCGCAGCCAGTCTTACCAGCGCACTGAAAATTACATCGCCTTGTTTGCCAGGGGCTTTAAACGTCGGCTTAGTCACAGCCATAGCGTACTCTTCGTAGTTGCTGAATAAACCGGGGTAACATACCTGTTACCCCAGATTTTTGCACTTAGTACAGCGCCTTACCGGAACTGTCTTTTACATTGGTCTTCCATGCAGCGCGAACTTGCTCAACCACAGAGGCTGGCAGCGTTGCGTAATCCAGGGCGTTAGCTTCTTTCGCGCCAGATTTGTATGCCCAGTCAAAGAACTTCAGCACTTCTGCGCCCTGCTCAGGGTTTTTCTGCTCTTTGTGGACCAGGATGAAGGTGGTGGAGGTGATTGGCCACGCTTCGTCACCTTTCTGGTTGGTCAGATCCTGTGCGAAGGATTTGCTCCAGTCAGCGCCTTTAGCCGCGTTAGCAAAGTTTGCTTCGGTCGGGCTAACTGGCTTACCGTCAGCGGACAGCAGCTTGGTGTAAGTCAGGTTGTTCTGCTTAGCATAAGCGTATTCAACGTAGCCAATGGAGCCTGGCAGACGCTGTACGAAGGCTGCGATGCCGTCGTTGCCTTTGCCGCCCAGACCGGTTGGCCAGTTAACGGTAGAGCCTGCGCCAATTTTAGATTTCCACTCTTCGTTCACTTTAGACAGGTAGCTGGTGAACACGAAGGAAGTACCGGAGCCGTCAGCACGACGAACAACCGCGATGTTCTGATCCGGCAGTTTGTGGCCTGGGTTCAGCTTAGCAATCGCCGGGTCGTTCCATTTTTTGATGGTACCCAGGTAGATGTCACCCAGGGTTTTGCCGTCCAGAACCAGCTCGCCAGACTTGAAGCCAGGCAGGTTAACCGCCAGCACTACGCCACCGATTACGGTAGGGAACTGGAACAGGCCTTCTTGCTGTAATTTGTCATCCGCCAGAGGGGCGTCAGAAGCGCCGAAGTCAACGGTGTTAGCAATGATTTGCTTCACGCCGCCGGAGGAACCGATACCCTGGTAGTTCACCTTGTTACCAGTTTCTTTCTGGTAGGTATCTGCCCACTTGGCATACACCGGCGCAGGGAAGGTTGCACCAGCGCCAGTCAGGCTTGCAGCTGCAAACGCAGTAGAAGCGCTCAGAGATAAGGTCGCGGCGACAACAGTTGCGACAGTGGTACGCATAACGTTCATAATGTCTCCTGCCAGATGTTCGTAAATTGTTGTTTAATTGAATACAGGGTAGAAAATAGGACAGTTTGGTGACAGTTAAATGTACGAATTATGACAGTTTTATGACAATCCGCTCAGCGCCATAAAAAAACACACAACCCCATGTTTTTTAAAGCATCATTAAATTCAGTTTATTTAAAAAGGTGTTTAAAAATGAAAGCCTATCTGTCTGTATTATGTACGATATCACTCATTATGACAGCCTCTACCGTTTACGCTGATGCCGTTGAAGCACGTAATACGGATAGTTTCAGCTCAACGCTCGCCACCTTTTCAGGAAGTAATACCCTCGTCCCTACATCGATTAAGGAAAGCACAATTGTCGAGATGAAGGATCGCCTGGAAAAGTTGCAGTCAAATTACGACGGTAGCGTCAGGAAAATAGATGAGCAGGAAACCAGGCTGGATGAGATGAAAAACAAACTGTCTCAAATGGAAAGTAAAGCCAATGAGCAGCAATCCAAAATGGACAGCCTGAAGCGGGATAACGAGCAGCTTTCCCGCAAGATTGATGAACTCGCCCAGAAAATTAAATAACAAAAAAGCCCTCAACTGCGTAGAGGGCTTCTCTATGACTCCGCGACAATTTATCCGGCGACGCTAGAGCACGTCTCTGTCCAGCTCGGGCATCATCACCACGCTCTCCTGCTCGTTAGGATCGGTCCGCGAAATAATCACCACCGCAGGCTCATCGGTATTGTTGTAAGGCAGGTGCGGGGTATCCATTGGGATATAAAGAAAACTGCCGGCGGGAAGCTCAAGAAAATGCTCCAGCCCATCGCCATAAAGCACCGACGAAGTTCCGCTCAGGGCATAAATTGCGGTTTCATGGTGTTCGTGCTTGTGGGCTTTAGCCTGCGAACGAGGAGGTATGGTCGCCAGCTGCATATGGATATGCTGTGAATCGACGGCCTCCTTTGAAACACCTACCTGATAAGAAAGCCCCTGCTTGCCTATAAATACTGGCTGCGGCTTGACCAGCCGACAGTGAGGTTTGTTTGCCGACATTTGTTGTTTCCCGCTCAGAAATAAAAACACCCTGCAAACTCGCCGTTCGCAGGGTGGATGCGAAAGCTAACCCGGTATTTCTCCCGAGGTTAGCTTCGTTTATAGCATTATTGATCTGGTGAGAAACGGCTTTTCCATCCGCTAATCGCGACTGATTAGTGACAAAAAATTACTCAACCGTTACTGATTTCGCCAGGTTACGCGGCTGATCCACGTCGGTGCCTTTGATCAGCGCCACGTGGTAGGACAGCAGTTGCAGCGGCACGGTGTAGAAGATAGGCGCAATAACCTCTTCCACATGCGGCATCTCGATGATGTGCATGTTGTCGCTGCTGGTAAAGCCGGCGTCACGGTCGGCGAACACATACAGCTGGCCACCGCGGGCGCGAACCTCTTCGATGTTGGATTTCAGTTTTTCCAACAGCTCGTTGTTCGGAGCCACAACGATAACCGGCATATCAGCATCGATCAGCGCCAGCGGGCCGTGCTTCAGCTCGCCTGCCGCATAGGCTTCAGCGTGAATATAGGAGATCTCTTTCAGCTTCAGCGCACCTTCCATGGCGATCGGGTACTGATCGCCACGACCAAGGAACAGCGCATGATGTTTGTCAGAGAAATCTTCCGCCAGCTGCTCAATGCGTTTGTCCTGGGACAGCATTTGCTCGATACGGCTTGGCAGCGCCTGCAGGCCATGTACGATATCTTGCTCAACCTGTGCATCAGCGCCTTTCAGGCGGCTCAGCTTAGCCACCAGCATCAACAATACGGTCAGTTGAGTGGTAAACGCTTTGGTTGAGGCCACGCCGATTTCCGTTCCGGCATTGGTCATCAGCGCCAGGTCGGATTCACGCACCAGAGAAGAGCCTGCCACGTTACAAATCGCCAGCGAACCGAGATAGCCCAGCTCTTTGGAAAGGCGCAGCGCCGCGAGGGTGTCCGCCGTTTCGCCAGACTGGGAAAGGGTGATCATCAGGCTGTTGCGGCGCACCGCAGATTTGCGGTAGCGGAATTCAGAGGCGATTTCGACATCGCAAGGCACGCCGGCCAGCGCTTCAAACCAGTAGCGGGAAACCATGCCTGAGTTATAGGACGTACCGCAGGCTACGATTTGAATATGCTCAACTTGAGAGAGCATTTCATTGGCTTTTGGCCCCAGCTCCGTCAAATCCACTTCACCGTGGCTGATGCGCCCGGCCAGGGTGTTTTTGATGGCGTTCGGCTGCTCGTAGATCTCTTTCTGCATGTAATGACGGTAAATGCCTTTGTCGCCCGCGTCATACTGCAGATTGGATTCGATGTCCGGGCGCTGAACCTGCTCGCCTTTGGTATCAAAAACGGTCACTGCGCGGCGCGTCACTTCGGCGATATCGCCCTCTTCAAGGAAGATGAAGCGGCGGGTCACCGGCAGCAGCGCCAGCTGATCGGAGGCGATAAAGTTTTCACCCATGCCCAGGCCGATGACCATCGGGCTACCGGAACGCGCGGCCAGCAGCACATCCGGGTTACGGGTATCCATGATTACGGTGCCATAAGCGCCGCGAAGCTGAGGAATAGTGCGAAGGACAGCGTCGCGCAGCGTGCCACCCTGCTCCAGTTCCCAATGCACCAGATGAGCAATAACTTCGGTATCCGTCTGGGAGACAAACGTGTAGCCGCGAGACTGCAGCGCTTCACGCAGCGGCTCGTGGTTTTCGATAATACCGTTGTGTACGACCACAATGTGGTCGGAAACATGTGGGTGAGCATTAATTTCTGAAGGTTCGCCGTGCGTTGCCCAACGGGTATGGGCAATCCCGGTGCCGCCATGCAGAGCCGTTTCTTCCGCTGCTTCCGCCAGTTTCTGTACTTTACCCAGACGACGCAGACGGGTCATGTGACCTTTGTCGTCAACAACCGCCAGGCCCGCAGAGTCGTACCCGCGGTATTCCAGACGACGAAGCCCTTCGAGAAGGATTTCAGCGATATCACGTTGCGCCACTGCGCCAACAATTCCACACATAATTTTTAAGTCCTGATAATGGCGTTAGCCATGTGTTGTCGCTGACCTGTTTATTCCGGTTTTCCGGAGCCCCGAGCCTTGTAGAGAGTGGGGTTATTTTTATGGTTACTGCCTTTGGGAGGGGCGTTTTCAAGAACGCCCCTCACCCCAGCCCTCTCCCTGGAAGGGAGAGGGAGGAAATCTGTGTTTTGTTCAGCTCCCTGGCCCTTAGAGAGGAAGGGAAAGCCATCTCAGTCCAGTTCCCTCTCCCTTTGGGGAGAGGGTTAGGGTGAGGGGAAATTACTTTTTCTTAACCGGACGCTGCCAGCCCTGAATGTGTTTCTGTTTTACGCGGCTGATCACCAGTTCATTTTCAGCAATGTCGCGCGTCACTGTCGTCCCGGCGCCAATGGTGACACCGCTGGCCACGGTAACCGGGGCCACCAGTTGAGTATCAGAGCCAACAAACACGTCATCGCCAATGATCGTTTTATGTTTGTTCGCGCCGTCGTAATTGCAGGTAATTGTGCCTGCACCGATGTTCACGTTGTCGCCAATTTCGGCATCACCGAGGTAGCTCAAATGGCCCGCTTTAGAACCTTTCCCCAGACGAGCTTTCTTCATTTCAACGAAGTTGCCCACGTGAGCGCCTTCCGCTAGTTCCGCGCCAGGGCGCAGGCGGGCAAATGGCCCGATGGTGCAAGCGGCTTCAAGCGTCGCATCTTCAATAACCGTATACGGACTGATTTCGCAGTCATCACCGATAACGGCATTTTTAATCACGCAGCCGGTCCCAATCTTCACGCGGTTACCCAGCGTAACGCGGCCTTCCACAATGACATTAGTATCTATTTCAACATCGCGCCCGTGCGTGAATTCACCGCGTAGATCGAACCGAGCCGGATCGCGGAGCATAACGCCCGCCAGCAGCAGCTTATCGGCCTGCTCCGTCTGGTAAACGCGTTCCAGGCGAGAAAGCTGCAGGCGGTTATTCACGCCTTCAACTTCACTCAGGCGATCCGGATGAACGGCGGCAATCTCACGCCCTTCACCATGAGCCAGAGCAATAATGTCCGTGATGTAAAACTCGCCCTGGGCGTTGTTGTTATCCAGCTTGCCGAGCCAGCGTTTCAGATCTGCGCCGTTAGCCACCAGAATCCCGGTGTTGATTTCATTGATTTTGCGCTGTTCTTCACTGGCGTCTTTATGCTCAACGATGCCAACGACCTTGCCATTTTCCCGCGCAATGCGGCCATAGCCGGTCGGATCATCAAGCTTAACGGTCAGCAAACCAATGCCGCCCTGCGGTTTAGCTTCACGCAGGCGCTGTAAAGTTTCGACGGAGATCAGCGGCACATCGCCGTACAGCATCAGAATGTCTTCGTCATCGGCAAAGAACGGTGCCGCCATCTGCATCGCGTGGCCGGTTCCCAGCTGCTCCGCCTGCAGTACCCAGTTAAGCGAGCCGTCGTTCAGGGTTTGCTTTAGCAGATCCCCGCCGTGGCCATACACTAGGTTCACCCGCTGAGCACCTAATTTATTAGCGGCGTCAATGACATGCTGAACCATTGGCTTCCCAGCCAGCGTGTGCAGCACCTTTGGAAGATCTGAGTACATGCGGGTTCCTTTGCCGGCGGCAAGAATAACCACGCTCATTGCGCTGTTTGACATACGTGTCCTGAATCTGTTTAGTGTGTGAAGTAAAGCGATTTAGCCTTGAAAATTCTACATATTTTGCACCAAAAAATACGTTGCTGCTAATTTCACCGCCTTGAGATTATCTGCGTCTTTTATAGCAGTAATCGCGGCAGAATCCATAAGAATTAAGGCCGAAACAGGGGCTAAACACCCCGAAAAAACCGCTATCTAGCTGGTTTTATGGTTATTTTGAGCATGGAATAAAGCTGAGAAATAAAAAATGCCAGTCAGGTTTCCCGGACTGGCATTTGTCTTTTCAAGCAGGTAGTTACATCGCTTTTTTGGTTAACTCGATAACGCGCAGTTTGGCGATCGCTTTAGCCAGTTCAGCAGAAGCCTGAGCGTAATCCACGTCACCGTGGGAGCTGTGCATGTGCTCTTCAGCTTTGCGTTTCGCTTCCAGGGCACGCGCTTCGTCGAGATCCTGACCGCGAATTGCGGTGTCAGCCAGGACGGTTACGTTACCCGGCTGAACTTCCAGAACACCGCCGGACAGGTAGATAAACTCTTCATGTCCGTGCTGTTTAACGATGCGAATCATACCAGGCTTAATGGCGGTGAGCAGCGGGGCGTGACCTGGGTAGATACCCAGCTCACCTTCGCTACCCGTTACCTGGATCTTTTCGACCAGACCGGAGAACATTTGCTGCTCCGCGCTGACGACGTCCAGGTGGTAAGTCATAGCCATGTCACCCTCCGATTAGGCGTTAAAGTTTTTTCGCTTTCTCAACGGCTTCGTCGATGGAGCCAACCATGTAGAACGCCTGCTCTGGCAGATGGTCGTATTCGCCGTCCATGATGCCTTTAAAGCCACGGATGGTATCTTTCAGCGAAACGTATTTGCCTGGAGAACCGGTAAAGACTTCTGCTACGAAGAATGGCTGAGACAGGAAGCGCTGGATCTTACGCGCACGTGCTACAACCAGTTTGTCTTCTTCGGACAGTTCGTCCATACCCAGAATCGCGATGATGTCTTTCAGTTCCTGGTAACGCTGCAGGATAGACTGAACGCCACGAGCGGTATCGTAGTGCTCCTGACCAACAACCAGTGGATCCAGCTGGCGGCTGGTGGAGTCCAGCGGGTCAACTGCCGGGTAAATACCCAGAGATGCGATCTGACGGCTCAGCGTAACGGTTGAGTCCAGGTGCGCAAAGGTGGTCGCCGGAGACGGGTCAGTCAAGTCATCCGCAGGAACGTAAACGGCCTGTACGGAGGTGATAGAACCGGTCTTGGTGGAGGTAATACGCTCCTGAAGAACACCCATCTCTTCTGCCAGAGTTGGCTGATAACCTACCGCAGAAGGCATACGACCCAGCAGTGCAGATACTTCTGTACCGGCCAGGGTATAACGGTAGATGTTATCAACGAACAGCAGAACGTCGCGGCCTTCGTCACGGAATTTTTCCGCGATGGTCAGACCGGTCAGCGCTACGCGCAGACGGTTACCTGGTGGCTCGTTCATCTGGCCGTAAACCAGTGCTACTTTATCCAGAACGTTGGAATCGGTCATTTCGTGGTAGAAGTCGTTACCCTCACGAGTACGTTCACCCACGCCCGCAAACACGGAATAACCGGAGTGCTCGATCGCGATGTTACGGATCAGCTCCATCATGTTTACGGTTTTACCTACGCCCGCACCACCGAACAGACCAACTTTACCGCCCTTAGCGAACGGACAAATCAGGTCGATAACTTTGATGCCGGTTTCCAGCAGTTCCTGAGAGCTGGACAGCTCTTCGTAGGAAGGTGCTGCACGGTGAATAGCCCAACGGTCTTCTTCGCCGATGTCGCCTTTCATGTCGATTGGCTGACCCAGCACGTTCATGATACGGCCCAGGGTCGCTTTACCTACCGGGACTTCGATCGGGTGCTCGAGGTCATTGACTTGCAGACCGCGACGCAGACCGTCGGAGGAACCCATTGCGATGGTACGCACGATACCGCCGCCGAGCTGCTGCTGAACTTCCAGCACCAGCTTCTCATTGTTGTTCTGTACCTCAAGCGCGTCATAAACGCGCGGTACGCCGTCCTGAGGGAACTCGACGTCCACCACGGCGCCGATTACCTGGACAATCTTTCCAGTAGCCATCTTGAATCCTCTACGTAATTCGTTTACCCGTCATATTTCAATTTGCAGATGCGTTGACTGCCTTCCCTCACCTCCGTCACTTACTGAAGTAAGCTCTTGAGGATTTGCTCAGTTGGCGTCTTTCTGCAAACCGAACTATTTAGGGTAATAAACCTGGTTTAAACCGCGGACGCACCACCGACGATTTCGGTAAGTTCCTGAGTAATGCTGGCCTGACGAGCTTTGTTGTATACCAACCGCAGCTCTTTAATCAGGCTGCCGCCGTTATCGGTTGCGGCTTTCATCGCCACCATACGTGCGGCCTGCTCGCTGGCCAGGTTTTCTACGACGCCCTGATAAACCTGAGACTCAACATAACGACGCAGCAGGGTGTCCAGCAGCGCTTTCGGGTCCGGTTCGTACAGGTAGTCCCAGGATTTACGCTTCAGATCCTCATCTTCTGATGCCGGTAACGGCAGCAGCTGAGTGATGGTCGGAACCTGAGACATGGTGTTAACAAATTTGTTGCTGACAACGTACAGCTTGTCCAGACGACCTTCGTCGTAGGCTTGCAGCATCACTTTCACCGGGCCGATCAGTTCAGACAGGGAAGGGGTATCTCCCATGCCGGTAACCTGAGCAACCACGTTGCCGCCAACGGAGTTGAAGAAAGAAACGCCTTTAGAGCCGATCATCGCGAGTTCGCTCTGAACGCCCTTATCGGACCACTCTTTCATATCCGCCAGCACTTTTTTGAACAAGTTAATGTTCAAACCGCCGCACAAACCACGATCGGTCGACACCACCAAGTAGCCCACGCGCTTAACGTCGCGTTCTTCCAGGTATGGGTGCTTATATTCCAGATTACCGTTCGCAAGGTGACCAATCACTTTGCGCATGGTATCTGCATAAGGACGGCTGGCCGCCATGCGATCCTGCGATTTACGCATTTTGGAAGCGGCGACCATCTCCATCGCTTTGGTGATCTTCTGCGTGTTCTGGACGCTTGCGATCTTACTACGTATCTCTTTTGCGCCGGCCATGAGCTTCTCCTCAATGCCTTGCGGCTTGCCCTAGAGCAAGCCGCCAGACGTTACCAGGACTGGGTTGCTTTAAAGGAGTCGAGGATGCCTTTCAGCTTGCCTTCGATCTCGTCGTTATAGCCACCGGTCTGGTTAATTTCTTGCATCAGCGGAGCGTGATCACGGTCAGCGTAAGCCAGCAGAGCGGCTTCGAAGCTACCGATTTTCGCCAGTTCCACGTCTTCGAGGTAACCGCGTTCAGCCGCGAACAGCACCAGACCCTGTTGTGCAACAGACATTGGGGCATACTGTTTCTGTTTCAGCAGCTCGGTCACTTTCTGACCGTGGCTCAGCTGTTTACGGGTGGCTTCATCCAGATCGGATGCGAACTGAGAGAACGCAGCCAGTTCACGATACTGTGCCAGCGCGGTACGAATACCACCGGACAGTTTCTTGATGATCTTGGTCTGAGCAGCACCACCAACACGAGATACCGAAATACCTGGGTTAACTGCCGGACGAATACCGGAGTTAAACAGATTGGTTTCCAGGAAGATCTGACCATCGGTAATCGAAATTACGTTGGTTGGAACGAACGCAGAAACGTCACCCGCCTGGGTTTCGATGATCGGCAGAGCGGTCAGGGAGCCGGTTTTACCTTTAACTTCACCTTTGGTGAAAGCTTCCACGTATTCCGCGTTAACGCGGGATGCGCGCTCCAGCAGACGGGAGTGGAGGTAGAACACGTCGCCCGGGAAGGCTTCACGACCTGGTGGACGACGAAGCAGCAGGGAAACCTGACGATAAGCAACAGCCTGTTTAGACAGGTCATCGTATACGATCAGCGCATCTTCACCGCGGTCACGGAAGTATTCGCCCATTGCGCAACCAGCATATGGTGCCAGGTATTGCAGTGCAGCGGATTCAGAAGCAGTTGCCACAACAACGATGGTGTTGGACAGTGCGCCGTGCTCTTCCAGTTTACGAACCACGTTAGAAATGGTGGACGCTTTCTGGCCGATAGCCACGTACACACATTTAATACCGGAGTCACGCTGGTTGATGATGGCATCGATTGCCATCGCGGTTTTACCGGTCTGACGGTCACCGATGATCAGCTCACGCTGGCCACGGCCGATTGGAATCATCGCATCGACGGATTTATAACCGGTCTGCACCGGCTGGT
Organism: Cedecea sp. VD22; assembly: GCF_037150195.1. Classification (NCBI taxonomy): domain Bacteria; kingdom Pseudomonadati; phylum Pseudomonadota; class Gammaproteobacteria; order Enterobacterales; family Enterobacteriaceae; genus Cedecea; species Cedecea sp. VD22. The sequence goes on from NZ_JBBCPX010000003.1 coordinate 376,937, forward strand.
CGACGGACTGACGTTCGATTACGCCTGGCGCGATAACTTCGATTGGCGAGAAGCCATCGTTATCAACCGGACCTTTACCGTCGATTGGTGCACCCAGGGTGTTCACCACGCGGCCCAACAGGCCACGGCCAACCGGAACTTCCAGAATACGGCCAGTACACTTAACCTTCATGCCTTCGGCGAGGTCAGCGTATGGACCCATCACTACCGCACCTACGGAGTCGCGCTCCAGGTTCAGTGCGATAGCGTAACGGTTACCCGGCAGGGAAATCATCTCACCCTGCATACAATCGGCCAGGCCGTGAACGCGGATAATACCGTCACTTACAGAAACAATTGTACCTTCGTTATGAGCTTCGCTCACAACATTGAACTGAGCAATGCGCTGCTTGATCAGTTCGCTGATTTCGGTGGAATTCAGTTGCATGCTCCAGTCCCCTTAAGACTGCAAGACGTCTGCAAGGCGTTCAAGACGGCCGCGTACGCTACCGTCAATGACCATATCACCCGACTGGATGATAACGCCCGCCATAACAGACTTATCGATTTTGCAATTCAGCTTAACTTTGCGTGACAGACGTTTTTCCATTGCGGACGTAATGTTTGCAAGCTGTTCATGGCTAAGTTCAGCCGCAGAGGTTACCTGAACCTCTGCAATCGCTTCACTCAGCGCGCGTAAATGCGCGAACTGCTCAAGAACATCCGGGAGCGCTTTTAAACGACCGTTATCAGCCATCACCTTAATCAGGTTCTGGCCATTGGCGTCCAGCTGCTCGCCGCAAATGGCGATGAACGAATCTGCGAGCGTTTCTGGTGCCAGGGCACCGGAAAGAAGCTCTTCCATTTGTTCGTTTTTCGTTACCTCGGCAGCAAACGCCAGCATATTCTGCCAGCGGTCTACGCTCTGGTGTTCGACGGCAAAGTCAAAAGCTGCTTTGGCGTAGGGGCGAGCTACAGTAACAAATTCAGACATCAGCCCCTCCCTCCTTACAGTTCAGCGACCAGTTTATCGACGATGTCGCTGTTAGCAGCTTCATCTACGGAACGTTCGATTATCTTCTCGGCACCGGCAATTGCCAGCAGAGCGACCTGCTTACGCAGCTCTTCACGAGCGCGTTTACGCTCAGCGTCGATTTCTGCCTGAGCCTGCCCAACGATTTTATTACGTTCCTGCTCTGCCTCAGTTTTCGCTTCATCAAGGATCTGGGCACGGCGTTTGTTCGCCTGCTCAATGATCACCTGAGCTTCCGCTTTGGCTTTTTTCAGCTGGTCGGTCGCGTTGGCCTGTGCAAGGTCAAGGTCCTTTTGAGCACGTTCTGCAGAAGCAAGACCGTCAGCAATTTCTTTCTGACGCTTCTCGATGGCTGCCATTAATGGCGGCCATACGTACTTCATGCAGAACAGAACAAACAGGACAAACGCGATGGCCTGGCCGAGGATTGTTGCGTTAATGTTCACAGCACAATGCCTCTTTGTTAGTTAACGTTCTGATATTACTAGATGACTCAAACATCGCTCACTAGGCGACGGCGAACATCACGTACAGACCCAGACCAACAGCGATCATTGGGATTGCATCCACCAGACCCATAACGATAAAGAACTGAGTACGCAGCAGTGGAATCAGATCTGGTTGGCGTGCAGCGCCTTCCAGGAATTTGCCCCCGAGGATGCCGATACCGATCGCAGCACCGATTGCCGCCAGACCCATCATCACAGCGGCAGCCATGTACAGCAGATCCATATTCAGGTTTTCCATGACAGTCTCCAAGTTTGTTTCAGTTAAACGCAGTAGTGGTAAGTAAATTAATGTTCTTCAGACGCCATCGACAGATAGACGATCGTCAGAACCATGAAGATGAAGGCTTGCAGCGTAATAATCAGGATGTGGAAAATGGCCCACGGCACATTCAGAATCCACTGTGACCACCACGGCAACAGACCTGCAATCAGAATGAAAATCAGCTCACCGGCATACATGTTGCCGAACAGTCGCAGACCCAGTGATACAGGTTTGGACAGCAGGCTTACCCCTTCAAGGATTAAGTTGACAGGAATAAATGCCCAGTGATTGAACGGCTGCAGCGTCAGCTCTTTCGTGAAGCCGCCAATGCCTTTCATTTTGATGCTGTAGAACAGAATGAGGATAAACACGCCTAGCGCCATAGACAGGGTGATATTCACGTCCGCAGACGGCACCACGCGCAGGGCTGGTAGGCCTAAGAAGTGCTCGCCGATAAGCGGCAGCAGATCGATAGGCAACAGATCCATCAAGTTCATCAGGAAGACCCAGACGAAAATCGTCAGAGCGAGTGGAGCGATAACCTTGCTTTTGCCATGGTACATGTCTTTCACGCTGCCATGCACAAAGCCAATAATCAGCTCGATAAAAGTCTGAAATTTACCCGGGACGCCGCTGGTTGCGGTTTTCGCCACTTTACGGAACAACACCAAGAACACCAGCCCCAGAAATACTGAGAAGAACATGGAGTCGATGTTGAGCGTCCAGAAGGTAGCCGGGGGGTTATGCGGATCCACCAGCGAGAAAGTACGCAGGTCCAACTGAAGGTTATTCAGGTGGTGACCTATATACTCCTGCGGTGTAGAGATTTCTCCTGCAGACATGATGCCTCTTACCCTTTGTTGTTAATTACAGCTGGTGCGAGTATCTGCACAACCAGCACCGAAACCCACGTCACTATTAGCGGCAATACCACCGCCTTAAAGTACGCCAGCGCCACCACTAAAATGATGAAGGTCGCAATCACCTTTAGCACTTCGCCGAAAGCGAATGTCCAGGCCACGCGGCCTTTTGCGGGTGTATGCGCCTGATGACGCCAGGCAAAAATCATAAACAGCGCGTTTGGCAACCAAACCGCCAGGCCTCCACCGAGAGCGGAAGCGCCCCAAGAAGGAGCTTTAAGGCAAAACAGCAGTCCAATTGCTACCACAGCCAGAAGTTGGATGAACAGAAGCTTGCGGGCTACGTTCTTACTCAAGAGCGACACAGACATGACGTTTCCTAACTCCTGCTACCTATGAGGTATGTCGCGTGTCGTATAAAACTGTCTTTGCGACGCTGAGTCAAGCCTCAAAAAGCGAGCAAATTATACGGTGCGGCCCAGTGATTTCAAACAATAAGTAGCGAAAAGGTGAACAAATGTTTAATTAATTTTCCGCAGAGCCGTTTTCTGACTTTTGGTGAATCGCATCGGCTTCCTCAAAAAGTGCAAATAAGCCGAAATCCCTGACAGCAAAGCGTGCACACGATCACAAATTAAACATCTTATCGGCAGACATTATTTTGCCGCTTAAGAAAGCACTAATTACAGATGACTGATAATTAAGCTGATTAATGTGCACTCTGTTTAAAACAAGCTGAAACATCATAAAAACCTTTCATTGACATTCCAGTTAAACTTTTAACATCCGACAAAGGCCGTTTTTCGGCATAATTTTAGCCGGATGATATTTTCGAATAAAATTATTACCCTGGTAATTAATCACTTTTAAGTTAAAAGCAGGATAAATCCGAGTTAAAGATTGGTTAAATGTAACCAACCATTACATCGATCGCCCCGCCGTTTTTTAACCTCAGTGAAACATCTCTATCGCGTCGTTTTTTGATAAATATTAAGTTTTGTTTGCCTTAATCAGCACCAAATGCCTCTCCCCTTCCAGGCTCGGCACGTTGAGTTTGACGATATTTTCAACGGTGAATCCGGCAGGCAGTTGGGTAATTTCTTCATCCGGACGCACCCCTTTCAGCGCATAGAACTTCCCGTGCGCAGCAGGCAGATGGTGACACCAGTTCACCATGTCGCTTAGCGAGGCAAAAGCCCGGCTGATAACGCCGTCAAACGGAGGTTCCGCCGGAAAATCCTCCACGCGACTTTGTACCGGAGTAATGTTTTCCAGCTTCAGCTCGTGCTGGACCTGACGCAGGAATCGCACACGCTTGCCGAGGCTGTCCAGCAGGGTGAAATGCGAATCAGGGCGCACGATTGCCAGCGGGATCCCAGGCAGACCAGGGCCCGTGCCAACGTCGATAAACCGGCTGCCCTGCAAATGCGGTTCGACCACGATGCTATCCAGAATATGCCGCACCAGCATTTCATCAGGATTACGCACCGAAGTGAGGTTATAGGCCTTGTTCCATTTGTCGAGCAGCGAGACATAGCCCACCAGTTGCTGCTGCTGATTTTCAGGGAGAGTGATGCCCGCTTCTTTCAGCAGGCGAGATAATTTAGTCAGCACGTCATAAACCCATCAAAAAAAGAGGCCAGGATTGCCTGGCCTGTTGTCGTCTGTTTTTAAGCGCTGCGTCGCAGCAGCCCTTGTTTTTTAAGCCAGACAAGCAAAATAGAGATTGCCGCAGGGGTAATACCCGAGATGCGCGATGCCTGGCCAATGGAAACCGGTTTGTGATCGTTAAGTTTGGCGATCACTTCGTTAGACAGCCCGCTCACCTGACTATAGTCGAGCGTGGCTGGTAACACAGTATTCTCATTGCGTTGCTGTTTTTCAATCTCATCCTGCTGGCGTGCAATATAGCCTTCGTATTTAACCTGGATCTCGACCTGTTCGGCAGCCTGAGGATCTTGAAGTCCTGGCGCAAAGGTCGACAGCTGCGTCATCGCCGCGTAGGTCATTTCTGGGCGACGCAGCAGATCTTCGCCGTTAGCTTCTTTGGAAAGCGGGGCACTGAGCTGCGCGTTCACCTCTGCTACCTGCTCAGAGTTCGGGTGCAGCCAGATATCTTTCAGGCGCTGACGCTCACGTTCGATCATTTCCAGTTTGTCGTTGAAGCGAGCCCAGCGAGCATCATCCACCAGACCCAGCTCACGACCGGCTTCGGTGAGACGCAGGTCGGCGTTGTCTTCACGCAGCATCAGGCGATATTCAGCCCTGGAAGTAAACATACGGTACGGTTCTTTGGTCCCCAGAGTGCACAGGTCATCAACCAGCACGCCAAGGTAAGCCTGATCGCGACGCGGTGCCCAACCCTCTTTCTCGGCAGAGAACCGAGCGGCATTGAGACCGGCAAGCAGACCCTGAGCAGCGGCTTCTTCGTAACCAGTGGTGCCGTTGATTTGACCAGCAAAGAACAGCCCCTGGATAAATTTGCTTTCCAGCGTTGGTTTCAGATCGCGCGGATCGAAAAAGTCATACTCAATCGCGTAGCCTGGGCGAACGATCTTCGCATTCTCCATTCCTTTCATCGAACGAACGATTTGCATCTGAACGTCAAAGGGCAGGCTGGTGGAGATCCCGTTCGGGTAAATCTCGTTGCTGGTCAGCCCTTCAGGCTCCAGGAAGATTTGGTGCGCGTTGCGATCGGCAAAACGCATCACTTTGTCTTCGATAGACGGACAGTAACGAGGACCAATGCCTTCGATAATCCCTGCATACATTGGACTGCGGTCGAGGTTATTACGAATGACCTCGTGAGTTTGCTCATTGGTATGCGTGATGTAGCAAGGTACCTGCTCCGGGTGCTGGTTCACGTTCCCCATGAAGGAGAAGACCGGCATCGGGTTATCTCCGTGCTGCGGAGCAAGTACGCTGAAATCAATGGTGCGGGCGTCAATGCGCGGAGGTGTCCCGGTTTTCAGGCGACTGACGCGCAAAGGCAGTTCACGTAAGCGACGTGAGAGCGGGATCGACGGAGGATCGCCCGCACGGCCGCCGCTGTAGTTATCCAGCCCGATGTGGATCTTACCATCCAGGAAGGTGCCTACCGTCAGCACAACCGCTTTCGCGCGGAATTTAAGCCCCATCTGGGTGACCGCACCGACGACACGATCGTTCTCAACGATAAGATCTTCAACCGCCTGCTGGAAAATCATCAGGTTTGGCTGGTTCTCCAGCGCGGTGCGCACGGCCTGACGGTAAAGCACGCGGTCTGCCTGAGCACGAGTGGCGCGGACTGCCGGGCCTTTGCTGGCGTTTAGTATTCTAAACTGAATGCCTGCATGATCGATCGCGGTAGCCATCAGGCCACCGAGAGCATCCACTTCCTTAACCAAATGTCCCTTGCCAATACCGCCAATAGCCGGGTTACAGGACATCTGTCCCAGCGTGTCGATATTGTGTGTCAGAAGCAGGGTCTGCTGACCCATACGAGCTGCGGCCATTGCCGCCTCTGTGCCTGCATGACCCCCGCCGATGATAATGACGTCAAAAGGATCTGGATAAAACATGGTAACTGCCTCGGTTTCGCGAATGAGGGTTTGTGACTTCCCGGGCTGGGGATTCTACTCAACTTTAGTCTTTCGAGAAAGCATCGGGATCTTCGGTTATTAAAAGAAGATCTTTTTTATTTAAAGATCTCTTTATTGTGATCTCTTATTAGGATCGACCACCTCTGTGGATAAGCCATTTATCCATTTTAGGATCAACAACCTGGAAAGGATCGTTTGCTGTGTACTACCGGTGATCCCAGACCGTATAAGCTGGGATCAGAATTGAGGTTTATGCACAACTCAAAAAGTGAACAGCGGTTGTTATTGGGATAACTACGGGTTAATCCAAGCTTTTAACCAGAGTTATCCACATCTGATCGCGCAATCTTTACACTTCAGGGAGTAAATTAATCCAGGAACCAACCCAAATTTCGGCTGGATCCTCAGGAATGTCGTGATCGAGGATGTTAATTTTGAGCAAGGATCCTATGCGGGTTGCACCGCATTCGGTCAGAAGCAGATCGATCTTCTCTATAGCACCGCAAAACGTGTCGTATTCACGGCTGCCGATCCCGATCGCGCCATAGCTTACGTCGCTCAGATCCGGGCGCTGTTCATTTATAGCGTCATAGAAAGGCTGCAGGTTGTCCGGCAGATCGCCAGCACCATGTGTGGAAGAGACCACCAGCCAGATACCGCTGGCTTTAAGATCTTCTAAAAGAGGGCCATGCAGCATTTCAGTGCCGTGTCCCGCTTCTTCAAGCTTCTCTGCCAGATGTTCTGCTACATATTCGGCACTACCCAGAGTACTGCCGCTAATCAGAGTGATATCAGCCATTGTGTCCCGCCTTTTCAAATCGTCGCGTATTGTACGCTGTGAAAGAGCGGGGATCTACCTGTGGATAATATGGGTATTAAAATTAACGATCAGGGCCGGATAGTGCGCATGATCGGGTTCTGCAGCGAGATCAGCGTTTCAGTGGACTGAATTTCATCGATTGTTTGGATCTTGTTGATAAGTACCTGCTGGAGGGCATCAATGGATCGGCACATCACCTTAATAAAGATGCTGTAGTGGCCGGTGGTGTAGTAAGCCTCAGTCACCTCATCCAGGTTTTCCAGCTTGGTCAGAGCGGAGGGATAATCTTTGGCGCTTTTCAGAATGATGCCAATAAAGCAGCAGACATCGTAGCCGAGCTGCTTCGGGCTGATGTCGATACGCGCCCCGGTAATGATCCCCGCCTGCTTCATCTTTTCGACGCGGACGTGAATGGTGCCCGGGCTGACGCCAAACTGTTTGGCCAGTTCTGCATATGCGGTGCGGGCATTGGCCATTAATGCTTCGAGTATGCCGCGATCGAGATTGTCGATCTGATAATTATCCATCACTTTTTCCTATGATAAATGCCGATTTTCCATTTTTTATAGCCTTAAATTCGTCGATTAAAAAGAGGCTGGCCTTTTTTATTGTTGATTATTGAATACGATGACGTTTCTCTTGCTTAATCGATGGAAGAAACACCACAACAAAGAGAAAAGCCATGAAAACCGCCTGGATTGCTAAACAACGTCAGATCAGTTTTGTGAAAACCCATTTTTCCCGTCAACTGGAAGAGAAGCTGGGCCTGATAGAAGTACAGGCGCCGATCCTCAGCCGCGTAGGGGATGGCACACAGGACAACCTTTCTGGCAGCGAGAAAGCAGTGCAGGTGAAGGTGAAAACCTTGCCGCAGGCGCAGTTTGAAGTGGTGCATTCGCTGGCCAAATGGAAAAGAAAAACGCTCGGCCAGCACGACTTCAGCGCGGGCGAAGGGCTTTACACGCACATGAAAGCTCTTCGCCCCGATGAAGACCGTTTATCCCCGATTCACTCGGTCTATGTCGATCAGTGGGACTGGGAACGCGTGATGAGTGACGGCGAACGCCACACCGGCACGCTAAAACAAACCGTAGAGAGCATCTGGGCGGCAATTAAGGCTACCGAGGCTGAAGTGAGTGAACGGTTTGGCCTGGCCGCCTTGCTGCCGGAGAAAATCCATTTTGTTCACAGCGAAACGTTATTGCAGCGCTTCCCTGGTCTGGACGCAAAAGGCCGCGAGCGGGCTATCGCTAAAGAACTTGGCGCGGTCTTCTTAATCGGTATCGGGGGCAAGCTGTCGGACGGGAAACGTCACGACGTCCGCGCCCCGGATTATGATGACTGGTCAACCGGCGGGGAAGCAGGTTTACCGGGGCTGAACGGCGATATCCTGGTCTGGAACCCGGTGCTGGAAGATGCGCTGGAGCTTTCTTCTATGGGGATCCGCGTGGATGCGGACACCCTGAAGCGCCAGCTGGCGATCACCGGAGATGAAGACAGGCTCCAGCTCGAATGGCACCAGTCGTTGGTGAAAGGTGAAATGCCGCAAACCATCGGCGGCGGCATTGGCCAGTCTCGTCTGACGATGCTGCTGCTTCAGCTGCCGCATATTGGCCAGGTTCAGTGCGGCGTCTGGTCGCCAGAAGTGCAGGCTAAGGTTAGCGACCTGCTGTGAGTCTTAGCGCCGCCAGCGACGCAGCAGGCGGCTTCTCATCCCGGTGTCAAAGCGCCAGATATGGTCAAAGATGCGCATGATGCCGGGTTTTCCATGCCCCGACATGGCGACCGCGTGAAAGCGGTTCTGATACTGCCGCTGCAGCGCCTTCACGCTGCTGACGACATCGTCCGGTAGCCGCTGGGCGATAAAATCTGAGATCACCACCGCATCGGCATCGTGCCAGTCTCCGGTTTGCATTTTTTCCAGGATCGAGCGGAAACAGCTGGCAAGATCCGTCCCGCCGCTGAAGTGCTGGCTTAAAAAACGGATCGCCTGATCGATGCCGTCCCGCCCGCTGACCTCATAGCGCACCACTTCGCTGGAAAACAGCATAATAAAGCAGCGCCGGTTGTCGGCGAGGGCAATGCGCATCAGCGCCAGGCAAAAAGCCTTTGCGCATTGCTCGTTGAACCCGCCCATGGAGCCGGAAGTGTCCACGCAGACAATAAATGGCCCGCGAGGTTGTTCGTCAAAATCCTGATGGGCGACCGGGCGTTCGATGATTTTTTCACGCCATGCGTCACCGTGCAGACGGTAAGTGAGCAGTTGCTTCTCCACCAGGCGGCGGTAGAACTCAAATTCCAGTTCGGTAATCCCAAGGGTTGCCAGTTCGGGCGGCAGCAGGCGCAGGATATCGTCGCTGCGCTGTAGGCCGTCAACCTGTTCGGGCACGGTGGCAGGTTCCCGAACCAGCATACGCCAGGGCTCCGTGGGGGAATCTTTCCGCGGGACCGATTTTGCCTCGCGGGAGCGGCCCAGCTGTTCGGCAAGCTGCATCAGCTCGGGCTGGCCGGTGAGAAACTCGCCGTATTGCACAATCAGCTGATAGTCCCCGCGCTTGAGCGTGCCGCCGCTCATGTCCCACAGCTTGCCCGCTGCTTTATCGTTTTCGGCAAGTGCGGGGTCCAGTTGCCCGCTAAGTGCCAGCCGCTCCTGAATCTCCGCCAGCAGCTTGTCGCGCTCGTCTTCTAACAGCTGCTGGTTAAGCGACGTGGCCTGTACAACCAGGCTCAACCGCCAGCGCTGCAGAAACAGCGTATGCTGCGCCGGGGTGAAGTGCGGGTTATCAGCCACCAGCGTTTTGGCCTGTTCATAGAACGGCGAGCCGAGCTTATGCAGCAGCTGAATAATTTCCGGCAGCCGCATGATGAGCTGCCCGGTGGTGAGTAACTGACTCTGCTGGTAGCAAAGGACTTCCTGCGCCAGCTCATCCGGGACGTGTCCGTCCTTCAGTCGGCCTTTAAGCTGGTCTCGCCAGCGAGGTAAGTCTTCACTAACTGCTTTTTTCAAACGCGGGAATTTTTCGAAAAACACCGCCAGCTGCGGGGCAGCCAGCAGGGTAATAATGATCTCTTCTATCAGTTCGCCTTCACCAATAGTCAGGATCATATCCAGCGTTTCAACGCTTATCATTGCCGGGCCTGTTTCAGCTGTGCCGCAACGTCCTGCAGGCTGGCTTCAATTTTTCCCAGCCAGTCGCTTTCAATAAACAGGCATTTTTGCTGATCGTTAAAGCGCTCGTGCTGCTGGTGTAACGCGGCGTCGAGATCGTCAAACTGCTTTTTGATCTCATCCGGTACGCCCTGTTGCTGGTGGCCCGGCAGCGCCAGCCGTGTGGCCTGGAGGCTAACATCGCGAATGGTCAGGTGCAGGCTGTTGTCCACTTCAAGGTTAAGCAACTGCGCAAAACCAATGCCGTTCAACTTGCCGCGGATCTCGCCTCCTTTATTAAGCCACTGCGCCAGCGCCTCACGCGCCAGGGTGATATGAATCACTTCGATATCGTGCAGTTTCAGCGGCTTTTGCAGTAAAAGCGTTAGCGTTTCGCCGGTTATCTCATCCGGGAGCTGATACTGCGGCTTGCGGCTGAACATGCCTGTCTGCTTGAGCACGGTGAAAGCGTCCCGATCGCTGCTTTGCTGCTGAAGCTGGAGGCGGCGCTGGACGATGCCGCTGAGCTTGCTCAGAATGGCCTGCTGCTGCCACGCGTGGCCGGTCATCAAAACTTCAATCTGCTGCTGCATCAAATTCATGGTTGCCGTGTCGTGCCACAGACAGTCTTTGAGCAGGATAAGATCGATAGGCGCCACGGCATCGCGGCCGTTAAAGAAGGCGCAGGCCTGCAGCAGACGAATGGCTTTTTTCCAGCGGCGATCGGATACATAAGGAGCCCCCGGCGTGGCCTCAAGCAGCTGCCTCAGGGTGAAGATCAGTTCAAAAACGTCGTCCGGCAGCTCGACGCCGCCAATTTGCTGCTGCCAGGTGAAATATTCTTCATCGGTAACCTGCAGGTTTTCGGTGACCGGATTAAAGTTTTCGTCGTGCTGGCTGATGAGCATTGAGCGGAAATTCGCTTTGTCCTGTACTTTGTCGAGCCACAGGCGGATTAGCATGCGGTCATACAGCGCTTCCAGGCTGCTGTCCGCTTCGGGCAGCTCGTTAGAGGCGGCCACCAGCAGGCGCATGGGGATTTTTTCTTCGCTGGCGCCGTTGCGGAAGCGGCGTTCGTTAATGGCGGTCAGCAGGGTGTTTAAAATTGCCGGGCCCGCTTTCCAGATCTCATCCAGAAACACGATTTCGGCTTCCGGCAGGTAGCCGGCGGTCAGGCGCTCATAGCGGCCTTCATCTTTCAGCGCCTGAATAGAAAGCGGGCCAAAAACTTCTTCTGGCGTTGAGAAGCGAGTCATTAGATATTCAAAGGCGCGCGCTTCGCGAAAGGCGAATTTCAGGCGGCGGGCGATCAGGCTTTTTGCAATGCCTGGCGGACCAAGTAAAAAGACGCTTTCGCCGCTCAGCGCCGCCAGCAAACAGAGACGAACGGCGTGCTGACGTTCAAAAAGTCCCTTTTCCAGCGCCTGGCTGAGACGAGAAATTCTTTCAGCCAGCAAATGTGATTGAGCCATAATTAGCTTTGCATCCTTACGCGGTTAACCCTGTGGAGAAACGCGAGTATAGCGTTTATTTTTAGCCAGTTAATGTGCTGATTATGCCGCATGCAACGTTTGAGCTGAGATAAGTCAAATGCATTTAGGAGTACGATTTACACAATTATCGTGCATACTGTGCGCCGTTTTGTGGGCCAAGGGACTAAGCACACGTTTTCGGGATTCCAACAAAAGATTAGTCTATGAGCGCTGATAATAAACAATCGTTGCCGGCCGTTACGCTGGCTGCTATCGGGGTTGTGTACGGTGATATTGGTACCAGCCCGCTTTATACCCTTCGTGAATGTCTGTCCGGGCAGTTTGGGTTTGGCGTTGAACGCGACGCCGTGTTTGGCTTTTTGTCGTTAATTTTTTGGCTGTTGGTACTGGTCGTCTCCATCAAATATCTCACCTTCGTGATGCGGGCGGATAACGCCGGGGAAGGCGGGATCTTAACGCTAATGTCGCTTGCCGGGCGTAATACGACGGCGCGAATGACCTCTGTACTGGTGATCATGGGGTTGATTGGCGGCAGCTTCTTCTACGGCGAGGTGGTTATCACACCGGCGATATCGGTGATGTCGGCCATAGAGGGTCTTGAGATAGCCGCGCCGCAGCTCGATCAGTACATTGTTCCCCTTTCTATTATTGTTCTGACGCTGCTGTTTATGATTCAGAAGCACGGCACCGGGATGGTGGGCAAGCTGTTTGCTCCGGTGATGCTGCTGTGGTTCCTGACGCTCGCTGTTCTGGGCGCGCGCAGTATCATCGGCAACCCGGAAGTTCTGCAGGCGCTTAACCCGGCCTGGGCGGTGAATTTCTTCGTGCAGTACAAAGCCGTGTCGTTCGTTGCTCTCGGCGCTGTTGTGCTGGCTATAACCGGGGTTGAAGCGCTATATGCCGATATGGGGCACTTTGGTAAGCTCCCGATTCGCATCGCATGGTTTATCGCGGTTCTGCCTTCATTAGTTCTGAACTATTTTGGCCAGGGCGCGCTGCTGTTAAAGAACCCGGAAGCGATTAAAAACCCGTTCTTCCTACTGGCACCTGACTGGGCGCTGATCCCTTTATTGGTCCTGGCGACGCTGGCAACGGTTATTGCCTCTCAGGCCGTGATTTCCGGCGTATTCTCGCTGACTCGTCAGGCGGTTCGCCTGGGTTACCTCTCGCCAATGCGTATCATCCATACCTCGGAAATGGAGTCCGGGCAGATTTACATTCCAGCGATTAACTGGATTCTGTATATCGCCGTGGTGATTGTCATCGTTAGCTTCGAACATTCAAGTAACCTGGCGGCGGCATACGGGATCGCAGTAACCGGCACGATGGTGCTGACCTCGATTCTCTGCTGCACCGTCGCGCGCAAAAACTGGCACTGGAATAAAATTGCCGTGCTCCTGATGTGCGTGGGCTTCCTGTTTATCGACGTGCCGCTGTTCTCTGCTAACCTCGAGAAAATCGTCTCTGGCGGTTGGCTGCCGCTCACGCTGGGGCTTGTCATGTTTACCATCATGACGACGTGGAAGAGCGAGCGTTTCCGCCTGCTGCGCCGTATGCACGAGCACGGTAACTCGCTGGAAGCGATGATTGCGTCCCTTGAGAAATCTCCGCCGGTTCGCGTGCCGGGCACCGCGGTTTATATGTCCCGTGCGTTGAACGTGATCCCGTTTGCCATGCTGCACAACCTGAAGCACAACAAAGTGCTGCATGAGCGAGTCGTATTGCTGACGCTGCGCACCGAAGACGCCCCATACGTTCACAACGTTAAGCGCGTTTCTATTGAGCAGCTGTCGCCCACCTTCTGGCGCGTGGTGGCCAGTTACGGCTGGCGTGAAACGCCGAACGTGGAAGAGATTTTCCACCGCTGTGGTTTGGAAGGCTTAAGCTGTCGGATGATGGAAACCTCGTTCTTCATGTCGCATGAGTCGCTGATTATCGGTAAGCGTCCGTGGTATCTCCGCCTGCGTGGCAAGCTGTTCCTCGCCCTGCAGCGAAATGCCCTGCGCGCGCCTGACCAGTTTGAGATCCCGCCGAACAGGGTTATCGAGCTGGGCACCCAGGTCGAGATTTAAGTCAGCCAGTCTTTACTGGCCTGATGCCCTCACCCCGACGCTCTTCCACAAGGAGAGGGCGCAAAGAGTAAAAAACGGTACTCAGGTACCGTTTTGCATTTATTAGCGAAACGTTTCGATGTTGATCACACTTCTTTAACCTGGTGGTTGTTTAACCGCCACCTCTTTTCCTACACTCATTATCAGCGAAACGTTTCGCTAGTGGAGCAGGAAAATGAAGAAAGGTACCGTTCTTAACGCTGATATTTCGTCCGTTATCTCCCGTCTGGGGCATACCGATACGCTGGTAATTGCCGATGCCGGGCTGCCAATTCCGCGCCATACCCAGCGCATTGATTTGGCATTAACTCACGGCGTTCCGGGCTTTATGCAGGTCGTGGATGTGGTAACGCAGGAAATGCAGGTTGAGGCGGCAATCATTGCTTCTGAAATCAAACAACATAATCCCGTGCTTCACGAAACGTTGCTCAGCCATATTGAGCAACTGCAAAAACACCAGGGAAACACCATAACTATTCGTTACATCAGCCATGAGCAGTTCAAGCAGCACACCGCGGATGCACATGCGGTTATTCGCAGCGGGGAGTGTTCCCCGTATGCGAATATCATTCTCTGTGCCGGCGTAACCTTCTGAGGAGGTCAGCATGGAACCCTTACTGCAACTTAAAGGGATCGATAAATCGTTCCCAGGGGTGAAAGCCCTGTCTGGTGCGGCGTTGAACGTTTACCCGGGCCGCGCAATGGCGCTGGTGGGTGAGAACGGCGCCGGCAAATCCACGATGATGAAAGTCCTGACCGGGATCTACACCAAAGATGCCGGTTCGCTGCTGTGGCTGGGAAAAGAAACTGCCTTTAGCGGGCCAAAAGCGTCTCAGGAAGCCGGTATCGGGATTATCCACCAGGAACTCAACCTGATCCCGCAGCTCAGCATTGCGGAGAACATCTTCCTTGGCCGCGAGTTTGTCGGGCATTTTGGCAACATTGACTGGAAGAAGATGTACCGTGAAGCCGACAAGCTGCTGGCGAAGCTGAATTTACGCTACACCAGCGAGCGTCTGGTGGGCGAGCTGTCGATTGGCGATCAGCAAATGGTTGAGATTGCCAAGGTGCTGAGCTTTGAGTCCAAAGTCATCATCATGGATGAACCGACCGATGCGCTGACCGACACGGAAACCGAGTCGCTGTTCCGCGTTATCCGTGAGCTGAAGGCTCAGGGCTGCGGCATCGTTTATATCTCCCACCGCATGAAAGAGATTTTTGAGGTGTGCGACGACGTGACAGTGCTGCGTGACGGGCAGTTTATTGCCGAGCGCGAAGTCTCCACGCTTACCGAAGATACCCTGATCGAAATGATGGTTGGCCGCAAGCTGGAAGACCAGTATCCGCATCTGGACAAACAGCCCGGCGATATTCGCCTGCGGGTCGATAACGTATCTGGCCCCGGCGTGAAGGCGGTTTCTTTCACGCTGCGTAAAGGTGAAATCCTCGGCGTTGCCGGGCTGATGGGTGCCGGGCGTACCGAATTGATGAAAGTGCTTTATGGCGCGCTGCCGAGAAGCGGTGGCTATGTGGCGCTGGATGGCCGTGAAGTAGTGACTCGTTCTCCGCAGGATGGGTTGGCTAATGGCATCGTTTATATCTCTGAAGACCGCAAGCGCGATGGGCTGGTTCTGGGGATGTCGGTGAAGGAGAACATGTCGTTGAACGCGCTGCGTTATTTCAGTCGCGGGGCTGGCAGCCTGAAGCATAAAGATGAGCAGCAGGCGGTGCAGGACTTTATTCGCCTGTTCAACGTCAAAACGCCTTCCATGGAACAGCCAATTGGCCTGCTGTCCGGCGGTAACCAACAGAAAGTTGCCATCGCGCGTGGCCTGATGACCCGTCCGAAAGTGCTGATCCTCGACGAGCCAACTCGTGGCGTCGACGTTGGAGCGAAAAAAGAAATTTATCAGTTAATTAACCAGTTTAAAGCCGAAGGGTTGAGCATCATCCTTGTGTCGTCCGAGATGCCGGAAGTGCTGGGCATGAGCGACCGCATTATGGTTATTCACGAAGGGCGACTGAGCGGGGAGTTCTCCCGTGAAGAAGCCACCCAGGAGGCGCTGATGGCCGCGGCCGTTGGCAAGCTTAATCGAGTGAATCAGGAGTTAGATAAATGAGTACCCAGACCGTGTCCACCCGTCGCTGGTTCACCAAAGCGTGGCTGATGGAGCAAAAATCGCTGATCGCTCTGCTGGTGCTGATTGCGATTGTCTCGGCCCTGAGCCCGAACTTCTTTACCGTGAATAACCTGTTCAACATCCTGCAGCAAACGTCGGTGAACGCCATTATGGCGGTGGGGATGACGCTGGTCATTCTGACCTCCGGGATCGACCTGTCCGTCGGTTCTCTTCTGGCGTTGACCGGGGCGGTGGCGGCCTCGATTGTGGGCTTTGAGGTCAATGCGCTGGTGGCCGTTGCGGCTGCGCTGGCTCTTGGGGCTGCCATTGGTGCCGTAACGGGTGTGATTGTAGCGAAAGGGCGGGTTCAGGCCTTTATTGCCACCCTGGTGATGATGCTGCTGCTGCGCGGGGTGACGCTGGTTTACACCAACGGCAGCCCGATGAATACCGGCTTCTCGGACAATGCTGATCTGTTTGGCTGGTTCGGTATTGGCCGCCCGCTGGGGATCCCAACGCCGGTCTGGATCATGGCGATTGTCTTCCTGGCCGCGTGGTACATGTTGCACCATACTCGCCTGGGGCGTTACATCTATGCGCTCGGCGGCAACGAAGCGGCAACGCGCCTGTCAGGCATTAGCGTCAACAAAGTGAAAATCATCGTCTACTCTCTGTGTGGTCTGCTGGCGTCGCTGGCCGGGATCATCGAAGTAGCACGTCTTTCCTCTGCGCAGCCAACGGCGGGTGCGGGATATGAACTGGATGCTATTGCGGCGGTTGTGCTGGGCGGTACCAGCCTGGCGGGCGGCAAAGGCCGGATTGTCGGCACGCTGATCGGGGCATTGATCCTCGGCTTCCTGAACAACGGTCTGAATTTATTAGGTGTTTCTTCTTATTACCAGATGATCGTCAAAGCAGTGGTAATTTTGCTGGCGGTGCTGGTGGACAATAAAAAGCAGTAAAACCATAACCCTACAGGACATCTGACTATGAACATGAAAAAACTGGCTACCCTGGTTTCCGCTGTCGCCCTGAGCGCCACCGTAAGCGCAAACGCCATGGCAAAAGACACCATCGCGCTGGTGGTGTCTACCCTGAATAACCCGTTCTTCGTGTCGCTGAAAGATGGCGCGCAGAAAGAAGCCGACAAGCTGGGCTACAACCTGGTGGTGCTGGATTCACAAAACAACCCGGCAAAAGAGCTGGCCAACGTGCAGGACTTAACGGTTCGCGGCACCAAATTAATGCTGATTAACCCAACGGATTCCGACGCGGTGGGCAATGCCGTTAAGATGGCAAACCAGGCTAAAATCCCGGTGATCACTCTCGACCGTATGGCAAACCAGGGGACCGTGGTGAGCCACATTGCTTCTGATAACGTTGCTGGCGGCAAAATGGCCGGTGATTACATCGCTAAGAAACTGGGCGACGGCGCGAAAGTCATTGAACTGCAGGGGATTGCTGGTGCTTCCGCAGCCCGTGAACGTGGTGAAGGTTTCAAACAGGCTGTTGCGGCACATAAATTTGACGTGCTGGCCAGCCAGCCCGCTGACTTCGACCGTACTAAAGGTCTGAACGTTATGCAGAACCTGCTGACTGCACACCCTAACGTTCAGGCTGTGTTTGCTCAGAACGACGAAATGGCACTGGGTGCCCTGCGTGCGCTGCAAACCGCGGGTAAATCTGATGTGCTGGTCGTCGGTTTCGATGGTACGGCTGACGGCGTGAAAGCGGTTGAAGGCGGCAAACTGGGCGCGACAGTGGCTCAGATGGCTGACCAGATCGGCGTTATCGGTGTGGAAACCGCTGATAAAGTGCTGAAAGGCGAGAAAGTGGATGCGAAAATCCCGGTTGATTTGAAACTGATCACCAAATAAGAATTAAAGAAAAGCAGGGCAACGCGCCGCTCAGGCATGAGCGGCGCACTCAAACTGGATATTAAGATATGAAAAGCACAGGCAAACTCGTCGTTCTTGGCAGCATCAATGCTGACCATATCCTCAACCTCGAACATTTCCCAACGCCGGGTGAAACCGTCACCGGGCAGGGGTATCAGGTGGCGTTCGGCGGTAAAGGTGCGAACCAGGCCGTTGCGGCAGGGCGCAGTGGAGCAGACATTGCGTTTATTGCCTGTGTGGGCGATGACGATACCGGTGGCCGCGTTTGTAAGCAGCTTGCCAGCGATAATATTGATACTTCGCCAATCAGTACCATTAAAGATGAAGCGACCGGCGTGGCGCTGATTTTTGTCAACGGCGCAGGTGAAAACGTGATCGGCATTCACGCCGGCGCGAATGCCGCTTTGACTCCCGAACCGGTGGCAGCGCAACAGCAGAAAATTGCTGATGCTTCGGCGTTATTAATGCAGCTGGAATCCCCGCTTGAGAGCGTTCTGGCTGCAGCGAAAATTGCCCATCAGCACCAGACCAAAGTGATTCTGAATCCGGCCCCGGCCTGTGAGCTCTCTGATGAGCTTCTGTCTCTGTTAGATATGATCACTCCGAACGAAACGGAAGCAGAAAAGTTGACTGGCGTGCGGGTTGAGAATGATGCAGATGCTGCCAAAGCTGCTGAAGTGCTGCACGGTAAAGGTATCGACACAGTGATTATCACGCTCGGCAGCCGTGGTGTATGGCTAAGCGAAAAAGGTCACGGCAAACGAGTGCCGGGCTTTAAGGTAAAAGCTGTCGATACTATTGCCGCTGGCGACACTTTTAACGGTGCGCTGGTGACTGCATTGCTCGAAGATAAGCCGATGGAAGATGCCGTGCGATTTGCTCACGCTGCCGCCGCAATTGCCGTGACGCGAAAAGGCGCTCAGCCTTCCGTGCCGTGGCGCAAGGAAATAGATGAGTTCCTGCAGCAGCAGAGGTAAGTCATGGCTACCATGAAAGACGTCGCCCGCCTGGCGGGCGTTTCTACTTCTACCGTTTCCCACGTCATTAATAACGATCGCTTTGTTAGCGATGCCATTCGTCAGAAGGTTGAGGCCGCGGTAAAAACGCTGAACTATGCGCCTTCTGCGTTGGCTCGCAGCCTCAAGCTGAATCAAACGCATACCATCGGTATGCTGATCACCGCGAGTAGCAACCCCTTCTATTCCGAGCTGGTTCGAGGCGTGGAGCGCAGCTGCTTTGAGCGCGGCTACAGCCTGGTGCTGTGTAACACCGAAGGCGATGAGCACCGCATGAACCGAAATCTGGAAACGCTGCTGCAAAAGCGCGTCGATGGATTACTGTTGTTGTGCACCGAAACGCATCAGCCTTCGCCTGAAATCATCAACCGCTACCCGACTATCCCGACAGTAATGATGGACTGGGCTCCGTTTGAGGGGCAGAGCGATGTGATTCAGGATAACTCGCTGCTCGGCGGAGAAATGGCGACACAGCACCTGATCGACAATGGCTATACCCGTATTGCCTGCATCGCCGGGCCGCAGGACAAAACGCCTGCCAGACTGCGCCTTGAAGGCTACCGCAAAGCTATGGCCCAGGCCGGGCTGACGATTTACCCCGGTTATGAAATTATCGGCGACTTCGAGTTTCAGGGCGGGTTTAGCGCCATGAGCGAACTGCTTACCCTGGCGGACAGGCCGGACGCTGTATTCATGGGGAATGACGCTATGGCCGTTGGGGCCTACCATGCTTTATATCAGGCTGGTCTTAGCATTCCGCAGGATATGGCGGTGATTGGCTACGATGATATCGAGCTTGCACGCTACATGACGCCGCCGCTGACGACGATTCACCAGCCCAAAGATGAGCTCGGCGAATTGGCCGTGGATGTGCTGATCCACCGAATGGGGCAACCAGACCTGGCGCAGCAACGGCTACTGCTGACGCCAGAGCTGGTGGAGCGAAGCTCCGTTTAAGGTTTGTGACGTTCTTTTATTAAGTTGCGCCCGTCTTTGGAGCGCAGTAGCAAAAATACCGCCGATGAGACCAGCGTTATCGCGCCCATCGTCAACAGGGTGTAGTGGAATTGCTCGATGGTATTGACGCTGTCTATGCCTTCCCATGCTCTAAGCACCGCGGCACTAACGGCAACCCCAAGGCTAATTGAAAGCTGCTGAGTTACGGCCAGCACGCTGTTGCCGCTGCTGGCGTTTTCATCCGTCAGGTCCGCAAGGGTGATGGTGTTCATGGCCGTAAACTGCGTCGACATTGCCATCCCTAATATAAAGAGGGGCAGGATCAGCAGCCAGACTTCCATGCCCGGTGACTGCAGCGAGAACTGGGCAATCAGCAGGCCGATGACCAAAGTGATCCCGACCAGCGTTTTACGATAGCCCAGCCAGCGCAGCACCTGCGTGACGGTCGATTTAGCCAGTAGCGAACCGACCGCCGTAGGTGCCATCATGCAGCCAGCCAATAATGCTGAATAGCCAAATCCCACCTGCAGCATAAGTGGCATTAAAAAAGGCACGCAACCGGTGCCGAGGCGTGAGGCTATATTGCCGACTATGCCAACGGAGAAGGTACGCGTCTTAAAGAGAGGCAGGGGAATAAGCGGCGTTGGAACGCGGCGGGCATGCCAGACATAAGTCAGCAGCAGTAAAATCCCGCCCAGAATCACTAACATGCCTATATAGCTGGCGACAATCCGCTCGCCAAACAGCTCAACCCCGCTGGATATCAGCACCAGGCCCGCGCCAAATAGCAAGAAGCCGCTCATATCAAACCCGCGCTTCGGCGTGGTGAAGTTGGGCATGTACTTGCGGGCATACAGCAGGCCCAGAATGCCAATCGGAATATTGATTAAAAATATCCAGTGCCAGCTTGCCCAGGTGACCAGAACGCCGCCGAGCAGTGGGCCGATAATGGGGCCGACCAGACCGGGCATGGTGACAAAGTTGAGTACAGGCAACAGCTCGCTGCGTGGGTAAGCCCGAAGTAATGCCAGACGGGCAACCGGCATCATCATCGCGCCGCCAATTCCCTGAATCACGCGAAAGATGACCAGCTCGGTTAAAGATCCAGACATGGCGCAGGCAAAAGAGCCGAGAGTGAACAGGCTAACGGCCAGCATAAATACGCGGCGTGTGCCGAAGCGGTCCGCTAACCAACCGCTTACCGGGATAAGCATGGCGACGGTTAAGGTGTAGCTAATAATGGCAGCCTGCATGGCCAGCGGGGAGCGATTCAGGCTATGGGCTATTGCCGGTAGCGCGGTGTTAAGGATGGTGGCATCCAAAGCCTGCATAAAGAAAGCCATTGCGGCTATCCAAGGCAGGCCGGCCATGCTGCGTGCTGTTTTCGTCATTATTATCCTGAAGGTTATGTGCGCTTTAGACTACCGATGAGTGACGGGTTCCTTTAATAGCGCCAGGCAGGCGTTAAAAGCGGCCTGTCCCTCTCCCTTAGCAATGGCATCCACAATCGCCTGATGCAAATCGAGCTTAATGACTTCGTTATCGGTAATCGCGGTGAAGTAATTGTAATAAATCGATCTGAATAAGTTCGCGAAAGATGTCATGAAAGGGTTACCACTCATTTCATAGATAAGTTCGTGGTAGGCCATATCCACTTCAATCCACCGCTGACGGTCAAAGGCCGTCTGCAGTTCTGTCATTTGCGCCATAAGTTGAGTAAGCCTGGTTCGCTGCTGCTCATTACTATTAATAGCGGCTAATGCGCAGGCCTGTGGCTCCAGGCTATTACGCATAATCAAAAACTCTTCTACTACATGGCTGAAGTTATCTTTGGTCATCCACCAGGCTATCAGTTCTTTATCAAGGAAGTTCCAGTGGCTGCGGGGCATGACGCGAGTGCCAATCCTTGGGCGAGGCAACAGCATGCCTTTAGCGGCTAGCGTCTTGACGGCTTCACGAACGGCAGTCCGGCTGACGCCAAAGAGATCACCCAGTTCCATCTCGCCCGGAAGAATGCTGCCTGCCGCATATTCACCCTTGAGAATTCGCTGGGCAATTTTCTCTGCCAGCACATAAGAAAGGTTTTTTTGGGCGGCGAGTTGTTGAGTGGATAAAGACATGACGCAATTCCTTTAGCTGTATTTCTTACCCTAGTATGCCACCGGCGGTGATTTTGCGGTGATTTATGCAGCAAATATCCCTGATTTGCTGGCTTTCTGCGCGCCATTGGTGAAAAAGAATGCGGTCAGAAAGTTTTTTCAAATTAGGGGTTGTCAGGCTCTGAGAACTCCCTATAATGCGCCTCCACTGACACGGCGAAGCGGCTTCGAAAGCGGCTTCACAACCCGGTAGTCAGTCAGACGAAAGCAAAAATAAACGCTTGACTCTGAAAGAGGAAAGCGTAATATACGCCACCTCGAGTTAGCAAGCGAAAGCGACTGACTTACTGCTCTTTAACAATTTATCAGACAATCTGTGTGGGCACTCGCAGGATTGATATCTCAGCATCTTAGGATGCAAACAAATATCAAGTCTTGAAGAGTGACTACTGATTTTATAAACAGTTTTAATTCTTTGAGCATCAAACACTTTTAAATTGAAGAGTTTGATCATGGCTCAGATTGAACGCTGGCGGCAGG
>NZ_JBBCPX010000004.1:0-293630 GCF_037150195.1 Cedecea sp. VD22
CACGGAAAACTACTGCCTTAAGCGCTTTCGCCTGTGGACTCCCGGCCCTCAGTTGCTGATATGCGTTACCTAAGTCTGCGGCGAACGCATCGACACCCTGGGCGCGTATCTCTGCCAGCGCGGCGTCAGTGACAGGGGTTTCGATGGCGTCAAATTCTTCCATTGCCGCTTCCAGTCCAAGCTGCTGGCAGGCGACTTCATATCCACCCTGAATTCCTGTGCCAGTACCGTTTAAGTCGTTATGCATCTCGTTCAGCTTGTCGCCAAACGCTTTTAACTCCGCATTCTCCGCAGCCAGCCCTTGCACCTGCGCTGTGAGGCTTGCCACCGTGGCTTCTAACTCTTCGTAAGTTGGTTTACTGCTGTGCATAGTTACCTCTCTTTACCTTGATAACTTATTGATTTAATTGATTACTAAATCGTTTTAAAATTCTTCGACATTCCACCCACCGCCGAGCTTTTTCGGCTTTGGGGTAATGGCGATGATCCGAAACGGGTACTGGTCTGCGGCCACTTTGGTTTTCACCCTTGCGTCGTCAGTCCAGAAACCTTTTGTTTCATGCAGCTCGATCTCACCGCTGGCGAGCATCACTGCGAAATCCGGCGTGTAGAACGTATTATCAGCGAGTCGCAGCTTGATACCCTCGAATCGGTACCAGGCTATCTCTCCTGCCCGCTTACGCATTTCCAGCAACTGGCAATACGCCGCCTCGGTTTTGTTCATGGCCCCGGCCTTTAACCGGCCAAGGGCTTGTACTGACTTTTTCATAACCTACCTTATTGGTAATAATTACCTATTTGGTAATGGTTGGCAATATAAAAAATGCGCAAACAGCGATAATCACAACCACCGTTTAAACGCCCTCAGAAGCTCACAGAGCCGTTTTATATGCTACTGCATCAAAACGTACAGCCTGACACCCAATCGTTAAAACTGGTGCCGCTGGCGCAGGATTTTGCACAACCTTAATTCGTATTCGGTTTTATTTTCGGCTTGTAATAGTCCATCCAGGCAGGTCGTGGACGCTTTTTATCTTCCAATCGCATTACCGGTTTAGGCACCTGAACACCACCAGAAGTCTTCTGGCACCATTTCTCAAGTTGCTGCTTGAGATCCTTCTCAACTTCAGCTTCTGTCATTCGGTACTGGATCATCCGTTGACGCACATCAGTGCAAATCCAATACATAACAGGATGTGTCCACGGGAATAGCTCAGCGCTTTCGTACATGCCTCGCTCTTGGCAGTACCAACGGAATTCCTGGGACAATTCCTGCATGGATATACCCAGCACGTTGTGTTCTGCCGATACCGATGAAACCATCGATATGAATTCAGCAAGATCTGGTGGCCATGAGTTCCCTGCAACACAACGTGAAATACATGCATCCATCACGCCAGACAGCTGCTGCTCACTCAGACCGCCAATCGCCGCTTTCCAGGTCAATGACGGCATTGTCCCGTTCTTTGCCACCCATCGATCCGAATACATCTCCCCCATCATTTCCCACAGGTGGTACGCCTTCTCGCTCGCGCTCAGCAGCGATTGCTGCGCGTATTCTCTCGACTGCCCTTCCCCCGGTAGCGCCGGCTTGTTGAATTCGTACATCATTGCCTCCTGTTTTTGATTCGATAGCTCTGCGTTTCAGCGCCTGGGAAAATTTCTGTTGCCACTGAACGTGGTGGAATGCCTTACCCTCTGCCTCCCAGTACGTGACGAACTCCGCCAGCGCCGTTTCTGGTGGTGGCTCTGTCATCACACATCCCCATTGCGCGGCTTGCAGCAAAAAGTCATCGTCCGGGCGCCAGCCCTGGTACATCGTGAACTTTCCGGTGATGCCGGATCCGCCCGGTGAAGGTGGCCGGTTGTCGATTATCGAGTTAGCCGCGGCAGGTCTAGGCGAAACGCTTTCGCGCGTACCCGCGCTAGAGAGGGGTTTATCCTTTCCTTTCCCTGATCCCTGATCCTTTCCAGGTAGTACTGGTGCGGTATCAGTACCGTACTCATACGGTATTAGGTGTAATGATTTGATTTTGCTGTCTTTTGGCTTGTTAATTACCTGATGCTTGGCGAAATTATTTATCAGCCCAAAATGCTTGCCATCCTGGGTGGAAAACATGCTCAAATACCCATGGTTGGACAGCTCCCGTATTAGTACGGTAATAGGACTGCACGTCTCCCGTATCGGGAATACTGCGGCTTTAATCAGTTTTGGATTGGCGTTGAAATAGCCTTCATCATCGGCATAGTTGAGCAGCCCGATTGCAAGTAGGCAGGCTGCTTCCGACACCTCGGCCATATCCTCATCAGTCCAGAACTCAGGTTTAATTGTGCGGATACGGGCCACTGACCACCTCCATATAAGCACTGATGAATGCAGCGGCAGCTTCGGCATTTATAGCGTTGCCATAACCCTTAAGTCGGCCTGTGCGGTTGCGGCCTGCCATTGCTCGTAATGAGGACTTGCTATGTCCCAGGCTTTTGGCAAACCTTGCAACCAGCGGGAATGTGCCGGATTCAACTGGACGCCATTGGCCATCTCGACATAAGAGCCAGTCCGCATCTCGCCAAAAACCGTTAACCTCAAGGGGCCTGCTGTGTACGCCTGCCGCGGTAACTGATCCAGTCGCTCTTTCCCATCCCGCTGGGCTACCATCCCTGATGTGTCTTTCCAGTCGCGTGATGTTGGAGTTACCCAGGCCGCAAATAGAGGCGCTGCCTGCCCCAGGGTTAACCCAAATCCATTCCCGTTCCCATGCACTTTCTTGCACCTCTCCCTTCTTGCTATTAGCGCCTGCAGGTCCCTGGGCTCGAACTCGTTCGCTGCTGGTGTGGGCCATCCCGTCAATCGCGCCGCTCCGGAGACATGCTGTAACCCCCGCTTCGTTTCCGGCTGCGGATTCGTATTTGCTACTGGCGTTGGCCACCCAGTAAGCTCGCTCTCTGATGTGCGGCGCACCGATGCTCGCTGACGTAAACGGCGTAAGCCCGAAGGCGTAACCCACTCCTTCCAGGTCTGCTTGTACAAGGTCGAACCATTCATTTGCGTTACCAGCTGCAACCTGTTCGCCAAAGACGTGCTGAGGTCGGCACTCGCTGATAAGGTGGTTGAAGGCTGGCCATAAGTGCCGCTCGTCAGCAAATCCAGCGCCCTTACCTGCCGCGCTGAAAGGCTGGCACGGGCAACTTCCTGTCCAGACCGGCTTGTTATCCGGCCATCCGGCCAGACGCAGAGAATGTGACCAGACGCCAATTCCGGCAAAGAAATGGCACTGGGTAAATCCTCGCAAATCGTTTGGTGTAACATCTTCAATGCTCCTTTCATCGACTTCGCCAGGGGCGATATGACCGCCGGCGATCAGGTTCCGCAGCCACTGCGCGGCGAACGGGTCTATCTCGTTGTAGTAAGCGCTGCTCATGCCGCCCCCTGAGCTGCCTTCATCGTCTGGATGAGTTCATTACGGTGGCGGTACACACGTGCAACGGTGCATTCAACACAGCCGCCGTTCGCCACCCACCGCTCGCTGTCATGGCCGTACTTGCACACCTTTCCGGTATAGAACTTGTTGAGGCCGAGCTTTGCTGCCTCGACTCGAGTAATAATTTTCAAGCCTCACCCCTTGGTTTTGTGTTTTTGTTACAGCTTATTTTGCACTACAGCACGCAAAGATCAACCTTAAACGGATTTTAATTACCATTTTCTGGCGAGCATAAAAAAGGCCGCTCAGTGGCGGCCCGTTTGCGGAGGTGTAGCGCGGGGATCAGGAGTAGAAGAAATCAACCAACTCAGATTTAGAGGCAACAGCCTGGCGGGATTTACATGCCTTAAAAAGCCCTTCCATCAACTTCTTAGCTGGAACCCTGCGCTTGCCGGTGAGGTGCGTCTGAATGTAGTGGCTGGTTGTCCCGGCGTCGCTGGCGAAAGCCTCGCGCTCGTCTTTGTTCATGTCCAGCCAAAATTTTTTAAAATTAAATGGCATATTTTTTGGTTCCCGATAGCTATTTCTATCCACAAATAATTACCGCAAAGGTAGATAAAAGCAACAACTATTACCAATTTGGTGTCTTTACCTTTTCGGTAATAACGCTTTAAATTTAGGTAATTATCCATTCCTTTAAGGGTTTTACGGCACAATGAAAAGTATCTCTGACATCAGACGAGAGAACCTTATCGAGGTTATTCGTCGGTATTTTGACGATAACCAGACGCGCCTGGCGGAAAGAATGGGCGTCCAGCAGAGCGTGATAAGTCGCTGGGTAAAGGGTCATCGTAATGTCGGTAATTCATCAGCCCGTAAAATTGAGGAAGTTTCCGGTCGTACCAAATACTGGCTGGATACCGACCACATTCTTTCCCTGAGCGAGATCCGGGAACCACAGGAATATGAGGCCAGAAGCTACATAGGGGAAGTTGCAGCAGAGAACCTGCGCCGCTGGATGCTCGGTGACTCCGTTCTCAACTCGCAGCAGCGCGTTGGGGAGAAAGCTGGCATCGCCCAGGCTACGGTGCAACGCATGCTGAGCAAAGAAGCCAGTACGACGATCGGCACTCTGGCAGCTATCGCTGACGCATTTGGCCGCCAGGCTTACGAACTGCTTGTTCCGAAAGAGCACCCTGGTTTCATCAAGTATGACCACGCACGCTTCGCCGCTCTGCCTGAGGCAGACAAAGAGAAGATACGCGCATTCATCGAATTCATCTTGCAGCAAAACAAGTAACCAACTGATTTAAATAACCAATACACTATCACCCTGCCGCCACTCTCAATCCGCCGGCCCTCATAAAAGTACCTTTTTGGTAATTTTATCTCTCAATGACTATTGACTAAAAATCTAATACGGATAATTATTACCACATTGGTAAACGCCATGCCGCACACAGCAGCCATTGGCCGACACCAAAACCAGCCGCATTGCGGCTTTTTAATCAAACCAACAAGTACCATTTTGGTGTTTATTGTGAGGTGAAGCCATGAAGTGGCAGCTGGTAGACGGCATGTACCGAGTCACCATTTCCGGCCTGATGAGCTGGAAGTTTCATAGCCTGCATGACGGTATCGAGTGGGCATTCATAACCAAAGAGGCCCGCGACGTGGCCGATGAGATGGACGGGGCAGCAACATGAATATCAAACAGGTAGCGAATCTTAAAAAAATTATGCGGCAGTTTGATGCTGACTATCGACTGTCTGAGCAGGTTCTTTCCCGTCACGACGAACTGGATAACGCGATCCCGCTGCGAAAGGTTTTACCTCTTTTCGCAGCGCTTGAATCCCTCGGCATTCGTCATGAAGTGATTGAAGCCGCGATGGATGACATGGAGTTTCAGGAAACGGCAGCAGCAATGATCCGTGAATTAACCGGCATTGTTGCCCGCTACGACGTCGCAGACCAGATCGATAGCGCGAGGCATGCAGCATGAAACCAGGAATTTATCACGACATCAGCAATGAGGATTACCACGCCGGGAACGGCGTGAGTAAGTCGCAACTGGATATGGTGGCCATGAGCCCGGCCCTGCTTAAGTGGCAGAAATCAGCACCGGTTGATACCGAAAAACTGAAAGCCCTCGATATGGGTAGTGCCCTGCACTGCATCCTGCTGGAGCCTGAGGAATTCGATAAGCGCTTCATCGTGGCGCCGCAGTTTAATCGCCGCACAAACCAGGGGAAAGAAGACGAAGCAGCATTCCTGCGCGATGTGGAAGGCATGGGTATGACGGTTATGGATGCTGAACAAGGCCGGAAACTTCAGCTTATGCGCGACAGCGCAATGGCACACCCGGCGGCGCGATGGCTACTGGAGGCAGAAGGCCACGCCGAATCCTCTTTCTACTGGAATGACGAAGAAACTGGAGAGCTTTGCCGCACTCGCCCTGATCGATACCTGAAAAAACATCCGGTAATCCTGGACGTGAAAAAAGTCGCCGATATGGATCGCTTTGCGCGACACGTTGAAGATTTTCGCTATCACGTTCAGGACGCCATGTACCGGGAAGGCTTTAAGCAAGTCACTGGTGAAGCTCCTGGTTTTTTCTTCCTGTCAGTTAGCGAAACCATCGACTGCGGCCGCTATCCCGTTCGTGTATTTGAGCTTGATGCCGACGACGTAAACACAGGGCATGCACTCTTCCGCCGTGACCTTAGCACATACCACCAGTGCCGTATCAGTGATGACTGGGGCGGCGTGGAAACCATTAAACGCCCGGAATGGGCACGCAAACAGGATCAATATCTATGAGAAATGACATCACAATCACCTCTCAACCTGGCGCAACTGTCGGCACCGCAGCGGCAATTTTCAGCCCGGAAGGCATGAACCAGCTGGTCCGTTTTGCAACTCTGATGGCTGACAGCAGAGTCACCGTTCCTGCTCATCTTGCAGGAAAGCCAGCTGATTGCCTGGCCGTTGCTATGCAGGCTACGCAGTGGGGAATGAACCCTTTCGCTGTGGCCCAGAAAACACACGTTATCAACGGCGCCTTGGGCTATGAGGCTCAGTTGGTTAATGCTGCCATTACCGCCATGGCGCCGACTAAAGACCGCGTTCATTTTGAATGGTTTGGGCCATGGGAAAATGTGATCGGCAAGTTCAAGGAAAAAACTTCCGACAAGGGGAAAAAATACCTTTCTCCTGACTGGACACTCAATGACGAAAAGGGATGCGGCGTAAAGGTTTGGGCCACTTTGAAAGGAGAAGGCGAGCCTCGAGTGCTTGAACTTCTGTTAACACAGGCACAGGTTCGTAACTCAACGCTGTGGGGTAGCGATCCAAAGCAACAGCTTGCTTACCTTGGCGTTAAGCGCTGGGCGCGACTTTACTGCCCTGACGTAATTCTTGGCGTTTACACCCCTGATGAGCTGCAGGAATCACAGCCGCGTGTAGAACGCGATGTTACCCCACCAGCTAACACTGCCGCAGGAATGAATTCGCTGATTAATGCTAAACCTGAGAAACAAGAAGACAAGCCACCAGCTCGATCACAGGAAGACATTCTTGCCAGCTTTACAGATGCGGCTGGCAACGCGGAAAGCGTTGAGACGCTGGATCTCATCTTTAACGGTGGCACCTGGCCAGACGGTAAAAAGCGCCCCGGGGCCTGTGATGCGCTAACCGATAAATGGCTGGAAATGGCCACCGACGTCTACAGCATCCGCCGCGACGAATTAAACGAAGTCCCTATGTAATCACCTGCGCGGCGCTGCGGCGCCGCAGTGAAATAAGAACGAGAGAGGTAATCATGAAAGGAGCCATGAGCGTTAGCACACCGGAGCAGGCAGAGGCTTTGCCAAGCCAGTTTTACGGTATTTCAGACATTAGGCGCGAAAACCTTCTTGAAGTGATCCGCCGTTACTTTGACGACAACCAAACCAGGCTGGCCGAAACCATGAATGTTCAGGCAAGTGTGATCAGCCGCTGGGTAAAAGGAAACAGAACGGTCGGAAACACATCTGCGCGACGTGTCGAGCAAGCAGCTGGCAAGCCAAAATACTGGCTTGATATGAAGCACGCGGCCAGAAAAGAAATCAAAGTGTCGGACTGCAAGTTATCTGGGGATAAGCGCCGGTTCCGTCCAACTCCTGCAGGTATGGCGGCATGATAGCCGCCATCAGGAACAGATTAAGTAAATGCGCCGGGTGGATAATATTCCTCGGCGCGGTGGCCGCCTGGCTGGCTCTGCTGGCTGCGGTACTGACAACAGAAGGTTGGCTGAAATGACAATGAGCCTGAAAACCAAGCTTGAGAAGTATCACGAAAACTACGTTTCCCGCAGGCAGTCGGCGATTGTGGCCACATCGCCAGAAGCACTGAAACTTGAGGCCAGGGCGAGAGAGTTGGAAATCAGCGGTAAGTTCCGCCTGGCAGCCCGCCAGTGGCTGGCGGTATTCGATGCGGCTCTGGGTGATGTAGAACGCGCCCGCATCGCAATGCGCCGGGATCAGTGCATCACGCTGAGCAATACGCGCCGATTCGCAGAGGCTGGCTACGAGATGGCCGGGAGGTTTATCGGGTGAGCAGATCGGATGAGTCAAGGAAGCAATTTGAAACCGAGTGGGTTCTGACAATGACCAGAGATGTAGGAAGGCATGACCTTGAAGGAATCAAAAGAATTTGCTGGCATTTCTGGAAGGCCAGCAGAGCAGAGCTCGTTGTTGAGCTTCCCCCCATCAGCGATATAGAGACCGACTATTCCGATCAGGGATACAACATCTGTCACCTCAGCGTTCAGGAAAAGCTGAAAGAGCAGGGCCTGAAATTCCATATTCAAGGTGACATCATCTGGGCTGAAGAGAATGGTGATATCAATGGGTAAATACTCTCTTATCTATGCCGATCCTCCTTGGTCTTACCGCGACAAAGCTGCCGACGGCGACCGCGGCGCCGGGTTCAAATACCCGGTGATGAGCGTGCAAGATATCTGCCGCTTACCTGTGTGGGAACTGGCTGCCGATAACTGCCTGCTGGCTATGTGGTGGGTGCCGACTCAGCCCGCCGAGGCGCTGAAAGTGGTTGATGCCTGGGGCTTCAAGTTTATGACGATGAAGGGGTTCACCTGGAATAAATGCGGGAAGCGACAGGCTGACAAGTTGGTGTTAGGAATGGGCCACATGACGCGGGCCAACAGTGAAGATTGCCTGTTCGCCTACAAGGGAAATTTGCCACAGCGCATGAACGCCGGGATCGTACAGTCATTCACTGCACCGCGCCTGGAGCACTCGCGAAAACCAGACCATGTGCGGGAAAAACTTGTGCAATTGCTGGGCGATGTTCCACGTATTGAACTATTCGCCCGTCAGTCTTCTCACGGTTTCGACGTATGGGGTAACGAGAGCGAAATACAATCGGTGAAAATGCTGCCTGGCCGCGTCCTTGATTTAAAAATGCTGACAACAGCCTTTGGCAATGCGCCTGAGAGTTACTGATTTTCGTCCATCCATCAATCAATCAATAGGTAATTCTATGGACAAAAAAATACTTGTTACGCGAGATCTGACTGAACACTACCACATCTCGCGTAAGACGCTGTGGAAGTGGCAGAGCCACGAAACAATGCCCAAGGGGTTCGCCAGGCCGTTCCCCTCCCCTGACTTCCCGGGCAACCCCAACCGCTGGAAACTATCTTCCGTGAAGGAGTGGGAGGACAGAAGCAGGGAGCATTAGACCATTGGCTCACCAAACACCGATTCAAGATGTTTGTCCCATATATCAATCCAGTGCCTCTGGTCGTCCAGATAGTCGTGAAGGTTATAGTGAGCCATAACCCCGACCATCTGGTGACCGAGGATTTTTTCTACAACATGCGGCGGGCAGCCAAGCCCTGATAGAGTGGTTGCTAGCGTCCGGCGGAAATCATGCAGTGACCAGTCATCCATCTTTGCGCCATCTCTCGCAGTGCGCGCAAAATTCGCCGCTACAGCGGCCTGAATTGGTTCGTCACCAGCCTTGCCTTTTATCTTTTTTGGTGATGTCAAAACGTGCTGAGTATTCACCCTGGCACTGTGCGCCTGGAGCAGGCGAACTGCAGCTGCGGGAAGCGCCCTTCTGACAGCCTTCCGGGTTTTGTAATATTTTTCCGGTATGGTCCAGGTCATTTCTTCAAAGTTAAACCAGCTCCATTTTGCCTGACGTATTTCCGCAGTCCGGCATCCGGTAAGCATAACAAATTTTATGAGCAGCCTCGCTTCTGGCGTTTGCCTGAATTTAAGCCATTCGTGGATAGCCTTTAATTCATCGCTGCTCAGGACTCGATCCTTTCGCTTTGGTTTGCTTCCCACATCAGACGGCAGCACCCCTTCCAGCGGGTTTGATTTTATCGCATCTCTGTTAAGGCAGAACCTGAATGCCCTTTTGCATAACGAAACCATGTAGTGAGACATAACGCGGCTATCGATGGAATCAAAAACACTAACCCAGTGCTTGCGGGTTGTGCTGTCTATTTTCACATCGCCAAGTTCCGGCGCCACATGTTTGTTAAATACCTGCAGATAATATTCGGTTTTAGCAAGGCCGTTAGGGATGCAGTATCTTTCGATCCAGTACATGAAAGCTTCTGTGGTTGTCAGGGATTCGACCAACTCAACTCTTTCCAGCTTTATGCGTTCTCTGGGATCAAAACCATCTACCAGCCAGGCACGAAATTGTTGCCTTCTCTCACGGGCCTGGGCGATACTCATAGCCGGGTATTCTCCGACGTTGAGCTTCACAGCTTTATTATCCCAACGGTACCGATAGAAGAAAGTGACTTTCCCCGCCTGGCTTATTCTTGCATTCAGTCCATGAGTATCGGCGATCACCTCTATTTCATCGCGGCGTTTACCGAGGGCCTTTTTTAGTTTTGTATCTGTGAGCATGAGCTGAGTACACATTTTTTGTTTTGGTACACAAAAGTGTACACAAAGTACAATCCTCAAAGATACCCAAAAGGTAACAATTCGAATCAGATTGTCTCTGTTAATGGCTGAGTAGCCTTACTGGTCAGGCGCGAAAGGTAACGGTAGGTTTCAGAGAGAAATTCATCGAAACGGCACAATTAACCATACAAGAAAGTATTCTGATTTGCCTTCAGACGAGCCTGCAGGCTGCAGGCTCATTAGCGTGTTACTCTGTCAGCTGTAAATGCTTCTGGCGAAAACTGTCCTGATTCAGGGGCCGTGAGAAAAGATAACCTTGCGCCAGCCTGACATTGCTATTGAACAGCACTTGCATCTGCGAAAAGGTTTCTACCCCTTCCGCAATAACATCCACCTCTTTCTCCTGAGCACGGCGGATAATATTGAGCGTTTCTTCGCCGGATGTGGCCCTGAAGCAGGCACGGTCTAGCTTTATGAAGTCTGTTTCTAGCTGAGCCAGTCGGCTTTGAAGCTGTTCAACGCTGTGAATATCATCCCACGCAAGTAAAAAACCGGCGTCACGAAGGCGAGTGGCGTTTTCGCGCCCGGTATCATCTAGCAGAATGTTGTTGTCGGTTATCTCAAAGACAATGCGTTGCACTGGCACAGGGCGCTGAGCCACCAGCTCGACTATCCGATCGGCAAAACCAGCATCATTCAATTGAACTGGCGAAAGATTGAGGTGCAATAAATAACTCCCGTTATGCGGCACGATGACGTCCGTCATATAGCTAAATGCCGAGGAGATAACATGTTCGCCCAGCGACACAATCCCTCCGTTTTCTTCCAGTCGATTAATAAACACGTCTGGGGAGACGAGTGCCCGCCGATGCACGCCTCTAATGAGCATCTCGGCGCCGACACAGGTAAAACCTGATGTGTCGAAAATCGGCTGCAGTAACGACTCAAAAGCCATGCCGAAGTTATTCTTCATCACCCGATTAACGATGAACTCAACGCTTTTCTCCATGTAACTACTCCTTTTGGCAGGCTTCCTTAGCTGGTCGAGATCACGACTTTATTTTTTCCGCTGGATTTCGCCTTGTAGAGCAACCTGTCGGCTTTCTCAATCAGCGCTTCATAATCCTCACCTCGCCATGGGCAAACACCGCCGCTAAAGGTGACGACTAATCCTTGTTCACGCCAGAGTTTACTTTCGACCGCTTTACGCCAGCCTTCCATAATTTCCATAGCTTTAACCTGATTGTCGGAAAAATAAATAAAGGCAATTTCCTCTCCACCGTAGCGATAAAGCTTGGCGCGATCGTCCAGTAAACCCATGCCCATATCGGCAATGACCTTTAGCACCGTGTCACCGACCAGATGCCCGTAGTGATCGTTTATTTTTTTAAAGTTATCAATATCAATGATGCCAAGACTAAAAGGTGCTTCCCGGGCTAATATGTAATTAATGTCATTATCAAAGCTACGGCGATTAAGCAACCCTGTTAGACCATCCGTTAGCGAAGCATTTTTTGCACTTTTTATTTGCTGACTGCTTGCGTTTATTTCATTCATAATTTGTTTATCGACGCCGCCTTTCATATCCAGACGGCCAAAACGCATCATCGAAATAATATCAATCACCATCGACTTTATCGATTGATGCATAAAGAACCATAATAATAGATAAATTGTCAGGCAAAAAACAAATCCGCCCAAAATGATCCAGATATAATATAAAACGGCATCATCAATGATTCTGTCTTTTACAGCATAAACAACAAACCAGTCCGGGTTTGAAAAGGAGTAGTAGTAATACTGCCTGTGACTTGCTTTATCGTGAAATGACCCCAGGCCATTTGTCATACATTGCACCACCGCCGGCGAGACAACCTCCGTGCCGATAGCATCGCTGTCTGCATCAAGCACCGCTCTTCCCTGACGGTCAACAATCGAGAAGTGCCCTGGATTCGGACTCTCCAACTGTCGTAGCGGATAGCTCATATTGATCAAATTCAGATCCATGGCGAACATCCCGTACCGCTCGCCTTTATCGTCGTGCAGCAGTTTGGCAATGGTCACTACCGGTGATTTATCAACTGCATTAGCATAAATATTCGAATAGTTCACAAAAGAACTTTTTACGCTGAGGCTTTCGTACCAGTTTCGTCCTGACAGGTCCAGGCGATTATCAACATAGGAATTTGGTATGCTATTATACTTTCCATCACGTGTGGCAATGATATAACCTGAAATAGCTGGCAACACCGCAATAGATGTTGTGAGCTGTTTCTCCAAAACTTCATTTTCAGCATTAACCAGAGCATCAACGTTTTTATTATTTAATAGGGTAGCGCTTTGCCACAATGCATTCTCTAAAGTTTTCAGCTGCTGCTCGATATAGAACATCGCAATATTATGAACAAAACCTTCGCTTTCATCATCCAACGTGTTTTTTTGATGATTATAGTTTATCCAGGCCAGCACCGAGCTAAACATCACCAGCACGGCAAGAATAATGACAAACAGAAAATTTATTCTCCTGGTATAAGAAAAATCCTTTTTAATTAAATCGCTAATCACTTATTGCGGCACCCTGTCAAGGTAAGAAAATTCCGTGAATTATGCCGTCTATTTTAATTAAAATGATGATCGCGATCATTTTAAAAACAAACTTCCGCCCTTTGGAAATATAAATTCAGGGTAAAGGGAAGGTTTATTTCCTAATGGATTTAATGGGCACCGCACGCGGTGCCCGGATCTTATGCCCAGCGATCGTGGATGGCAAACAGCAATGAATTACGCTGCTGGTTAACCAGGCACTTACGAATAGCATGAATGCGCATATTGCGCCGTGACTGGCTTTCCAGCCAACGCGCCCTGCGCTTCTGCGTTTGACGCTGCATACGCCAACGCCCAACTTCCGTTCTGCTACGTCTCATGTCTACGACTCAATTTCCTAAAAAAGACGCGCCATTATAGAACCTTCTGCCGGGCAAACCATCCGTTTTGCGTATACTTTTAGTGTTAAGCAGTGAAAGTTCTGCGTACACTCTCAACTCTTCGGTTTCAAAAGGATTTTTAAGGCATGACAACCTTCTATACCGTGGTGAGCTGGCTGGTCATTCTCGGCTACTGGCTGCTTATCGCCGGCGTTACGCTGCGTATATTGATGAAACGCCGCGCCGTCCCTTCGGCAATGGCCTGGCTATTGATCATCTATATTCTGCCGCTGGTCGGGATTATTGCCTATCTCTCCGTGGGAGAACTGCATCTCGGTAAACGCCGGGCAGAGCGCGCGCGCGCCATGTGGCCTTCTACCGCTAAGTGGCTTAAAGAGCTGAAAAACTGTAAGCATATTTTTGCCTCAGAAACCAGCGAGGTCGCCAGCTCGCTGTTCCAGCTTTGCGAGCGCCGCCAGGGGATTGCCGGCGTGAAGGGCAATCAGCTCCAGCTGCTAACCAGTTCGGATGACACCATGCAGGCGCTGATCCGCGATATCCAACTGGCACGCCATAACATCGAGATGGTGTTTTATATCTGGCAACCCGGCGGCATGGCCGACCAGGTGGCAGAATCATTGATGGCGGCAGCGCGACGCGGCATTCATTGCCGTTTGATGCTCGACTCCGCGGGTAGCGTCGCCTTCTTCCGCAGCCCGTGGGCCAATATGATGCGTAACGCGGGCATCGAAGTAGTCGAAGCGCTGAAGGTTAACCTGATGCGTGTTTTCCTGCGTCGAATGGACCTGCGCCAGCACCGTAAGATGGTGATGATCGATAACTATATTGCCTTTACCGGTAGCATGAACATGGTTGACCCCCGTTTCTTCAAGCAGGATGCGAATGTGGGTCAGTGGGTCGATTTGATGGCGCGTATGGAAGGCCCGGTCGCCACCGCAATGGGCATCGTATACTCCTGCGACTGGGAGATAGAGACCGGGAAACGTATTCTTCCGCCGCCGCCGGATGAGAATATCATGCCGTTCGAAGAGGCCAGCGGCCACACCATTCATACTATCGCTTCAGGGCCAGGGTTCCCGGAAGATCTGATTCATCAGGCGTTGCTGACCTCCGTTTATGCCGCACGTGAATACCTGATCATGACGACCCCCTACTTCGTACCGAGCGATGATTTGCTCCACGCCATTTGCACGGCAGCGCAGCGCGGCGTGGACGTGAGTATCATCGTGCCGCGTAAAAACGATTCTTTACTGGTGGGCTGGGCAAGCCGCGCGTTCTTCACTGAACTGCTTGCCGCTGGTGTGAAAATTTACCAGTTTGAAGGCGGGCTGCTGCACACCAAAAGCGTGCTGGTCGATGGGCAACTCAGCCTGGTCGGCACGGTTAACCTGGACATGCGCAGCCTGTGGCTGAATTTTGAGATTACGCTGGTCATCGATGATGAAGGTTTTGCCGGTGATTTAGCTGCGGTGCAGGACGACTATATCTCCCGCTCGCGGCTGCTGGACGCGCATTTATGGTTAAAACGCCCGCTCTGGCAGCGAATGACCGAGCGACTGTTTTACTTCTTTAGTCCGTTGCTGTAAAACGTGGCGCATCAGCACTCGATAAGTGGATGTAGAGATGGAAATGGATCTGAATAACCGCCTGACCGAAGACGAGACTTTAGAACAGGCGTACGATATTTTTCTCGAGCTGGCGGGCGATAATCTCGATCCTGCTGACATTATTCTTTTCAATCTGCAGTTCGAGGAGCGCGGCGGTGCGGAGCTGTTTGACCCGGCCGAAGACTGGCAGGAGCACGTCGATTTCGACCTGAACCCTGACTTCTTTGCAGAAGTCGTTATCGGGCTGGCGGATACCGACGGCGGCGAGCTGAACGATATCTTCGCTCGCGTCCTGCTGTGCCGCGAGAAAGACCACAAGCTGTGCCACATCCTGTGGCGTGAGTAATCCTCCCTGTGCGGCCCTCAGGCCGCGCTGTAACTACTTCTCATTGGGCGGGAGATGCTCCCCGCAGGTTTTGCAGTAATGCGCGTTGCTGGCATGATCCTGCTGATGACAGCGCGTACATTCCCTTACTGACCGCCTTCTTTGCATATCCTGCGACATTTGCGCCGTTAAAATCCCGGTGGGGATGGCTATCACCGAATAACCAATCAGGATCAGCAGCGAGGCCACGAAACGCCCCAGCGCAGTATGCGGCACAATGTCGCCATAGCCGACAGTGGTGACCGTTACAACCGCCCAGTAAACCGCTACGCCAAGGCTGGTAAAGCCGTTGGCCTTCCCTTCTATGCCGTACATCAGCGCTCCCGCCGCGACCATTACGATGGCAATAAACGAATAGAACAGGATCAGCTGATTGCTGGCGTTAATCAGGCTGCGCCACAGACTTTTGAGCGCGGGCATGTAGCGCAGAAGTTTGAGGATACGCAGCACGCGAATGGCGCGCATTGCCCGCCAGGCAAAATAGTAGTGAATAGCAAACTCAGGCCAAAGCCACAGGACATACAGCGGCAGCATGGTCGCCAGGTCAATAATGCCCCAGAAGCTAAACACGTAGCGGATGGGCTGCGGCCACGTTAGCACTCGCAGCAGATATTCACAGGTGAACAGCAGCGTGAAGATGATTTCCAGCCAGATAAACAGCTGCCATTCGCCGTAGGTTAGCCGGGGATCGCTCCCGACGCTGGATTCGGTAAAAACAACGGCCACGCTGAGCAGCGCCAGCAGGCCGCAAAACGCCTCGAACCGGCGCCCTGAGCGGGTATTTTGATCGAACAGAAAGCGGTAAAGCAGCGCACGAAGTGATGAAATGTTGCCTGGCACGGTGATCCTCGCAAAAAGAAAGGGCCAGCGCGGTGCTGGCCCCAGGCGAGATTATAGCGGGTCAATCTTCAGACAGGAAACCGCATGGCGGAAACTGCCTTCCAGCACCGGACGCGTTTTGGCGCATTCCGGGCCGGCAATCGGGCAGCGGGTGCGGAACACGCAGCCTGATGGCGGATTGATGGGCGACGGCAGCTCCCCTTCCAGCAGCTGGATAGTTTTGTTCTTCTCCAGATCCGGATCGGGGATCGGCACCGCCGACATCAGCGCTTTGGTATAAGGGTGCAGAGGATTGTGGTACACCTCATCGTAGGTGCCCAGCTCCACCGCATGGCCCAGATACATGACCAGCACGCGATCGGAGATGTGCTTCACCACCGCGAGATCGTGGGCGATGAAGATTAACGACAGCCCCATTTCGCGCTGCAGTTTCTGTAGCAGGTTAACCACCTGCGCCTGAATGGACACGTCCAGCGCGGAGACCGGCTCATCACAGATGATGAGTTTTGGCTCAAGAATCAGCGCGCGTGCGATACCGATACGCTGGCACTGGCCGCCGGAGAACTCATGCGGGTAGCGGTTGACCAGGTTTGGCAGCAGGCCGACCTTCATCATCATCGCCTTCACGCGGTCGCGAACTTCCTGCTTAGGCATTTTTGGATGATAGGTCAGCAGCGGCTCGGCGATGATATCGCCGATGTTCATCCGCGGGTTCAGCGATGCCAGAGGATCCTGGAAAATCATCTGAATATCGCTGCGCACATCGCGCCACTCTTCCTGTTTCATGCCCAGAAGATCTTTCCCCAGCCACGCTACTCGGCCATCGGTCGCTTTCACCAGGCCAATGATGGCGCGGGCAAAGGTCGATTTACCGCAGCCGGACTCGCCCACCACGCCGAGGGTTTCCCCTTCGTACAGGCGCAGCGTCACGCCATCCACGGCTTTCAGGGTTTTGGAAGGCTGCCAGAACCACTGTTTGCCATCTTTGATGTCAAAATGCACCTTCAGGTCAGCGATTTCTAACAGAACTTTTCTCTCTTCTGCAACGGTGCTCATGCTAATTCCTCCACCGGTCTAAAGCAGGCACGCAGGCGGCCATCACCAAACTGCTCCAGTGGCGGAGCACTATTACACGCTTCCATCGCAAACTGGCAGCGAGGCTGGAACGGACACCCCTGCGGCAGGCGCAGCAGGTTCGGCGGGTTGCCTGGAATGGTCAGC
Source organism: Cedecea sp. VD22 (assembly GCF_037150195.1). NCBI lineage: Bacteria > Pseudomonadati > Pseudomonadota > Gammaproteobacteria > Enterobacterales > Enterobacteriaceae > Cedecea > Cedecea sp. VD22. Next base: position 17,350 of record NZ_JBBCPX010000004.1, read on the forward strand.
AGAGATTCACCTTCCGCATCCAGACGCGGTACCGCGTTCAACAGGCCGATTGAGTACGGGTGTACCGGCTTGTAGAAGACGTCGCGCGCGTTGCCGTATTCCATCGTACGCCCGGCGTACATCACCAGCACTTTGTCGCAGATCCCGGCCACAACACCCAGGTCGTGGGTGATCATGATGATCGCCGTGTTGAACTCACGCTTCAGCTCGTTCAGCAGCGTCATGATCTGCGCCTGAACGGTAACGTCCAGTGCGGTAGTCGGTTCGTCAGCAATCAGCAGTTTTGGCCGACACAGCAGCGCCATGGCAATCATCACGCGCTGGCGCATCCCGCCGGAGAACTCGTGCGGGAACATGCGCATACGCTTCCGCGCTTCCGGCATTTTTACCGCATCCAGCATCCGCACAGACTCTTCAAACGCTTCCGCCTTACCGAGTTTTTTGTGCAGCATCAGCACTTCCATCAGCTGATCGCCCACACGCATGTACGGGTTCAGCGAGGTCATCGGATCCTGGAAAATCATCGAGATTTGCTCGGCGCGCAGGCGGTTAAGCTGCGACTCCGGCAGGTTCAGGATCTCTTTGCCGTTGAATTTTGCAGAGCCGCCGATACGACCATTGGCCGCCAGCAGGCCCATCAGCGCGAAGGCCGTTTGGGATTTGCCCGAGCCGGACTCACCGACAATGCCGAGGGTTTCACCGGCACGCAGGCTAAAGTTGAGGTCGTTTACTGCCGTGACGTCGCCGTCGGGTGTGCCAAAGGTCACACGCAGGTCTTTAACGTCCAGCAGGACCTCAGATTTGTTCAGTGGAGCGGCCACCGGAGAGGTTTCAATAGTACTCATGGAGCGACTCCTTAACGATCTTTCGGGTCGAGGGCATCACGCAGGCCATCGCCGATAAAGTTAAAACAGAACAGCGTAACCACCAGGAAGCCTGCCGGGAACAGCAGAAGCCACGGTGATACCTCCATGGAGTTTGCACCGTCGCTTAACAGCGCTCCCCAGCTGCTCAGAGGCTCCTGCGTGCCGAGGCCCAGGAAACTCAGGAAAGATTCGAACAGGATCATGCTAGGTACCAGCAGTGAGGCGTAAACCACCACCACGCCCAACACGTTCGGCACAATATGGCGCAGAACGATGTTAATGGTCGAAACACCGCCTACGTGTGCCGCTTCGATGAACTCTTTGCGTTTCAGGCTCAGGGTCTGGCCGCGCACGATACGCGCCATGTCCAGCCAGGACACCATGCCGATAGCCACGAAGATCAGCAGGATGTTTTGCCCGAAGAAGGTCACCAGCAGGATCACGAAGAACATGAACGGGAAGGAGTTCAGGATCTCCAGCAGACGCATCATCACGGAGTCGATTTTGCCGCCGAGATAGCCCGCCAGGCAGCCGTACAGCGTCCCAACAATAACCGCCACCAGCGCAGCAGAAATACCCACCATAAGGGAGATACGTCCCCCAATGGCAACACGCACCAGCAGATCGCGACCGGACGAATCGGTCCCGAAATAGTGACCGGATGCCATATCAGGGGCCGCCGACATCATGCCCCAGTCGGTATCAAAGTAGGTAAACTGCGACAGAACTGGCGCAAAAGCCACGAACAGCGCAATCAGAGCCAGGACAAACAGGCTGGTGATCGCCGCGCGGTTATGGATAAAACGGCGACGCGCATCCTGCCACAGGCTGCGACCTTCAACTTCCAGTTTTTCACTGAAGTTTTCCAGCGCCTCGCTGTTTTTCTTAGTCAACATTATGGCCACTCCAGCTTAGTAACGGATTTTCGGGTCGATAACGGCATACAGCACGTCAACGACCGCGTTGAACAGAATCGTCAGCGCGCCGACCAGAATGGTCAGGCTGAGAACCAGTGAGTAGTCACGGTTCAGCGCCCCGTTAACAAACAGCTGACCGATGCCCGGCAGGCCATAAATTGTTTCAATCACCATGGAGCCCGTGATGATGCCCACAAACGCTGGTCCGAGGTATGACAGGACCGGCAGCAGCGCAGGTTTCAGGGCATGGCGCAGCACGATACGACGCATCGGCAGGCCTTTGGCACGTGCGGTGCGGATAAAGTTAGAGTGCAGGACTTCAATCATTGAGCCGCGGGTAATACGCGCGATGCTCGCGATGTACGCCAAAGACAGGGCTATCATCGGCAGTATCATGTACTTCGGCGCTCCCCCGTTCCAGCCGCCACCGGGCAGCCATTTAAGGGTGATAGCGAAGATCAGTACCAGCAACGGCGCCACCACGAAGCTGGGGATAACCACCCCCGTCATGGCAAAGCCCATTACCGTGTAATCCCATTTGGTGTTTTGATTCAGCGCCGCAACCACGCCCGCCGTCACACCCAGCACAATGGCAAAGATGAAAGCCGCTGCACCTAATTTTGCGGATACCGGGAAGCTGGAGGCCACCAGGTCATTGACCGAATAGTCTTTGTATTTAAATGACGGCCCAAAATCCCCATGCGCCAGCTGTTTTAAATAGCTGAAATACTGCGTGGTGATCGGATCGTTAAGGTGATACTTCGCTTCGATGTTCGCCATGACTTCTGGCGGCAGCGTACGTTCGCCGGTAAAAGGACTCCCCGGTGCGAGACGCATCATAAAGAAGGAAATAGTGATAAGAATAAAGAGTGTCGGAATTGCTTCCAGACAACGACGTAGAATAAATTTCAACATTGCCCGTACCTTCTGGCCTGTGCCTTTGCAGTGCGATGTAAATAAGACACGATGGGGCAGAATCTATCCACCGGCCGAAACCGGTGGGTCCTGCCCCACGAATTGCCATTAATGTTTGATAATGTACAAGTCTCTTACGTAGACATTATCCATCGGGTCTTTACCGGTGTAACCACCCACCCACGGCTTAACCAGACGGGCGTTAACGTAGTAGTAAACCGGGACGATGGCTGAGTCTTTATCAAGCTGCTGCTCAGCTTTCTCATACAGCGCGGTACGCTGGGCTTCGTCGGTCACTTTCAGGGTGTCGGCAATAATCTTGTCGAACGCCGGGCTCTTATAGTGCGCGGTGTTGTTAGAGCTGTCGGACAGCATAGTGTTCAGGAAGGAAGTCGGTTCGTTATAGTCCGCACACCAGCCCGCACGCGCCACGTCGAAGGTCCCCTGATGACGGGTATCCAGGAAGGTTTTCCACTCCTGGTTCTCCAGCTTGACGTTCACGCCCAGGTTTTTCTGCCAGATAGACGCCACGGCGATAGCCAGCTTCTTGTGCAGATCGGAGGTGTTGTACAGCAGGTTGAAGGTCAGCGGCTTGTCTTTGGTGTAACCTGCTTCAGCCAGCAGTTTTTTGGCTTCTTCGTTACGCTTGTCCTGAGACCAGGTGAACCACTCTGGCGGGGTCAGTTTCGCGCCATCGGTATACGGCGGGGTATAACCATAAGCCGGCAGATCGCCCTGGTTTTTCACTTTGTTCACGATGATGTCGCGATCCAGGCCCAGTTTCAGCGCCGCACGAACGCGAGGATCGGTAAATGGTGCTTTCTGGTTGTTGATCTCGTAGTAATAAGTACACAGGTACGGATCGGCGTGAACTTCAGTTGGAATTTCTTTTTTCAGTTTCTGGAACAGCTCAATCGGCAGGTTGTTATACGTCATGTCGATTTCACCGCTGCGGTAGCGGTTAACGTCTGTTACTTCAGAAGAGATTGGCAGGTAGGTCACCTGGTTAATCACGGTTTTCGCGTTATTCCAGTAGTTGGTGTTACGCACCAGAACGATACGCTCGTTCACCACCCAATCTTTTAATTTGTAAGCACCGTTGGTCACGATGTTGGCAGGCTGGGTCCACTTGTCGCCGAATTTCTCAACGGTCGCTTTCGGTACCGGAGAAACGGATGGGTGAACCAGCAGCTTGTAGAAGTACGGCACCGGCTCGCTCAGGGTGACTTCCAGAGTGTGGTCATCGATGGCTTTCACGCCCAGATCGCTGGTCGGCTTTTTACCGGCAATGATATCGTCGATATTGGTCAGGTGACCGTATTGCAGGTAGCTGGAATAAGGAGAGGCGGTTTTCGGGTCAGCCAGGCGCTGCCAGCTGTAAACAAAGTCCTGCGCGGTGACAGGTTCGCCGTTGGACCATTTCGCGTCTTTACGCAGGTGGAAAGTCCAGACTTTAAAATCTTTATTGTCCCAGGACTCTGCGACACCCGGAGACGGGTGGCCCTGCAGATCGCTTACCAGCAGACCTTCGAACAGGTCTCGGCTGATATTGGACTCTGGCACGCCTTCGATTTTGTGCGGATCAAGAGATTGAGGTTCTGAGCCGTTGTTACGAACCAGATCTTGTTTCTCTGCCAATTGCACACCCGCCGGAACATCTGCCGCCATCGCGACATTGCCAGCAATCAGCGCAGTTAAAATGCCCGCTGCAATCAGGCTTTTTTTAGTGATATTTGTCATTGTGTTGGTACTCCACTCATTATAATTACCGACCCGAAAGTCGGCCTCTTCCCCTCAGGGGTCCCTTACAGCGCAGGAGCGTTAAACGTCCGTACGGGATACTGCTTTCCTTACTACTTCGCTATCACCGACTTTATTTTCGGGCCGCTCGATTCGGCGACCTCATTACGTCGATTCTTTTGCCGCCGATTGCGTGGTCGACGGCCATGATTTAGTGGTTCGCAGGACATGATTACGCTGCGAAATCATTCTCATCTAGAAAAGAAACATTTTTCAGCGAATTGTTTTGCCCGGAAAGTATCAAAAGCTTCAGATACCCGCCAATACAATTTGCAAATTTGTTAACCATTTCTCTTTTATGGAGAGATTGTGGGGAGCGTCATGCAGGAAGGATGTTTATAAAAACCCAATCATAATCTTTATTATCATGGGGTTAGTATACTATCACTGCATTAGAGAGGAGGTCGGTTTATCGCCTGCTTCATCACTCACAAAAAATTAACAATTGATTATTTTTTAGCACATTCCTCTGCGGGAAGGCATGAATTACTAATATCATCTCAATAAACCCGCAGCAAGCCTGATTGCATAACGGATGCTAAATATCATTTCGATCGCCACTTTTCTGTACAGCTTGTTACAACGTCAACCTCTAATACACGGTTTTCCAAAGCATTTTCTTATGAAAGATTCGCATTTACTTTTGCAATAATGGGGATAGCGGGCAGGTAAAATTTTCTTCTACGGAAAGAAAAAAAGCAGAATAGAGATTCTGCTTTTTCATTTGAAAGCGGCAGCGAAATTAACTTGTCAGGCCCGGGAAGATAGCCCTGACCCCGGTGACAATAAATTCGATCCCCAGAGACATCAGAAGCAGGCCCATAATACGGGTAATCACGTTGATCCCGGTTTGCCCCAGTATGCGCACCAGCCACGGTGCAATGCGGAACAGCAGCCAACAGCAAAATGCAAACAGCGCAATGGCCAGGGAGAATCCCAGCAGGTGCCCCCAGCTGTGATAGCGACTTCCCCAGACAATCGTTGAACTGATGGCACCCGGCCCCGCCATCAACGGCAATGCCAGGGGAACAACCCCCACGCTTTCGCGTATCGCGCTCTCCGATTTCTCTTGCTTATTCTGTTTATCTTCACCCAGCTTGCCGCTGATCATTGACATAGCAATGGTCACAACAAGAATGCCGCCGGCAATGCGGAATGAATCAATTGAAATACCAAAAACTTGCAAAATACCGTCACCCAAAAAAAGTGAGGTCCAGAGAATAATCGCCACCGAGAGGTTGGCCGTGAGGTTGGTTTTATTTCTTGCTGCGGCACTCTGGTAACTGGTCATACTAATAAATACGGGAATGATCCCTACCGGGTTGACCAGAGCAAACATCCCGATAAAAAACTTAATATAGGTTGGCAGGTCGAAAAAGGATTGAGCCACACAAAACTCCGCAAATGAACAAAGCAAAAGCAGGCGTAATGTAATGGAAAAACACCCCTGCCGCTACGCTATTTCCCTGCTTAATCGATGCCTGCAACAACTTATTTTAGCATCATGGCGAACTGTTACCCGAATGTTGAATTTGTGATACTTTGTTTTGACATTGCTGTGACTAAATTTTTAAAGATTTATCAATCACCTGGATACCGCCTGCTGAATGGTGTCAGCATCGATTAGTTGTGATTTAGATCACGAAAAACCTACTCAGAAGTGAGTACTCTTGGACACATCTGAAAAGCAGGTTTCTCCACTAACACGGCTTATTCAGATGAGGCTCTTTTAGTAAATCAGCGCATGAATCCAGGTCATTTTTATGACAGTTTTTTGTCTTAAACACGCATTCGGTGGCTGCTGGCTATACTGTCGACTCGCGCAGCTTATTTACTAAAAGAGTTTAACATTATCAGGAGAGCATTATGGCTGTAACTAATGTCGCGGAACTGAACGCCCTCGTAGAGCGCGTAAAGAAAGCCCAGCGTGAATATGCCAACTTTACTCAAGAGCAAGTCGATAAGATTTTCCGTGCTGCCGCCCTGGCCGCTGCCGACGCTCGAATCCCCCTGGCTAAATTAGCCGTCGCTGAATCCGGTATGGGTATCGTCGAAGATAAAGTGATTAAAAACCACTTCGCTTCTGAATATATCTATAACGCTTATAAAGATGAGAAAACCTGCGGTGTGCTGTCTGAAGACGACACCTTCGGTACCATCACGATTGCCGAACCTGTCGGTATCATCTGCGGTATCGTGCCAACCACTAACCCAACTTCAACCGCCATTTTCAAATCGCTGATCAGCCTGAAAACCCGTAACGCGATCATCTTCTCCCCGCACCCACGCGCTAAAGATGCAACCAACAAAGCAGCGGACATTGTTCTGCAGGCTGCAATCGCGGCGGGCGCACCAAAAGATCTGATCGGCTGGATTGATCAACCTTCCGTCGAGCTGTCTAACGCCCTGATGCACCACCCGGACATCAACATGATTCTGGCGACCGGTGGCCCTGGCATGGTTAAAGCGGCTTACAGCTCCGGTAAACCGGCTATCGGCGTAGGCGCAGGTAACACACCTGTAGTGGTAGACGAAACTGCCGACGTTAAACGTGCTGTCGCGTCTATTTTGATGTCAAAAACCTTCGACAACGGCGTTATCTGTGCGTCTGAACAGTCCGTCATCGTTGTTGATTCTGTATACAACGCCGTTCGCGAACGTTTCGCCAGCCACGGCGGTTACCTGCTGCAGGGCAAAGAGCTGAAAGCCGTTCAGGACATCATCCTGAAGAATGGCGCGCTTAACGCCGCGATTGTGGGCCAGCCGGCAGCCAAAATTGCAGAACTGGCAGGCTTCACCGTACCAGCAGACACCAAAATCCTGATCGGTGAAGTGTCCGTAGTCGATGAGTCCGAGCCGTTTGCTCATGAAAAACTGTCCCCTACCCTTGCCATGTACCGCGCTAAAAACTTTGAAGACGCGGTAGTAAAAGCAGAAAAACTGGTTGAGATGGGCGGTATCGGCCATACCTCTTGCCTTTATACCGACCAGGACAACCAGCCTGCGCGCGTTAAGTTCTTCGGCGACAAAATGAAGACCGCACGTATCCTGATTAACACTCCGGCTTCTCAGGGGGGTATCGGTGACCTGTATAACTTCAAACTTGCGCCGTCTCTGACGCTGGGTTGTGGTTCATGGGGCGGTAACTCCATCTCCGAAAACGTGGGTCCTAAGCACCTGATCAACAAGAAAACCGTTGCTAAGCGAGCTGAGAACATGCTGTGGCATAAACTTCCGAAATCTATCTACTTCCGCCGTGGCTCTCTGCCAATTGCGCTGGATGAAGTGATTACTGATGGCCACAAACGTGCGCTGATTGTGACCGACCGTTTCCTGTTCAATAATGGCTATGCCGATCAAATCACCTCCGTGCTGAAAGCCGCTGGCGTAGAAACCGAAGTCTTCTTCGAAGTTGAAGCTGACCCTACGCTGACCGTTGTTCGCAAGGGTGCTGAACTGGCAAACTCCTTCAAACCAGACGTGATCATTGCGCTGGGCGGCGGCTCCCCAATGGATGCAGCCAAAATCATGTGGGTCATGTACGAACACCCAGAAACCCACTTCGAAGAACTGGCGCTGCGCTTTATGGATATCCGTAAACGTATCTACAAGTTCCCGAAAATGGGCGTGAAAGCGAAGATGATTGCGGTCACTACCACGTCCGGTACCGGTTCTGAAGTTACACCGTTTGCGGTTGTTACCGACGATGCAACCGGCCAGAAATACCCGCTGGCTGACTACGCGCTGACCCCGGACATGGCAATTGTTGATGCTAACCTGGTGATGGATATGCCTAAGTCGCTCTGCGCCTTTGGTGGTCTGGATGCCGTGACCCACGCGCTAGAAGCTTACGTTTCCGTCCTGGCAAGCGAATTCTCTGACGGCCAGGCTCTGCAGGCACTCAAACTGCTGAAAGAAAACCTGCCAGCTTCCTATAATGAAGGGTCTAAAAATCCGGTTGCACGTGAACGTGTTCACAACGCAGCGACTATCGCCGGTATCGCGTTTGCTAACGCCTTCCTGGGCGTGTGCCACTCCATGGCTCACAAACTGGGTTCTCAGTTCCACATTCCTCACGGTCTGGCGAACGCCCTGCTGATCTCCAACGTTATTCGCTATAACGCGAACGACAACCCAACCAAGCAGACGGCTTTCAGCCAGTACGACCGCCCACAGGCTCGTCGCCGCTACGCTGAAATCGCCGACCATCTGGGTCTGACCGCAGCGGGCGACCGTACCGCGGCTAAGATTGAGAAACTGCTGGCATGGCTGGAATCAATCAAAGCTGAACTGGGTATTCCTAAGTCCATCCGCGAAGCAGGCGTGCAGGAAGCAGACTTCCTGGCCCACGTGGATAAACTGTCCGAAGATGCCTTTGATGACCAGTGCACCGGCGCTAACCCACGCTATCCGCTGATTTCTGAACTGAAACAGATTCTGCTGGATACCTACTACGGCCGTCCGTTTGTTGAAGGTGCTGCGGCTAAAGAAGCTGCACCAGCGGCAAAAGCTGACAAAAAAGCCAAGAAAACGGCTTAATCGTTAGCCCTTAAAATGCAAAACCCGCCTTTTGGCGGGTTTTTTCTGTCTGAATACGTCACTCAGGCCTGCACAGCATGTTTAATGTAGAAACGTCACAGGAAGTTATGGTCGGTGAATCAGTTGCCCTGAATGGCCTGTAGAGAGCCTTTAAGCAATGCTTCTTTGTAATGCTTACGGCAGACCGAAACATAGCGCTCATTCCCGCCTATCACCACCTGTTCACCCTCATTATAAGGCCGACCTTCCTGATCGAGACGCAGCACCATACTGGCTTTACGGCCACAGAAACAAATCGTTTTCAGCTCAACCAATTTGTCTGACAGCGCCAGCAGGTACTGACTTCCGCTGAATAACTCCCCGCGAAAATCCGTTCGCAGCCCGTAGCATAAAACAGGAATATCCAGCTCATCGACAACATCAGATAAAGCATAAACCTGCTCTTTAGATAAAAATTGGCTTTCGTCCACCAGAACGCAGTGTATCGGGGCAGATTGCTGTTCGGCGCGGATGTCGGCCAGCAGGTCCGTTGTCGGATTATAAAGCCGGGCCGGGGAAGACAGACCAATACGCGAACTGACCTTACCCACACCAAAGCGATTATCAATTTCGGCGGTGTAGACCAGCGTACGCATCCCTCTTTCCTGGTAATTCCAGGATGACTGAAGTAGCGCCGTCGATTTTCCCGCATTCATTGCTGAGTAGTAAAAATAGAGTTGAGCCATTGCACCCGTTGCCTGAATCAAAAGTGTAAATTATGTTTCGGCGGATTGTACCACACTGTAACGTGCGGTGGATGGCGGATTACCTCGCTAAACATCAAGGTTAATTGTATCCGATATATTAATAAATCACGCTTATACATTGAGTAATAGCGGTACGCCGGATACATGAAACAGCTATGACGGATCGCCGATCCAGATGGGTTATCGCCTCTAATGAAATGCTTCACCTGCTCAATTATTATAAATTGTAAACGACCGCTATCCATCCTATGCCTAAATACCCGCGCTTGATATTTGATGATTAATGCGAAATTTTTATCTTTCCCTCATCATGACAAACCCTTTTGATGGCAGGGTTGTTGTCTAAAAATTGAGTCTTGAAGTGCCATTTCACGTGGTTTAGCGGCCAGGAATTAAGTTAACAGTATTTAAACTGCCACTTATATATCAGCAAATTTTGAATTACTTACATTCACGGCTATTGCAGAACCTAATATAACGCTCTATTATTAGCTCAAACGTCACCCCCCAATAATAAGTTTGAGATTACTACAATGAGCGAAGCACTTAAAATTCTGAACAACATCCGTACTCTTCGTGCCCAGGCAAGAGAATGCACCCTGGAAACTCTGGAAGAGATGCTGGAGAAATTAGAAGTTGTCGTTAACGAACGTCGTGAAGAAGAAAACGCGGCGGCGGCTGAAGTTGAAGAGCGCACTCGTAAACTGCAGCAATACCGTGAAATGCTGATTGCTGACGGCATCGACCCTAACGAACTGCTGAACAGCATTGCTGCTGTTAAATCTGCAGGTAAAGCGAAACGCGCTGCGCGTCCTGCTAAATACCAGTACATCGACGAAAACGGCGAAACTAAAACCTGGACTGGCCAGGGCCGTACGCCAGCAGTTATCAAGAAAGCAATGGATGAGCAAGGTAAGAAACTGGAAGACTTCCTGCTGTAATCCCCTCAGTGCTGCTTATTAAGATCCCGCTCCGGCGGGATTTTTTATTTGTGACGCACTTCATTTTAATGCCCCCGGCATGAACCACTTTAGTAAAACAATCCTATAACAGCTTACGTTTCTTTATTAATGAATCGTATTTAATATCTTTAGATACAATACCTGTCCTTTAGTACAGTTAATTTCTCCCGCTAATCATCAGGTTAAGCCTGACGCAGATTTATCTGGCGTTAAGGTAATCCATTTCTCGGGTTGATATACTCCATAAGCGTTATCAACTAAAAATGTGGCGTTACTACATAGAGTTGAATCCTTGCCTGAACAAAGTGGGGAATCCTGCCTGAAGATCTCATGCCGAGAGATTATTGAGTATCCCATACGTTGCATTTATCTCGCTGACGCCGAGACTGGTTCGCCCCACATACGCGCCGTGAAGTATATTACTGCCACTTTTATCGCTCATATTTACACGGCCCATTGTTATCAGCGTTTAGTCGCTCGCTTATCTTTCTGCTTCAAATGCACCCTGATGTTCAAATAACGAACACAACCCTTTACCTTAACCCCTATAAAGGTTTTGTCCGTCGAGCACGGCAGAATATTGCAGGAACACGGCTGAAAAGCCCTGTAGGAGCCTAATAGCGGGGATTTAAAATCTTAGGAGTGGTGCGAAGAAGGAGAACGTGACCGGCAGCGTACAGGCTCTCTGGTGCGCTGTCGTGCCGGTCACGATAAATAACAACAGACGGGCGTTATTTAAACAATATTAATGGAAGCACCGCGGCCGATTGCGTAATAAACAAAACCACGCTTATTCAGTCTTTCTGGATCATACAGATTACGACCATCGAAGATGACCGGCTGCTTCAGGGATTTCTTCATCAGATCGAAATCCGGAGCCTTAAAGCTCTGCCACTCGGTACAAACCACAAGCGCATCAGCGCCCTGCAGGGCCGCTTCTTTGGTTCCCATCAGCCTTAAATCACTGCGGTGGCCGTAAATACGCTGAGTTTCATCCATGGCTTCTGGATCGAAAGCCTGAATCTCTGCGCCTCGTTCCCACAGTGCCTCAATCAGCACCCGGCTGGAGGCTTCACGCATATCGTCTGTATTAGGCTTGAAAGACAGTCCCCAAAGCGCAAAGGTTTTGCCTTTCAGATCCTGGCCAAAGTGGCGGGTCACGAATTCAGGCAGTTTTTGCTTCTGAGCATAGTTAACCTCTTCGACCGCCTGCAGAATTTTTGGCGTGTAGCCAATCTGCTCTGCGGTGCGAATCAGCGCCTGAACATCTTTCGGGAAGCAGGAGCCACCGTAGCCGCAGCCTGGATAAATGAAACTGTAGCCAATCCGGGAATCGGACCCGATACCCATTCGCACTTTCTCGATGTCAGCCCCGAGACGTTCGGCCAGGTTAGCAATCTCGTTCATGAAGCTGATTTTGGTCGCCAGCATGCAGTTAGCGGCGTATTTAGTCAGCTCGGCGCTGCGGATATCCATCAGAATCATGCGATCGTGATTACGGTTGAACGGCTCGTACAGCTCACGAAGCAGGTCAATAACCTCTTCGTTATCCGTCCCGATGACGATACGCTCAGGGCGCATGCAGTCGGTAACCGCGGCACCTTCTTTCAGGAACTCGGGGTTAGAAACCACATCAAAGTTAATCTCCAGACCGCGAGATTTCAGGGTTTCTTCCATCACCGCACGGACTTTGTCTGCCGTGCCAACGGGTACCGTTGACTTGTCGATGACGACTTTATGTGAATCCATGTACTGCGCAATGGTACGCGCAACGGAAGTCACGTATTTCAGGTCAGCGGAACCGTCTTCATCCGGCGGAGTCCCCACGGCGATATAGTGCATTTCGCCATGGTTGACGCCCTCTTCAGCATTGGTGCTGAACTGCAGGCGCCCTTCTTCATAATTTTTCTTCACCAACGGCGCAAGGCCTGGCTCAAAGATAGGGATTTCACCTTTTTTCAGGTTTTCCACTTTCTTTGCGTCTACGTCGATGCACATGACGTCATGCCCAACATCAGCGAGCACGGCGGCCTGGACTAAACCAACGTAGCCAATACCAAATACGGTAACTTTCATCTTACCATCCTGCGTTGAATTAACTTATTTCTTCGCGCCAACGGTGGCTTCAAGCCAGGTTTTAAAGTCTGCACCCAGCGTGTTATGACGAATACCGTACTCAACAAACGCCTGCATATAGCCCAGCTTGTTGCCGCAGTCGTGGCTCACGCCTTTCATGTGGTAGGCTTCAACGGTCTCTTTTTCCATCAGCATTGCGATAGAATCGGTGAGCTGAATTTCATCCCCGGCACCTGGAGGGGTTTTCGCCAGCAGCGGCCAGATATCCGCGCTCAGCACATAGCGTCCGACAACGGCCAGATTGGATGGCGCAACGTCAGCTTTAGGTTTCTCAACAATCCCGACCATTGGCACGCTGTCGCCCGCAGAAAGCGCAGCGCCTTTGCAGTCAACCACGCCATAAGCGGTTACATCCGCAACAGGTTCAACCATGATTTGGCTGTGTCCGGTTTCGTCAAAGCGGCGGATCATTTCGGCCAGGTTGTCCTGAGAAAGGTCGGATTCGAACTCATCCAGAATCACGTCCGGCAGGATCACCGCAACCGGCTCATCACCGACGACAGGATGCGCACACATCACGGCGTGGCCCAGCCCTTTCGCCAGCCCCTGACGCACCTGCATAATGGTGACGTGCGGCGGGCAAATAGACTGCACTTCTTCCAGAAGCTGACGCTTAACGCGCTTCTCAAGCATGGCTTCCAGTTCAAAACTGGTGTCGAAGTGGTTCTCGATGGAATTTTTAGAAGAGTGGGTAACCAGTACAATCTCGGTAATACCGGCAGCGATACACTCATTAACGACATACTGAATCAGCGGTTTATCAACCAGCGGCAGCATCTCTTTTGGAATTGCCTTTGTTGCCGGCAACATACGCGTTCCCAACCCCGCAACCGGGATAACAGCTTTTCTTACTTTAGAATTAATGGCAGCCATTGAAAAAACCTCCAGGACTGTTCAAGTTTCACACTTGTCGTCAATTTAAAAACGCGGTTGAGTATATCAGCTTAAAAACGAAAACCGCCCCCCGTTTACTCCGGCAGCGGCTAATTTAAGACAAATACGATTAGGTTGGACGCGATATTACCACCGCCCGGGTTCCAGGAAAAAAGCTAAATGTAATCAGTTGTTCCGTTGTTTATTCTGCAGACAACATCAGCCGTAAACGCCCACCGGAGCCCCACACCTGGCATTGCCAGGCTTCGCACCGCTGGCTGATTTGATTGAGGTAGGCATTGCCCAGCGTCCCCAACGGCACGCCGTTGCTGACCTGGATTTGGTGCTCGCCGGTATTTAATGTGGCATTAAGCCCGGCGGAGACCAGAATGAGGTTTTTTAATCCGCTGTGATAATAACCCACAATGAGCGGAAATTGTCCGTTCAGGTTTGCCTGACGCAATAGTTGATTGACCTGTTTTAGTAAATTACCCAGTTCAGGTAAACGCTGGCCCTGATGCGAAAGTTGTTCCTGTAATAATCCGTTGAATAACGCTCTGAGCAACAGCGCGGCTAATACACCGTTATCGCCAGCACGGGTAACGTCTAAACAATAAAAAGCCAGATCATTATCTGAAAGTGGCGCAATATCGAGCACCAGACCAGGCTGATCGACCGCAATTAACTGGCGATAATTTATTCGGCAGCGCGACATAACCTGCTGGACCGGCGGTTGCAGTTCTTGCAGCAGCTTGGATGCAGCCTGAGGATCCCGTGCCAGCGCATCCCAATCCTGAAACAGCCGCTCCTCCTCTTCTACCCGGGAATTAAACATTGTGGGGTAGATACAGGACAATACGGTCTCTTTTAATCGATTAAGATCTTTAATGGGTTTCAGCAACACATCCTGCACACCGAGCCGTAAAGCCTGGGCTATGTCAGACATATTTTCCGTCGCTGAAATAACTAAAATGGGCGTTTGATTACCTTCGTTACGGATATGTTCCACCAGTTCAAGACCATTCATTCGTGGCATCGCCAGGTCACAAATCAGCAGATCCGGCGTAAATTGCCCCAGCTTCTCAAGCGCATCCATGCCGTCCCAGGCAAGCAGCGTGCCCGCGCCAAGCGACGTCAAATAGCTGTCCAGCAGAGAGCGGAAAACGGGCTCGTCTTCAACAATGAGGATCTGCTTTCCTTCCAGCGGGTAACTCATGCGCTTTCCTCTGCCTGGCAATATTTCAATAGTGGCAC
Organism: Cedecea sp. VD22; assembly: GCF_037150195.1. Lineage (NCBI taxonomy): Bacteria > Pseudomonadati > Pseudomonadota > Gammaproteobacteria > Enterobacterales > Enterobacteriaceae > Cedecea > Cedecea sp. VD22. Next base: position 32,358 of record NZ_JBBCPX010000004.1, read on the forward strand.
GGTATCGCAACGAGCGCCTGTCAGAAACGGGTTAAGTATTAACTTAATCATGAGTACGAACCAGCGGCAGTAGCTCATCCATTTTTTTCTCAACCGCAAGGTAGCCTGCCGCGATAGCTTCGGACGCACGATGAAAGTCGAGGGTGGAAATTTGCGGGCAAAAGGGCTGCAGAAGAATATCGGGAGGATCGCCCGCCATGCGGTTACGCTTGAGGCGGTTTTCCAGCACCTGAATCGAGGTCGTCATAATTTCCATCGCCGTCGGCGTAACAGTGGCCCGGCGGTGGGTCATTTTTCCCAAACGCTCCCGTAAACGACTGCGCCAGGACGCAGGCTGCGCCAGATTCTCCTCCCCGGCAGGCGTCATATTCACCGACAGCAGATCCTGCTGCATCAGGTGCGCATCGTGCTGCAAGTCCACCGCAATGACGATATCCGCCCCCAGCGCACGAGTGAGCGAGATCGGCACCGGATTGACAATTGCGCCATCCACCAGCCAGTAACCGTTGTGTGCAACGGGAGACAGCAGCCCCGGCATGCTGCAGGAGGCGCGAATAGCCTGATGGAGGTCGCCGTCGGTAAACCACAGCTCTCGCCCGGTACTCAGGTTGGTGGCCACGGCACCAAATCTCATGCCACAGCCCTCAATAGCGGTTTCTGGAATGATTTTGCGAATATTGTTAAACACGCGTTCACCGCGGAGCAGCCCGCCGCGACGCCAGGAAAGATCCATCAGACGCAGGACATCCCAGTAGCTGAATGATCGCACCCATCGCTCCATCACCGGCAACCGCTGGCTGGCACAGGCGGCACCGACCAGCGCGCCGACGGAACACCCTGCCACGATATCAATCTGAATCCCTGCTTTTTTTAACGCATTGATAACGCCAATGTGCGCCCATCCTTTGGCCGCACCCGACCCTAATGCCAGGCCGATCTTTACCTGTCTCATCACGCCTCGGTCAATCTTCCCCGGTAATCACTCCGTGACGCCAACGCCACCGCTCAGTTAACATAAGTGCTGCCGTCGTATTATTGGCGTCGTTTATTTTTCCTGGAGATATTATGTTGCAACTTTGTCCCTGTGGCAGCGGTTTGGAGTATAGCTTATGTTGCCAGCCTTACCTAAGCGCGGCCCAGCATCCGCAACGCCCGTCACAGCTTATGCGCTCTCGTTACACCGCTTTTGTGAAGCAGGATGCTGATTATCTTGTTGCAAGCTGGCATGAGAGCTGCCGCCGTCCGTCGTTAAAATCAGAAATATCCAGCGGCTTCGGCGACACGGAATGGCTCGGCCTGACGATATATGAAGAAGCCGAAGGCAAAGATGTCAACGAAGGATTTGTCAGCTTTGTGGCCCGTTTTCAGGAAAACGGCAAGCAAAGCGCGATAATCGAACGCTCTCGTTTCGTCAGGGAAAGCGGTCAATGGTACTATATCGACGGCCTCCGCCCGCAGTTCGGTCGTAATGACCCCTGCCCTTGCGGTTCTGGAAAAAAATATAAAAAATGCTGCGGATGATAGCCTTCGCTGCATAACAGCATTATTGTTTCGCAAACACCGTTCAACAGGATTTATCTCTTCATGCAGGCATTACAACGTAAAGTTCTCCGCACAATCTGCCCCGATCAGAAGGGTCTCATCGCGCGAATCACTAACATTTGCTACAAACACGAACTCAATATTGTTCAGAACAACGAATTTGTCGATCATCGTACCGGCCGCTTCTTTATGCGTACCGAGCTTGAAGGCATTTTTAACGACACTACGCTGATGGCCGACCTGGACAGCGCGCTGCCGGAAGGCTCAATTCGTGAATTGACGCCTGCGGGCCGCCGTCGCATTGTTATTCTGGTCACCAAAGAAGCCCATTGCCTCGGCGATTTGCTGATGAAATCCACCTATGGCGGCCTGGACGTAGAAATCGCTGCCGTCATCGGCAATCACGAAACCCTACGTACCTTAGTGGAGCGTTTCGACATTCCGTTCCAGTTAGTCAGCCACGAAGGGATGACGCGCGAAGAGCACGACATGCAAATGGCCGATGCTATCGAAGCACATAAACCAGACTACGTCGTGCTGGCCAAATACATGCGCGTATTGACGCCTGAGTTTGTCGCCCGCTTCCCGAACCAGATAATCAACATCCATCACTCGTTCCTGCCGGCGTTTATCGGCGCACGCCCTTACCACCAGGCCTACGAACGCGGCGTGAAGATTATCGGCGCCACCGCGCATTATGTTAATGATAATCTGGACGAAGGCCCGATCATCATGCAGGACGTGATCCACGTCGATCACACCTACACCGCCGACGACATGATGCGTGCCGGGCGTGACGTAGAGAAAAATGTGCTAAGCCGGGCGCTCTACGAAGTGTTGGCCCAGCGAGTCTTCGTTTACGGCAACCGTACGATTATTCTCTAATCACTCAGAAAATGAATTGGTTAGCTTTGCGGCGCTCAGCGTAAAAAAGCGGCAAACGATTCATTTTCCTCAAGTGAATGCTTTACAGCGGCGCTTCATTTGATATGATGCGCCCCGCTTCCACAGCGAAGCAGGCCAGTAACAAGCATTACCCCGTGGTGGGGTTCCCGAGCGGCCAAAGGGAGCAGACTGTAAATCTGCCGTCATCGACTTCGAAGGTTCGAATCCTTCCCCCACCACCATTATTCACCACAGTGATGTGGTAATACCGATGAGATGAGACAAAGTTTTCGCTTATCGGGAAGGGTGAGAATCTTCGACCAAGGTTCGAATCGAGCGAAAGCGAAATAACGCTGCTAAAGCAGCGGCCCGAAGGGTGAGGAGTGAAGCGACGAATAATCCTTCCCCCACCACCATCTAAAAATTCAAAGCATTAACCCCTGGCGGGGTTCCCGAGCGGCCAAAGGGAGCAGACTGTAAATCTGCCGTCATCGACTTCGAAGGTTCGAATCCTTCCCCCGCCACCATATTCCAGAACAAACCCCAACTTAAGAACTTGCACAATCATCCAGATTCCCGTTGGGGAAGGACGAGAAGCTTCGATTAAGGTTCGACTCACGTCAGTGAGAACGCGCTTGCGCGGTCATCCTTCCCCCGCCACCATCTTCCAGAACAAACCCCAACTTAAGAACTTGCACAATCATCCAGATTCCCGTTGGGGAAGGACGAGAAGCTTCGATTAAGGTTCGACTCACGTCAGTGAGAACGCGCTTGCGCGGTCATCCTTCCCCCGCCACCATCTTCCAGAACAAATCCCAACTTCAGAACTCGCACAATCATCCAGATTCCCATTGGGGAAGGATGAGAAGCTTCGATTAAGGTTCGACTCACGGCAGTGAGAACGCGCTTGCGCGGTCATCCTTCCCCCGCCTCCCTATTCCTGGCACTAGGGCTAATACTCTTATAAAACGCCTTTCGCTGTTGTTCTCTAAGAATAAAAAAGGCGAGCCAAACTCAGGCCCGCCGGTTGCACAGCCCTATTACATCACTGCATTTATGACAAAGAAACCGACCGCAGTCATTAACAGTGAACCCAGTACGTGAGCGAAAACGGACGCCATCGCCCAGGCATAATTCCCCCCCTGCAGCAGCGAAAACAGCTCAACAGAGAACGTTGAAAAAGTACTCATGCCGCCGCACAGGCCGGTGGTAATCAACAACTTCCAGCCGGGATCGAGCTGCGGCTGACGCAGAAAGAAAGCCATTGCGCCACCGATAATCAACCCAGCCAACAGGTTGACCGCCAGCGTACCGAGGGGCAAATGAGGGAAAAGGCCATTCAGACGTAACGCAAGGAGCCAGCGAATAACACACCCAGCCGAGCCGCCAACAATAACTGCAAACAGTGGTTTAACCATATTTCCCTCAAAAAGATCTAAACGATACGGTGTTGTTAAATAAGAACTTTGCTTTTAGCTTTTATGAATAAAAGCGCTACGTCCGGCAAAATGTGCATCTGCGCCTAGCGCCTGTTCAATTCGCATCAACTGATTATATTTTTCTACCCTTTCGCCCCGACAAGGCGCGCCGGTTTTCAGGTGCCCCGCACGCAGGGCAACCGTCATGTCCGCAATAAAGCTGTCCGTCGTTTCACCGCTGCGGTGAGAAATAAACGTTCCCCAGCCGTGCTGCTGGCAAAGTGCCACCGCGTCGAAGGTTTCGCTCAGGGTGCCTATCTGGTTCAGCTTGATCAGCGCCGCGTTAGCCAGGTTCTCTTCTATGCCACGTCGGATGTATTTCACGTTAGTCACGAAGAGATCGTCGCCCACCAGCTCGACCCTGTTGCCCAATTTTTGGTTCAGGTGCTTCCAGCCTGCCCAGTCATTCTCGGCCAGCCCATCTTCAAGCAGCACAATAGGAAACTGGCCCAGCAGATCGGCATAATTGCCCGTCATCTCTTCGGCGCTAAGCGTGCTTTTTTCCGTTCTTAGGTGGTATTTACCCTCGGTATAGAATTCGCTGGAAGCGGGATCGATACAGATGCTGATATCTTCCCCTGGCCGGTAGCCCGCTTTCTCAATCGCCTGCACGATAAACTGCAAAGGTTGTTTATTAGAGGACACCGCCGGGGCAAATCCGCCTTCATCACCCACGGCTGTAGAAAGATTGTTATCCAGCAGGATCTGGCGAAGCGCCTGGTAGACTTCGCTCCCCTGGCGCACGGCTTCGGTCAGGCTGGCCGCACCATGTGGCGCAATCATAAACTCCTGAAAATCCGCTCCCTGCCCCCGGGCATGCACCCCGCCGTTAACAATATTCATGCAGGGAACCGGCAGCAGGTTCGCCCTCAGCCCACCGAGATAGCGAAACAGCGGCTGGCCGGTTACCTGAGCTGCAAGCCGCGCGACGGCCAAAGAAACACCGAGAATGGCGTTAGCCCCCAACCGTGCCTTGTTTTCCGTGCCGTCCAGCGCCAGCAGAATATCATCCACCCGCCGCTGTTCACGGCCATCAACGCCCACAAGTGCCTGATGAATCTCGGTATTGATCGAATGCACTGCGTTCTGCACCCCCTTACCGTTGTAGCGCTGTTTATCGCCATCCCGTCGCTCTATGGCCTCCCTTGAACCCGTGCTGGCACCGGACGGAACCGAGGCCCGGGCCATAACCCCCTCTGTGGTATAAGCATCAACTTCAACGGTTGGGTTCCCACGAGAATCCAAAATTTCACGAGCAACTATTTTATCCAGCGTAAAATTCATGGTGATTACCTCATTGTTTGCCATCGATATGTTTAATCAGCACGTCAACATTCAGATGATTAACGTATTCCATCGAGTCAGAAGCGATCTGCCCCAGCCAGCGGTTGCGGTGCCCGGCCAGCACCAGGTCCACATCCAGTGAAGAAATGCATTTTTCAACGTCTTCAAAGCGGTTCAACGTCACCAGCTCCCGCGTTTTTACCGGCACGTTGACCGAGCGCACCAGCTCGCTAAACAACGCTTTCGCCTGAATCAGGTCGGCAGAAACGTTGTCATCCATTCGCGCATCGGAGACGTAATTCATCTCCCGGTAGTCTTCGCTGATGTGGACGAGGGTGATTTGGACGGGCAGCGCCCCGGCAAGGCGAGCGGCATGTTGAATCAGCACCTGCCCGTCGGTCTTGCCCTGAATAAGTACGAGAACGTGGGAGTAGAGGTTCATAGCGGGCTCCTGGCGGGATTGAGCTGGCTTTGCAGCCAGGGGAGAAGCTGTTTTTTGCGACTCATCATGCCCGGCATCACGCGGGGCTGCGCCCCAGGCATCAATGAAGAGGTGGAGAAATAGAGTTCAGATTCACAAGCATTAATATCGGTCACCATCAACACGACAAGATCGACATCGGCGTCGGCCGCATGCAGATTCATTTCTTCCAGCAGAGCATCCAGTTGAGGAGCAAGTTGCGTTAGAGAGTAGAGTTCCAGCTGCGCAATTTTTAGCCGAACACCGTTGATGTCAAAACGCTTGAGATCTTTGTGCAGCAGTTCCCTCGCGCTCTGCCCGGCCACAGAGGTCTTGGCCGTGAGCAGGTCGGCAATAAACTCTTCATAATCGATACCGATGCGCCCGGCCAGCTCATCCGCCGCCAGCCTATCCTCAGGTGTGGTCGTGGGCGAACGTAGCGCGACGGTGTCACTGAGCAGCGCGCCCAGGAGCAAAATAGCCTCGCTGGCAGAGATCCCGGCCCGAAGTCGGGCGTCCATAAGCTGCCAGATCACCGTGGCCGTGCTGCCTACGGGTTTGATGCACACCTCCGGCGGCAACCGGGTAATCAGCCCGCCCAAACGGTGATGATCGATGATCCCAACAATATTGCCGGTGATAAGCGAGTCTGGCCCTTGCCCCGGCTCGTTAAAATCCACCAGCCAGATGTCTTTGTTGCTCAGAGAAGACGAGAGAAGCCCGGGCAGAGGAAGAGCGGCACGGGAGAAAATCAGTTCAGTTTCACGGTTAACCTCGCCGCAGCGCCACGCCTGTGCCGTGCGGCCCCGCAGCGTTAACCAGCGAGCAACCATCACGGCGCTGCAAACGGCATCGCTGTCGGGATGAAGGTGACCAATAACATGTATCATGGCTCGAGCCCCGTTAAGGGAAGCATGCAGAGCCGGGGGGTAAACGTTGACCAGCCTGACATGCCTCTTGGATTAAAAGAGTCATACCAGGCGTCATCAGCCTCTGAACGAGGCGGTTGGGGGAAGGTGGAACGCCATCACCTTGCGAAGTATTGTGAACCCTTCCCCTCAGGGTTTCAAGCGGGTTTTACGGTTTCAAGCGCTGGCCCTGCTCATCCACAACCGGCTCGCCGTCCTCTTTACTGAACGCACCCTGCTGCCCTTCAGGCAGGATATCCAGCACGCGTTCCGAAGGGCGGCAAAATCTCGTCCCCCGCTCAGTCACCACAATCGGGCGGTTAATTAACAGCGGGTACTGCACCATCAACTCAATGAGTCGCTCCTCGCTGAATTGCCCTTTCTCCAGCCCTAAAACTTCATAAGGCTCAACGTTTTTGCGCAGCAGTTCACGGGCGCCGATTGCCATGAAGAAATAGCGTTCCTGCTAAAAACATGTTCACTCCCACTTCAGTAAAACAACGCCATCATATCTGAAAAAACGAATGTGTTAAGTTAAATTTTTTTACTGGCAAAGCGCCATAGCCCCACTCGCCTCGATGCGTTTCAAGCGCTCCAGCACTTCATGGCCCTGGCTTTGCCAGGCCTGCTCAATGACCGCCGCCGCCCACGCGGGCATGTGGGGTGAAAGGCGATAATAAACCCATTTCCCCTCTCTTCTGTCCTGCAGCAAACCGCCCTCGCGCAGCATCGCCAAATGCCGGGAGACCTTAGGCTGCGGCAGATCCAGCACAGCAGTTAGTTCGCAGACGCAAAGCTCGCTTTTCGCTCTTAGCAGCAGAGTGATAGCCAGCCGGGTTTCTTCCGACAAATGTTTAAAAAGCTGTAAAGGCGCCAGGGCAGTCATGGTGAGATCTCTTGAATAGACGCTGCCATAGTAAAGCTCACGGCGTTAAAGTCAACGTTCATATCCGGAAAAACGAATTTGTTTATTGTGTAAAAAGCCCGGCATATACCGGGCTTGTGATCGTTCATGCAGACTAGCGGCGAGCGCGAACAATCTGGTATTTGCGTGTCAGATATTCCACCGGCGCGCTCCAGATATGCACGAGGCGCGAGAACGGGAACAGCAGGAACAGCGTCATGCCCAGCACCAGATGAACGCGGAAAATAAACGCCACGCCGTCGAGGTAGTCAGATGCGCCACCGCGGAAGGTGACCACGTGCTGCGCCCAGTTCACCAGCTTCATCATTTCGCTGCCGTCCATATGCTGGGCGGAGAACGGAATAGTGCCGAGGCCCAGCGCACACTGGAGCATCAGCAGGCTAAGGATCAGGATATCGGCCCCAGTGGTGGTGGCGCGCACGCGTGGGCTGAACAGGCGACGCTTCAGCAGCAGCAGGCCGCCCACCAGCGTCATCACGCCGCTGGCTCCCCCGGCAAACATGGCCATTTTCTGTTTAATTTCTAGCGGCAAAAACGCCTCGTACATCCAGTGCGGCGTCAGCATGCCAAGGAAGTGTCCGGCAAAGATCCCAAGAATACCGAAATGAAACAGGTTTGAGGCCAGGTTCATGCCCTTGCGATCCAGCATCTGGCTGGACGCTGCACGCCAGGTGTACTGCCCGTAGTCATAGCGCAGCCAGCTGCCAATCAGGAACACGGCACCGCAAAGGTACGGGTAGATATCAAAGAAGAAGACGTTGAGAAAATGCATTATTTCCCTCCTGCTATATTCAGGTACTGTGGAGCCACCGCCCCGGCAAAACGGCGCTGGTGTGCGGTAATGTCGGTCTCTCCGCAGCTGTCATCGGCCATGAATTTCACCTGCTCCTCTTCCCACACCGCATCCAGCGCCTGAGGCGTGTCGTCGCGCGCTTCGTTGGCAATTTGCTGGCGGACCGTTTCGACGCTGACGTCGCTTTCAGCCAGAGCAATCAGCAGGTCGAAGAGTAGCGCATAGTCGCTCTCACGCTGTTTCAGACGCGCGCTGAGCAAAGCCAGGATCGGCGCGATGTCCTGCAGCCCGCCCTGCGCTTCTGCCCGCGTGCGCTGGGACAGGTATTCCAGATAAAGCGGCAGATGGTCCGGCAGCTCGCGGCTGTCAATTTCCAGCCCGGCCTGTTGATACTGGTTCATCAGGTTAACCATCGCCTGGCCCCGATCGCGCGATTCACCGTGAACGTGCTCGAAGAGCAACAGCGAAGTGGCTCTGCCCCGGTCGAATAGCTCGCTGTAGCTGGATTGCGCGTCCAGCAGCTCCCGCTGGCAGAGTGAGTCGATAAACCCATCCAGACTGGCGCGCTGCATTTTCGTCAATGTCTCGCTTTGGGCCAGCGCCTCATGCAGCTCCTGATGATGCTGCCACAGGGCAGCATCCGGGTACTCCAGCAGGCGGGAGATAATCAGTAGTTCAATCATGGATGCGGCTCCGTTTTGCTCGAGACGTCGATAGCGTCAATCCGACGGCTGTTGAACAGATTGAATTTGGTGTCGCTGCCGTGACAGCCGTCGCCAAAGCTAAAGCCGCAGCCGCTGTGCTCAGGGAAAGAGTTCTCGGCCAGTTCGCGATGGCTGGTCGGCACCACAAAACGATCTTCGTAGTTAGCGATAGCCAGGTAGTGGTACATTTCCTGCGCCTGAGCTTCGGTTAGCCCCACCTCTTCCAGCGCACGCGTGTCGATCACGCCTTCAACGGTTTCAGCACGTTTGTAGTGACGCATCGCCATCATGCGCTTCAGCGCCCGCAGCACCGGCGCGGTGTCCCCGGCGGTCAGCAGGTTGGCCAGGTACTCCACCGGAATACGCAGGCTTTCGACATCAGGCAGAATACCGGTGTGCGGCAGCTGGCCCGCATCGCTCGCGGACTGAATCGGCGACAGCGGCGGCACGTACCAGACCATCGGCAGCGTGCGATATTCCGGGTGCAGCGGCAGAGCCAGCTTCCAGTCCATCGCCATTTTGTACACCGGCGACTGCTGAGCCGCCGTAATCACTCCCTGCGGGATACCGTCTTTCAGCGCTTGCGCAATGACTGCCGGATCGTTCGGATCCAGGAATACGTCCAGCTGGCGCTGATACAGATCTTTCTCGTTTTCCGTGCTGGCCGCCTGCTCAATCGCATCGGCGTCATACAGCAGCACGCCGAGATAGCGAATACGTCCTACGCAGGTTTCTGAGCAGACCGTCGGCATCCCCGCTTCAATGCGCGGGTAGCAGAAGATGCACTTCTCGGACTTGCCACTTTTCCAGTTGAAGTAGATTTTTTTGTACGGGCAGCCGGTGATGCACATCCGCCAGCCGCGGCATTTATCCTGATCAATCAGCACAATGCCGTCTTCTTCGCGCTTGTAGATGGCCCCGCTCGGACAGGTGGCGACGCAGGCCGGGTTCAGGCAGTGCTCGCACAGGCGCGGCAGGTACATCATGAAGGTGTTTTCGAACTGACCGTACATCGCCTTTTGCATATTGACGAAATTCTGGTCCTGCGCGCGTTTTTCAAATTCGCCGCCAAGCAGCTCTTCCCAGTTCGGGCCAGCTTCGATTTTGTTCATCCGCTGGCCGGTAATCAGCGAGCGAGGCCGGGCCACGGGCTGCGCTTTGCTGCCCTCCGGCGCGGTGTGCAGGTTCTGGTAGTCGTAGTCAAACGGCTCGTAATAATCATCGATCCCCGGTAAATGCGGGTTAGCGAAGATTTTACCCAGCAGCATCGCGCGGTTGCCCATGCGGGGCTGCAGCTTGCCGTTGATTTTGCGGATCCAGCCCCCCTTCCATTTGTCCTGGTTTTCCCAGTCGTTTGGGTAGCCCAGGCCAGGCTTGGTTTCCACGTTGTTAAACCACGCGTATTCCGTTCCTTCGCGGCTGGTCCAGACGTTTTTGCAGGTCACCGAGCAGGTATGGCAGCCGATGCATTTGTCCAGATTCAGCACCATGCCAATTTGTGAACGAATTTTCATTTTACGCTCTCCTGTACCTGGTCATTGCCTTCGCCGTCTAACCAGTTAATCTCTTTCATTTTGCGAACCACCACGAACTCATCGCGGTTAGAGCCGACCGTACCGTAATAGTTAAAGCTGTAGGCCAGCTGGGCGTAGCCGCCAATCATGTGGGTTGGCTTCAGCGTGATGCGGGTCACCGAGTTATGAATGCCGCCGCGCTGGCCGGTGATTTCAGAGCCCGGCAGGTTCATGATGCGTTCCTGCGCGTGGTACATCATCGTCATCCCGGCCGGAACGCGCTGGCTCACTACCGCGCGCGCCGTCAGCGCCCCGTTTTTGTTAAACACTTCAACCCAGTCGTTATCGGCGATGCCGATTTCTTTGGCGTCTGCTTCACACAGCCAGATAATTGGCCCCCCGCGCCCCAGCGTCAGCATCAACAGGTTGTCGCTGTAGGTGGAGTGGATGCCCCACTTCTGATGCGGGGTCAGGAAGTTAAGCGCTTTTTCCGGGTTGCCGTTAGACTTGTGGCCCATCATGCCGTCCACGGAACGGGTATCAATCGGCGGACGGTACACCACTAGGCTCTCGCCAAAGTCGCGCATCCACTGGTGATCCTGATAAAGCTGCTGGCGGCCAGACAGTGTGCGCCACGGGATCAGCTCGTGTACGTTGGTATAGCCCGCGTTATAAGAGACATGTTCGTCCTCCAGCCCGGACCAGGTCGGGCTGGAGATGATTTTGCGCGGCTGAACCTGAATGTCGCGGAAGCGAATCTTCTCTTCTTCTTTCGGCAATGCGAGGTGCGTGTGATCGCGACCGGTAAATTCACCGAGCGCGGCCCAGGCTTTCACCGCCACCTGGCCGTTGGTTTCCGGCGCCAGGCTGAGCACAACCTCGGCGGCATCAATGGCCGTGTTGATCATAGGCTGGCCTTTAGCCGGGCCGTCGGTCTTCACGTAGTTGAGCTTGCGCAGGAACTCGACTTCTTTTTCGGTATTCCAGCTAATGCCTTTCCCGCCGTTGCCCATTTTCTCCAACAGCGGTCCGACGGAGGTAAAGCGTTCGTACGTCGCCGGATAGTCGCGCTCAACGGCAATAATGTGCGGCGCGGTTTTGCCTGGGATCAGGTCACATTCGCCTTTCTTCCAGTCCATCACGCCATACGGCTGAGCCAGTTCGGCGGCCGAGTCGTGCTGAATCGGCAGCGTCACAACATCGGTCTCTTTACCGAGGTGGCCAACGCAAACTTCGGAGAACTTCTTCGCGATGCTTTTGTAGATTTCCCAGTCGCTTTTCGATTCCCAGCAAGGATCCACGGCGGCGGAGAACGGGTGAATAAACGGATGCATATCCGAAGTGTTCAGATCTTCTTTCTCATACCAGGTGGCGGTCGGCAGCACAATGTCGGAATACAGGCAGGTGCTAGACAGGCGGAAGTCCAGGGTGACCACCAGATCCAGCTTGCCGTCCAGGCCGTTATCGACCCATTCCACCTCCTCCGGCATCAGCCCACCTTCCTGGCCCAGATCTTTCCCCTGAATGCCGTGCTCGGTGCCCAGCAGGTATTTGAGCATAAATTCATGCCCCTTCCCGGAAGAGCCCAGCAGGTTCGAACGCCAGATAAACATGTTGCGCGGGTGGTTATAGCCGGAGTCCGGCTGCTCCGCCGCAAAGCGGATGCCGCCGGATTTAAGTTGTTCAACGGTGTAATCCACCGGCGACATTCCGGCCCCTTTCGCCCGGTCAGCAATGCGCAGCGGGTTAGTGCCAAGCTGCGGTGCAGAAGGCAGCCAGCCCATGCGTTCGGCGCGCACGTTGAAGTCGATCAGGTGGCCGGTGTAGCGGGACTTATCCGCCAGCGGGGACAGGAACTCATCCGCCGTCACCGTCTCATAGCGCCACTGGCTGGAGTGGTTATAGAAGTAGGAGGTGCTGTTCATGTGGCGCGGCGGGCGCTGCCAGTCGAGGGCAAACGCCAGCGGCATCCAGCCGGTCTGCGGACGCAGTTTTTCCTGACCGACGTAGTGGCCCCAGCCGCCGCCGCTCTGCCCGATGCTGCCGCAGAAGATCAGCATATTGATAAGCCCACGGTAGGCCATATCCATATGGAACCAGTGGTTCACGCCTGCGCCAACGATAATCATCGAGCGGCCGTGGGTTTTGTCCGCGTTATCCGCGAACTCACGGGCAATGCGCACGATATCCTGGCGAGGCACACCGGTGATCTGCTCGGCCCAGGCTGGTGTATAAGCCTTCATTTCATCGTAGCTGCTGGCGCAGTTATCATCGTTCAGGCCGCGATCCAGACCGTAGTTAGCCAGGGTGAGATCGTAGACCGTTGCCACCAGCACGCTTGAGCCGTCCGCCAGCTGCAGGCGTTTAACCGGCAGCTTATGCAGCAGTACGTCTTTCAGTTTGACGTTGTCGAAATGCTCGGTGCTCTCACCGCCAAAGTACGGGAACCCCACCTCGGCAACTTCATCGTGGCTGCCCAGCAGGCTCAGGCGCAGCGCGGTTTCTTCCCCGGTGCTGCCGTCACGCTGCTCGAGGTTCCACTTGCCTTTTTCACCCCAGCGGAAGCCAATGGATCCGTTAGGTGCAACCAGCTCGCCGGACTGATCAGCCAGCGCAACGGTTTTCCACTGCGGATTATTTTCCTGGCCGAGACTGTCGACCAGGTCTGCCGCACGCAGCAAATTCGCTGGGGCATAGAAGCCGTCACGGGCTTCCAGCGTCACCAGCATCGGCATATCGGTGTAGCGACGAACGTAGTCGGTGAAGTACTGGCTTGGTTTGTCGAGATGGAATTCCCGCAGCATAACGTGGCCCATTGCCATCGCCATCGCGGCATCCGTCCCCTGCTTCGGCGCCAGCCACTGGTCGCACAGCTTGGAGATTTCCGCATAGTCCGGCGTGACGGCAACCGTTTTGGTGCCTTTGTAGCGGACTTCGGTGAAGAAGTGGGCGTCCGGGGTACGCGTCTGCGGGACGTTAGAGCCCCAGGCGATGATGTAACCGGCGTTGTACCAGTCCGCGGACTCCGGTACGTCAGTCTGCTCGCCCCAGGTTTGCGGAGACGCTGGCGGCAGGTCGCAGTACCAGTCGTAGAAGCTCATGCAGGTGCCGCCGATAAGCGACAGATAGCGGGTGCCTGCGGCGTAAGAAACCATCGACATGGCCGGGATCGGCGAGAAGCCGGTGATGCGGTCCGGACCGTAGGTTTTTGCGGTATAGACGTTCGCCGCCGCGATCAGCTCGTTAACCTCTTCCCAGGTCGAACGAACAAATCCCCCGCGGCCACGCGCCTGTTTGTAACTTTTGGCTTTGTCGGGATCGTTAATGATCGATGCCCAGGCTTCAACCGGATCGTTATACTGCGTTTTCGCTTCGCGCCAAAGCTTGATCAGACGTTTACGCATCTGAGGGTACTTCAAACGGTTGGCGCTGTAGAGATACCATGAGTAGCTTGCCCCGCGCGGGCAGCCGCGAGGTTCGTGGTTCGGCATATCCGGGCGGGTACGAGGGTAGTCCGTTTGCTGGGTTTCCCAGGTCACCAGGCCGCTTTTGACATAAATCTTCCAGCTGCAGGAGCCGGTACAGTTCACGCCGTGCGTGGAGCGCACCACTTTGTCATGCTGCCAGCGCTGGCGATACCCTTCTTCCCAGTCGCGATTGGTATCGAGTAGCTGGCCGTGTCCATTGGCGAAGGTTTCTCCCTTCTGCCTGAAATAACGAAACCGGTCGAGGAACTTGCTCATCGGGATACTCCTGATGTGGAGCCTGGTGGCTCTTCTGGTGAAATCGACATTGCTTGATGCCCGAGACGGTAACGCCTCGAAAGCTGGGGATTTTTGATAACGATCAACTGCTTCTGGTGTGGTTTTTGGGCGCCCGGCGGCCACTACCACCAAAGTGTAAGACCTTAACAATCACTAACCAACTGAATATAAATACAAAAAAATCAAAACCCATCGGGGAAGGGGTAGCGGCAAGCCGGGTTTGGGTATTAAGGGGTAGGCGGCGAATTAACCAGCGCTGAAAGCGTAGCGGGCAAAAAAAAGCGCGGACGAAGCCGCGCAAAGGGATAACCAAAAAGGTCAATGCATTAGCGAGAGGATTTCCGGCCATAAACGGCCCAGGTAATAACCACACATACAATGTAAAAGACGAGGAACAGCTTCATCGCCCCGGCAGGCGAGCCGGTCAACGCCAGGGAAGTGCCGAAGGCTTTAGGGATAAAGAACCCCCCGATGGCGCCAATGGCCGAAATAAAGCCCAGCGCTGCGGCGGTATCCGTGGCGGCCTCGCGCAGGGCGACTTCATCGCTGCCACCGGCGGCTTTTACTCTGTCCATTGTCAGCTTACGGAAAATCACGGAAATCATCTGGAAGGTCGAGCCACTGCCCAGCCCCGCCGTCAGGAAAAGCATCAGGAACACCCCGAAGAAGGCGATGAAGTTCCCGCCCTGTCCGTTCGTTGGCAGCGTGGTGAACAGCAGCGCGCTGAAAATGGCCATCAGCATGAAGTTATACAGCGAAACTCGGGTGCCGCCCCAGCGGTCGGAAATCGCCCCACCTGCAGAACGTGCCAGGGCGCCAAACAGCGGGCCAAAGAAGGCAAAATGCAGAATGTTGACGTCCGGGAACTGGGTTTTAGACAGCATCGCAAACCCGGCAGAAAAGCCGATGAACGAGCCAAATGTCGCCAGGTAGAGCAGCCCCAGAATCCAGAGATGGCCGCGCTTAAGCACCGGCAGCTGCTCACGCAGGGAGGCTTTCGACGCCGAGAGATCGTTCATTCCGAACCAGGCCGCTAAGGTGAATACCGCCAGAAACGGCACCCAGATCCACGCGGCATTTTCCAGGAACAGCATCGTGCCGTCGCCCTGTGCCACGCCTTTGCCGCCAAAAATGGCAAACATCGACAGGGAGATAGCCAGCGGGGCCACCAGCTGCATCACGCTCACGCCCATATTCCCCAGCCCGCCGTTAATCCCCAGCGCGCCGCCCTGCTTTGCCTTCGGGAAGAAGAAGCTGATGTTTGCCATGCTGGAGGCAAAGTTCGCCCCGGCAAAGCCGCACAGCAGAGAGATACAGATGAAGGTGTTAAACGAGGTGCTGGTATCCTGCACGGCAAAGCCCAGCCAGACGCACGGAATAATCAAGATCCCCGTGCTGAACGCCGTCCAGCGGCGGCCGCCAAAGACCGGCACCATGAACGAATACGGGACGCGCAGCAGCGCGCCGGAAACGGAAGGTAACGCCGTGAGCATAAACAGCTGATCGGTGGTGAAGGTAAAGCCGACCTTATTCAAATTCACCGCCACCGCGCTGAACAGCATCCAGACGCAGAAGGCCAGCAGCAGGCTTGGGACGGAAATCCACAGGTTGCGGCTGGCGATCCGATGACCTTTTTGCTGCCAGAACTGTGGATCTTCCGGCCGCCAGTCGGTAATCAGTGCGCCCGACGGCTTCTCGGGAACGGGAGACTGTGACATAAACACCTCATTTCGTGTGAGTAAATGCCGCAACCTTAGGGTTCCTGTGTCGAGATTAGTTGATGTAAATCAAGGGATAATCTATCTCTCCGGCGGGCAAAAAAGCCCCCTCATTCTTTGTGAGTAATCTTCTGGCAAAAAAATAACGTGATTTATCACACCCCTGCGGGACTTGCTGCTGACCGCTCCCATTGCCCTGCCTCCTCTGGCAATTTGGGGGTAATCCTTTGGAGGTATGGGTATACTCCAGCTGTTGACTGAAAATAGCGCCACTCGTCACTTTTCCCACTCAGGAGCCCGTTTGCCAATGCTAAAACGCCTGTTTTCTCCCCTTTCGCTGGTCAATCAGCTCGCGCTGGTTGTCATGCTGCTGGCGATGTTAAGCGTGGTGGGAATGGCGATGGCCGGCTGGCTGGCCCAGGGGATTTCGGGCAATGCCCACGCGATCAACAAAACGGGCTCCATGCGCATGCAGAGCTACCGCCTGCTGGCAGCCATTCCGCTGACGGAGCAGGACAAGATGCTGCTGCGAGAAATGGAGCAAACCACATGGAGCGACGATCTCCGCCTTGCCGCCGAGCGCGACGGGCAGCAGGCCAGGCTTCAACAGCTACAAGATTACTGGCGCAGCACGCTTGAACCCGCGCTGATTGCCGCCCAAACGCCGCAGCAGGTAAAACCCGCCGTCGCCCATTTTGTCGCCAGCATTGATGAACTGGTCAGCTCCTTCGACCGCACCACCGAGATGCGTCTGCATCACGTGATTTTGCTGCAGCAGGGTATGGCGGTGTTACTCGGGCTGTTGATCGTCTTTACCCTGATTTGGTTACGCAAAAGATTACTCCGCCCGTGGCGTCAGCTACTGGCGATGGCCACCGCCATTGGTCAGCGAGACTTCACCCAACGGGTGAATTTTCGCGGCCGCGACGAAATGGCCACGCTTGGGAGCGCGCTAAACAGCATGTCCAGCGAACTGGCGCAAAGCTACGCCGTGCTCGAGCGGCGGGTCCGGGAGAAAACCGCCGGGCTTGAGCAAAAAAACCAGATGCTCACCTTCCTCTACGAGGCTAACCGCCGCCTGCACGCGCAGGCTCCGCTGTGCCAGCGTATTTCCCCTGTACTGAGCGAACTCCAGATTTTAACCCCGCTGCTGGGCATCGTGCTCCGGGTGTACGAGTACGAAGATGAAGAGAATTATCAGGAATACACGTTCCAGCCGGACGCGCACTGCGATGCCCGGGGCTGCCAGCTGTGCCCGGATGCCGGGGCAGCGCTACCGCAGGACACCACGACGCTGAAATGGCGCCTCACCGATAACCATCTTCATTACGGTCTGGTGCTGGCCCAGCTTCCGTTGGGCAAAACGCTGACCGAAGACCAGCTGCAGCTTATTGCCACGCTAATGGAGCAGCTCACCGCCACGCTCGCCATGGAGCGTCAGTATGAACACCAGCAGCAGTTAGTGGTGATGGAGGAGCGATCTGCCATTGCCAGGGAATTGCATGACTCCATCGCCCAGTCACTTTCCTGTATGAAGATGCAGGTCAGCTGCCTGCAAATGCAGGGCAAAACGCTGCCGGAGGAGAGCCGGACGCTGCTGGAGCAAATACGCGGCGAGTTGAACACCTCCTGGCGGCAGTTGAGAGAATTGCTGACCACCTTCCGCCTTAAGCTCACCGAGCCTGGTTTGCGCCCGGCGCTTGAGGCCAGTTGCCAGGAGTTCAGCGACAAACTTGGCTTCCCGGTGATGCTGGACTACCAGCTCCCGCCGCGCTTAGTGCCTTCTCATCAGGCCATTCATTTGGTGCAGATTGCGCGTGAGGCGCTGAACAACAGCCTGAAACACGCGGAAGCCAGCGCCTGCGGTATCAGCGTTACCCGTCACGGAAATCAGGTACGCCTTGCGGTGTGGGACAACGGGCGCGGTATTTCCGGCAGCGGCGAGCGCAGCAACCATTACGGCCTTATTATCATGCGCGACCGCGCCCAAACCTTGCAGGGTGACTGCCAGGTTCGCCCCCGTCCCTGCGGCGGCACCGAAGTGGTCGTCAATTTTATCCCCGAAGCACCGCTTTCTTCCGTAATAAGGAGCGAAGAATGAGTCATCAGGAAGCAGCAACCATTTTGCTGATAGACGATCACCCCATGATGCGTACCGGCGTTAAGCAGCTGATCAGCATGGCGCCAGAGCTGGCCGTCGTCGGAGAGGCCGGCAGCGGCGAACAGGGCGTGCAGCTTGCCGAAGCGCTCGATCCAGACCTGATCCTGCTCGACCTGAACATGCCGGGCATGAACGGGCTGGAAACGCTCGACTGCCTGCGCGAAAAAGCGCTGTCAGGACGCATTGTGGTGTTTACCGTTTCGAACCATGAAGAAGATGTGGTCACCGCCCTTAAGCGCGGTGCGGATGGCTATTTGCTGAAAGACATGGAGCCGGAAGATTTGCTCAAAGCCCTGCAGCAGGCCGCAGCGGGAGAAATGGTACTCAGCGAAGCGCTGACCCCCGTGCTGGCGGCCAGCCTGCGGGCCAACCGTGCAACCTCAGATCGTGACGTCAATCAGCTTACTCCGCGGGAACGCGATATCCTGAAGCTGATAGCCCAGGGGCTGCCGAACAAGATGATCGCCCGTCGCCTGGACATCACCGAAAGTACGGTGAAAGTGCACGTCAAACATCTGCTGAAGAAAATGAAGCTCAAGTCCCGAGTGGAAGCGGCCGTTTGGGTTCACCAGGATCGTATTTTTTAGCGCCGGTTACTCCTCCGGCAGCAAGGAGTAACGCGGGTCACTTTCGGGGGCAATCAGCAGCGGTGCGGCAGGCTGGAGCACAATCTCATTCGACGAGACGCGCTGCCCCTTTTCGTCTTCCACGGTGACCGACAGGTGATATTCATTTGCGGCACCTGCCTGCCACGCAGGCAAAATAATGCTCCAGCCGTCGGTGCTGAGCGGCCGTGCCGGCGGCGTCAGGCTGAGCACCTGGGTATCTCCCTGCCATACCAGCCGCCGGATGCCATGCGTCGCTTTCACCTGCAGCTTAAGCAAAACCGTTTCTCCCGGCTGCAGCTGCCACGGCGGCGTGGCCAGGAATACTGACAACGTTTTACGCTGACGGAACTGCATCACCGGGGCGGACTCGCGCTCAACGCTATCGTAGCGGCTGCCGCGCAGGGAGCTGGTCGCGGCCACTTCGTCCGCCGAGAGCTGCTTCTGCAGCGGCACCCCGAAACGATAATTCAGCTTGAGCCCCAGATTTTCCTGCGCGACGCCGCTTTCACCCTGCTTGTGCTGGGCCGTGAGCGTGATCAGCGGCACGGGCGTATAGTTAATGCCCATCGTCACCGCGACTGGGTTTCGATATCCGCTATCGCTGTCGAAGAGCGTGACGTTGTCACCAAAGTATTGTTCGAAGCTAAGACTGGTCGCAATATGCCGATAAAACGGCAGCCAGGCCTGCGCCGTGACGTCATAGCCCCGGGCCAGGCGCTGCTCAAGCGTGTCGGTTTGCCCGCGCCAGCCGTTCAGCGGCTGGTAATAATTGGCCGAAAGCCGCAGGTATTCGCCCCAGGCTTCGGCGCCAAATCCCGCCCGCTGTAGCTGCGTAGTCAGCTGATTATCGTAGAACGAGTTGTAGCCCAGTAGCCAGCTTCCGGCGACCCAGCGCTGCCCCAGCCCGAGGTTACCGGTGGTGCCGTATTTTTGCTGGCTAAAGCCGAGCTGGCTCCAGGTCAGATAGCGGCTGTTGTCCTGCCAGGGCGTGAAAAGCGAACCATTGCTGCCCTTCCAGCTCCCGTGTTCATCCACCCGCAAATTGACGCTGGCTTTGCCCCAGGGCGAAAGCAAAGCCTGGGTTTCATCGGTCACTTTGTCGGCCAGTAAATCTCTCAGGCTGGTAAAAGCGAACAGTCGCGCCTGCTCGCCGGTATCCAGCCCGTTGTCCACCATGCTGTCTTCGCCAAACTTCTTCGCCACTGCGGCAATCCTGCGCGCGGCAGCATCGGTTTCAGGCGCGAGGCCCATGTTCGGCAGGTCATCAGCGGGAGAAGAGAAAGGGTTTTGGGCCGCGGGAACAACGTTGTTTGAGGTACTCATTGCCCCTCCCGGACGAGGGAGCAAACAACACAAGGTTAAAAGCGGAACGGCAAATCTACGCATTGATTAATGATAACACACTGGTTTTGCTCTTAACCCACCGGGGAGACTTGCATGTACGACTCCAGGATTAATCCTGCTTTTCCGGGCACAAATCATACCCAGCGATAACTCAGGGCGATACACTGCTTCTCACGCTCAACGTTATCATCAAGGAGAAACCCATGCAGAAGATAGTCATTATTGCCAACGGGGCGGCGTACGGCAGCGAATCGCTTTTTAACAGTTTGCGGCTGGCCATCGCCCTGCGCGACCAGGAGCCGCAGCCAGAAGTAAAACTGTTCCTGATGTCCGATGCGGTGACCGCTGGCCTGCGCGGCCAGAAGCCCGCCGAGGGATACAACATTCAGCAGATGCTCGAGATTCTCACCGCGCAAGGTGTGCTGGTGAAGCTCTGTAAAACCTGTACCGACGGGCGCGGGATCACCAGCCTGCCGCTCATTGAAGGCGTTGCCATCGGCACGCTCGTTGAACTTGCCGAATGGACGTTAGCGTCGGACAAAATCCTCACTTTCTAATTATTTCAGCGCGGGAATATTATTTGCTTATACCCTCTCCCGCGCCATCAAGTTACCTGCATTTGTTGCCGATATTTTGCTTAGGACAACACAGCAGCAGGATAATAATTATGGTTAAATCTCTTCGTACACGTCTTCTTTTAGTCACGGCAATTTGCCTGGTCTCAGCTCTATGTCTCAACACCTTCATTAATTACGCCGTCACCAGCCGCGATAACCAACGTGCCATCACCGACACACTAACCAGCACCAGCCTGAGCCATTCCGTCGCTATCGGCGACTGGGTCAGCGGTAAAATGGCGATCGTTAGCTCCCTGGAAAACACCGCGCTGAGCGAAGATCCCATCCCGGTCTTCACTCAACTGGCCAAAGCCGGCGGCTTCACCAATATCTACGTCGGTTATGCGAATAAAACCGCAAAATTTTCTGACCCAACGGGGGTACCGGCCGACTTCGACCCCACCCGGCGACCGTGGTATCAGCAGGTGGTGAAAGACGACGCTCCCGTCGTCACCGCTCCTTACGTGGATGCCGGTACCGGTAAGCTGGTCGTGACTTTTGCCGTGCCCATTAAGCAAAATGGCAGCCTTAAAGCCGTCGTCGCGGGGGATGTGGCGATGGACAGCGTGGTGGCGAACGTGCGCAGCATTCACCCAACGCCCGCCAGCAGCGGGCTGCTAATCAACAGCGATGGGACATTGATTGCCGCTCAGGATCCGACCCTGACGCTGAAAGCCTTTTCTGATGCCGTTCAACAGGCTGATTTACCTCAGCTACTCGGCGATACACATCGCGCCGTCGGCATAATCAGCGGGCAAAGTAAACAGCTGATGGCTACGCCGATTAGCGGCACGCATTGGTATCTGGTCGTGGCCCTCGACGAGCATGATGCCACCTCCGGGATGCGCGCTTTACTGAAGGCTTCCGCCATCGCCCTGCTGGTGTTGGTGCTGATTTCTGGTGCAATTGTGCATCTGCTGATCGGTAAGGTGATGAGCCGCCTCGGGACAATTCGCGACGGGATGCGCGCCATCAGCAACGGCACAAATGATCTATCTCAGCGGTTGCCGGAAACGGGTCACGATGAAGTGACGGAAATCGCCCACGCCTTTAACGCCTTCAGCGACAAGTTGGGCGTAGTCATGACCCAGCTCAGGGATTCAAGCGCCTCGGTGAAAGTCGCCGCCAACGAAATTGCTGCAGGCAATCAGGAGCTTTCTGCCCGCACCGAGCGGGCCGCCTCCAGCCTGCGAGAAACAGCCAGCGCCGTAGAGCAGATCACCGCCTCTGTCGCAAATTCTACCGCTTCTGCCGCTCAGGCCAACGCTCAAGCCCACAGCGCCGGTGAAGCCGCTGAACGCGGGGGTGAAGTGGTCTCGAAGGTTATTACCACCATGCAGGCCATTGAGCTGGCCTCCGGCAAGATTGGCGATATTACCGGCGTCATTGACAGCATCGCTTTCCAGACCAACATCCTGGCGCTAAATGCCGCCGTTGAGGCTGCCCGCGCCGGTGAACAAGGCCGGGGATTTGCCGTAGTCGCTGGCGAAGTGCGCAACCTCGCCAGCCGCAGCGCACAGGCGGCGAAGGAGATCAAAAGCCTGATCGACTCCACCACCGCAAGCGTTGCCGATGGCTCGCTTTACGTGCGCCAGGCCGGTGAGGCGATGGACAAAATAGAACAAAGCGTCGGCAGCGTTTTGGTCATCATGCGCGAGATAACCCTCTCAACCGACGAACAGATGAAAGGGATTCAGGAGATTAATCACGCGGTGACCCATCTGGACAATATGGTACAGCAGAATGCTGAACTGGTAGTGGAATCTGCGGCGGCGGCGGGTGCATTGCAAAGCCAGGCTGGAGAGTTAGCGGAAACCGCGGGGCATTTCCGTATTTAATGATGCGCGGGCGGACGTTTGCCAACGAAACGCCCGCCAGCTGAAAGGTTTCAGGCACAATATGATTATTGTTTAATCGTTGCGGCATTTTTTGATCAACATCAGCATTTACCCCTCTCGGCTCTGGTGTGATGCCACGAGTGATTTGTGAACAACATCACGAACCAGGACAGCACCTTTGGGGGCCAGCAGGCCATGTTTGATGCGGAAGTGGAGTGAAAAATGCCAGTAGTAAAAGCCAGTCTAAAACTTTTTGGTGGCGATACCGTGGTGGTTCGCTGTTCGAATAACTGTCATATCCATTTGATGTGCGACTCAGACAGGCGCGGTAGCTCGGAGGCCGACGTGCTAAGCGTACAAAATCGCCAGTCGGCCTATATCGCCGTGCCCTACAGCGGGACCTGGAAGGTGCTGATCGACAGTCATACCCAGTCGCTGGAGCACTCCATCAGTTTTGTTCCGGCATAAAACACTGAGGCCACCTTTCGGTGGCCTTTTTCTTACTATGCAAAACCAGGCTGCAGCCCGCTGTTATCCTCATGCCCGCTCAGCCAGGCCCGCACCTGGTTTGCCAGTTCGGACATACAATCGTCCTTCATCCCGTGCTTTTTCATTTCCTGCTCGAGCGAAAAAAGATACTGAGCATTGGTGCCCAGCGGCCCGCTGGCAGAAGCGATCAGCGGCGCGATGGTTTCTGCCCGGGTATCCGCCTCATAAAGCGGGTGACGCGGGTCCATAATGAACACCACCGCGTTGACCGTTCGCCCATCGTCCAACTCGAGTTTGCACCAGGTTGGCAAATAGCAGCCGGTAATCATCTCCCGCTTCCAGACCAGCGTCAGCTCGTCTTCCAGGCAAGCCTCCGGCAACCGGTAAGCCAGCCCGGTCGTTCTGCCGCCCTCTTTAAGCGCGAGCATACGTCCAGGGCGGCAGGCGGTTCCACGCCCCGCCGTCAACCGCAGGCAAAATGCACGATGCCAGCCCACCAGCATGCCGGGGGCTGACTCTTCAAATTCAAAAGCCGGGTTCCACATCAGTGAACCGTAACCAAAGAGCCATACCGGACTTTGGTCTGGGCGACAAGCGAGCGTGGCGGCAAGAGACGCCGAACGCTGCTCAGGGGACCACAGTAACGATTCCTCAATGGCACCAAAAGCCGTCTTACAATCCGCTTTCATTAAGAAATCACGCGTTAACACGATATACCTCCGCCACTGCTTGCTTCCGTGCGACTGCACACGCTGCGCCTTCCCGGCATTTATTGACAACTTTTGCCTACTAATAGAGCAATATATCAAGACCATAAGCAATTCACCGCGCGCTGGCAAGCATGATAGCGATCACAAAACAGATAAATTGTCATTTTTTCTTGCCAGACTGATGTGTGTTACCCTGTCGCCAATAAATTAGTCACACATAATGGAGGGTTAATTTTCATAACACTTCTTTTTGTAAACAATGCACTCGCCCGTTACTCTATCGCTAACATACTGATTTCGCGCCCAGGTTGTGATTTTTATGCCAATACCCGGGACTAACACCGTCAAAAACAGTGGTTATTTGAATGAATGCAATTCATATCAATATGTTTTATTTAAATTAAATAAAGAATACACGCCATTTCGGTGCGCCAGACTTAAATTCAAATAAATGCCGTAAAAATAAGTAAATTTTTAACTAAAAGTAACGGTTTTTTGCTAGTTTATATGACTTCAAAAACCTGACTATAATGATCAAAACAGGTTATCGCCTGCAGAGATGGAGAAGTTGAATGACAAAAACACAACATGAGGCGGTAAAAACCCGCCACAAGGAGAGTTCTCTCATTTTCCCGGTACTGGCACTGGCGGTACTGGCGATGTGGGGGTCAAGCCAGTCCCTGCCGGTGGTTGTCGGCATCAATATTTTGGCGCTGGTCGCCATTCTGGGCAGTGCCTTTAGCGTTGTTCGCCACGCGGACGTGCTGGCGCACCGTCTGGGTGAACCCTACGGCTCACTGATTCTGAGCCTGTCGGTCGTTATTCTTGAAGTTAGTCTGATTTCCGCGCTGATGGCCACCGGCGATGCAGCCCCAACGCTGATGCGCGACACGCTCTATTCCATCATCATGATTGTGACCGGCGGCCTTGTGGGCTTCTCCCTGTTGATGGGCGGCCGCAAATTTGCCACGCAGTACATGAACCTGTTTGGTATTAAACAGTACCTGATCGCGCTCTTCCCGCTGGCGGTGATCGTGCTGGTGTTCCCGATGGCGCTTCCGGGCGGCAATTTCTCGCTGGGTCAGTCCCTGCTTGTAGCGCTGATCTCTGCCGCCATGTACGGCGTATTCCTGCTGATTCAGACGAAAACGCACCAGAGCCTGTTTGTTTACGAGCATGAAGATGAAGGCGACAGCGACGACCCGCACCACGGCAAGCCATCCGCGCACAGCTCCGCGTGGCACACGGCCTGGCTTATCGTCCACCTGATTGCAGTGATTGCCGTGACCAAGATGAACGCCAACCCGCTGGAGCATCTTCTGGACGCGATGGATGCCCCGGCCCAGTTCACCGGCTTCCTGGTCGCCTTGCTGATTCTGTCTCCGGAAGGGTTGGGCGCGTTAAAAGCGGTGCTGAGTAACCAGGTGCAGCGCGCCATGAACCTGTTCTTCGGTTCCGTGCTCGCCACCATTTCTCTTACTGTACCGACGGTGACGCTGATTGCCTGGTTCACCGGCAACGACCTGGTTTTCGCCCTCGGCATGCCGCAGATGGTGGTGATGATGGCGGCGCTGGTCCTGTGCCAGATTTCGTTCTCCACCGGACGCACCAACGTGCTTAACGGCACCGCGCACCTGGCGCTGTTTGCCGCCTACCTGATGACAATCTTTGCCTAAGTAAACAGCAAGACCGCCTGTAAAGGCGGTCTTTAATATTTGCTCCCCCTCCCACGGGGAGAGAGCATCAGGCCACTACGGACTCATTTCGCTGTCTCCCTCAAGAGAGGGAGCCAAACATAAAAAAACCCGCCGAAGCGGGTTTTATTTTTTGCAGCAATTATTTGCTGGTGTCCAGCGGCTCGAAGTTCTTCACCAGATCGTCAATCGCTCTAATCTGGGTCAGGAAAGCTTCCAGCTTCGCCAGCGGCAGCGCAGATGGGCCATCGCAGCGGGCGTTATCCGGGTCCGGGTGCGCTTCAATAAACAGACCCGCCAGACCAGTAGCCATCCCGGCGCGAGCCAGTTCAGTCACCTGCGCACGACGACCGCTTGACGCCGCACCAAACGGGTCACGGCATTGCAGCGCGTGGGTGACATCGAAAATCACCGGCGCGCCGTTAGAGACCTGCTTCATCACGCTGAAGCCCAGCATGTCGACAACCAGGTTGTCGTAGCCGAATTGCGTGCCGCGATCGCACAGGATGATTTTGTCGTTGCCGCCTTCGGCGAATTTATCCACGATGTTGCCCATCTGACCAGGGCTGACAAACTGCGGCTTCTTCACGTTGATGACGGCGCCGGTTTTGGCCATCGCTTCAACCAGGTCGGTCTGGCGAGCCAGGAAAGCTGGCAGTTGAATCACATCAACCACGTCAGCCACAGGCTGTGCCTGGTGAGCTTCATGCACATCGGTAATGATTTTCACGCCGAAGGTCTGCTTCAGTTCCTGGAAAATCTTCATGCCCTCTTCCAGGCCCGGGCCACGGTAGGAGTGAATGGATGAACGGTTAGCTTTATCAAAAGAGGCTTTGAACACGTACGGGATACCCAGCTTTTGGGTCACGGTCACGTAGTGTTCGCAGATGCGCATCGCCAGGTCGCGGGACTCCAGCACGTTCATGCCGCCAAACAGCACAAACGGCAGGTCGTTTGCGACGTTGATATCGCCAATGTTAACCACTTTTTGTTTCATATGTTCGCCTTATCAGGTGTGAACTTAATGCAGGGTAATCTGCTTGTGCGCAATCGAATTGATTTGCGCCTTAATCATTTCGCTAATTGGATCTTCCGGGCACTGCTCAACAAAATAGCTCAAGTCGTTGAGCGCCACGTGCTCGCAGTCCAGCTGCGCATAAATCAGGCCGCGGTCGCGAATTTCGTACGGATCTTCCGGATTAAACTGCAGCAGTACTTCGCTGGCGCGCAGCGCCATCTCCATCTGCCGCTCCTCCATCAGCGCGGACTTGAGCGTATCCAGCAGCTTGCGGATCACCTCCGCGTTGTCTGACTCGTCAAGATCTTCGTCGAACAGCTCCGCCGTCGGGTTAATATTGCCCTTGATCCACACTTCCAGCGTGTGCTCATCCAGCGTATCGCCGTTAAACGGATTGATAAGCCACATTTCGCCGTCCATCCAGTCGGCACGCAGAATAAGCTGCGTCGGGAAAATCACCGGCATCAGCGGAATATCAAGCTGCTCGGCAAGCCACAGCAAAATTGCCCCAAGGGAAACCGCGCTCCCCTGACGACTTTTTAAAACGTTGTCCAGCCACAGGGCGTCGGACAGGCGATACACGCCGCCTGAGTCCTTAAAGCCCCATTCGCCGTAAAAGAGTTCCAGCAGTTTTTCCAGCTGCAGGTCGGGATGTGTCCCCAGGCAAATCTCTTCTTTTGCCAGCTTCACCAGTTCCCCGAGCTGTGCTTTCACTTCTGCGGTCGGGAAATCATCCCGAATCAGCTGCGAGACCAAAATCATGCCCTCGCAGAGCGGTGCCTGATTAAATTCGAAATCGGCTAACGACTTCATACTTACCCCAATATCGGTATTTTAGTGGTGGCGAGTTTTATGATGATGTAAAGCACCACCAGCCCCAGCAGAAAAGCAAACCAACGAACCTGCTGGCTGCGCGGACGTTTTCCCAGCGCGATATAACCTAAAGCGATATAGATAATAACGCCAAACAGCTTTTCAGTCAGCCACGTTCCCTGCGGCGTAAAAGGATAGAAATGCGTAACCATAACCAGCGCAAAACCGCTGATCAATAACAGCGTATCATTAACGTGCGGTACGATGCGCACCCAGCGCTTGCCGGACATCACAGACCCGCGATATTGCCACCAGTAGCGTAAAACAAACAGGCTGATTGAAATAACGACGGTGAAAATATGCAGATATTTAAGTGAAAAATAAGTCGCCAAAATGTCTGTTCCTTAATAAGTCAAAGATAGCGTCCTGACGTCAGGCGATCGTTATCGCCATAATCTTTGTAGGTTGCAACCTCAGTGAAACCGGCATCCCGTAGCAAACGCTGCACGCTTTCGCCCTGCGTCCAGCCGTGCTCCAGCACCAGCCAGCCGCCGGGTTCAAGAAAACGGCGTGAATCTTTAACCAGGGTTTCTAAATCGGCCAGACCATGATTCTCCGCTACCAGCGCGCTTTTCGGTTCAAAGCGAACGTCACCTTCACTGAGGTGCGGATCGGCTTCGTCGATATACGGCGGATTACTGACAATCAGCGCAAAGCGCTGGGCATCAAGGGCGTTAAACCAGTGGCTTTGCAACACCCTGACGTTGGTTATGCCCAGGTTTTCTGCGTTCGTTTTCGCCAGCGCCACGGCTTCCGGCACCACGTCCAGCGCGGTGACGTCGCAGTCAGGACGTTCGCTGGCCAGCGCCAGAGCGATAGCGCCCGTCCCGGTGCCAAGATCTAACATTGCGCACGGGGTTTTCGGCAGCTTAGTTAACGCATGTTCGACGAGGCATTCGGTATCAGGACGAGGAATCAGCGTCACCGGAGAAACGCGCAGCGGCAGCGACCAGAACTCACGTTCGCCCACAAGGTGTGCAATCGGTTCACCGCGCTCCCGGCGAGCCAGAAGCCCATCAAGCTCGGCTTGCTGGGCTGGCGTCAGCGAGGTTTCACCAAAAGCGAGGATAAACGTGCGGGATTTGCCGGTGGCAAATCCCAATAAAATCTCCGCATCTCGCTTTGGGCTTTCGCTTTGCGCCAGGCGCTGAACGGCCTGGCAAAGCCATGACTGAAACTCCATTAATCCTGCTCGGACAGCGCCGCGAGCTGATCGGCCTGGAACTCCTGCACAATCGGCTCGATCAGGGCGTCGATTTTCCCTTCCATCACTTCATCCAGACGGTAAAGCGTCAGGTTGATGCGGTGATCGGTCACGCGCCCCTGCGGGAAGTTGTAGGTACGGTTGCGGTCAGAGCGGTCGCCGGAGCCGAGCAGGTTACGGCGAGTGGAAGCCTCTTCCTGCTGACGTTTGGCGACTTCGGCGGCGCGAATTCGCGCCCCCAGCACGGAAAGCGCTTTAGCTTTGTTTTTATGCTGGGAACGTTCGTCCTGGCACTCCACCACAATGCCGGTTGGCAAGTGAGTAATACGGATTGCGGAGTCGGTGGTGTTAACGTGCTGCCCGCCCGCCCCAGAGGAACGGAAGGTATCGATGCGCAGGTCCGCCGGGTTAATGTCCGGCAGTTCCGCCTCTGGAATTTCCGGCATCACCGCCACGGTACACGCGGAAGTATGAATACGCCCCTGGGATTCCGTGGCCGGAACACGCTGCACGCGGTGGCCGCCGGATTCAAATTTCAGGCGGCCATAGACACCCTCGCCGCTGATTTTTGCGATCACTTCTTTGAAGCCGCCGTGCTCGCCTTCGTTGGCGCTGATGATTTCAATCCGCCAGCGGCGGGCTTCGGCATAGCGGCTGTACATGCGGAACAGATCGCCGGCAAACAGCGCAGCTTCGTCCCCGCCGGTGCCGGCACGAACTTCGACAAACGCATTGCGCTCATCGTCGGGATCTTTTGGCAGCAGCAGAACCTGAAGCTGCTGCTCCAGCTCTTCGCTGCTGGCTTTGGCTTCGGCCAGCTCTTCCTGCGCCATTTCGCGCATTTCCGGATCGCCGAGCATACTTTCTGCGGTCTCAATGTCTTCCTGTACCTGACGCCATTGCAGGAAACAGCGCGATACATCGCTTAACTGGGCATACTCACGAGACAGGGCGCGGAAACGGTCCTGATCGGCAATGGTCGAGGCATCGCCTAGCAGGGCCTGAACTTCTTCATGGCGCTCCTGCAAGGCTTCCAGTTTGGCAACAATAGAAGGCTTCATGGGCGGTGGTTCACCTTGTAATAAGAGTTGTGTGTGCTAATCCAGCCCGAGGCTGTTACGCAGGATTTGCAGGCGTTCGTCGTCCCCGTCACGGGCAGCCTGCGTGAGCGATTTGGTTGGGGCATGAATCAGGCGATTGGTCAGTTTCCAGGCCAGATCCTGCAGTACGGATTCCGCGTCGCCGCCCTGTTGTAGGGCAGCCAGCGCTTTGGCAGCCAGGTCGTCTCTCACCTGCTCTGCCTGACTACGGTATTCGCGAATGGTCTCGGAGGCGCTTTGCGCGCGCAGCCAGGCCATAAATTCACTGCATTCCTGCGCCACGATAGTTTCAGCCTCAACCGCCGCCGCTTTGCGCTGCGCAAGGTTGCTCTGAATAATGGCCTGCAGGTCGTCCACGCTGTAAAGGTAGGCGTTCGCCAGCTTACCGACTTCGGGTTCAACGTCACGCGGTACGGCGATGTCTACCAGCAGCATCGGCTGGTTACGACGGGCTTTAAGCGCGCGTTCCATCATCCCCTTGCCGATGATAGGCAGCGGGCTGGCGGTAGAACTGATGATGATATCGGCATCCGCCAGACGTTCGTCAATTTCACTCAGGCTAATCACTTCCGCGCCGACCTCATCGGCCAGCACCTGAGCGCGTTCTCGGGTACGGTTGGCGATAATCATCTTCTCAACTTTATGCTCGCGCAGATGGCGGGCAACCAGTTCGATAGTCTCCCCGGCACCGACCAGCAGGACAGTTACCGAGGAGAGCGATTCAAAGATTTGCCGTGCCAGGGTGCAGGCGGCAAACGCGACGGAAACGGCGCTGGCGCCAATGTCGGTTTCGGTGCGCACGCGCTTGGCAACGGAGAAGGACTTCTGGAACATGCGCTCCAGCTCGCTGGAAAGCGAATGGCCTTTTTGGGAGTCGGCAAAGGCTTTTTTCACCTGCCCGAGGATCTGCGGTTCGCCCAGCACCAGTGAATCCAGGCCACTGGCCACGCGCATCAGATGGCTGACGGCGTCGTTATCGTGGTGCCAGTAAAGGCTTTTACGCACTTCCTCTTCGTTGAGGTTGTGGTAATCACACAGCCAGCGCACCAGCCCTTCGTGCAGGTTTTCCTGTTGCTCAACGCTCAGATATAACTCGGTTCTGTTGCAGGTCGACAGCACCACTCCGCCCTGAACCATAGGCTGTTCCAGCAAACTGCCCAACGCCTGGTCGAGCGTGTCTGGCGAAAACGTTACACGTTCTCGCAGCGATACCGGCGCGGTTTTGTGGTTAATTCCTAACGCTAACAGGGTCATGGAGCGGTCTGAGTAATACCGATGTTGATAAGGATTTCTGGTCGCATCATACAGGATGAGCCGAATCAATAAAAGAGAGCTTCCCCTTGTGGAGTAAGTGGATGATTTATGATTTAAGACAACATGACCGTAGACGCCCTGCCGCCCGCCCGCTAGCATGAACGGTTGACCACAAAAATGAATTTAAGGATTTGCTGCCGCCATGTTGATGCCAAAAGCCCGCCTGATGCGCCTTCTGCCCCTTGCCAGCCTCGTGCTGGCCGCCTGTTCAGTCACCCAACCGAGCGGCCCGGGCAAAAGTCCTGACTCGCCGCAGTGGTTAGAACACCAGCAACAAGTGCAAAAAATCACCCAATATCAGACGCGTGGCGCTTTTGCTTATCTCTCCGATAGCCAAAAGGTATATGCCCGCTTTAACTGGCAGCAAACTGCCCCGGACCGTTACCGCCTGCTGCTGACCAACCCGCTCGGCAGCACCGAACTTGAGCTTAATGCTCAGCCGGATCGGGTTCAGTTAACCGACCGCGACGGCAAGCGCTACACCGCCACAGATGCGGAAGAGATGATCGGCAAGCTGACCGGGATGCCTATTCCGCTGAACAGCCTGCGCCAGTGGATGCTCGGCCTGCCGGGCGACTCCACGGACTACAAGCTGGACGACCAGTACCGCCTGCGCGAAGTAAACTACACCCAGGGCGGCAAAACCTGGAAAGTGGTATACAGTGATTACGACAGCAAAACCCAACCTTCTCTGCCGTCCAACATGGAATTGCGCGAAGGCGACCAGCGTATCAAGCTGAAAATGGACAGCTGGACGGTGAAATAATGATTTCCCGCTGGCCTGCCCCTGCAAAACTGAACCTGTTTCTGTACATCACCGGCCGCCGTGCCGACGGTTATCACAACCTGCAGACGCTGTTTCAGTTTCTTGATTATGGCGATACGCTCACCATCGAACCGCGTTCCGACGGCGTCATTCGGCTGGTGACGCCGATTGACGGCGTGCCTGATGAAGAAAACCTGATTGTGCGCGCCGCCCGTATGCTGATGGAATTCGCGGCAGAAAAAGGCACCCTGCCCGCGGGCGCAGGCGCCGATCTCGGCGTTGAGAAGCAGCTTCCAATGGGCGGTGGGCTGGGCGGCGGCTCCTCCAACGCGGCTACCGTACTGGTGGCACTGAACCAGCTCTGGAAAACCGGCTGCAGCGAAGACGAACTGGCCGCGCTGGGCATTCGCCTTGGTGCCGACGTGCCGGTATTTGTCAGGGGCCACGCCGCCTTTGCTGAAGGCGTCGGTGAAATCCTGACGCCGGTCGAACCTGAAGAAAAATGGTACCTGGTTGCTCATCCGGGCGTCAGTATTCCAACGCCGATCATTTTTGGCGATCCTGACCTCCCGCGCGAAACCCCGGTCAGGTCAATTACGACGTTGCTAAAATGTGAATTTGTCAACGATTGTGAGGTTATCGCAAGAAAACGTTTTCGCGAGGTTGATGCCGCGCTTTCCTGGCTGTTAGAATACGCGCCGTCGCGCCTGACCGGCACCGGCGCTTGTGTGTTTGCTGAATTTAACACCGAGCACGCCGCCCGGCAGGTGCTTGAGCAAGCCCCGGAATGGCTGCATGGGTTTGTTGCGCGAGGCGTTAATAGATCTCCGCTGCATCAGGCCATATCCGGGCAAGCTGGGCATTGGTGACAACGTCACCTCGTTTCAGACGTTGCATCGTGCTCTTTAATACACCGCCTGGATGGGGGCTACCCCGCCCGCACATTATGCGGTAGCAACCATCCGCCACTGGACGCATGCCTGAGGTTCTTCTCGTGCCTGATATGAAGCTTTTTGCTGGTAACGCCACCCCGGAACTAGCACAACGTATTGCCAACCGCCTGTACACCTCCCTTGGTGACGCCGCCGTCGGTCGCTTTAGCGACGGTGAAGTAAGCGTACAAATCAACGAAAATGTACGCGGTGGTGATATTTTCATCATCCAGTCCACCTGTGCCCCAACGAACGACAACCTGATGGAATTGGTTGTTATGGTTGATGCCCTGCGCCGCGCTTCTGCAGGTCGTATCACCGCTGTTATCCCTTACTTTGGCTACGCTCGTCAGGACCGTCGTGTGCGCTCCGCTCGTGTACCCATCACTGCGAAAGTCGTTGCTGACTTCCTCTCAAGCGTAGGGGTTGACCGTGTTCTCACCGTGGACCTGCACGCTGAACAAATCCAGGGCTTCTTTGACGTCCCGGTAGACAACGTCTTCGGTAGCCCAATTCTGCTGGAAGATATGCTGCAAATCGGCCTGGAAAATCCAATCGTGGTTTCCCCGGACATCGGCGGCGTGGTACGTGCCCGTGCTATCGCTAAGCTGTTGAACGACACAGATATGGCTATCATCGACAAGCGCCGTCCGCGCGCTAACGTTTCCCAGGTTATGCATATCATCGGTGACGTGTCCGGCCGTGATTGCGTACTGGTTGACGACATGATTGATACCGGCGGCACCCTGTGTAAAGCAGCTGAAGCGCTGAAAGAACGCGGCGCTAAACGCGTATTCGCCTATGCCACTCACCCTATCTTCTCCGGTAACGCGGTGCACAACCTGCGCAACTCGGTGATCGACGAAGTGATTGTCTGCGATACCATCCCGCTGTCTGACGAAATCAAAGCCCTGCCAAACGTCCGTACCCTGACCCTGTCCGGTATGCTGGCAGAAGCCATTCGTCGTATCAGTAACGAAGAATCTATCTCTGCGATGTTCGAGCACTGATAGACGTTGCTTTTAAAACCCGCTGCGGCGGGTTTTTTCGTTTTTGAACTACTCTTTTTCAATGCCTCCTTCACCTGCCTGAACGACAGATGATGCGCTCACGGATGGAATCACAAGTGAAAACCGTATCTTCTTCTCACGTAATGCCATTCCGCGCCCTGATTGATGCCTGCTGGCGCGAAAAGTACACCCTGTCCCGCTTTAGCCGGGACGCCATCGCCGGTGTGACCGTCGGGATCATCGCTATTCCTCTGGCTATGGCGCTGGCCATCGGCAGCGGCGTTGCGCCGCAGTACGGTTTGTATACTGCCGCCGTGGCCGGGATTGTCATCGCCCTTAGCGGCGGCTCGCGCTTCAGCGTCTCCGGCCCGACAGCGGCTTTCGTGGTGATCCTCTACCCCGTCGCGCAACAATTCGGGCTTGCTGGCCTGCTGGTTGCCACGCTGATGTCCGGGATATTCCTGATCCTGTTTGGGCTGGCACGCTTTGGGCGGCTTATCGAATACATTCCGCTGTCGGTGACGTTGGGCTTTACCTCCGGGATAGGCATCACCATTGCGACGATGCAGGTGAAAGACTTTTTCGGCCTTACGCTGGAGCACGTGCCGGAACACTACCTGAATAAAGTGGCCGCGCTGGCGATGGCGCTGCCCACGCTGAATATGGGCGACGCTGCGATCGGCATCGTGACGCTTGCGGTGCTGATTCTCTGGCCGCGCCTGGGGCTTCGCCTGCCGGGGCATCTGCCTGCGCTGCTGGCGGGCTGCGCCGTGATGGCGATGGTGACTTTGCTTGGTGGTGAAGTTGCGACGATTGGCTCCCGGTTCCACTACGTGCTTGCCGACGGCACCCAGGGCAACGGCATTCCCCAACTGCTGCCTCAGCTAACGCTCCCGTGGGCGATGCCAGATTCGGACTTTACGCTTAGCTGGGACTCACTCAGCGCCCTGTTACCTGCGGCGTTCTCTATGGCCATGCTGGGTGCCATCGAATCCCTGCTTTGTGCGGTGGTGCTGGACGGCATGACCGGCACCAAACATAACGCCAATAGCGAGCTGGTCGGCCAGGGGCTGGGAAATATTATTGCCCCGTTCTTCGGCGGAATTACCGCCACCGCGGCCATTGCTCGCTCAGCCGCCAACGTGCGTGCCGGGGCAACTTCGCCTGTGGCCGCCATTATTCACTCGCTGCTGGTGATCCTGGCCCTGCTGGCGCTCGCCCCTCAGCTTTCCTGGCTGCCTCTCTCGGCGATGGCGGCCCTGCTGCTGATGGTGGCGTGGAACATGAGCGAGGCGCATAAAGTCGTCAACCTGCTGCGCCGGGCGCCGAAAGACGACATCATCGTGATGCTGATCTGCATGTCGCTGACCGTGCTGTTTGACATGGTGATTGCCATCAGCGTCGGCATTGTGCTGGCGTCGCTGCTTTTCATGCGACGCGTGGCTCGAATGACTCGCCTCGCGCCGCTTAGCAATGTGAATGTGCCTGAGGATGTGCTGGCGCTGCGCGTCACGGGGCCGCTGTTCTTTGCCGCTGCCGAAGGATTGTTCATTCAGCTGGCCCAGCAGGTGCCGGGGCATCGGGTGGTTATTCTGCAATGGGATGCGGTTCCGGTGCTGGACGCAGGGGGTCTGGATGCCTTCCAGCGCTTTGTAGAGAAAATGCCGGAAGGCTGCGAACTACGGGTGACGAACCTTGAATTCCAGCCGCTGCGCACGCTCGCGCGGGCTGGCGTGAAACCGATTCCCGGCCGCCTTGCGTTCTTCC
Organism: Cedecea sp. VD22; assembly: GCF_037150195.1. Classification (NCBI taxonomy): domain Bacteria; kingdom Pseudomonadati; phylum Pseudomonadota; class Gammaproteobacteria; order Enterobacterales; family Enterobacteriaceae; genus Cedecea; species Cedecea sp. VD22. The sequence goes on from NZ_JBBCPX010000004.1 coordinate 67,778, forward strand.
CGGACGTTCAGGCCGCACTGGCCGCCAATTAGCGGCCAGGTTCACTCCTACTCCTGCCCGGCTTCGCGTCGCCGCCGGGCGCTCACGCTTTCACGGTTCACGCCCCAGTTGTCGGTTTCAACCTCGTCGATAACCACAAAGGTGTCGGCGGGCTTTTTGTTTAATACCTGCTCCAGCAGGTCGGTGACGCCCTCAATCAGCGCCAGCTTTTGCTCTGCGCTGACCCCTTCCCGGGTGACGCGAATATTAACGTATGGCATAGCGGCTCTCCTGTTACCAAACCCCGGCGGTGCTGCCGCCGTCCACGGCCATGACCGTGCCGCTGACGAACTGTGAATCCGTCAGATACAGCACGGCGTTTACCACATCCTGCACGGTGCCTGTCTTCCCGCTCGGCGACAGCGTGCTGAGAAAACCTATTGAGCCTGAATAGTCCGCGTGCAGTGGCGTTTCGATAATGCCAGGCGCAACGGCGTTAACCCGCACATTATCCGCCGCCAGCTCTAAAGCCAGCGCCCTGGTCGCCTGATTCAGACCGCCCTTCACCATCACCGGCAACAAGGCAGGCACCTTGACGTTAGGCTGCATGGCCACGCTCGCCGTGATGTTCACAATGTGCCCCGACTTGTTTTTGCTCATATGGCTGGCGGCCTGCTGGGACGGGAACAGAAACCCTTTCAGGTTGGTGTTAATCAACGCGTCGATATCCTGCTCGCTGTAGTCGCTCGCCGGTTTCGGGATAAAGATCCCGGCGTTATTGATCAGAATATCCACACGGCCAAAAGCAGCGATAGCCTGCTTAAACAGTGCTTCTGCAGTGGTCTTCAGCGCAATATCTCCGGCCACCAGCAGGAAATTCGCCGGGTTACCGAGGCTTGCCGCCGCCGTTTCTAAGCGCTTCAGCGTTCGGCCATTGCCGACAACATTGTAGCCGCGAGCCAGGTAAGCCTGCGCGATAGCCAGGCCGATGCCGCTTGAGGCGCCGGTCACAATAACGGTTGGGGTTGAGTTCATGATTTGCTCCTGTGGGTGAATGTGGAGCTCACTATACTTATGACACAATGACCGATAAAATAGCCATCCGTAACATGACAAGATACCTCATGTAATAAATAGAAAGAGAACATCGGAATGAAACGCCACTTCGAAGAGATGCAGATCGGCACGCTGGAGCTGTTTTGCCAGGCCGCGGAACAGCTGAGCTTCAGCGCGGCGGCCAATTTTATGGGGATCACGCCCGCGGCGGTCAGCCGCTCTATCGCCCGCCTGGAAGAGCGCTTAGGCGTGCGCCTGTTCGTGCGTACAACCCGCCAGATCAGGCTGACAGAAAGCGGGGAGCGCTATTTCCGCCAGTGCCAGCAGGCGCTGCAGCAGCTCAGAGAGGCGGAGCGGGAAGTCACCGGCGCACAGAGAGAACCCGCTGGCGTGCTGCGAATTAGCCTCCCTACCCCGTATGCGCATCATCGAGTGCTGCCGCTGCTGCCGGAATTCAGGCAGCTTTACCCCCGCGTCTCGGTGCAGGTTCACATCAGCAACCGCAACATCGACTTTGCCGATGAAAGTTACGACATTGCCATTCGCGGCCGCTCACCTCAGGACTCATCGCTTATTGCCCGCAAGCTCGAAGACGCGGAGCTTATCACCGTGGCTTCTCCGGTCTATTTAGCCCGGGCGGGAATACCCCAAACGCTGGGCGACTTAAATCACCACGAGTGCATCCAGTTTGAGCTGCCGAGCACCGGGCGAAAAGTCCCCTGGACGTTCAGCGTCGACGGCAAAGATACCGACATTTTTACCCGCGGCGGCTTTACCTGCGCGGAAGATGTGTTGGGAATAGTGGCGCTTGCCAGAAGCGGAGCGGGCCTGATTCAGACCTACCGGTTTATTCTGGAGCAGGATGTGGCCGACGGAACGCTGGTTGAGGTGCTGCCGGAGTACGGCGGCACCTCACGACCGTTTATTTTACTTTATCCTCACGCTCGCCATCTCTCTTTACGCGTCAGGAGCCTGGTTGATTTCTTAGTCCAGCGGCTTGGAACATAGCGCCAATCGCCCTCTGCAGCCAGGCCAGCACCTCCGGCGTCATCCAGGTGCCTTTGGCAAGCTCTGGCTCGTTCGCCATTGCGGTGCGGAATTTTTGCTGCGTCTGCACAGACGGCCCGGCAAACGACTGAAACAGTTCCAGCCAGCGACGTGCGAGCTGCTGCGCCTGCTCTGATTCAGCCTGCACGCCTTCCGCATTGGCCTTACGCACCGCGGCCACCAGCGGCGGCCACTCCTGCATACGGTCGAAATAGTGGCGGCTGGTGAAAGCAAACTCCTCATCGTTGAGGTAGCGCCGGTAAATGTTCAGCTTGCTGTGGCCGAATGCGTGCGTTACGTATTCGGTCAGCGCCGGCGAAATCCCGGTCTGGCGGGCCATGTCCGGCTCAGCCTGATGCATTTTGTTCAGGCGAACCAGAAAATCCGGCTCACCCGCCGTGTCACGCTCCAGGATTTCCATCCAGTGCGCCGCCAGCCGCTGGGCGCGCTCATCCGCCGGTGGAACGCCCTGGGCATGAAGCCCGGCCACCTCGTCGACCAGTTGTTTCCATTCCCCGTCACGGCGGCTATCAGCCTGCGCAAAAGGCAGGCGCTCTAACTCTTCTTTTGAAAAATAGCGATCGTACATCGTCATTAACTCCAGCGTAGTCAGCCATTCCTCGAGGTCAGGTTCTGCGCCGCTGCGCAGAGTTTCACGCAGCGTAACCAGCCGCTGGCGCAGCACGGCGATTTCAGCCAGCTGGCCATCCAGCACGGAGATCTGCGAATCCAGGATCTCCTGGAGCGACAGCGCCTGACGCTCGAGACAGTCGCGCACCTCACCCAGGCTCATTCCCATCCGGCTCAACGCCTGAATATGATGCAGCCGGGCGATATCCAGCCGGTTATACAGCCGATAACCCGCGGCGGTGCGGGCAGAAGGCAGCAACAGGCCTATAGCTTCATAGTGGTGTAGCGTCCGTACCGTGATCCCGGCACGCTTTGCCAGTTCACCTACTTTGAACAACATGTCCTGCTCCTTTTGGCTTCTGCTGAGAGAGAGTGTGCAGCCTCACGTAACGTGAGGGTCAATCCGTTAAGCATAAAAAAAACGGCCCCTGAAAAGGAGCCGTTTCTCAAAATCTGCTAAATATTAGCTGTGGCGATGATGTTCATCCCGGCGGCAGCGTTTATCGTAGTGGCGAACCCACCAGTAACGGTCGCAGACCTGTTCACGTCCGCCAATACGCGCCCCGGCAAGCCAAAGTACGGCCCCAACGAAGATGCTCAGCACGGCACCGTGGGCGAAAAACTGCGGCAGGTTTAGCTGCGGGAGCTGGTTCAGAATTGAATAGCCCACGCCGACCACCATCACAACCAGTCCCAATCCCATGAGGACATTACCGAGTAACGAAGCGTTTCTGCGTTTCATATGTCACCTCCGCACTATTACGGGTCGGTGGGGAACATCCCCTATCCTTGTGACTAAAGTATAGACAATGCCCCTAAAGAGCGTGTGCGTGAGCGATCACAATTACGAATGAAAGACCTACAAAAGTTTACAAATAAGCGTCTGAGTTACTTGAAATTCTAATGGTTCAGATCCTCAACTATTCAAGAATGTGTCGGCGGGGGGATTGCGCTTTGTCAACGTCGCCCTCGCGCAGTAAACTACGCGGCTGTGAACGGTTTTCAGGAATTTAAACGTGAGCATTAAATTAATTGTCGGCCTGGCCAACCCAGGCGCTGAATATGCAGCGACCCGCCATAATGCCGGGGCCTGGTATGTGGATTTACTGGCCGAGCGCCACAATCAGTCGCTGAAAGAAGAAGCGAAATTCTTTGGCTATACCGCCCGCATTAATCTGGCTGGAGAAGACGTTCGCCTGCTGGTTCCGACCACGTTTATGAACCTCAGCGGGAAAGCGGTTGCCGCCATGGCCACCTTCTTCCGCATCGCCCCGGACGAAATTCTGGTGGCGCACGATGAACTGGATCTCCCTCCGGGCGTGGCGAAATTCAAGCTGGGTGGCGGCCACGGCGGGCACAACGGCCTGAAGGACATTATCAGTAAACTCGGCAATAACCCGAACTTTCACCGGTTACGCGTGGGAATTGGCCATCCGGGCGATAAAAACAAAGTTGTCGGCTTTGTGCTCGGCAAACCGCCGGTCAGCGAACAGAAGCTTATCGACGACGCAGTAGACGAAGCGGCGCGCTGCACCGAAGTCTGGCTGAAAGAGGGTCTGACTAAGGCAACTAATCGTCTGCACGCCTTTAAAGCACAATAAACCGGCCTTCCCCGCACCGGGAAAGGATTTCCACGCCCGCTGGCGGTGGTTTCAGTGTATAATGCGCAAAGTTATCTACATTTTTTCAATGAAAACAGTTAAATTCATTGATAATCAAGCAATTAAGGTGATTTAAACCATGGGATTCAAATGCGGTATCGTCGGCTTGCCGAACGTGGGCAAATCCACGCTGTTCAACGCCCTGACCAAAGCAGGTATCGAAGCGGCTAACTTCCCGTTCTGTACCATTGAGCCGAACACGGGTGTGGTGCCAATGCCGGACCCGCGTCTGGACAAGCTGGCTGAAATCGTTAAACCCCAGCGCATTCTGCCGACCACCATGGAATTCGTGGACATCGCAGGCCTGGTAAAAGGCGCATCTAAAGGTGAAGGCCTGGGCAACCAGTTCCTGACCAACATCCGTGAAACCGAAGCTATCGGCCACGTGGTGCGCTGCTTTGAAAACGACAACATCATCCACGTAAACAATAAAGTGGATCCGGCTGACGACATTGAAGTTATCAATACCGAGCTGGCGCTGTCTGACCTGGACACCTGCGAGCGCGCTATTCACCGCGTGCAGAAGAAAGCCAAAGGCGGCGACAAAGACGCTAAAGCCGAGCTGGCGGCGCTGGAAAAATGCCTGCCACAGCTGGAAAACGCCGGTATGTTGCGCGCGCTGAAAAATCTGACCGAAGAAGATAAGGCGGCGATCAAATACCTGAGCTTCCTGACCCTGAAGCCAACCATGTACATCGCCAACGTTAACGAAGACGGTTTTGAAAACAACCCGTACCTCGATAAAGTCCGCGAAATTGCCGCTGGTGAAGGTTCCGTCGTGGTTGCCGTCTGCGCCGCGGTTGAATCCGACATCGCCGAGCTGGACGATGCCGACCGCGAAGAGTTCATGGCCGAGCTGGGTCTGGAAGAGCCGGGCCTGAACCGCGTGATCCGCGCAGGCTACGAGCTGCTGAGCCTGCAGACTTATTTCACCGCTGGCGTGAAAGAAGTGCGCGCGTGGACCATCCCTGTCGGCGCGACTGCTCCACAGGCGGCGGGTAAAATCCACACCGACTTCGAAAAAGGCTTCATCCGCGCGCAAACCATCGCCTATGAAGACTTTATCACCTACAAAGGCGAGCAAGGCGCAAAAGAAGCCGGCAAAATGCGCGCCGAAGGTAAAGACTACATCGTGAAAGACGGCGACGTGATGAACTTCCTGTTCAACGTCTAACCCCTTCCCTTCGGGCATAAAAAATCCACGCTCAGGCGTGGATTTTTTTTAAACACAGAAAAATCAGCGAACAGCGCTATTCGGGTAAACCGTCGCCGCTGGCAGAACGCGTTTATCGAGGCGATGCAGGCCATAATAGAGAATCGCCGTACCAAACCAGCCAATGATCCACGACACATCGTTGCCGTCGAATAGCCACGTCAGCGAGCCGTGGAAAAGCGGGTTCTCAATAAACGGCAGCTGAATCAGCACCCCGACGATATAAACCCCTATGCCAAACAGGTTCCAGCGGCCATAGCGCTTATCGGCATCAAACAGCGCGGGAATATCTACGGCTCGGGACGAAATAAAGAAGTAATCGGTCAGGCTAATGGCGCTCCACGGCACAAAGAAGGCCAGCAAGAACAGCAGGAAATGAGTGAAGTGTTTCAGGAATGCCGGTTCACTCAGCAGCGCAATGATGCATGAAGCCGCCACCATCAGCACCACAAACAGAATGCGGTTCTTCTGGCTCAGGGTCACCTGCTTGCGGAACCCTGACACAATGGTGGTCAGCGACATAAAGCTGCCGTAGGCGTTCAGCGTGGTAAAAGTAATTTTGCCGAAGCAGATAGCAAAATAAATCAGCATCGCCATGGTTTCGGTTTTGCCCAGCCCCACAATATAGCCGACTTCGTGTCCGGAAAAAGCGCTCCCGGCAATCGCAGCGGTGATAACGCCCAGCGTCATTGAAGCCTGAGTCCCCAGCACGGTGCCGCTGAACACCGAGAAAAACACCTTCGGGCCAGACACGTCTCGCGGCAGGTAGCGCGAGTAATCGGAAACATAGGGGCAAAAGGCAATTTGCCAGGAAGAGGATAGCGACACCGCCAGCAAAAACATCGGCATGGAGAAATGGTTATTTTGCACAATGGCCGCAAGATCGGTGTTGAACAGCAGCGACCCAAACAGCCAGGCAAAAGCCAGCACGCCAACAACACTGGCGACCTTGCCAAGCTTATGGATCACGCGATACCCGAGCACGGCAATGACGATAATAATGGCGCTGAACAGGATCATCCCGCTGACATCGCTGATTGACAGCAAATGCGCCATTGCCTGCCCCGCCAGCACGGTGCCGCTGGCGGAAAAGCCGATATACATAATGCACACCAGCACCAGCGGAATCACCGCCCCGTAAACGCCAAACTGCGCCCGGGAGATGATCATCTGCGGCAGGCCAAGACGCGGCCCCTGCAAAGCGTGGAAGGACATGATCGATGCCCCCAGAACCTGCCCCACGAACAGCCCCACCAGCGACCAGACGACGTCGCCGCCCAGCACCACGGCCAGCGCGCCGGTGACAATCGCGGTGATCTGCAAATTGCCGCCGAACCAAAGAGTAAACTGGCTAAACGCATGCCCGTGACGTTCCCCGTCAGGAATGTAATCAATAGATCGGCTCTCGCTTAGACGTGAGCTCTTTTTGGACTGTTCTTCTGTGGATGAAAAGGAAGACATAACGACCTCGCTGAACCTGATTAAACGCCGGAAAACCCATCGCACATCAAATGATCACTCATGTATATACAAGCAATGCGCGCAAACCACACCCTGCTGATAATGAATTTGCGAACTAAGTTGTAGATTTTATGTAACCAAATTGATGTGTAGATGTACCAATATGAAAAACTGATGGTGCGCAGGCGTGGAAGACCGGCCCAAGGGTTGACGGGAGGGCGAACGTTGAGAAAAGAGGGAAACTAAGGCGTCAGTTAATGCCAAAAGAAACCCACGCTGACGGTGGGTTTCCTACATTACCGCCTGCCACACAGGCTGAACAAAATGGGGATTACAGTCCGGCGGGGCGCGGCACTTCGAAATAGTTACCGTTAATATCCTTCTGGTAATAGCTGCCGTTACGCACGTAATAGCGTTTGCCGTTGTAATCCAGCACGCTGACGCCAGAATTGATGCTGGACGGCGTCTCCACGCGAATGTATTCCGCTTCCTGACGCTGGTAATAAATCCCGTTGACCACGTAATAGGTCAGGCCACCTACGATAATGGCCGTGGCAAGTCCTGGCAAAACGGTTAAACGCGGTCCGCCATAGAAATAATGCGGCCCCGGATAATAGCGCGGGCCAGACCAGAATCCTGGGCCATGACCAAACCAGGGGCCAGGACGCGCCTGCGCCAGGGACGGCACAACAATCAGCGCAGACATAGCCAACACATACAGATACTTTTTCATCTTAAACTCTCCTGACCTGCGGCTGAGCGCGAGCATTCGCCCGCTTTATGTCGATTATAATCCCGCCGCCTCAGGCTTTTCCGTATAGGGAAAGTAAATCCGTCAAATCTCCACAATCCTGCTTCTGGCGTCTTTATTTATCCATAGATGTAAAAAATCCACGCAAAGCGTGGATTTTTTTATCTGCAAGAGCGCTGGCGTGAATTTATTCGAAACAAACGTCAGGGTTATCCGCCAGGGAAACAAAGGATTTGCTGTTTTTATCCAGCGTGCGAATTTCACCGCTTTCGATATCGTAAACCCAGCCGTGCAGGCGCAGGCCGTTGTTACGCAGCCCTACCGCGACGGAAGGATGCGTTTTAATGTTGTTCAGCTGGGCGATAACGTTTTCTTCTACCATGGCGTTGACCTTATCGGTCTCGTTGTTCCAGGTTTTCTTTTCCACGACCGCTTTTGCCGCATCGGCATAGTGCAGCCAGTGCGCAACGGCCGGCATCGGATCCAGGCACTGGCAGGAGGCGATAGCTTTCATCGCACCGCAGTTAGAGTGCCCGCAAATCACAATATCGGTTACGCCAAGGGCAACAACCGCGTACTCGATGGTTGCCGAAACGCCGCCCGGCTCTGGACCGAAAGAAGGCACGATATTGCCTGCATTACGAATAACGAAGAGCTGCCCTGGTTCCTGCTGTGTTACCAGCTCCGGCACCAGTCGGCTGTCGGAACAGGAAATAAAAAGCGCTTTAGGATTTTGGCTGGACGCCAGGCTGCGAAAGAGCTCTTTGCGCTGCGGGAAAATCTCTTTCTGGAAGTTAAGAAAGCCTTCGATGATATGTTGCATAGCACGTTCTCTTGTTCTGTAGTGACCCCGACATGATAGAGATCACATTGAGTTAGTCCAGCCCCGACTCGCCAAAAGGCCGCTTTTTCTCTGGCGACAAAGCGGAATAAATCCACATTAAACGTGGATTTATTCCCTGCTACCGGCGGCAAATACTTAGCCGCATCGGGCTTTAATCGCCGAGACGTTTTTCTCCAGATTCGCCGGGTCGTATTCCGCCAGCTGAAAATTAAAACCTTGATTCCTTTGTAGATCCAGGCGCTCCGGGCGCAGCATATTCGGATTACTGTCGACGTCGAACAGCTTAGCAATATGCCCCGGATCGATTCGCCCGTGCGCCATGTTCATAAAATGCGTATTGATATCGTTCAGCGAGACCGGCTGTGCAGCTTTCTTGCTCATCCAGTCGTCAAGACGCAGGGGACGAGTCGCGCCTTCCCCTAAATCCGACTGATACAGAAACGCATCGCGCCTTGGTTTTGTGCTGGCCGGGAGATCAATCACGTAAGCATGGCCCATGCCTGCGTCATTCACGCGCAAAATAAAGTGTTTGTGGGCGGGTAAATTGGCAAGCTGTTGCTGAAGCTGGGGTAACGACATTGTTCGCCCGTGTTCAAAAGCGTAGCTGAAATGGTCGGTGTCGAGGAAAAGCTTCATCACGTTATTCGCCGTAACGCCGCAAACAGGCTCGTTAATGCGCTTGCTGCTGCCCAGCATCGCCTCAACTTCATGCTTAGGCATCCCCCACTCTCTGGCCGTATTTGAAATATTATCGTCTATCGCTTTCAGCAGCGCCGACGGGCTTTTATGGTGAATAGGTACCGAATTATCATCGCTGTTAAGCAGCACGTTGGCCCTCAGGTTTTTGCCGCTTAGCTTCGCGAAATCCTGCACCAACCGTGTGGACGGGTTATTCACGTTGCGGGACGACGATGCCGTGGCTGACGTTCTGGCGGTGCGGCTTGACTGGCCGCTTTGCGCCTGCAGGCGAGGATCGGACTGTGTAGGACGGAAAGTATTAAGGATGTTTCTCATCGGAGGGTATTCCACTCGTTGGGCAATTGAGGCTGAGTGGTAACGCCGGCGAGCCGGTTCCCCGACAGAGGTAAAAAACCCACGCCGCAGCGTGGGTAGCAGGATTATTTCAGATTCAATGGATTGGTTGATTTCAGATTGACATTATCCGCCAGGAGATTGACCTTCTTCGTCTCTTCCTTATCAAACGGGGTGCGTTTCTCATCGGTCAAACGCGCCGCAACGTAAGTCTGAACATATTCGGCGTTATGGGTCGCGCGGCTGGTTTCCACGCTCGCCAGATTGCCCTTTTTGAACGCCAGCGTTGTTTGGGTCGACGTTTCTTCACTAATCACATGATAAGTATAATTTTGTGAGGATTTCAGTCCCGTGAGGTCCAATTTTCCGCCCGGGACCAGCGACTCATGATAGCTGGCCTTGAGGCTCGCCTTTGTGCTCTGAGCCAGCTTGCTCAGGTCACCCCGGGTATCGGTGCTGCCCTGAGTGGTCTGGCTAAAGTCATAGGAAAAACTGTCTTTTTCCTCGGACTTGTAAGGGTTTGAGGCGACGTCCGACTGTTTAAAGGACGCGGTAAAATCAGCCAGCCCGCTCAAGTAAGAGCGTGCTTTATCTTCTGCAGAAACAGTGATGCTTTGCTGTATCCCACTGGTTTTCGATTCGTTAGAGCCATAATCGCTGTTCAGCGCGTGGAAGGCGCTTTTAAACAGGGCAAGCTGGGCTTTGTTCGCATGGCCGCGGGATCCGGCTCCGTCGAGCTGTTTCTCATAGGCGGAAAGCGCCTGGGCCTGCTGACTTTTGCTGCCCAATGTCCCCGCGTTACTGAGGTCGGTCGTCAGGTTAAACGTGGCGTCGCCGTCTTTATAACTGAGCGTGCGCCGAGCGCTGTCGCTCTGGAAACTCAGAGACTGGATTGAGCTGCCGGCCTGGCTGACATCGGTGTTCAGCTCCACGGACTTGAACAGCCTGCTATCAACGTTGAGCAGTCCGCCAATTTTTATCGCCGGTGGCTGCTGCGACAGGCCATCAAGCACGTTCTGGAAGCCATCCGCCAGGCCCGAGATCGCCGCCACGTCATCGTCGGTCAGATCGCCGCCGCTGGTCTGAACTTGCGCGACCAGGCCTCCAGACTGGCGGGATAACGAAATGCTGACCTTTACGCCGCTCTTTGTCTCGATATTCAGCGCGACCGCGCTGTCTTTGTCCTGCACAACGTCGCCCTCTACGGCGGCGGCCGCAGGCGAGGCAACCGCCAGAGAGAAACCTTTCGGATTATCTTTCAGCGCCAGCAGAAGCTCTTTACCCAGCCCCTGGAACGAGACAGAACCCGGCTGCGAAAGGGTTGCCCCCATCAGCGCGGATAAACTGCTGTTGCCTGCGGGCGTATTCGCCCGAAGCTTTTGGGCACCGAACGAGTAAACGGCGCTGATGCTGTCGCTCGCTCCGCTGAGGGTAACGCGCGTTGAGGCCTGGCTCGCCGGGGCGGGGACCACCGGAGCTTTAACCTTTGCCGCAATATTTGCCCCCATCGAGGGAACAGAAACGCCAATGCTGCCAATCGGACCTGTCATTTAATTCATCCCATATTGTTGGTCTGCAAAAAATATCGGCCCGGGCGGGGCTAACTTGAGTGCGAAAGCACCCACGGACAAACGTGCCTACCGCAGCGTATAGCCGCCATCGCAATAAATTGTACTGCCTGTAATGTTATGATTATCCAGTAAAAAAAGTGCCGTTGCGGCCTGTTCATCTACGTGTCCTGGGCGACCATTTAACGCCAGACTGTTCCAATATTGGTAGGTCGATTCACGCACTTCGGCCGGTCGGCTACGCCAAAGTTCGCTGTCGGTGGTGCCCGGCGACAGGCAGTTGACCCGCACCGGCTTCAGCTCCACCGCCAGGCCCCGGGCCAGTCCCTCAAGCGCCGCGTTACAGGCGGCATAGGCGGGCGCACCAATGGGGCGGGCAGAAGCGGCACCGGACATCAGCACCACGGCAGAGGAAGTCTGCAGATTAGGAAGCGCCTCATAGACGGCCCAATACTGTGACCAGAATTTGGCCTGAAACAGCGCTTCGGACGTGGCGGCATCGCCATCGCGAAAATCGCCAGTTTGATAAGAGGCCGCCGGAGTAAACAACCCAGCCAGCGGCCCGGCATCCGAAAAGAATGCCCGGAGAGACAGGCGGTCGGTCACGTCCACCGTTTTACCTGCGGCATTTTGGCCAAGCTCAGCTAATGCCGTCTGCAGTTTTCCCCCCGACCGCCCGCCGATAAACACGCTGTCTCCGCGAGACGTCAGCTTGCGGGCAAGCGCCAGCCCGATTCCAGAGCTGCCGCCCAAAATGGCATAACGTGCATTGGCCATGATTTTCTCCTCGTGAACTTGCAGGCCAGCATTAAAACCTGAAAGCCCGGAGGCGGATAGCTCAATAGCGGATATGCATTTTCACCGGGTAACTAACGCGTTAGCTGCTTCAACACCTGCGCGAAGTCCGCTTTGATCTCTGCGTCTTTCTCATGCCGCCCTTCGCGTATTACCCATTTCCCGCCGGTCACAACGTCTTTGATTGGGTTAGAAGAGCAGGCAAAAATCCAGCGGTTCAACAGCTCGCTATCTTTCGCTGTCGCCAGGAACGGATCGTCCCCGTCCAGCACCAGCCAGTCGGCCCGCGCCCCTACGGCCAGCTCGCCAATGTTTTGCCCCAGCGCCATGCGCCCGCCGCGCAGCGCCCCCTGGTAGAGCACGTTGCCAACATAAGGCTCCGTTCCAAGGTGCAACAAATTGCGGCGGCGGTTATTCAGCCGCTGGCCGTATTCAAACCAGCGTAAATCCTCGCTAACGCTGACGCTGATATGGCTGTCGGAGCCAATGCCCCAGTTGCCGCCCTGCTGCAAAAACGCCTGCCCGGGGAAAATGCCGTCCCCGAGATTCGCTTCGGTGGTCAAACACAACCCGGCAACTGCGCCGGAATCAGCAATAAGTCGCGTTTCGTTTTCGGTGATATGGGTGGCGTGAATCAGGCACCAGCGATCATCGACGGGCATATTGTCATACAGCCACTCGACGGGACGCAGCCCGGACCAGGCGAGGCAGTCCGCCACCTCTTTCTGCTGCTCGGAAATATGAATATGCACCGGCTGAGGCTGCGGCTGGCTGGACAGCACCAGATGCATTTGTTCCGGCGTCACGGCGCGCAGCGAATGGAAGCACAACCCAGCGCGCTGCATCGGCTCCGGGGCAAGCGCTGTGGCAATGCTGTCATACAATTTCAGGTAGCTGTCGGTGTCGTTAATAAAGCGACGCTGCCCCGACGATGCGGGCTGCCCCCCGAAACCGGAATACGTATATAGCACCGGGAGCAGCGTCAGGCCAATGCCGACGTTTTTTGCAGCCTGAGCCACGCGCAGCGCCAGTTCCGCAGGCTGCGCGTAGGCTTTGCCGTCCACATCGTGATGCAGATAGTGAAACTCGGCCACCGAGGTATAGCCGGCTTTTAACATTTCGATATACAGATAGCTGGCGATGGTTTCCAGCTGTTCCGGGATGATTTTGCCCACCAGGCGATACATTAGATCGCGCCAGGTCCAGAAGCTGTCTGCCGGGTCGCCAACGACTTCCGTCAGCCCCGCCATCGCCCGCTGAAAAGCGTGCGAATGCAGGTTCGGCATCCCCGGCACAACAACGCCGTCCAGGCGAATATCGCCTTCATCCGGCACGCTGTCAGCGACCACGGACTGAATGACGCCCTCGGGCGAAACGCCCACTCTGACATTTTCCGCCCAGCCCTGCGGCAGAAGCGCTTTTGCCGCGAAATATACCGCCATATCAGCACCCCGGTTCGATGTTAATCAATTGTATATACATGCATGTATATATACATCCAAATAGGGGTAGAGTAAACTTTAAAGGATACCCGGGCGAGGAATGATGAATGGCACAAAACGACGTTTTTAAAGCAGCGGCAGAGACCGACAATCTGGACCAGCCGGCCCCCTATTATGAAAGGGTCAAAATCATTATTAAGACCAATATTCATAGTGGATTATGGCCAGTAAACTACCGGGTTCCCTCCGAAAGTGAACTGGTGAATCAGTTTGGCTACAGCCGCATGACCATCAACCGCGCCCTGCGTGAACTGACCGCCGAAGGTCTGCTGGTGCGTATGCAGGGCATCGGGACTTTCGTCGCCGAAGTGCGCGGGCAGTCCGCGCTGCTCGAAATCAATAATATTGCCGACGAAATTGCCAGCCGCGGCCACCGCCATCACGCCCGCGTGCTGGAGCTAACCCAGGTGTATGCCGACGCGCAGCAGGCCATGGCCTTCAATTTACCCAAGGGCAGCCGCCTGTTCCATTCGCTGATTTGCCACTACGAAAACGGCGTGCCGGTGATGCTGGAAGACCGCCTGGTGAACTCGCTGATCGTGCCGGATTACTTCCAGCAGGATTTCACCCGTATCACGCCCAACGCCTATCTCTCGTCCATCGCGCCCATCGTTGAAGGTGAGCATATTATTGAGGCGGTAAACGTGCCTCGCGAAGAGTGCGCGTATCTGGAAATCGACGAGCACACGCCTTGCCTGCAGGTCAATCGTCGCACCTGGACCGGCCGCCAGAACAAAAAAATCGTCACCAGCGTGCGCCTGGTTTACCCGGGTTCACGCTACCGCCTCGAAGGAAGCATGCACAAATGATCCAGCTTCTGCCCTACGAGCAGTGCCCGGAAATGCTCTGGAAAAACGGCCAGGGCGTGACGCGGGAAATTTATCGTTTCCCGGCGACGGATAACTACGCCTGGCGCATTTCGGTGGCGACCATCCGCCAGGACGGCCCCTTCTCTCTTTTTTCAGGCTATCTGCGCAATATCAGCGTGCTGGAAGGCGAAGGTATGTATCTCACCGTCGACGGCGAACAAAGCCCGCTGATTCCACCGTTCCAGGCCACGGATTTTAGCGGCGACAGCGAAGTCAGCTGTACGATTGTCGGCGGGCCGCTGCTGGACTTTAACGTCATCTATAAAGCAGAGAGCACGCGAGCCACGGTAAGCTGGCTGCGGGAAGGCACCTGGAAACACCAGCAGGGTACACAGCTGCTGTTTAATGCCGGTGACGATCTGGAGGTTGAGGTCAACGGTGAACGCCAGGTATTACAACACTACGACAGCCTGTTGATGAGCGCCCCGGCCACGGTCAGCGTGGTTTCTGCGGCCTCTTCCCTTTTCGCTCGCGTCACCCTTTCGGCATAAAAAAACCGGCAGACTGGCTGCCGGTTTCAGCGTTATCTCACTTCATCGCCCCTTAAACTCGGGCGATTGCTTATTTTTAAACGCCGCCAGCCCCGCCGCCCGGTCTTCGCTGTCGGCAATTAACGCAGAGAGCGATCGCTCGTAGGCCACGCCCGCACTCAGCGGCATTTCGTAGCTGGCCGCCACGGCTTTTTTAATCATCATCGCGGCAAGCGGCGCGGCTTTTGCCACCTGAGTCGCCAGCGCTAAAGCCTGCTCTTCCAGCGAGTCCGTCACGCGGCTGACAAGCCCGGCACGCAGCGCTTCCTGCGCGTCAATTCTTCTGCCGCTTAACAGCATGTCCATCGCCAGCGATTTGCCCACGGCACGCACCAGCCGCTGCGTCCCGCCCGCCCCGGGGATAATCCCGATGTGGCTTTCCGGCAGGCCAAAGACGGCGCTTGAATCGGCGATAATAATGTCGCACAGCAGCGCCAGCTCCAGGCCACCGCCGAGGGCGTAGCCAGACACGGCGGCAATCAGCGGCGTTTCAATGCTCGCCACCAGGTCCCACTTCTCGCTGAATCCGCTGCGCCATAATGTTGTCGCCGAAGCAGACGCCAGCGTGCCGGTATCCGCCCCGGCAGAAAACGCTTTGGGAGAGCCAAGCAAAACGATCGCCCTGACGTCCGGTCGCCCGTCCAGCTCGGTTAAGACGCCGAGCAGCTCATCAAGCATTTCAGCCGTGAGCGCATTGTATTTCTGTGGCCGATTGAGCGTCACCACCGCAACCGCGCCATCAACGTGAGAAAGGATATCACTCATGCTTCTCTCCCCCGGTTAGCTGCCTGACGATTTCATCCCGGTGGCGCATTCCGGCTGCGGCGGTCTCTGCGGTCTACGCATAGAAGCCCTCCCCGCTTTTCACGCCGAGCTTACCGTCGGCCACTTTGGCTTTCAGCCACGCCGGGAGTTCAGCGCTGTTATCCAATTCGGGCAGTAAAATACCGGCCACTTTCTCTACCGTATCCAGCCCGGCAAAATCCATTAGCTTCATCGGCCCCATCGCCGCCCAGCGGGGCGCCAGCGTGCGCTGCACCGCGCGGTCAACATCCTCTACGGAGCCGATTCCGGCATCCACCAGGTAAAGCGCCTCGCGCAGCATCGCGTACTGCAGCCGGTTGATAATAAAACCCGGAATATCCCGGTTGACGACGATAGTCTCTTTCCTCAGGTGCTGGCAGATGTCCCGCACGCGCTGGCAGATGTCATCCCCGGTCTGTGCCCCGCGCACAATCTCGATCATCGGCATGGTATCCGCCGGGTTAAACCAGTGCATACCGATCAGCCGCTGCGGCTGGCTCAAGGCCGAGGCCAGCAGCGTAATAGACACGCTTGAAGTGTTCGTCGTGATAACGCAATGCTCACTCACCAGGCGCTCGATATCCCCCAGCACGCGCTGCTTGAGCGCCACGTCTTCGGCAACGTTCTCGGACACCAGGTCGGCGTCGCTCAGGCAAGTCTCAAAGGAGGTGGTGAACTCTACGGCTTCACCAGCGCCGAGCGATGCCACAATAGTCCGCGCTTTATCGAGCGTCGGCTCAGAGCGCGACCACAGGCTAACGCGGTAGCCCGCTCGCGCCATCACCACGGCGATGCGCGCGCCCATCGTTCCGGCCCCGACCACCGCCACTTTATTTATTTGCACCATTTTCGTTCTCCGCCGGTTAAATGACACCCAGCGCCTTGAGCTGCGCCAGCGTTGCCTCGTCGATGGCCAGTAATTCTCGCAGCACGCTGGCCGTATGCTCACCCAGCCCAGGCGGCACCAGCGCGGGCTCGGCCTGCATGGCGCTCATTTTCACCGGCTGCGGAACAATAGAGATGGTGCCTGCCGTCGGGTGCGTCACCTGCTTAACGAGTTCACGTTCCTTCGCATAGTCGCTGGTCAGAATCTGGTCGAGACGCAGCACGGCAGAAGCCGGGACGCCCGCATGGTCCAGAATGGCCTGAGCATCGTTCACCGTTTTATCCGCCAGCCAGCGCTCAATTTCTTCCCGCAGTGGCCGCTGGTTCGCCAGGCGTAGCGGATCGGTGAGATACAGTGGATCGCTTGTCAGTTCGGGCTTATTCATCGCCGAGCAAAGCTGGCGGAAAAGTTTATCGTTGGCGACGGCAATGACAATGTGGCCATCCTGCGCCGGATAGCTGTCCATCGGGGCGCTAATCGGGTGCGCGTTGCCCAGCCGCCCGGCGGAAGGCTGCCCGCCGATCCACTGGGTCAGGGAAACCATTTGCATCGTCACCATCGTGTCGAGCATCGACACATCAAGATGCTGCCCTTTGCCGCTGATCCCGCGCTGCAGCAACGCCGCGAGCACCGCCCAACTGCCGTACAACCCGGCCACAACATCCCCAATGGCATCGCCGACGCGTGTTGGTTCTCCTTCCGCCCAGCCGGTGACCTGCATAATGCCGCCGTAGGCCTGCACGATATGGTCGTAGGCAGCTTTGTGTGCCATCGCCCCGTGCTGCCCAAACCCGGAAATGCTGGCGTAAACCAGCCGCGGGTTGATTTCCTGCAGCGTCGCGTAGTCGATGCCGAGGCGTTTGGTTACGCCCGGACGGAAGTTCTCCACCAGCACATCGGCCTGCGCCACCAGTTGCTTAAGAATGGCTAACCCCTCCGGTGCCTTTAAATCCAGAGTGACGCTTTTCTTGCCGTGGTTAAGCTGCATGAAGTAGCTGCTTTCCCCGCCGATGTGCGGGGTGAAGCTACGGGAGTCATCCCCGCTGCCCGGCATCTCAATCTTGATGACTTCCGCCCCGAGATCGTTCAGCAGCGAGGCGCACCACGGGCCGGCCAGCACACGGGATAAATCAAGCACTCTGACGCCTTTCAGCGGTTGCAAAGCTTCACTCATGTTCGGATTCCTCAACCAGGGCGAGCAGCCGTTGGCTCAGCTCACCCTCAGCAATCAAATCGCGCACGGCGTGCATATCCGGGTAAAGCGCCGTGTCTGTCTCACGAAATGGCACACGGGCGCGCACCATGCTCAGCGTTAACTCCGCGCCAACCGAGGCGCGAAGCGGGCGGTGAAACTCCAGCGCCTGGCTGGCGCACAGCAGCTCGATGGCAACGATATCCACCGCGTTGCTCACCGCCAGCATGGCTTTTCGCGCCGAAGAAACGCCCATGCTGATATGGTCTTCCTGCCCGGCGCAGGTGGTGACGGTATGCACGCTCGACGGAGCTGCCAGGCTGCGGTTATCCCCCGCCAGCGCGGCGGCCACGTAAGGCGGGATCATCATCCCGGAGTTCGCGCCGCTTCTGCCCACCAGGAACGCAGGCAGGCCGCTCAGGTGCACGTTGGTAATACGATCCGATCGCGCCTGGGACGCCGTGCTGACCTGGGCAATGGCAACGGCCAGAGAATCCAGCGCCAGCGCCAGCGGCGCACCGTGCCCGTTGCCACCGGGCAGAATAACCAGCGCATCTTCTTCGATAAGGAAGACCGGGTTATCGGTCACCGAATTGAGTTCGATAGTCACAATCTGACGGCAATGGGCGAGCTGGTCGCGCACCGCGCCGTGAATTTGCGGAATGCAGCGCAGGCTGAGCGCATCCTGCACCCGATGGTCGCGGTAGCGGGCAAAGATCTCGCTGCCGCTCAGTAACCGGCGAAGAATCGCGGCGGTTTTCTGCTGCCCATCGTGCGGACGCAGGGCGTGCAGACGGGCATCATAGCCACGAGTATTGCCCTTCAGCGCCTCAAGGCACATACCGCCGGCCATGTCCGCCACCGGCAGCAGCCGCTCAAAATCATGCACGGCAAGGCACGCCAGGCCGGTGATTTCGTAGGTGCCGCTGATCAGCGCATGGCCTTCGCGCGGGCCAGGCACTCGGGGAGCAATCCCCGCTTTTGCCAAAGCTTCGGCGGACGGCAGAAGCTCGCCCTGATACCAGCACTGCCCCTCGCCAAACAGAGACAGTCCGATATGCGCCGTCGCAATTAAATAGCCGACCGAGCCGCTGGCCGGTGACCATGGCGTCACCTGCCGGTTAAGCATTTCGGCCATGCGTGTCGCCAGCTCGGCGCTGACGCCGCTATAACCCTGCAGCAGCGACTTCAGCATCACCGCCATCATGGCGCGCACTTCACGCACGGACAAATCTGGCCCCATCCCGCAGGCGTGGCTGCGCAGCATATTGAGCTGCACGCTGGCGATTTGGTCGGCGGAAAGGCGCTCCGTCACCAGGTCGCCTACCCCGGTGGTCAGGCCGTAGATCACCTGCCCCTCATCTATTGCCCGTCGAATATAGCCGCTGACGTGATTCATATTCGCCAGGGCTTCGGGGGCCAGTTCGACCGGCGCCCCGTCGGCAATGCGTACCAGCTCGTCAATAGTGGTTTGCGCCCTGCCTAAGGTGACGGTTTCATGGGAACGTGCGGTGGAGCCAGTTTGTCTTGTCATCGTTCGCCCTTACTTGCTCAGACCATGTTTAACCAGCCACTGATGCGCCACGTCATCAATGCTGGCAAATTCCGCAAGCTGCCCGTTCATGGCGATCAGATCCGCGGTGGTTAACTGAGCCGAGACTTTATTCAGCGTGCCCTCAATCGTCGGATTCAGCGTAGTAGTGGCCACAATCGGGACGATATTTTGCGCCGCAAACAGGTTTTTCGGATCGGCCAGCGCCACCAGATGGTCTTTCTGAATTTCCGGCGTGGTGGAGGTTAAATCCGCCGCCTGAATTTGGTTGTTCTTCAGCGCGGTCAGCGTCAGCGGGCCAGCCACATCCAGCACTTTGAAGCTCTTGAAGTTCAGGCCATACACTTCTTTCAGCCCCGGCACGCCTTCGTGACGCGTTTTCCATTCAGCCGGGCCGCCCAGAATCAGCTCTGCCGCGTGAGGCTTCAGGTCTTCAATGGTTTTGAGGTTGTATTTATCCGCCGTTTTTTTGGTGACGGCGATAACGTCGCTGTTTTGCGCCACGGAGGTATTCAGCATTTTCACTTTGGCCGGCAGCTTCGCCGCCAGCGCGGTCGCCACTTCGTCAGAACTGTGCGCCGTGTTCTTGGCATCCAGGTAGCTCAGCAGCGCGCCGCTGTACTCAGGGATAACGTTAATGGAGCCGTCCAGCAGGGCCGGAATGTATACTTCGCGGCTGCCGATGTTGAGCTTCTTCTCCACCGGGATGTTCTGTGCTTCCAGCGCCCCGGCGTAAATCGTCGCCAGCAGCTGGTTTTCCGGGAAGTCAGCCGAGCCAATAATTACCTTCTGCCCCGCATCTGCCGCCCACGAGGAGGAAACAACGGACAGCATCGCGGCACTCAACAGCGTCAAACAACGTTTCTTCATATTCATCGCTTTCACCTTGTGTAATTAACGGGCTCAACATCACTGGGTTTTGATACGTCGGGAAATGCCGTGGGACACCACGTACTTCACCGAAAGGGAAAAGAACACATCCACGAGCAGCGCCAGAATGGCAACGAGCACCGCGCCAGCGGTCATCTGGGCAAAATCGTTCGCCGCACGGCCATCGATAATCAACCGCCCCAGGCCGCCAAGGGAGACGTAGGCCGCGATGGTAGCAGTAGAGATAATCTGCAGCGTGGCGCTGCGAATGCCGGACAGAATCAACGGCGTGGCGCAGGGTAACTCCACCTGAGTCAGCACCTGGAACGGCGTCAGGCCGATGCCTTTGGCGGCGTCGTGCACGCTGGGGTCTACGGAGCGAATCCCCGCATGCACGCCCAGCGCTATAGGCGGCAGGGCTAATACCACCAGCACGATGATGCACGGCAGAATAAAGGCCATGTCGGACTCGAAGTAGCCCGCCATCAGAATAACCAGCAGGATAATCAGGCCAAACGACGGCAGGGAGCGCAGCGCGTTGGTGGTGCCAATCAGCAGCGCCTCCCCTTTGCCGGTATGGCCGGTGTAGCAGCCCACCGGAAACGCAATGGCTATCGCTATTGCCAGCGCCACCGCGCTGTAGCCGATATGCTGCGCCAGCAGCGGAAGAATACCGTCATCGCCATACCAGTGGCTGAGCGTAAAGAACCAGTCAGACATACTTTAACCCCTTGTTGGCTGCCAGCGGCTTAATGAGCGGGTGACGGCCACAACCACGCAGTCGAGCACGAAAGCCAGCACGATACACAGCACGATGCCGGCAATAATCGGTGTCAGAAACTGCAGCTGAAACCCCTGGGTAAACAGCGACCCAAGCTGCGGGGCACCGATCAGCGCAGCGACAGAAACGATGCTGACGTTAGACACCACGGCGACCCGCATCCCCGAGCCAATCACCGGCACCGCCAGCGGCAAATCAACCTGGAAAAACTGGTGCACTGGTTTGTAGCCGAGGGCAAAGGCGGACTGCCGGGTGTCGGTGGGTACTGAATCCAGCCCGTCGCACACGGTTCTGACCAGCAGCGCAAAGCTATAAATTGTCAGCGCCACCACCACGTTGATCGGGTCGAGGATCTGCGTGCCGAGCAGCGGCGGCAGCAGCACAAACAGCGCCAGAGACGGGATGGTGTACAGCAGCCCGAACAGGTTAAGAATGACGCCCTTCACGCGCGGCATACTGCTCACCAGCCAGCCAGCCGGAATGGCCAGCAGCAGGCCAATCAGGATCGGCGTCACCGAAAGGTAGAGATGCCACAGCAGCAAATGGAAAATTTTGTCGCTCTGCGCCCACAGCCAGTCAAATCTCATACCGCCTCCCGCGCCATCGACTTGCAGGCATCCAGGACGTGATCCAGCCCCAGCGTCCCCAGCACTTCTGCCCGCTCGCCAATCACCACCGCCCGATGGCACGGCGAGCTGAGCGCAGAGTCAAGCATCTGGCGCAGCGTGCCGGTTTGTGGGAAGAAGGTGGCGCCCAGATTAATATGCTCCGGCACCACGGCCTCAACCTGCTGATGCGTATCAAACCAGCCGCAGGCTTTGCCTTCGCGGGTGACCAGCAGCCAGCGCTGCACCGCAATGTTGCGAGCCATATCAATAGGCGTGCCCACTTCGGCGGTCGGCTCCGTTTGCATTGAGGCCAGCGGCCCGGAATTGTAGAAACTCAGCTTGCGATAGCCGCGGTCGCGGCCAATAAAGTCGGCGACAAAATCACTCTGCGGGGCGTTAAGCAGTTCACCCGGGGATGCCATCTGCCCCAGCTTGCCGCCGGGCTTCAGGACGGCGACCAGATCGCCCAGCTTCATCGCCTCGTCAATATCGTGCGTCACCATAATGATGGTTTTACTCACTTCCTTTTGAATGCGGAGAAACTCCTCCTGCAACTGGTCACGCACCACCGGGTCCACGGCGCTAAAGGGTTCATCCATCAGCATGAACTCCGGGTCAGCGGCCAACGCTCGGGCAACCCCGACACGCTGCTGCTGGCCGCCGGAAAGCTGCCACGGATAGCGTTTGGCGAGCTGCGGGGCAAGGCCGACGACTTCCAGCAGTTCCCCCGCTCGCGCACGGGCTTTAGCCTTAGGCATGCCGTTGAGGATCGCGGTGGTAGCAATGTTGTCGATGATGTTTCGATGCGGGAACAGGCCCGCATTCTGGATAACGTAGCCAATACGGCGACGCAGCTGCACCACGTCCATGGCGGAGGTGGATTCGCCGTTAAGCAGAATGTCGCCGGAAGACGGCTCGATCAGCCGATTGATCATGCGCAGTGACGTTGTTTTCCCACAACCGGAAGGGCCTACCAGCACGGTGATCTTGCCGCCGGGTGCGGTGAGATTCAGTCCATCCACCACGACCGTGCCGTCGTCATAAAACTTGGTCACATTGTTGAAAGTAATCATCGCTACGCCTCATGGTCATCTGGCTGCCGAAGAAATGAACGGCTGCGTAAAAAAGCTATGTATAGCATTGTATGTACAATCTGCAAAGCCTGTGCCATAACAAATACGCAACATTAAAAATGATCAAATTTATTGTTTAAAAACAAATAAATAATGAATTTATTAAATTTTAAGTGTGATCAATCCGTGATTTTTATCAGGATTAAACGGTGCCTTCCGGGCGATTTGCCAGCTATCTGAACTGCTATTTTTGCCCCAAAAAGGATCAATCTCTTTGTAAAGAGCGCCAAAATAGTGCGGAAGAGGTCGAAAAAGAAACGATATATGATGTAACCACTTATCCGTTATTATTTAATATGTTGATTTAAAAGAATAATAAAATGTTTTTCGTGCCTGGCATCAAATGTGCTAATCATGTATATACAAGCAAACGAAAAGATGACATGGTATTTTTCGTGAGCACTTTCCCGTTATCTCAAAACAAGGTGAACCCCATGAAGAGTGAGTTTTCTCGTTATCGTGATGTTGAAATCAGGGCGCCACGCGGCACGAAGCTGAATGCCAAAAGCTGGCTGACGGAAGCTCCGCTGCGCATGCTGATGAATAACCTCGATCCCGATGTGGCTGAAAACCCGAAAGAACTGGTGGTTTACGGCGGCATTGGCCGGGCGGCGAGAAACTGGGAGTGCTACGACAAAATGGTCGAAGCGCTAAAAGCCCTGAATGATGATGAAACCCTGCTGGTGCAGTCCGGCAAGCCGGTTGGCGTCTTTAAAACCCACGCCAACGCCCCTCGCGTGCTGATTGCCAACTCTAACCTGGTGCCGCACTGGGCTAACTGGGAACACTTCAATGAGCTGGACGCCAGAGGTCTGGCGATGTACGGCCAGATGACCGCCGGGTCGTGGATCTACATCGGCAGCCAGGGCATTGTGCAGGGCACCTATGAAACTTTCGTGGAAGCAGGCCGCCAGCACTACAACGGCTCGCTAACCGGGCGCTGGGTGCTCACCGCGGGCCTCGGCGGCATGGGCGGCGCGCAGCCGCTGGCCGCTACCCTTGCCGGTGCCTGTTCACTGAACATTGAATGCCAGCAGTCGCGCATCGACTTCCGCCTGCGCACCGGGTATGTCGACGAGCAGGCTAAAGATCTGGACGACGCCCTCGCCCGCCTCAAACGCTACACCGGCGAAGGGAAAGCTGTTTCTATTGCCCTGCACGGTAATGCGGCAGAAATTCTGCCTGAACTGGTGAAGCGCGGCGTGCGCCCGGACATGGTCACCGATCAGACCAGCGCCCACGACCCGCTCAACGGCTACCTGCCCGTTGGCTGGAGCTGGGAAGAGTATCGCGAGCGCGCAGCCGTTGAGCCTGCGGTGGTCACTCAGGCAGCGAAAGCGTCCATGGCGGAGCACGTGAAAGCGATGCTAGCCTTCCAGCAGCAGGGCATCCCTACCTTTGATTACGGCAACAACATCCGCCAGATGGCCAAAGAGATGGGCGTCAGCAACGCCTTTGATTTCCCGGGCTTTGTGCCGGCCTATATTCGCCCGCTGTTCTGCCGTGGGATCGGACCTTTCCGCTGGGCCGCACTCTCCGGCAACCCGGAAGATATTTACCGCACCGATGCCAAAGTCAAAGAGCTGATCCCGGACGACAAGCACCTGCACCGCTGGCTGGACATGGCCAAAGAGCGCATTAGCTTCCAGGGCCTGCCGGCGCGTATCTGCTGGGTCGGCCTCGGCCAGCGCGCAAAACTGGGCCTGGCGTTTAACGAAATGGTCAGAAGCGGCGAGCTGTCCGCCCCTATCGTCATTGGCCGCGATCACCTTGATTCCGGCTCGGTGGCAAGCCCCAACCGCGAAACCGAATCGATGCAGGATGGCTCCGATGCCGTGTCCGACTGGCCACTGCTGAACGCCCTGCTGAACACGGCCAGCGGCGCGACCTGGGTTTCCCTGCACCACGGCGGCGGCGTCGGCATGGGCTTCTCACAGCACTCCGGCATGGTTATCGTCTGCGACGGTACCGACGAAGCGGCGGAGCGTATTGCTCGCGTGTTGAACAACGACCCGGCCACCGGCGTGATGCGCCACGCGGATGCGGGCTATGATATTGCTATTGAGTGCGCCAGAGAACACGGCCTGAACCTGCCAATGCTGGCGAAGTAGTTCCCCTGGGGCGCGGCTTTCGTCGTGCCCCGTCCTGATGAGAGAGATCTTATGCGGATTTTATGGCGTAACTGCCGCATCACCACCATGGTCAGCGGCAAGTACAATATTATCGAAGATGCGGCGCTGCTGACCGAAGGCGAGAAAATTGCCTGGGTTGGCCCCGAAAGCCAGCGTCCCAACCAGCCCCACGACGAAGAACGCGACCTTCAGGGTAAATTCGTCACCCCCGGCCTTATCGACTGCCACACCCACAGCGTGTTCGGCGGCAACCGCAGCCAGGAATTTGAGATGCGCCTGAACGGGGCCACCTACGCGGATATTGCCGCAGCCGGCGGCGGGATAGCCAGCACGGTGAAGGCCACGCGTCAGGCCAGCGAAGCCGAGCTGCTGGCAAGCGCCAGTCGCCGTATCAATGCGCTGCGTAAAGACGGCGTGACGACTCTGGAAGTGAAATCGGGCTACGGCCTCAGCTTTGACGACGAGCGCAAAATGCTGCGCGTTGTCCGCCAGCTGGCACAAAGTCTGCCGCTGACGATTTACAGTACCTGCCTGGCTGCACACGCCCTGCCCCCGGAATACAAAGACCGCAGCGACGATTTTATCACCGACGTTTGCGAACGTTGGTTACCGGAATTGCATCGCGAAGGGCTGGTTGACGCCGTCGATGCCTTCTGTGAACACCTGGCCTTTTCCGTGCCGCAGGTTGAGCGCGTCTTTGTGAAAGCCCATGAGCTGGGCCTGCCGGTTAAGCTTCATGCCGAACAGCTTTCGCTGCTGCATGGCGCGGGGCTCGCCGCCCGCCACAATGCGCTTTCCGCCGACCATCTGGAATATCTCTGCGAGGACGATATTACGCTGATGGCAAAACACGGTACGACCGCCGTGCTGCTGCCCGGCGCATTTTACTTCCTGCGCGAAACGCAGAAGCCGCCGGTGGCGCTGCTGCGTAAACATCATGTGCCAATAGCCATTTCCAGCGATCTGAACCCGGGCACCTCCCCGGTGCAATCCCTTCGTCTGATGATGAATATGGCCTGCACGCTGTTTGGCCTGACGCCGGAAGAAGCACTTGCTGGCGTGACGCTGAATGCGGCGCGCGCACTCGGGATCGGTGAGAAAACGGGCACTCTTGAAGCCGGGAAAGAAGCCAGCTTTGTTGCCTGGGAAATAGACCATCCCGCCGAGCTGAGCTACTGGCTGGGCGGCACGCTCTCCAAACAGGTTATCTATCAAGGTAAAGAGGTGTGGAATGATTAAGGGCTTTGAGCTTCATCAGGGCAAGCTGCCGCTGCTGATCAGCATGCCGCATCCCGGTACACAGTTAACGCCGGAAGTGGCAAACGGGCTGACGGCGCGGGCCAAAAAACTGGAAGATACCGACTGGCATATTCCCAAACTTTATCAGCCGATACGCGAGATGGGTGCCAGCATACTCAGCGCCAACTACTCCCGCTACGTGGTGGATTTGAACCGCCCGTCGGACGATAAGCCGCTGTACACCACCGCCACTACCGGGCTTTACCCGGACATTTTTTTCGACGGTGAACCGCTGTTCGAGGCGGGAAAATCCCCCGATGTGCAGGCCAGAGCAGATATCCTGACCAACATCTGGCAGCCCTATCATCAGGCGCTGGCCCAGGAACTGGCAAGGCTGAAAGAAACCTTTGGCTATGCGCTGCTGTGGGATGCGCATTCCATCAAATCCGTGGTACCTCGCCTGTTCGAAGGCCGCCTGCCGGATCTTAACTTCGGCACCGCAGACGGCACCAGCTGCGATCCGGTACTCAGCGCTGAACTGTTAAAAACCAGCGAGCATTTCAACGGCTACAGCAAAGTGCTGAACGGGCGCTTCAAGGGCGGGTACATCACGCGCCATTACGGTGCGCCACAGCAAAATATCCATGCGGTACAGCTGGAAGTGGCGCAGTGTTGCTACATGGATGAAGAGAGTTTTGCCTGGTCAGACGATAAGGGCGCGCAATTCCAGCAGGTGCTAGCCCGACTGATTGAAACCGCCCTGGCCTGGGGACAGCGGCATTACGGCTAGCCCACTTGACTTAATTTGTTAAAAGCGTACTTTTCAGGACATGAAAACGATCCTGATAATTGTTCCTGACGGCGGCATGCTGTTCGAAGCCGCCGGTATCGCCGATATTCTGATGCAGGCTAACCGCCTGCATGCGGACGCCTTGACCGAGCCTCGCTACCGCATCAGTATCGCCACCACTCAACCTCATCACGTCGTGCACGGCATGTCCGGCCTGAACCTGCTGGCTGACCACAGGCTGGCCGACCTTGACCCCAATGAGCCCCGCGACACCATCATGATCACCGGCAAAGGCCAGAGCGAACCTGAAGGCAGCGCGGTGGTCGACTGGTTATACCGCGCCGCGCCAAATACTCAGCGCATTGCCTCCGTGTGCGGCGGTGCGATGCTGCTGGCCCGCGCCGGGCTGCTGGATGGCCGCCGGGCAACCACCCACTGGCGAATGCTGGAAGAGATGCAGGCCAGATGGCCGCAAATCAAAGTGGAAGGCGGCCCTCTGTATATTCAGGACG
Organism: Cedecea sp. VD22; assembly: GCF_037150195.1. Classification (NCBI taxonomy): domain Bacteria; kingdom Pseudomonadati; phylum Pseudomonadota; class Gammaproteobacteria; order Enterobacterales; family Enterobacteriaceae; genus Cedecea; species Cedecea sp. VD22. The sequence goes on from NZ_JBBCPX010000004.1 coordinate 95,215, forward strand.
GCCCGGTGTGGACCTCCGGCGGCGTGAGTTCCGGCTTTGACCTTACGCTCGCGTTAGTTGAGGCGGATTACGGCTTTACCCTCGCGCGGGATGTGGCCCAGGATCTGGTGATGTACCTCCATCGCCCCGGCGGTCAGCTACAGTTTAGCCGCTATCATCTGCGCCAGGCGACCAATACCGGGCCGATAAGTCAGCTCCAGGACTGGCTGCTGGATAACCTGGCGGAGGATTTATCGGTGGAAAAACTGGCGGAACGGGTCGCCATGAGTCCGCGTAATTTTACCCGCGTCTTTACCCGTGAAACCGGCGTCACGCCCGCCCGCTATGTGGAAGAAGCCCGGCTGGCCGCCGCCCGCCATCATCTTGAGCAGTCGAACGACACCCTGGAGCGGGTCGCCTGCACCTCGGGCTTTGGCACCGCCATTAACCTGCGCCGCGTCTTTGAGCGCCAGCTTCACCTCACGCCGGGGGAATACCGCGAGCGCTTCCACTGCCGGAAGTTGGCATGAATTGATCCTTTTTTGTCATTTACGCCATTTCACTCTGCGCCTACTCTGACCTCAGACATTCAAGAGAAGGAGTGAATCATGGTTAAGGTCGGGATTAATGGTTTTGGCCGAATCGGACGTAACGTGCTGCGCGCTGCCCTGGGTAACCCCAATATTGAGATCGTGGCCATCAACGATCTGACGGACAGCAAAACCCTTGCGCACCTGTTAAAACACGACTCGCTGATGGGTAAACTGCCTGCGCCAGTGGAAGCCTCCGAAGGGCTGCTGCACGTTGACGGCAAGCCGGTTCGCGTTTTCAGCGAAAGAGATCCGGCGCAGATCAAATGGCGTGAGGTCGGCGTAGATGTCGTTATCGAGGCCACCGGCTTCTTCACCAGCCGCGAAAAAGCTGAAGTTCACATCACCCACGGCGGCGCAAAACGCGTGATCATTTCTGCCCCAGGCAAAGATGACGACCTGACTATCGTGCTTGGCGTGAACCACGAAAGTTACGATCCGCAGAAACACTTTGTGGTCAGCAACGGCAGCTGTACCACCAACGGCCTGGCCCCTGCCGCGCAGGTACTGCATCAGGCATTCGGCATTGAACACGGCCTGATGAACACGACTCACGCCTACACCAACAGCCAGGCGCTGCACGACCAGCCAGAAAAAGACCTGCGTGGTGCACGTGCGGCAGCGCTATCGATTGTGCCATATTCCAGCGGCGCGGCTAAAGCCCTCGGCAGGGTTATCCCCGAGCTTGACGGTCGCCTGACAGGCTACTCTTTGCGCGTGCCTGTACCAGTGGTGTCTATCGTTGATTTAACCGTGACGCTCAAACGCGATGTCACGGCGGAAGAAGTGAATGCCGCGTTCCGCAAAGCCGCTGAAGCTGGCCCGCTGAAAGACATTCTGGGCTACAGCGATGAGCCGCTGGTTTCCAGCGACTATCAGGGTGACCCGCGATCTTCGATTATTGACGGGCTTTCGACCCTGGTGATTGGCGGTAACCTGGTGAAAATCCTGGCCTGGTACGACAACGAATGGGGCTTCTCTAACCGCCTGGTTGACCTTGCCCTGCTGATGGATAAACGCGGGCTGTAACGGCAGCTGAAAGAGAAAAGCCAGCCTTGCGGCTGGCTTTTTTTATCATTGCCTCTGTCGTAACAGCGGCTGGCTGAGGCGTTAACTTACAGCGCCATGTCGTGCTGGGTAGCCGCGTCCGCTTTCGCTTCGGCTGGTTTTGCTACCGGGGTTGCGCTCTGGTCGTTCATTTGAATGACCGGCGGTTTGGTCAGCTGCAGCGTGGCCGCGGTGTCATCCCACACTTTCTGCGTCAGCGCCGCGTTGCCGTTCATCTCCTGGCCGTAGCTTGGCACAACAGCGCGGATTTTACTCTGCCACTCAGGCGAGTTGAACTGCTGCGGGAACATCTGCTTCAGCACGTTCAGCGTGATAGGTGCCGCAGTAGACGCGCCTGGAGATGCGCCCAGCAGAGCAGAAATGGTTTTCTGCTGGTCAACAACCACTTCGGTACCGAGCTTCAGGACGCCGCCTTTGTTTTCATCTTTTTTGATGATCTGCACGCGTTGGCCAGCCTGAATCAGTTTCCAGTCTTCTTTACGCGCCTGCGGGTAGTACTCTTTCAGCGCTTCAAAGCGATCTTCATCACTCAGCATCACCTGACCAATCAGGTATTTCACCAGGTCAAAGTTATCCAGACCTACGTCGGTCATCGGCATAAAGTTGCTGGTGGTGGTGGTGCTCAGCAGATCAAAGAAAGAGCCGTTTTTCAGGAATTTGGTAGAGAAGGTCGCGAACGGCCCGAACAGCACCACGCGCTTGCCGTCGATAAAGCGGGCATCAATGTGCGGCACGGACATCGGCGGTGCACCCACGGAGGCCTGACCATACACTTTTTCAAGATGCTGGCTGGTTACCGCCGGGTTTTCGGTCATCAGGAAGGAGCCACCCACCGGGAAACCGGCGTAGTTTTTCGATTCCGGAATACCAGTTTCCTGCAGCAGTTTCAGTGCACCGCCGCCAGCCCCGATAAAGACATATTTCGCGTCGATGGCGTGCTCTTTGCCGCTGGTGACGTCTTTGATAGTGACGTGCCAGGAATTATCGCCGTTGCGTTTGAAGTCGGTGACTTCAGAAGAGGTCTGCAGGGAGAAATTCGGGCTTTTTTTCAGGCTGCCGATCAGCTGGCGGGTAATTTCACCGTAGTTAACGTCGGTCCCTACTGGCGTCCAGGTCGCCGCCACTTTTTGATTTGGGTCGCGCCCTTCCATCACCAGCGGAGCCCACTGTTTAATTTGCTCGTGGTTGGTGGAGAATTTCATCCCCTGGAACAGCGTGGTTTTCTGCAACGCGGCATAGCGCTTGGTCAGATACTCAACGTTTTTATCGCCCCAGACAAAACTCATGTGCGGTGTGGAATTAATAAACGAATGCGGGTCGTTCAAAATACCGCGCTGAATTTGTGCGGACCAGAACTGGCGGGAAATCATAAACTGTTCGTTAATTTCCAGCGCTTTGCTGACATCAATAGAACCGTCCGGGCGCTCCGGCGTATAGTTCAGTTCCATATTTGCCGAGTGCCCGGTACCGGCATTATTCCAGCCGTTCGAGGACTCAAGCGCCACGCCGTCAAGCTTCTCAACCATGACCTGTTTCCAGTCCGGCTGCAGCTCCTGGAGCCACGTCCCGAGAGAGGCGCTCATAATACCGCCGCCAATCAGCAGGAAGTCAGTTTTTTGCGTGGAATCCGCGTTAGCGTAGCTAGCAGAGCTGACGAATAACGCCAGTGTTGTCAGAGAAATAATTGTCTTTTTCATTGCAGGCATAATAATTCTATTGCATCGCAGGTGAATGAAGTAAATCTATGTTAACCCACTTTCACGATATTTTAAAATCTCATTCACATCCTGATTAATCCATACAATTAATGCCAATAATTTTTTTAATTAAAAAAACCAAATAAAATCAAATATTATAAAAATAACACCGCCGAATAATACATCCTGTATTCCGGGTATTATTAGCGGTAATTCGCTTAGTTATCGGGATGTTATTGGCAAAAAAAATCCACACACATGTATGGATTTTATCCTTATTTTGTTGCCCTATAAGGCGATAAATCCGTCGTTAACGGTTTGTGCTATTCTGCTCTACCGCCTTAATAAAGACGGCAAGCTGGGTACGAATAGACGCCGCCGTGGCGGAATCAATTAAACGACCGTTCTCTAATTTCTGATTCGCGAAGCTGACCGCCAGCTCCGGCAGCGGCACCATATTGCACAGCATTGAGGCCAGCGTTTCCCGCAGCTGGTACTGCGCCCTGACGCCGCCAAGCGCGCCGGTCGACTGCGAAACGAAAAAGACATATTTTCCCAGCATACAGCTGGCTCTGACCGGCCGAGACAGCCAGTCGAGCGCATTCTTGAGTACGCCGGGCATGCCGTGATTGTATTCCGGTACCGTAATGATCACCGCATCGGCCTCAGCCACTAACCGGCGGGCGCTTACCACCGGCTCCGGTAATTCCCCCTTTTCCAGATCCTGGCAGTAATGTTCCATGGCGCCAATATCAAGCACGCTAAAATGACTCTGCTCAGGCAACATTTCACCAATGCTGTTGAGCAATGCACGGGAAGCGGAATCTACCCGCAAACTACCGGCGATACCTACGAAGCGTAGTGTTTTCATCTTGTTCTCCTCTAATTTTCTCGATGCAGGCATTATCAGAAAAAGAATGAGATAATTCTTTCGCTAATCCGCCAAAACACTTCGCAGGAGTGCCAACATGCCAGATGCCCTATCCGTGGCTATCGCTGCTTCCGACATGGCCCATCACCGGGGTGACGATGTGACGTTTCACCACCATATACACGGCCAGTTAAGCGTGACGCTGGAAGGCACTCTTCGTCTGCAAAACGAAACAGGTTGGTGGCTGGCTACGCCTGGTAACGGCATTTGGGTGCCGCCGGGCCTGCTACACCGGGCGCTTTACACCGAGCGTTCGCGGCTGATCAATTTGCGTTTCAGGCAAGGATTTGAGCTGCAATTGCCGGAAAATAGCTCGCTTATCGTCGCCTCTAACCTGCTAACGGAACTGGCCAAAGAAGCCTTAGCGATTCAACACCACGTCGATTCGGGCGCGCAACTTGAGCTCATTGCACAACTGCTGCACTTCCAGTTGCGCAAGCAAGTTTTGAAAACCGATCTGTTTGTGCCTGAGGGTAAAGATAAGCGGCTGAGGCTAATCACCAGCCTGCTGCGGGAAGATCCGGCCTGCAATAAAACGCTGGTGCAGCTGGCCGCCGTTGCCTTCATCAGCCCCAGAACATTAGGCCGCCTCTTCGAAAGCGAAGTCGGGATGAGTTTTACCCGCTGGCGGGAAAGAATGCGGATTATCAGTTCGGTGGAGAAATTGGTTAACGGCGAGCCGATAACTCAGGTGGCCTATGATATGGGCTATCAAAGCGCCAGCAGCTTTACCACTGCCTTTACCCGAATTATCGGCCAGCCGCCGGGGCGTTATCTTAAAGAGACTTTCACCCCAGATAAAAGCTGACGGCGGGTGACGGCGGCAACCGCCAGCGCCAGCATCATCACGATTTCAGCCGCCAGGAAACCGATCATCGCCACGGAGTAATCCCCGCTTTGGTGCTGCAGATGCAGGAACAATGCTCCAAGGACCGCCGGGCCAAGCCCCAGCGCAGACTGCTGCAACGTGCTTAATATGGCGCTTGCCGCCCCGGCATCGTTCAGGTCGATATCGCGCATCCCGATGCGGTAGAAGCTGTTCACAATCAGCGCCTGGCCGTAGCCCACCACCAGCGTCGCCGGGGCAATAGCCAGCGGGCCTGCGTGGGTGCCAAAGTGCCAGAGCGTAAATATCAGTCCCAGCAGTCCCACCACCTGGATAGCAATCCCACTCAGCAGAATCGTGCTTAGTGAGTGGCGCACGATAAGCCTCGGCGCAAACCACGCTGAGACAAAATACGAAATGCCCATGGCAATAAAGCTGTTCCCGGACTGCCACGGCGCCATTCCCATGCCCGACTGGAGCGTCAGCGCCATGCAGAACATAAAGCCCGACCAACAGGTAAAGAACAACAGCGCGATCAGCAGGCCAAACCTTATGCTGCCCAGCTTAAGCAGTCTTGGTGGCAGCAGCGGCTGTAGCCCCCGCTGCTGTTGGTTAAGCGCGCCAACGCGCATCAGATAACCGAGCGGCAATGTCGCCACCAGCATCAGCTGCATCGGCCATGGCCAGTGCAGCTCGGGGCCAAGCGCCATCGGGAACAGCAGGCAACACAGCACCAGCGCGAGCGTGGCGGTGCCCTGCCAGTCAATACGCGAGTGGCTTTCGCTGCGCGTTTCAGGAATATAAAACCGGCTCAGCACCAGCACCAACAGGCAGATGGGCACGTTAATAAAGAATGCGTTTCGCCAGCCCAGCCCGGCAATATCCGCCGACACCAGCCAGCCGCCGCCCATCTGGCCGATAATAAAAGCGATCCCACCAATACCGCCGTACAGACTGATGGCGCGGGCGTGAGCGGTACCCTTGAGCGTCACGTGCAGCGTGGCAAGGATCTGCGGCACGATCAGCGCCGCCCCGACGCCTTGCAGGGTCCGGGCCGCCAGCAGCTCAGTGACCGAGCCGGAGATCCCGCACAGGAAAGAAGCAATACCGAACAGGGCCACGCCCCAGAGCAACGTTCTGCGTCGGCCGTGGTTATCCCCCAGCTTGCTGCCCACCGCCAGGCTGACGGCAAAGGCAACGCCGTAAAGTGCCACAATAAGTTCAAGCTGGGTTGGCGTGGTGCCGAGGGACTGGGTGATCGAGTCCAGCGCCACGTTGGTGATAGAGGTGTCGATTAACGGCAGCATCTGGCCCGTCAACAGCAGCACCAGGCCTGCACGACCGGGTGAAACAGGCGAATTATTCATCAGGGACTCCATTGCATAGTTCAGGATACCGACGTAGGATCCCTGAACATTTAACCGGGTACCAGTTCTTACTTATACTGGTACTGGCACTACTATTCTGGAGTATTTGTGATGCTCGTCACTCAGCCTGAGCTGCGGCATGGCCCGCTGGACGACAGCCGTAAAATGCTGGCGCTGTTTTTGCGCACCCGGCGTGAAAGTCTGGACCCGCAGCGGCTGGGGCTACCGCGCAGCGGGCGTCGGCGCACGCCCGGCCTTCGCCGTGAAGAAGTGGCGCTGCTGGCTGACATTGGCGTAACCTGGTATACCTGGCTGGAACAGGGCCGAGAAGTGAATCCATCTTCAAGCGCCATGGCGGCGATCGCCAGCGCGCTGCAGTGCTCCCCGGCGGAAACCCGTCATTTGTTTATTCTGGCCGGACTGCCTCCGTCCGAAGCGCCCGCCGCCGCGCAGTGCGAGGGGCTCAGCCCCGCCGCCCGCCGGATGCTGGACGCCCTGATGCCCAACCCCGCCAGTATCCAGAAGCCGAACTTCGACATCCTCGGCTACAATTCACATTTTTGCCAGCTAATGGGGGTCGATCTCGACAATGAACCGCCGGAGCATCGCAACTGCATTTATCAATATCTGACCAATGAGACCTGGCGCAGCCGGGTGGACTGTAACGAAGATGTGCTGCCCAAGTTTGTCGGCTGGTTCCGCGCCGGGATCACCGAGCACCGCGGCGACCCGCGCTGGGAAGCGCTGCTGGAGTCGTTTTTCACCGCCTCTCCCGCGTTTAAAACGCTCTGGGAGCAGCGCTATGAAATCCGCAATATCGAGAACCATATCAAACAGTATACGCATCCGCAGATCGGCACCTTCGGTATGCAACAGGTCAACTGGTACTCTGCCCCGCGAGACGGTTCAAGGCTGCTGGTTTACCTGCCGATAGATGAAACAGGTGAGCGAGCTTTGCGGTTATTTTCTCAATCGAGCGGAGCCTGAACCTCTGCCTTCTCATCGGGCATCCTGAAGACGGCCCGATGTTTTTTTATTGTTTTAAGAATAACCTCAGGGAAACCCCAAAAGACGATTTGCATTGACCACAGAATAAAAATAACACCACAACGAAAAGTCTGAATTTATCAAATAAATTCAAAAAATTACCGTCATCTCCCTGCTTTTCATTCCTTTTAAGTGGCGAGCCGATTACATTTACCTCAGCCCAATTTTTTACTGCGCTAACCCGGCATCAAACCTTCATGTACGTAATAGGTTATTCCACTGTTATAACACCATTGAATTGTTAACCGGGCTATGTAAAATCACGCTACTATGCTGAAACCACGCGAATTCCTTGCGCCGGCGAGATACTCAAGCCGCCGCACCGTTTTGCGTGGGCGTATCTCACGTCGTGGATAATTTTCCTGTGCGGCGCTCCTTGCTCCCGCGGCGGTTGAGTTTTAACCTTTTTCTCAGGGAACGTCTCAATGAAATTGCGAAGCCTGTTAGTCCTCCTTGTTGTCACTACGGTTGTCGGCTGTAAAGCGCCGCCGCCGAAGATGACCGACGACACCATTGTGACCAGCACGGTAAACGGCGTCACCCTGACTCACCGCTATGTCGTTGAAGTACCAAAAGAGTTTACGCCTGTTGACGCCGAGTATCGGGCGCTTTATCCGGGCTCCATCATGAGCAAACCCGATTTTGGTGGCAAAGTGCTGGCCCAGCTTGAAAACGGCCAAAGCTACACGGTGCTGGGCGAGGTAGAAAATCACTGGTTTGCTATCGCCGAGCAGGATAAACAAGAGCTGCTGGGCTATGTGCCGCTCAGGGCGCTGGTCAAAAGCGAGCTGTATACCCAGACGCTGAAAAAAGACCGGCCTCGTCCTCGCCGCGCGGCCAAAAAATCCACCTGCGTTGCGGTAGATAATAAAAGCAAAGCCTGCCAGAACGCCGACAACGGAACGTGGATCATTAATTAAACTTCCCCTTCGGGGGTTTTCTAACCAAAGATTTTGGTATGAGAGTAGCAACGACTCGCCCGGCAACCTGTATGGGCGTTAACGTAGCCCCTCTTTACACACAGGCTAACAAGGATTTTTATGAAACTCTGGCTTTCGGGTATGGCGTTGCTGCTGGCATCCACTACCGTCTGGGCAGGGAACTACCGCATCGTTCAATCGCCGTCCCAAAAGCTGGACGTGTGGATAGACAACATCAAAAGCAATGCCCCGCAAAGCTGGTGCGGAAGCGATCTTCCGGTTCGAATTGTGGCAAACGGGGATAAAAACCCCCTTATTCTGAAAACGTTCATGCCTCGCCTCGGCGCGCTTCTGGAAAATCAGTGCAGCGAGATTGAGCGCGTCAACTGGCAGCTTGAAGATCCCGAGGGGACGTCCCTTGCTCGCGGGTCTGCCACCAAAACCAGCGACTGGGGAGTGACTATCGAGTCCCCGCTTTCTTCGGTTGCGACCCGTAATGAGCGCCCGGAAGATCTTTCCACGCCTCTCGACCGCACGCCATGGCTGGAATTTACCCTACAGGATGGCTGCCACTTGCGCACATTCTGGCAGGGGGATGCCTCCAGCAGTTCCCTGTTTATTCCGGGGAAAGAGAATGGCAAATGTGAAAAAGGCGGCTGGCTGAACGGCACCAGCGAAGTGGTGCAGCGCGGCCTCGGCGGCGAAAAGCGCATTATGATGACGTTTGTCCACGGTTTCCCGGTCAGCGGACTCAACCCCTCAGCGGACGCCGACAGCCTGCTTATCACCAGCGTGAACAATGAGCGCATGGTCGTCAGCAGTGAACAGGCACCGCAAAGCTGGCTTATTTTGCCTTACCACCCTGAAATTAACGGCTGGAAAGCCAGCGGCACCGTTGCCGTGGAAGTGTCTCGCGACATGGCATTGGATGAACAGCGTCTCCAGACGCGGCTCAACGAGGTGCGCAAGCTCTGGTCCGGCTGGGTGACGCCGGGGACGGCCATTACGTTGTTGCTGGTCGAGTCCCTGCACCCGCAGCTGCGCGACCCGGCCGCGGGTGCCTGGCGAGCCCAAAAATAAATACGCCGCATGTTGCATGACTACGCGCAGAGAACATCATGATAGATAACGATTTTATTCCAAAAGTGCCCAATGCTCTGCCGCCTGGCTACCGCTTTGACGAATTTGAAATTCAGGAAGCCATCGACGCCAGCATGACCAGTATTCTTTACCGGGCGTGGGATCATCAGCTCGAACGTCTGGTGGCTATCCGTGAATACATGCCTAAAGCTTACGTCATGCGCAATGACGTGATGGAGCTGGTGCTGCACAGCGAGCGCGACCATCTGGTCTACACCACCGGTCTGAACGGTTTTATGCAGGAAGCGCGTCAGCTGGCGCACTTTAATCACCCGAATCTGCCTCAGGTGCTGCGCATCTGGAGCGACAATAATACCGCTTACGTCGTGACGCTGTTTTATAGCGGCATTACGCTGGATGAACTGCAAAAGCAGCAGCCGTCGCTGATCGATGAAACGTGGATACGCCGGATGCTGCCCATGCTTTGCGGCGCGCTGGCAACGCTTCACGCGGCCGAACATCTGCACCGCAACCTGTCGCTGAAAAGCATTCAAATTCAGGATAACGGGCTGCCCATCCTGCTCAATACCGGCGCGCCACGCCGGGGACAAGGCTCGCTGGATGAAGGCAATACCCTGCTTCACCCCGGATTTGCACCGCTGGAGCAGTACACCGGAGATCTGGCAAGCCAGCTGGGGCCGTGGACAGATATTTACGCCGTCGGAGCCGTGCTTTATACGCTGATTACCGGCAATGCACCGCCTGCCAGCGTCGCCCGCAGTATTCAGGACAGCTGCATCCAGCTCGCGGAAAACCAGCCCGAGGGCTATTCCCTGAATTTACTGCAGGCGGTTGATAAAGCGCTGTCGCTGAAGCCGGAAGATCGCCCCCAATCCATTGACGCTTTTGCGGCCCTGCTGAATATCCAGCCAGACGACGTGCGTGAACTGATCGGTAATAAAAAAACGGGTACCGCGCTGGTACCGGTAGAAGATCCAGAGAATACGGCGACGCGTCCGCTCTGGAAGCGCTATCAACCTGCCCTGCAAATTGGTGCGGGCGCCGTCGCGGGTCTGATTGTTGGCGCGGTACTTTTTGGCCGGGGAAGCCCTTCAGTGAGCTCGCCGGAACCTGCTCCCGCGCCGCTTGCAGCGAATCAAAGCCCGGCGCAGGCAAGCGCGCCCCCTGTAGCCGTCGCGGCTGAAAGCACGCTCGCCCGAGTGTATGTTCGAATGAACGACGGCGAACAGCTGGCGGTCAACGGCAAAGCGCAAAAGCTGACGCCCGCCGCCAACGGTTTTGCCTCGCTTCAGCTCCCTGCCGGGAAATATTTGTTGACGCTGAGCGGCGGCGAAACGCCCCGCAAGCAAACCATTGTAGTAGCAAACTCCGGCACATGGCTGGTAAACCCGCAGGGGTGATTACAGACTTAACGAATACTTCAGCCCCGCTCTGCGGGGCTTTTTTATGGGGTAAATAATCCGGTTTTTCTCTTTTTATCTTCAACGACGCTCGAAATTCGGAAAATTCAACTAAGGTTTTCAGGGAGTTGATCGCAACGTAGCGTGTTGCGTCCCGTCGATGGAGAAGGAATGATGATAAAACCCGTTTTGCGCCGGCCTTATGCGCTTTGCTTTGCGGCCCAAATGGCCGCTGCCGGTGCCGTATTTGGCCTTACGCCGCTTGCTTCGTTTGCAGCCCAGGAAACCGAATCCCCACGCCCGCCCGAGCCTCAATCGCCCGACGAGCTTTTTGGGCCTTTGTTTATTGATGTCCAGACCGCGAAGCTGTTCCCCGACCAGAAAACCTTTGCGGATGCCGTGCCCAAGGGCGATCCGCTGATGATCCTTGCTGATTATCGTATGCAGCGCCGGCTCTCGGGGTTCGACTTACGCCATTTTGTTGATGTGAACTTTATCCTGCCAAAGGAAGAAAAAAAGTCTGTGCCGCCGGAAGGAGAAAGCCTGCGGGAGCATATCAACGGGCTCTGGCCAGAACTGACCCGTTCCGCGAACAGCGACAACAAATGGGACCCGCTTCTCCCGCTGCCAAAACCTTACGTTGTGCCCGGCGGGCGCTTCCACGAGCTTTACTATTGGGACAGTTACTTCACCCTGCTGGGGCTGGCGGAGAGTGGGCGCTGGGATGACGTGCAAAATATGGTGGACAACTTCGCCCACGAAATCGATACCTGGGGCTACATTCCCAACGGGAACCGCAGCTACTACCTGGGCCGTTCACAGCCGCCGTTCTTCGCCATGATGGTGGAACTGCTGGCGCAGAATAAAGGCGATAGCGTTTACACAGCCTACCTGCCGCAGTTGAAGCAGGAGTACAGCTGGTGGATGGAGGGCAGCGACGCCCTCAAACCGGGCGAAGCCCATGCCCGCGTGGTGAAACTCAAAAATGGTGCCCTGCTCAACCGTTACTGGGATGAGAAAGACACGCCGCGAACAGAGTCTTACCTGGACGACGTCACCACTGCGAAAAATACGCCGTCGCGTGCGGCCACGGATATTTATCGTGACCTGCGAGCTGCCGCCGCTTCCGGCTGGGACTTCAGCTCCCGCTGGATGGATAATCCAGCCCAACTGGGCACCATCCGTACCACAAGCATTGTGCCCGTGGACCTTAATGCGCTGCTCTACCAGCTTGAAAAAACGTTGGCTCACGCCAGCGAGCTGGCAAAAGATAGCGACGCAGCACAGCGCTATAAGCAGGCCGCGGACGATCGACAGAAAGCAATTGAACAAAACCTGTGGAACGCCAAAGAAGGCTGGTACGCGGATTACGATCTGAAAAGCCACACGGTTCGAAACCAGCTAACCGCCGCCGCCCTGTTCCCACTGTACGTTCATGCGGCGGCGCAGGACAGAGCGGACAAGATGGCGAAAGCCACCCGTCAGCACCTGCTCAGCGCGGGCGGACTTGCCACGACCAGCGTAAAAACCAGCCAGCAATGGGATGCCCCCAACGGCTGGGCGCCGCTGCAGTGGGTGGCCACCGAAGGTCTGCAAAATTACGGGCATAAAGATCTCGCGCTGGAAGTCAGCTTCCGCTTCCTGAGTACGGTGCAGAACCTCTACAACAAAGAGCAAAAGCTGGTTGAAAAATACGATGTCACAGCCGGAGGTGCGGGCGGTGGAGGCGGTGAATATCCGCTTCAGGATGGCTTCGGCTGGACCAACGGCGTCGCGCTGAAAATGCTGGATATGCTCTGTGCAAAAGAAAAACCCTGCGACAATGCGCCGGATAAGCTGCCTTCGGCCACGCCCGGCCCGGTAACGGAAGCGGCCAAACCTGCCGCAGATAAAACGGGGATCTCACCTGCCTCGAGCAAGCCAGCGCCGTAACCTGACCATACTGACCACGGCGTGATTGCCGCTTAATCATTTCATTTAAAACAATAAGCCCATGAAATCATCATTGATTTCATGGGCTTTTATGCATTAAAAATCATCGCACGCCTTGCACTTGATAATAATAACGATAACAATTCTCATTCGAAACCGCATTTAAAAACCGCGTTTTCCCGTCGCATGCCGGCGGAGGACTTCCATCAGGATGATGATCTCAATACTTCCGGACAAAAAATGATAAAGGACCTTACCGTAAAGCGCTCCGCTTTACTCTGCACGCTGGCGCTCATCGCCCCTTTTTCTTCATCGGCTGAAGAAATACTGGTTGTGACCGCCAAACCTGCTGACACCGCAACCTCTCCAACAATAGGTTATACCGCCACCACAACCCGTGGCGCGACCAAAACCGACGAGCCGCTGATTACCACCGGGCAAAGCATTTCCGTCGTGACCCGTCAGCAAATGGAAGACCAGGGCGCGCAAACCATTAATAGCGCGCTGCACTATACCCCGGGCGTGTTTACCGGATTCTCCGGCGGTGCAACCCGTTACGATACCGTCGCATTACGGGGTTTCCACGGCGGCGACGTGAATAACATCTTCCTTGATGGCCTCCGCCTGATGAGCGACGCGGGCAGCTTTAACGTGGTCCAGGTCGATCCCTGGTTCCTGGAACGCCTTGACGTCATCAAAGGCCCGTCTTCCGCACTTTACGGCCAGACTGTTCCGGGTGGCCTGGTGATGGAAACGTCTAAACGTCCGCAGTTTGTCGAAGAAGGCCACGTGCGGGCGATATACGGCAACCACAACACCAACGGCACGGCGTTTGATTACACCAACGCGATTAATGACCAGTGGGCCTTCCGTATCACCGGCCTGACTAAAAATAGTGATACACAGTATGACAACACGCGTGATGAACGTTACGCTATTTCGCCGTCCCTGCTTTGGCAGCCGGATGATGCAACGTCTCTGGTACTAAGAGCCTACCTGGAAAAAGATCCGTCCGGGGGCTACCACGGTTCTGTTCCGGGCGACGGCAGCCTTTACACCACCACGGGACGCAAGCTGGATACTGGCTTTTCTGACGTACAGCCGGGGGATGACGCCTTTAAGCGCCACCAGCAGATCTACAGCTACGAGTTTGCTCACGCCTTCGATGAGGTCTGGTCTTTCCGCTCAAACGCCAGCTATACCCACTCAAACGTAGCGCTACGCCAGGCCTATCAAATTGGCTGGGCAGATACCGCGCATAACGAACTGTCGCGCTACTACAGCCGTGAAAACTCCTCGCTGGATGCCTGGGCCATCGACAATCAGTTAGAAGCCGACTTCTCGACCGGCGATCTGCAGCATAAAGTGGTGCTCGGCGGGGAATATCACCGGTTCACCAACGATCTGACCGACGGGACGGGCTACACTACCAACCTGAATCCGTGGACCGGCGTTTCTGGTGGCGTTGGCAGTTACTATTATTACGATCCACGTGACCCAAGCTACGCGACAATTAATCAGGGGCTTTTGGTGAAATCAGGCCGCCGCCAGTATGAGCAAACCGGGGCTTATCTGCAGGATGAGATGAAGTGGGACCGCTGGCATATGACGCTGTCTGGCCGCTACGATCATCTGGTGACTAAAAGCCATCTGGTGGCGACGGCGATCGACAGTGACGTGACGGACAACCGCAGCGACAACCACTTTAGCGGCCGCGCATCTCTGCTGTACGCCTTTGATAACGGTATTTCGCCGTATGTGAGCTACAGTCAGGCCGTCACACCGCAGGTACTTTCCGATGCCGAAGGCAAACTGCTGAAACCCACAACTGCCGAACAGTACGAAGCTGGCGTAAAATACCAGCCTGTGGGAACCAGCGATCTGTATAGCGCCGCCGTTTACGATTTGACCCAAAAAGATGTGGGGAACCGTAACGTGCAGGGGGGATATTTTGAACCGGCAGGCAAAGTGCATTCACAAGGACTTGAGCTGGAAGCCCGCACTCAGTTGACACCACGCCTGTCAACCATCGCCAGCTATACCCTTAACCGGGTGCGCTATAAAGATGCCATCGACGGTAATGACGGCAACACGCCGTACGTCACGCCAAATCAAATGGCGAGCCTGTGGAGCACGTTCAAAGCCGATTATGGCCTGAGCCTGGGCGCAGGGATTCGCTACATCGGCAAACAATGGGCCGACAACGAAAATACCCTGCGTGTTCCTTCCGTAACGCTGCTGGATGCCATGGTTCGGGCAGACATGGGCGCATGGACACCGTCGCTGAAAGGCGCGTTTGTGCAGCTTAATGCCACCAACCTCACGGGCCGTGACTATGTGGCGGGCTGCTACGGGACGGGCTATTGCTATTGGGGCGCGGAACGTTCGATCATTGCGACCGTGGGCTACGATTTCTAAACTTATATAGAAAGCTAAACGTAAAAACGGCCCTGAAGGGCCGTTTTTTTGTAATGAATGACTGTCTACCGTCGTACCATCCTGAAAATAGCCAGCACAATAATGGCGCCAATCACCGCCACAAAGAAACTTGGCCAGTTAAAACCGGTTACCGGTCCGCCAAGGTGCAATGCCGTCGCCACCCAACCGCCGACAACCGCGCCCACGATCCCCAGAATACAGGTGAGGATAATACCGCCGCCGTCTTTGCCAGGCATAATCCACTTAGCTACCACACCCGCGATAAGACCAAAAATAATCCAGGCCAGGATACCCATTTTAGAACGTCCTCTTCTACATTGTGAGCTTTAGCAGGCTCGCCCAAGGCTGTCTGCGCCCCGGCCAGCGACCTGCTGTCAAAAAGAGTATAGTTCGGCTGCAAAAAAACGTGATGAATCTCACCTGGTTATGCGCATTTTCAGGAAAAAATAGTCAAAAATTTGTATTAAGTTTTGTGCGGTTTTGCCGATAAGCTTCGTTACCACAACCTGAAAACACAACAAGGACTTGAGCCTTGAGTCACTATAACGATCAGTTCCTGAAGCAGTCTCCTCTGGCAGTATTAGGTGTGTTACGTGATTTACACAGACAGCAGGTTCCCGTCAGGCTGGAATGGTCTAACGGGCAGTTCATCAGCAAAATTCTCGATGTCTCGGCGGAGCGTTTAGTGCTGGACTTTGGCAGCCAGGCGCGGGAAAACCTTTCCGTGCAGAAGGCCAACGATATTGATTTCATCGCTGAAACGCAGGGGGCAAAAGTCGAGTTCTCGCTGCCGGGCCTTAAAGCGACGGAATATCAAAATCTCCCGGCGTTTACCACGCCGCTGCCGCCATCGCTGTGGTTCGTTCAGCGCCGGGAATATTTCCGCATTACCGCGCCTACGCAGCCCCAGTATTATTGCCGTACCGAACTTGCCGACGGTTCCCAATTTGCCTTCCGGCTCTGCGACCTGTCCCTGGGCGGCATGGGCGCCCTGGTGGACGGCACGTTACCGGCGGGCCTTGCACCCGGGCTGCGTTTTGGCCGCGTAGAGATGGATCTCGTGGAATGGGGCAAGTTTTACTTTGATATGCAGCTGGTGATGGTTTCGGAGCGAAAAGTCGTGGACAGTAAAAACGAGACCATTTCTACTCCGCGCCTGAGTTTTCGTTTCTTAAACGTCAACCCGGCGGTCGAGCGCGAACTGCAAAAGATTATTTTCTCGCTGGAGCGGTCGGCCCGGGAAAAGGCCAACCGCGTGAAATAGCTTAAATGGCGTTCATGGCCCGCGTGACCTTATACAGGTAGCGCGGTGCCTGCGGCGCAGGATGGTTGGTCGCTACATGCTGATAAAATTCATCCGGGCTCAGGCGGTTAATTTTGTCGATTGCGGTCTGCCTGTCGGAATCAAAGGTTCTTAGTAGCGCCCCCGCCCCGTTCACGTAAGAAACAATCAGCGCGTACTGCATCACCTGCGGGTCGTTGATTCCCCGCAAAATGCCGTGTTCCAGAATACTCAGATAAGCCGTACCGATGTCGATATTACGCGCCGGCTCTCTCAGTTCACTGTCCGAGGGCTGCCCTCTGAAGCCCTGATTGCGATACACCTCTTTGCCCGCCGTGGAGCCTTTGATCTGCATCAGGCCGATGGCATTAGAGGCGCTAACCAGCTGCGGATTGCCGCCCGACTCTACCGCAATAATTGCCGTTATCAGTCTCGGACTAACGCCCCATTGCTGGCCGGAGAGTTCGGTCAGCGGCATCCAGTTCAGCGCCCGCTGGGTGGGGATCGTCGGATCCCAAGGTGCCTGCTGCTGCGGAGAATGGCTGGAGCAACCGGCCAAAAAAAGCACCAGAATGATAAACCCTCTTAATTTCACGCCTCTATCCTTATTGATGTGGCCGGCCATAACGGCGATGACAAGCGCTCTCGATAGCGGCATGATAACCAATTCATATTCAGCAAGGAAATGCCATGTCTCTGATTCATTTAATCGCCCCGTCCGGCTACTGCATTAATCAACAGGCCGCCGCCAGGGGCATTGGTCGGCTGGAAGAGAATGGGCATCAGGTCGTCAATCAGCAGGCAGTGACCCGGCGTTTTCAGCGTTTTGCCGGCACGGACAGTGAGCGACTGGCTGAACTTAATCAGCTGGCGGCGCTGCCGCCGGAAACGGACATCGTGCTGGCCGTGCGCGGGGGTTACGGCATGAGCCGCCTGCTTGAGCACATTGATTTTTCACTTCTTGGGGCTTCGCTTCGCGCCCGGCCACAAATTATTTGCGGTCACAGCGACTTCACCGCTTTCCAGATGGCCCTGCTGGCACAGTGCGGAGCCATCACCTTCAGTGGCCCGATGCTGGCCGGAAATTTTGGTGCCGAGGAGATGGATGAATATACCTGGCGCCACTTCTGGCAGGCGCTCAGCGAACCGACGTTCACGCTAAGTTGGGAAAACGATGCGCCCGCGATGCAGGCCAGCGGCACGGTTTGGGGCGGCAATCTCGCAATGCTAATCTCTCTGGTCGGCACGCCGTTTTTGCCGCCAATAGACGGCGGTATTTTGGTTGTGGAAGACATCAACGAACATCCCTTCCGCGTTGAGCGCATGCTGCTGCAGCTTTACCATGCGGGCATTCTGTCACGCCAGAAAGCGATTATTTTAGGAAGTTTTAACGGGACAACCGCAACGGATTACGATGCAGGATATACTTTTGAAGTAATGCGTAAAACGCTGCAACAGCGCCTGAACGTGCCTGTCCTTTCCGGCCTGCCTTTTGGACATGAACCACAAACCGTGACGCTGCCGCTCGGCGCGTTTGGCGAGCTGGCCCACGACGGCGTTACCTCCCGACTGACGTTAAGTGGACACCCGGTACTTCGCTAAAGAAGCCCGGTTTAAGCGCCCTTTTTGAGCGTTTGCGTAACAGATGACATGTTACAATTCGACAACATAGACAAAGGAGACGAATGATTTTGGACGCAGGGGCGATTGTCAGTCTGTTTATTTTGGGTTCCGTTCTGGTAACTTGCAGTATCTTATTAAGTTCTTTCTCCTCTCGTCTGGGCATTCCCATTCTGGTTATCTTTCTGGCTATCGGCATGCTGGCCGGGATCGATGGCCTTGGCGGTATCCCGTTTGATAATTATCCCTTTGCCTACCTGATCAGTAACCTGGCGCTGGCGGTGATCCTGCTTGACGGCGGGATGCGAACCCAGGCGAGTTCGTTTCGCGTTGCGCTGGGCCCCGCGCTCTCGCTGGCAACCGTTGGGGTATTAATTACCTCCGGGCTGACCGGGATTGCCGCCGCCTGGCTGTTCAACCTGAACCTGATTGACGGCCTGCTTATCGGCGCCATTGTCGGCTCCACCGACGCCGCCGCGGTCTTTTCCCTGCTCGGTGGGAAAGGCCTGAACGAACGCGTAGGCGCGACGCTTGAAATTGAATCGGGCAGCAATGACCCGATGGCGGTGTTTCTCACCATCACGCTGATTGAGATGATCCAGCAGCACCAGACCGGCCTGAGCTGGCTGTTCCTCGTGCACATCATTCAGCAATTTGGCCTGGGGATTGTGCTTGGCCTCGGCGGCGGCTATCTGCTGCTGCAAATGATTAACCGGATAACCTTACCCCACGGGCTTTACCCGATGCTGGCCCTGAGTGGCGGGATTATGGTATTTGGCGTCACGACGGCGCTGGACGGCAGCGGTATTCTGGCGGTTTATCTGTGCGGCTTTGTGATGGGCAACCGCCCGATTCGCAACCGTTTCGGGATCCTGCAAACCTTCGACGGCCTGGCCTGGATGGCGCAAATCGGCATGTTCCTGGTGCTGGGTTTACTGGTGAACCCGTCCGATCTGCTGCCGATTGCAGTCCCTGCTCTCCTGCTTTCCGCGTGGATGATCTTCTTTGCTCGTCCGCTGTCGATTTTTGCCGGTCTGCTGCCATTCCGCGGTTTTAATCTGCGCGAACGCGTATTTATCAGCTGGGTTGGGCTGCGAGGCGCAGTGCCGATTATCCTGGCGGTGTTCCCCATGATGGCCGGGCTGGATAACGCCCGCCTGTTCTTCAACGTGGCCTTCTTTGTGGTGCTGGTGTCTCTGCTGCTCCAGGGCACGTCGCTGGGCTGGGCCGCCAAAAAAGCCAAAGTCGTCGTGCCGCCAGTAGGCTGGCCCGTTTCGCGCGTGGGTCTGGATATTCATCCTGACAATCCGTGGGAACAGTTTGTCTACCAGCTAAGCGAAGAGAAATGGTGCGTGGGTGCCGCCCTGCGTGACCTGCATATGCCAGAAGAAACGCGTATTGCCGCGCTGTTCCGCAATAACGTACTGCTTCACCCAACGGGCAGCACCCGCCTGCGAGAAGGCGATGTGCTTTGCGTTATTGGCCGGGAACGCGATCTTCCCGCGCTGGGGAAACTGTTTAGCCAGTCGCCGCCGGTGGACTTGGATCAGCGTTTCTTTGGCGACTTTATTCTGGAAGCCAGCGCCCAGTTCTCCGACGTGGCGACCATTTACGGCCTGACGCTGGATGAAGAAGTGGATACGCAGCAATCGTTAGGTGATTTTGTGCTGGGGATGCTCGGCGGCGCGCCGGTGGTTGGCGACCAGGTGGAGTTTGCCGGAATGATTTGGACGGTGGCCGAGAAAGAGGACAATCTGGTGCGTAAGATTGGTGTCCGGGTGGCTGAGGAAGAAGAGGAGTAGTCTCGCCTCACCCCGGCCCTCTCCCAGAGGGAGAGGGGGAAAACAAATGGCGTTAACATGGCTTATCCCTTCTCCCTTCCCGGAGGGGGGATAAGAAGCATAAACGTTAACTCATCACCACCGGCACTCTCGGCGCTAACGCACACATCAGCTCATAGCCAACCGTACCCGCGGCGCTGGCGACATCGTCAATTTTGACGTTTTTGCCCCACAGCTCAACCGGGCTGCCGATACCCGCCTGCGGGCAAGGCGTCAGGTCTACAGCGATCATATCCATCGACACTTTGCCCACCAGGCGGGTCATGACGCCATCCACCATGACCGGCGTGCCATCCGCCGCAATACGTGGGTAGCCGTCCGCATAGCCACCAGCCACAATCCCGATTCGCTGCTCGCCGCTGGCGGTGTAGCGGCTGCCGTAGCCCACGGTATCGCCAGCCTTCAGGTTCTGAATGCCGATAATTTCGCTGCTCAACGTCATTACCGGCTGAAGGCCGCTGGTGGCGATATCCTGCCATTGCCCGCTCGGAGAGGCGCCATAAAGGATTATCCCCGGGCGAACCCAGTCAAAATGCGCCTCAGGGTGCCACAGCGTAGCCGCCGAGTTTGACAGCGAGCGTGGGGCGTCAATTCCCTCCGCCGCCCGTTCAATGCGCTTCATCGGCTCAGTAATGCCTTCTGGCTGCTCGGCATCGGCAAAATGCGCCATCAGGGTCAGTTCGCCCACATTCGGGATAGAACGGAGTTTTTGCCAGATGCCGTGTACGCGGTCGGGTGTAAACCCGAGACGATTCATCCCGCTATTGATTTTGAGATAAACATCCAGCGGCGCGCTCAGCTTCGCGTTGGCTATCGCCTTCACCTGCCAGTTGCTGTGCAGGCTGGTGGTCAGCCGGTATTTGTCGAACAGCGCCAGCTCATCGGCATGGAAGAACCCTTCCAGCATCAGGATCGGCCCTTTCCAGCCGCGCTCACGCAGCAAAATGGCCTCTTCGAGATTCAGCATGGCAAAACCATCGGTCGCGCCTAACGCTGACCAGATACGCTCGAGACCGTGGCCATATGCGTTGGCCTTAACGACCGACCAGACACGCGAACGCGGGGCGGCTCTGCGCACCACTTCAAGATTATTGCGCAGCGCGCTGAGATCCAGCGTCGCTACCACAGGACGGGACATGACGGCTCCTTTTAGTTATGTGCGCCGTGAAGGTGGCGGGCGCTCAGTGGCGTAAAGCCAGGCGCGTAGCGTGCGATGCCTAAATCCTCGCTTGGGATAGCCGGAGTACGCCCGGAGATCAGGTCGCTCAGCATCTGGCCCGAACCGCATGCCATTGTCCAGCCTAGCGTGCCGTGTCCGGTATTAAGCCAGAGATTCTTGAACGGCGTGCGCCCTACAATTGGCGTCCCGTCCGGCGTCATCGGACGCAGCCCGGTCCAGAACGTGGCCTGCTCGACGTGCCCGCCTCGCGGATAGAGATCCCTGACGACCATTTCCAGCGTTTCACGGCGCGGCTGCAGCAGTTCAGTGTTAAAACCGACGATTTCTGCCATGCCTCCCACGCGGATGCGGTTGTCAAAGCGGGTAATAGCGATCTTGTAGGTCTCATCCAGAATGGTTGAAACCGGCGCGCCCTGTTCGTCGGCAATAGGAATTGTCAGGGAGTAACCTTTCAAAGGATAGACAGGAATATCGGCGATGCCCTTGAGCAGACCAGTGGAATAGGACCCGAATGCCACGACGTAGGCATCCCCCTTCACCACTTCCTGGCCGCACTGTACGCCGCTGATTTGCTGGTTGTCGTAAAGCAGACGATCAACCGGCGTATTGAAGCGAAACTCAACGCCGGCTTCCGCCGCCATCCGCGCCAGGTTTTGGGTAAACAGCTGGCAGTCACCGGTTTCATCGTTCGGTAAACGCAGGCCGCCGGTCAGCTTGTGGGCTACGTCCGCCAGCGCGGGTTCAACGCGGTTAAGCTGGCTGGCTTCCAGCAGCTCATACGGCACGCCTGCGTCTTTCAAGACGGCGATGTCTTTGGCCGCGCTTTCATACTGCTGCTCGGTGCGGAACAGCTGCAGCGTCCCGCCCTGTCGGCCTTCATACTGGATGCCTGTGGCGTGGCGCAATTCTTTCAGGCAATCACGGCTGTACTCCGCCAGGCGTACCATGCGGCCTTTATTTTCCATGTAATGGCGGGTATCGCAGTTGCGCAGCATCTGCCACATCCACTTCAGCTGGAACTGGGTTCCGTCGAGGCTGATGGCCAGCGGCGCGTGGCGCTGAAACATCCACTTAATGGCTTTTAACGGGACGCCCGGAGCCGCCCACGGAGCAGCATAGCCCGGAGAGATCTGCCCGGCGTTGGCCGCGCTAGTTTCCTGCGCCGGCCCTGATTCGCGATCGATGACAGTGACTTCATGCCCGGCCTGACGTAAATACCAGGCGCTCGCCACGCCGACGACACCACTTCCCAGCACCACAACACGCATATCTGCTCCGCAATTAGCTAAAAGAATAATCTTCTGATTACATATTGATAACTCAGTTGAATATGTTATTCAACATATGGCTTTATTATGGTGACTAAACTCACAAACCTGCCCGCCAGCGCTGGAGCGGGATAATTAGCATCTCCTGTACGGGAAAACATTTTCGTCAAAATAAAATGCTGAGTGACGCGCTAAAAGCCCGCTATTGAGATCAATAAATCGCGAAGAAAAAATTTTACTTGTCGGCGCTATCTTTCAGGAGTTGTCTATTCTTGAGAGTGAGGCTTTCCATCCAGAGAAAGTCGAAAACAATGAGGGCGCGCTGATGGCTAACGTAACTGATTTCGCCACAAAGGATCCCACCCGTCTGAGTGACGGCCCCGACTGGACGTTTGAGCTACTGGACATTTACCTGGCCGAGATTGACCGGGTAGCAAAGCTCTACCGCCTGGACACCTATCCCCACCAGATTGAGGTCATTACCTCCGAGCAGATGATGGACGCGTATTCCAGCGTCGGGATGCCGATTAACTACCCGCACTGGTCTTTTGGCAAAAAATTCATCGAAACCGAGCGCCTGTACAAGCACGGGCAGCAAGGGCTGGCGTATGAGATCGTCATCAACTCTAACCCCTGCATTGCCTATTTGATGGAAGAGAACACCATCACCATGCAGGCGTTGGTGATTGCGCATGCCTGTTACGGGCACAACTCTTTCTTTAAAAACAACTACCTGTTCCGCAGCTGGACGGATGCCAGCTCGATAATCGACTACCTGATTTTCGCCAAAAATTACATTACGCAGTGTGAAGAGCGCTACGGGGTTGATGAGGTGGAGCGTCTGCTGGACTCCTGCCACGCGCTGATGAATTACGGCGTGGATCGCTATAAACGCCCGCAGAAGATATCCCTGCAGGAGGAGAAAGCGCGCCAGAAAAGCCGCGAAGAGTATCTGCAAAGCCAGGTGAATACGCTCTGGCGCACGCTACCGCGTAAGGAAGAGGAAAAAGCCGCGGAATCCGCCCACCGCTTCCCTTCGGAGCCGCAGGAGAATCTGCTGTATTTTATGGAGAAGAATGCCCCGCTGCTGGAGCCGTGGCAGCGTGAGATCCTGCGTATTGTGCGCAAGGTGAGCCAGTATTTTTATCCGCAAAAACAGACCCAGGTCATGAACGAGGGCTGGGCCACCTTCTGGCACTACACCATTCTCAATCATCTGTATGACGAGGGCAAAGTCAGTGACCGCTTTATGCTGGAGTTTTTGCACAGCCATACCAATGTGGTGTTCCAGCCGCCCTATAACAGCCCGTGGTACAACGGCATTAACCCCTACGCGCTGGGGTTCGCCATGTTCCAGGATATCAAACGTATTTGCCAGTCGCCGACCGAAGAAGACCGCTACTGGTTCCCGGATATTGCCGGCAAAGACTGGCTGGAAACGCTGCATTTCGCCATGCGTGACTTCAAGGACGAAAGCTTTATCAGCCAGTTCCTTTCGCCTAAGCTGATGCGCGACTTCCGCCTGTTCACCGTGCTGGACGATGACCGCAATAATTACCTGGAAATTTCGGCCATCCACAATGAAGAGGGATACAGGGAAATACGTTCCCAGCTGTCGGCCCAGTACAACCTGAGCAACCTCGAGCCGAATATTCAGGTTTGGGATGTAGATTTGCGTGGGGATCGTTCGCTAACGCTGCGCTACATCCCGCACAACCGCGCCCCACTGGATAAAGGGCGCAGAGAAGTGCTCAAGCATGTGCATCGCCTGTGGGGCTTTGATGTCGTGCTGGAGCAGCAAAATGCGGATGGTAGCGTGGAACTGCTGGAGCGCTGCCCGCTGCGAAACCCGCTGTAAGAGTGAAAAAAAACGCTTCCCGAGGGAAGCGTTTAAAGTTGCTGACAAAGAGGGAAAAAGCGTGATTTTTCCCTCTTTGTGGTTATTAGCCAAAAATCAATGAATTGATTTTCCTGTTTTTTTAACGAGCCCTCTGTTATTTCTTATATCACCAGAGGTTTGTCAACAGTCTGTAACGCTTCCCGAGGGAAGCGTTTTTTATGCTGGCCTAGCGACTGTGCATCGCCAAATCGCCAGGCAGGTTTTTCTGCATACGGTGCCAAATCTCGCCGCTCTCGCGACCGTAGTTACGCACGGTATCAAAGACCTGCTCGTGAAGCCCCTGCTGGCAGATTTCTGCCAGGCGGTGGTAGAAACCCAGCGCCAGGCTACGGGCTTCAGGATTGGAGAAGTAGTGACGCCCGATGCGGGTGTACAGCCCTTTCATCCCGTTCAGGATCAGCCCATAAATTGGGTTACCTGATGCAAACGCCAGGCCGCGGAAAATGTTGTAATCCAGCTCGGCAAACGCGTCCGCGTGGTCTTCAACTTTGCTAGCCGTGGCCAGCACTTCCTGCGCTTTATCTGGATACTGACGAATCGCCGTACGAATAAATATCGTGGAGATATTGGTTCGCACCGAAAGCAGATTATCAATCAGCTGCGGCACGCTGTCGTGATCGAGACGAGCCAGCGTTTCCAGAATGTTTAAGCCCGAGGTTTCCCAGAAATTGTTCACCCGCGTTGGCTTCCCGTGCTGAATTGTCAGCCAGCCGTCGCGTGCAAGACGCTGAAGCACTTCACGTAAAGTGGTACGGGTAACGCCAATCAGTTCTGAAAGTTCACGCTCTGCCGGCAGAATAGAACCCGGCGGAAAACGGCTGTTCCAGATACTTTCTATAATATACTCTTCCGCGAAACCCGCTGGGCTCTGCGCCTTAATGACCATAGTAAGATTTCCATTACTCAGGTTTTGCAAATTGGACTCATCATACCAGATGCCATGCGCGCCAGATAGCGGGGGCGACGCGCAAATGCGGGATCGGCGTTGAATTTTGACGATAAACGCCTTAACTCAGGATTTCCTTCGGCTTGATCGCGTGCGTCATAAACGAGTACCCTGAAGCGTTATCTTTTTAGACATCAACATAATACAACGGATAATGGTAACTATACGATGGAAATGTCCTTTGGGCGGGCGTTGTACCGCAATTTTCTGGGTCAATCACCTGACTGGTACAAACTGACGCTGCTTCTCTTTTTAGTGCTTAATCCGCTAGTCTTTTGGTTTGTCAGCCCGTTTATCGCGGGATGGATGCTGGTGGTGGAGTTTATTTTTGCCCTGGCGATGGCGCTGAAATGCTACCCGCTGCTGCCGGGTGGCCTGCTGGCCATTGAGGCCGTGCTGGTCGGCATGACCAGCCCCGATCACGTTCGTGCTGAAATTGCTTCAAACCTCGAAGTGCTGCTGCTGCTGATGTTTATGGTGGCCGGGATTTATTTCATGAAGCAGCTCCTGTTGCTGCTCTTCACCCGCCTGCTGTTGGGGATCCGGTCTAAAGTTGCGCTGTCGCTGGCCTTTTGCGTCGCCGCCGCGTTTCTTTCCGCCTTCCTTGATGCCTTGACGGTCGTGGCCGTTGTCATTAGCGTCGCCGTGGGCTTCTACAGCATCTATCACCGCGTAGCATCTGAAGCACAGGATGACAGCAACGTTCAGGACGACAGCCATATTCGGAGCGACAGCCGCGAAGTGCTTGAGCAATTCCGCGCTTTCCTGCGCAGCCTGATGATGCACGCTGGCGTCGGTACCGCACTGGGCGGCGTAATGACCATGGTTGGCGAGCCGCAAAACCTGATCATTGCTAAAAACGCTGGCTGGCACTTCGGCGATTTCTTCCTGCGCATGATGCCGGTGACCGTGCCGGTGCTGATTTGTGGCCTGCTCACCTGCATCCTGCTGGAACGTTTTAAAGTGTTCGGCTACGGACAAACGCTGCCGGAAAAAGTGCGTGGGATCCTGTATGACTTTGATGCTCAGAGCACCAGGAAGCGAACAAAGCAGGACAAGATGAAGCTGCTGATCCAGGCGCTGATTGGCGTCTGGCTGATTATCGCTCTGGCCTTCCATCTGGCAGAAGTCGGCCTGATTGGCCTGTCGGTGATTATTCTGGCGACATCGCTGTGCGGGGTTACCGACGAGCATGCTATCGGCAAAGCCTTCACCGAAGCGCTGCCGTTTACCGCCCTGTTGACCGTTTTCTTCACTATCGTGGCGGTTATCATCGACCAGCATCTGTTCAGCCCGATAATTCAGTACGTGCTCGATGCCTCTCCGCACGCCCAGCTGTCGCTGTTTTATATCTTTAACGGCCTGCTCTCCTCGATTTCCGACAACGTCTTTGTCGGCACCGTTTATATCAACGAGGCGAAAACTGCACTGCAGAATGGTGCCATCAATATGCAGCAGTTCGAACTGCTGGCGGTGGCTATCAATACCGGCACAAACCTGCCCTCGGTGGCAACGCCAAACGGCCAGGCGGCGTTCCTGTTCCTGCTGACATCGGCGCTGGCGCCGCTGATTCGCCTCTCTTACGGCCGCATGGTTGTGATGGCGCTGCCCTACACGCTGGTTCTGACCCTTGTGGGCCTGCTATGTGTGGAATATACCCTGACGCCTGCTACACAATGGATGCTGGACAGTGGCTGGCTAATGACGCCTGATACGCTGCTTGCACCGCACTAAGGCAATTTGACGGGAAGTCCGCTTCCCGTTACAAATTTTTTCCTTATAAACATCCGATTACTGCGTTATTTTCATCTGCGCTACTGGCGCAAAAAGGGAATTGGTTTACACTGCCGATTCTACGCATGCTGCAGGGAAACTGATTATGTTGCGATATTTAAACCAATGCTCTCTTGGGCGCACCGCCTGGCTGCTTTTAGCCTTTACGGCATTTGCGCTTGAGATGGTGGCATTGTGGTTCCAGCACGTTATGGGGCTGAAACCTTGTGTGATGTGTATTTATGAACGTTGCGCGCTGTTTGGCGTGATGGGGGCAGGCATCGTGGGCGCGATAGCGCCTAAAAGCCCGCTTCGCTATGGCGCCCTGGCCATCTGGCTCTACAGCGCAGGGAAAGGCGTTCAGCTGGCATGGGAGCACACCATGCTGCAGCTTCACCCGTCCCCATTTGTGACCTGTGATTTCTTCGCTCGCTTCCCAAGCTGGCTGCCGCTGGATAAATGGCTGCCGCAGGTCTTTGTTGCCAACGGTGACTGCTCCGTTCGTCAGTGGGAATTCCTGTCGCTGGATATGGTGCAGTGGCTGCTCGGGATCTTCGCCGTGTTCCTGGTAATCGCGGTTCTGGTGCTGATTGCCCAGTTCTTCAAACCTAAGCGTCGCGATCTGTTTGGCCGCTAAGTTAACAAACACGTTAGACAAATAACCCACCTTTCGGTGGGTTATTTTTTTCAGGAATGATCGCGCCGGTACAGAGCCCATTCATCAATTCTTTCCCCGCCTGGCAGCAGGCAGTCACTTCTTTCGCCCTCAGGCGTTTTCACCATCACAGATTTCCCGCCTTTGGCCTGGCAGTAAACCGAAGCCGGGTTCGCCATGCCTATGCTGTGCGGAGGCTTCGGTGCCTCACGCTCTGCCGTCGCACAGCCGCTGAGCAACAATAGGCTCATGATGGTTGTTAGTTTTTTCATTTTTCCTCCTTTGAGGACGGAATCTTAACAGCGCGGCTGGGAAGAAGCCAAAGACTGTTGCCCCAGCGGGCTAAAACCGGAGAAGGTCGCATTTGATGGACGATGAGCGGACGCCTGCATTGCGGATTTGCAAAAGATACAGACTGCGCCATGGGGATTTGATTCTCGGACATCGTAGGGGGAGGTGCGATACTGCGATCCGCCACATGACGGACACTGGAATGTTAAATTCAGGATAAAAACTCTCTTATTTTGGTTATTGAAAGTCTATCCTATCACAAGATTGGTTATATAAAGGATTTATTCTCATTACCGACCAGCATCGAAATACGCTAGTCAGCCCACTCGGGCTTGTTGAGGATATGATCCTGCCAGTCGCGAACCTCTGACTCTTTCACCGCGATATGACGCACGGAAATGCGCTCACCGTGCATGGCGGCTTTTGAGCCAGTGATTAGCGGGTGCCATTCCGGCAGCGGTTTGCCTTCGGCCAGCAGGCGGTAAGCGCAGGTGTGCGGCAGCCACTCAAAAGTCGGCAAATTGTCGCGAGTGAGTTTGATGCAGTCCGGCTCGTATTCGAAGCGACGGGCGTAGTTCTTGCACTGACAGGTTTTGATATTGAGCTGCTTACAGGCGACGTTGGTGAAATAAATCTCGTCGGTGTCTTCGTCCATCAGCTTATGCAGGCAGCACTGGCCGCAGCCGTCGCACAGGGATTCCCACTCGGCGTCGCTCATTTCGTCGAGAGTTTTACTTTGCCAAAAAGGAGTGGGTGTCATAGCGGTTCCTGCATTTAAAAATTAAGCTGCACCTTATAAACAGTCTGACACCCGGATGCAAGTTTTGCCGCCCTGAAGCGGCAAATTGTTTATAAAACGCGCGTCGTCAGGCTGTGACCTGCAAAGCTCACTTCCAGCTCATCGCCGCTAAGCAGCGGGCCTACGCCCTCCGGTGTACCGGTCAGGATCACATCCCCCGCACGCAGGGTGAAGAACTTGCTCATATAGGCAATCAGCGGCACGATCTTGTGGATCATGTCTTCGGTATTGCCCTGCTGGCGAATTTCACCGTTGATCTTCAGCTCCAGAGGGGTATTTTGCGGGTCGTGAGTGAACTGTGCCGCAGGGATAAACCCGGAAATTGGGCAAGAGTTATCGAAGCCCTTGGCTTTTTCCCACGGCTGGCCTGCTTTTTTCAGTTTGGCCTGCAGATCGCGCAGCGTAAGGTCCAGCGCAACACCATAGCCGGCGATGGCTTTTTGCACGTGCTCTTCACTTGCCTGCTTAAGGGTTGAGCCGATCAGAATGGCCAGCTCTACCTCATGATGCACGGAGCCGAATTCCTGTGGTAACGCCAGCGGCTGGCGAATATCGCACAGGGCACTTTCAGGCTTAATAAACACCACCGGCTCGTCCGGCGTCGCACTGCCCATCTCTTTAATATGTTTGGCATAGTTGCTGCCAACACAGACTACTTTGTTTACCGGAAAATCAAGCAGCGCACCCTGCCAGTTATGATGTTGATACATGCCTTTCCTCTGTGTCGTGTGTGTTAACTGCCTTTGATACTAGATAAAAAAATGCCTGCTGAATACCGGGGAAGTGTTTCTAAGCGTGCCTTATTTATCTGCGATGGCGTCCGCCATTTTGCCGATGCTAATGGCAAAGTAGTAAGAACGGTTCCAGTGCATCAGGGTGCGGAAGTTGTTATAGACCAGGAACGAACGATCCAAACCATCGTCTGGCTTCACCAGCCAGGCTTTCTTTGACGACGCTGGAAGATGGGAGCCTTTTGGCAGCGTCACGCCTAGTTTTTTCCACTGGGCCACGGACTTGCCCTGCCCCTGGCTTGTGCCCAGCAGCGAAGTATTAAAGCCCGTGGGCAGTTTCACTTCATAGCCCCACGCCCCACCACGCTGCCAGCCCTCTACCGCCAGGTAGTTTGCCGAGGAAGCGAAAACGTCTCGGGTGTTATTCCAGATATCAATTTTACCGTCGCCATCGCCGTCTTTGCCGTAGCGCAGCAGCGAACTCGGCATAAACTGGTTCTGCCCCATCGCCCCGGCCCATGAGCCTTTCATCTGCGTCGCGCTGACATCACCTCGCTGGATGATTTTCAGCGCCGCCATCAGCTCGTTGGTGAAAAAGGCTTCACGACGGCCCTCAAATGCGAGCGTCGCTAAAGCAGAAATGACATCCTCTTTGCCCTGCAGCTTGCCGAAGTTACTTTCCATTGCCCACAGCGCGACGATGTAGCGACTCTGCACGCCACTTTTGGCGCTGACTTTTTCCAGCTCTGCCCGGTGCTGGCGGGCCAGGCTACGCGCCTGTTTGATTTTGACGGGAGTAATAACGCGGTTTAAATAGTCATCCAGCGTTATTTTCTTTTCCAGCTGATTGCGATCGGATTGAATGACCCGATCGACAAAATGAATATTGGCAAAGGCTTTTGCCAGCGTCGCATTGCTGATGCCCTTTGCTCTGGCTTGTTGTTTTAATTTTTCGACATAAGCCGGAAATTCAGCGGGATTTCGCCCTTGCTCAGCGAGCGTGGCAGTTTGACGCGGGCTAGTTTGAGGAACTGAGGCGGCTGTGGGAGTCGCCTCAGCAGCGGGAAGATAACCGGCCCCGCTGGAAAGAATTAAGGCGCTGAAGGTATAACGCAAAGCTGCATTTTTCATCATCATTTCTTCAATAATGTGTTTCACACATTCTCCGTGTGAAAGCATGGAAAAGATTTACCTTCAGTCCGAAATTTATTTTTTAGGACTCTTTTCCAGGTGCATAGTCAGCAAACTTTCTACCGGAGGTGGGATCTGTAAATAATAGCCCTCAGTTTCCAGCGCCTGTTTCACTTTATCCAAATCGGCATTGGCCAGTTTTTTACTGCCGTCCAGCGGCAACAGCATCGACAGGACCGGTTTGCCAAAGCCTTTCATCAGCTCTTCCGGCACTCGGGAGAAATCGTCTTTTTTTTCGACATAAAGATATGTCTGGTCACGTTTAGTACTTCGGTAGATCACACAAAACATTTTTTTTACTCTATTTTCGCCAGCGAGTGGCTTGCCTGAATATAAGCTGGACTATAACATGCCTGGTGTACTTCGGAATATCGTCCCACAATAGTGGGGATTGAAACTGAATTGAGTAAGGCCAGGATGTCAAACACGCCAATCGAGTTAAAGGGCAGCAGTTTTACCTTATCTGTGGTTCATTTGCATGATGCACAACCTGAGGTTATTCGCCAGGCTCTGGAAGATAAAATCGCCCAGGCTCCCGCATTCTTAAAGAATGCCCCGGTGGTCGTTAACGTCGCCAGTCTCGATGGTTCCGTCAACTGGAAGAAAGTACAACAGGCCGTTACCGCAACCGGCCTGCGCGTGGTGGGTATCAGCGGCTGTAAAGATGAAGCTTTAAAGGCTGAAATTGAGCGTGCTGGCCTGCCCTTGCTGACCGAAGGGAAAGAAAAGGCCGCAAGAACGCCAAAAGCCGCACCTGCTGAGCCCGTGGTGGTCACCGCGCCGGATGTTACACCGATCACAAAAACGCGTTTAATTGATACTCCGGTCCGTTCCGGGCAGCGCATTTATGCGCCAAACTGTGACTTGATTGTGACCAATCACGTCAGCGCCGGTGCAGAACTGATAGCAGATGGTAATATTCATATTTACGGCATGATGCGTGGCCGTGCGCTGGCTGGTGCAAGCGGCGATCGTGATGCACAAATATTTTGTACTAACCTGGTAGCAGAGCTTGTCTCTATTGCGGGCGAGTACTGGCTGAGCGAGCAGATCCCAGCCGATTATTATGGAAAAGCGGCTCGCCTGAATCTGGCGAGTGGTGCGCTCTCCGTTCAATCTTTGAATTAAGCCCTTTTAACAAGGAAATCCTTTATGGCACGCATTATTGTTGTTACATCGGGTAAAGGGGGCGTCGGTAAGACCACGTCCAGCGCGGCCATCGCTACGGGGCTGGCCCAAAAGGGAAGAAAAACCGTCGTTATTGATTTCGACATTGGTCTGCGTAACCTTGACCTGATCATGGGCTGCGAACGCCGCGTTGTGTACGATTTCGTTAACGTGATTCAGGGCGATGCCACGCTGAATCAGGCGCTTATCCGCGATAAACGCACTGAACAGCTCTATATCCTGCCTGCTTCACAAACCCGCGATAAAGACGCTCTGACCCGCGAAGGCGTGGCCAAGGTGCTGGAAGACCTGGAAAACATGGACTTCGAGTTTATCGTTTGTGACTCCCCGGCAGGTATCGAAACCGGCGCGCTGATGGCGCTGTACTTCGCGGATGAAGCGGTCATTACCACCAACCCGGAAGTCTCCTCGGTGCGTGACTCAGACCGAATCCTCGGCATTCTGTCGTCCAAATCCCGCCGCGCTGAAAACGGTGAAGAGCCGATTAAAGAGCATTTATTGCTGACCCGCTACAACCCAGGTCGCGTCAATAAAGGCGATATGCTGAGCATGGAAGATGTGCTCGAAATTCTGCGCATTCCGCTGGTTGGCGTTATCCCTGAAGACCAGTCAGTGCTGCGTGCGTCCAACCAGGGCGAGCCGGTGATTCTTGACGGTGAATCGGATGCAGGCAAAGCCTACGCCGATACCGTGGAACGCCTGCTCGGCGAAGAACGCCCTTTCCGCTTCATTGAAGAAGAGAAGAAGGGTTTCCTGAAACGCCTGTTCGGAGGATAAGTTATGGCATTACTCGACTTTTTTCTGTCACGAAAAAAGAACACCGCCAACATCGCGAAAGAGCGTTTACAGATCATCGTAGCTGAGCGTCGCCGTAGCGATGCGGAACCGCATTACCTGCCGCAGCTGCGCAAGGACATTCTCGACGTGATTTGCAAATACGTGCAAATTGACCCGGAAATGGTCAGCGTCCAGCTCGAGCAGCGGGATGGAGATATTTCGATTCTGGAGCTGAACGTGACGCTCCCGGAAGCGGAAGAAGCCAGTAAGTCGGCATGAATAAAAAACCCCCTGCATTTGTCAGGGGGTTTTATTTTTACGCAGTCACTTAACGTTTATTAAGCTCATTCTTGTTGCAGCTTGCCAATATATTCAAACCTGAGAACAATACTGTAATTATTCCCAGGTCATATAAATAATCAGTATTCCGCCAGCAATTTCGTTAACGCTTCTGCCATTAATTCTGCCCGCCAGCCGCTAATTAATTCCGGTGCCACGCTTTGCGGTTTCAATTTCCAGTGCCAGTTTAACAGCTGATTGATTTGGCGGCGGGAGGCCAGTAATTCGGCGCTCAGCCCTTTAGCCTCGCTCACTTCCTGCACCAGGGCTTTAATGGCCTTAAACACTTTGCGGTAGCCCGGCATATCCACCAGGTTTTGCAGCGGCTGCGGCAGGTCGCTCTCCGGCAGCGCCTGCGCCTCGGCCACCAGGGCGATAAGCGTTTTGCCGTGGAAGCGAATTTCGCTGCCGCTCAGGCCAAGCGAGTCCAGTTCGCCCAACGAGCCAGGCATGTATCTCGCCACCTGCCACAGGTTTTCTTCGCGGACGACAAAGTTCACCGCCATGTCGCGCTCGCGGGCTTTACGCAAGCGCCAGGCCGCCAGCTTCTTGAGGCAGGCCAGCTGTCGGGTACGCAGCTGCCAGGCATTGCCTATTTCGCGCCAGGCTTCTTCCGGATCGAGCTGATCGCGACGACGGGAGCACATCAGATGGCACTCATCGAGAGCCGCGCCTATCCAGCCCGCCGCTTCCGTTTCGGCCATCAGTTTCTCAGCGATAGGCAGCAAATAAAGCACATCTGCCGCGGCGTATTCACACTGCCTCTCCGTGAGCGGACGCGCCAGCCAGTCGGTGCGGGATTCACTTTTATCCAGCGCAATGCCGGTGTAAGACTCAACGATAGT
The DNA here is from genome assembly GCF_037150195.1 of Cedecea sp. VD22. Taxonomy (NCBI): domain Bacteria; kingdom Pseudomonadati; phylum Pseudomonadota; class Gammaproteobacteria; order Enterobacterales; family Enterobacteriaceae; genus Cedecea; species Cedecea sp. VD22. The sequence goes on from NZ_JBBCPX010000004.1 coordinate 129,138, forward strand.
GGCAAAGCCGCAGGACAGCGGGCGGCCAGTAAAGGACGCCAGAATTTGCGTATCAATAAACGGATCAGGCAGCATGCCAAAGGCATTCAGGAAGACTTCGAGATCTTCGCTGCCCGCATGCAGATACTTGATGGTGTCAGGATCCTGCAACAACGCCTTGAACGGCGACCAGTCGCCGATGGCTAAAGGATCGATCAGCGAAACCTGCTGGCCGTCATAAAGCTGGATCAGCCCCAGCTGAGGGTAGTAGGTCCTGGTGCGAACAAATTCGGTGTCCAGCGCCAGCGCGGGGAACTGACGAGCGGCCTGGCATACGGCGGCCAGCCCTTCATCGGTAGTAATCATCTGGTAAGTCAAATTCAGTTCTCTTAGGTTGCGCCCATAAAAAATGCCGGCGAACCGGCATCAGGACGAGTGACTTGGAGCTCAGGCGTTATTGTTGCCTGTCTTGCCCGCTTCGTCACGCAGTTCTCGTCGTAAAATTTTCCCGACGTTCGATTTTGGCAGTTCCGTGCGGAATTCAATCAGTTTAGGCACTTTATAGCCGGTTAACTGGCGACGACAGAAGGCGATCAGCGCCTCTTCCGTCAGGGCAGGATCTTTTTTCACCACAAAGATTTTCACCTGCTCACCGCTCACCCCGGCAGGAACCCCCACCGCCGCGACTTCAAGCACGCCTTCGTTCTGCATGACCACATCTTCAATTTCGTTCGGATAAACGTTGAAGCCGGAAACGAGGATCATGTCTTTTTTGCGGTCAACGATGTTCATGAAGCCTTCTTCGTTCATTACCGCAATATCCCCGGTGCGCAGCCAGCCGTCTTTAAGGATTTCATCCGTTTCTTTCGGTCGCTGCCAGTAGCCCAGCATTACCTGCGGGCCTTTAACGCACAGTTCACCAGGCTCACCGGGCGGTACTTCATTGCCCTGATCGTCTATCAGCTTCACGTCGGTGGACGGCACCGGCAGGCCAATAGATCCGCTGTGATAATCCATATCATGCGGGTTCGCGCTGACCAGCGGTGCGCATTCCGTCAGGCCATAGCCTTCAAGCAGGAAGCGGCCCGTGAGTTTTTCCCAACGTTCGGCAACAGCGTGCTGGACGGGCATACCGCCGCCCGCAGCGAGGTGAAGGCTTGAAAAATCAAGCTGCTGGAACTCTTTGTTATTCAGTAACGCGTTAAACAACGTATTCACGGCGGTCATGGCAGTGAAAGGATATTTTGCCAGCTCTTTTACCAGTCCCGGAATGTCGCGTGGGTTGGTAATCAACAGGTTCTGCCCCCCCATGTCGATAAACAGCAGGCAGTTAATGGTCAGAGCAAAAATGTGGTACAGCGGCAGCGGAGTCACCACCAGCTCTTTACCTTCGTGCAGTAGCGGGCTGTATGCCGCCCTGACCTGCTCGAGGTTGGCCAGCATATTACGGTGCGTCAGCATGGCGCCTTTAGCTACGCCGGTTGTGCCGCCGGTGTACTGCAGGAAGGCTAAATCGCCATTGATAATTTCAGGTTTGATGTACTGCATGCGGTAACCGCTTTGCAGCGCCCGACGGAAAGAGATGGCGTGCGGCAGATGGTATTTCGGCACCAGACGTTTGATGTACTTCACCACGAAGTTAACCAGCGTCCCCTTCGGCCCGGAGATCTGGTCCCCCAGTCGAGTCAGGATGACGTGTTTCACCTGGGTTTTTTCGACCACTTTCTCCAGCGTATGGGCAAAGTTTGACACGATCACAATCGCGCTGGCCCCGCTGTCATTCAGCTGGTGCTCCAGCTCTCGCGGAGTATAGAGCGGGTTAACGTTAACCACCACCATACCGGCGCGCAGAATGCCGAACAGCGCGACAGGATACTGCAGCAGGTTTGGCATCATCAGCGCCACGCGGTCGCCTTTTTTCAGGCCCAGCCCCTGCTGAAGGTACGCGGCAAATGCCCGGCTGCGCTCTTCCAGTTTGCGGAAGGTCATCACCTCCCCCATGTTGATAAAAGCGGGTTTGTCAGCGTAGCGAGTGACAGCCTGCTCAAACATATCAACCAGGGATTGATAGCGGTCGGGATTTATTTCAGCCGCAACGTCGGCCGGGTAGCGGTTAAGCCAAACCTTATTCAAGGATCCACCTCTGAAATTATTATTTGTCGTCATCACAACCCCAGGGAATACATTTCGTTAACATAATATTAACTCAGCGTACCAGTTTATTAATTAGCCTGATTAAAGGTTGCGAAGCACATCACTAAATTTTTTCATCCGTCCTGGATAAAAACAAACAGCGGCCAGGCCGCTGTTTGAAAACATTTTAAAAACAACAGATTATTCGGTTACAACGGTTTGCACCTGTGCAGGCCCCGGATTGTACCAGCCGCCGCCCCACATGTCGTAATGGTGGCGATACGGGTAAGGCCCGCCCCAGAACCACGGATCGATCGGCTGCGGCGGCATGACGACCTGCTGGACTACGTTCCAGCGCTTGTATCCCGTCGCCTGCATGGTCATGAATTTATAGGGTGTCTGGCCAATCTTACCTTCTGCCGTGCCGGTAATTGGCCCGACGACGGTCACCAACTGATTGCGGAAATCTACCGGATCAAGGAAGCCATTGACGTCGGCATAAATGCGCCCTTGCGAAGGCTCATTCAATGCCGGACGGGCACCTTCATCGAGGCTGACGGTGGCAATCTCCAGGCGAGTTTTGCCCTTCAGGTTGTCCACGTTCACCACTCGCCCGCCAAAGCGCGCTTCCTGCCCGACATAGAGCTGGGGCGCACTCATCACCGCCGTCAGATCCTGCTGTGGGGTCGCGGAAGTCCCTTTAATTGCATCCGGCACGCTCACGCAGCCGCTCAGGACCAGCGCCGCAGCGGCGGCCAGCAGCCAGCTGCATTTTTTGACATTACAAACAGCCATACCTCATCTCCTTAACCTGCCCGCCGTTTAGCGGGGTCGGTCTTACTCTCTGCCAGGTAGCTTTTTCCAGGTGACTTCGTTACGCAGGTAGACAGGCTCCGCATGCTCGACGGCGACGGTTTTGCCGGCGCTAAACGCCTGCTGCGCCAGAGGAAGCATATCTCCAGCTTCAGGCAGCGTAGTTTCACCGTCCTGCAACAAAAGTCCGCTATCCTTCGCCATATCAGGCCAGGCCTGCCAGCCTGTTCCGACTGTAGCCCAGGTGCCGCTCAGATGCTTCAACCGCCCGGCAACGTCTTCAGGCTTAAGGACGGCTTCGCTTGCTTCACCGTGCCACACGCCCTGCTCGTCACGCTCATATTCAGCCCAATAAACTTCGCCCATGCGGGCATCTATTGCGGCGAGTACGCGGGTGGCGCCCGTTCTGCGCCATGCGCCCTGAGCCATTGTCGCCAGCGTTGAAACGCCAATCATCGGCAGCTCAGCACCCAGCGCCAGCCCCTGCGCAATCCCAATCCCAATGCGCACACCGGTGAAACTGCCCGGCCCACGCCCGTAGGCAAGTGCGTTCACCTCAGACAAAGTAATCCCGCCCTGGTTCAGGATCTCTTTGACCAGCGGTAAAATTCTTTGCGTGTGCTCACGCGGGCAGAGTTCGAAATGGGCGTAGGACGCCGCGTCGTTTTGCAGGGCAACAGAACAGGCTTCTGTTGCGGTATCGATGGCTAAAATTCGCATGGGCTTGCCAACCTCTGGCGGAGATAAGGTCAAAAAACGGCGCGCATCATACCATAGCCTGGCACAAATTACTGCGCACCAGAGGCATTGAGGAACTCAACTGCCCGATTTATATCCCGGGTACGCGGCGTGGGCGGCAGGCTGTTAAGGAAAACAGCGCCATACGGACGCATGACCAGGCGGTTATCGCAGATAACCAGGACCCCACGGTCTTCCACATCGCGGATGAGGCGACCGACACCCTGCTTAAGGGTGATCACCGCGTCAGGCAGTTGGACATCGTCAAATGGATCGCCCCCGCGAATGCGGCAATCTTCCATGCGAGCCTTGAGCAGCGGATCGTCCGGCGAGGTAAAGGGAAGTTTGTCGATGATAACCAGGGAGAGCGCGTCGCCGCGCACGTCTACGCCTTCCCAGAAGCTGCTGGTCGCCACCAGCAGGGCGTTACCGGCCTCAACAAACTGCTGCAGCAGTTGGCCTTTGCTGGTTTCCCCCTGCAGCAGCACGGGCAACGTCATGGTAGCCCGGAACTGTTCCGCCAGGTCGCGCATCATGGCGTGGGAGGTACAGAGCATAAAGCAGCGCCCGTTGTTCGCCTCAATGAGCGGGCGCAACAGGTTAGCCAGGTGACGGCCAGCGTGGGGCTGATTGGGCGTCGGCAGCCCTCTCGGCACGCACAGCAGCGCCTGTTTAGCGTAATCAAACGGGCTGGCAAGCAGCAGGGTTTCTGCTTCGTCGATTCCCAACCGCTCGGTGAAATGGCTCATATTGTCATTCACCGCAAGCGTGGCCGAGGTAAAGACCCAGCAGCCCGCTTTTTCACGAATGACTTCCTTAAACTTGTCGGCCACGGACAGGGGCGTCAGGGCCAGCGTGAAGTGGCGGGCGTTGCATTCATACCAGTAGCTGTAGCCCGGCTGATTAATCTCTTTCAGCCGTTTAATTCGCCCACGGTAAATTACCGCGCGTTCAAATGCGGCATCCAGCAGCGCCGAGCGGCCAAGAGAAAGCTTTGCCACGTCATAACACAGCTCCAGGGCATCATCGAGCAGCAGCAGCGAACGCTGGATATTCGCGTCCGCAAGCAGCTCCCGCAGGTTCCCCCGGTAGCCCGGGTCGCCTATTTGCAGGCGGAAGTCCTGCGTGCGCTGGGCAAGGCTGTCGGCGCTTTTTTGCAGCTGCTGCGCGTCACGGACTTCCGTGCGGTAGGCAATAGAAATGTCTTTGGCGAGGTCCAGCAACTGCCGGCTGGAGATAGACTGGCCAAAATACTGGCTGGCGATATCCGGGATCTGGTGGGCTTCATCGAAAATTGTCACCTGAGCCTCGGGAATAAGCTCCGCGAAGCCGCTCTCCTTCACTACCATGTCGGCCAGGTACAAGTGATGGTTCACCACCACCACGTCGGCATCCATCGCCTTTTTACGCGCCTTGACCACAAAGCAGTCCTGATACTGCGGACAATCCTGCCCCAGACAGTTATCGTTGGTGCTGGTGACCATCGGCCAGACGGTGGAATCTTCGGCGACGGACCCACAGGTGCTGATATCGCCATCCACGGTTTCGCTGGCCCAGCCGCGCAAATGCATCACGTCGCTTAACGCCTGCACGGGCAAATCACCGCCCGCCAGCGACTGCTGCTCCAGCCTTTCCAGGCAAAGATAGTTAGAGCGCCCTTTCAGCAACGCCACGCGGCCGGTAAATTTCAGCGCACGGGATATCGTCGGCAGATCGCGAGAAAACAGCTGATCCTGCAGCGCTTTTGAGCCGGTAGAAATAATGACTTTTTTGCCAGAACGCAGCGCGGGGGCAAGATAAGCGTATGTTTTCCCTGTACCGGTACCGGCCTCTACCACCAGCTCGCCGCCGGCTTGAATCGCCCGGGTTACGGCCTCCGCCATTTCACGCTGAGCTTCACGCGGCTTGAAGCCCGGAATGACCTTAGCCAGTTGGCCGTCTGCTGCAAAATCGTCCGTCACGTTACCCCCTGGTTAAATTGCCAGTGATTATGTCAGCCCCGGCGAGGTTTATCCAGCCAGGCGGTGGCACCGGGTGGCGGATTGTGGCAGTCTGTGCCGCACATATCGTTTGTTGTTAAGGAGTTGCCATGAGTATTGCGCGTATTAAACCTGAAGCCCGCTGGTCTGATGCGGTTATCCATAACCAGACCGTGTACTACACCGGCGTCCCGGAAAACCTGGATGCTGACGCCTACCAGCAGACGGCAAATACCCTGCAGCAAATCGACACCCTGCTGGCCGAACTCGGCAGCGACAAGACCCGCATTCTGGATGCAACGATTTTCCTGCCGGATGGCGAAGATTTTGCGGCGATGAATAGAGCGTGGGATGAGTGGGTCGTGGCGGGTAAAGCGCCGGTACGCTGCACCGTACAGGCTAAGTTGATGAACCCGCGCTACAAAGTGGAAATCAAAATCATCGCGGCGGTGTAACGTTAAGTCGCTAAGGCCCGGCTAGTCCTGCGGGTCTTCTTCTTCGCCGTCTTCATCTTCAAAGCGTACGGCGACGTTACCCCCGGTATGCGAGGCACGAATCTCACTGGCTACCAGGGCGATGGCTTCGCCGCTGCTCATGCCGTCGGCCATCAGTTCGTGAATACGCTCGACGGCCTGCTGCTGCTGCTCGTGGCTAAGCGCCGGTAATCCTGAAATCATGTTTAACTCCTGTTACAGTGCTGAAGTCGCTATTTTACTCTGCTCCTGACGATGCTACCAAGATGAATGTTACAACCTCCCCCGTTTTTCGCGAACTCAGCTGGCAGGCCGATGCCGTTCAGCACTATTTCCGCTCGGTTTCCACTCAGCCCTGGGCCATGCTGCTTCACTCTGGCTTTGCCGACCATCCGCATAACCGTTTTGATATTATGGTTGCCAGCCCGCTTGCAACACTGGTCACACGCGGCCAGGAAACCGTGATTGAACGCCACGGGCTTTCATCACAACACAACGAATGCCCGCTTGAACTGTTACAGCAAACGCTGGACAGCTGTGGCCTTGCCACCACGCCCACTAGCGATATTCCGTTCTGCGGCGGCGCGCTGGGGCTATTTAGCTACGATCTGGGCCGCCGCTTTGAGAAAATCCCCGCGACGGCAGAACAGGATTTAACCACGCCGGACATGGCCGTCGGCATTTATGACTGGGCGCTGATTGCAGACCATCATCTGCAGCGTCTGACGCTGGTTTGCAGGGGAGACATTGAAGCTCGTCTGGCCTGGCTGAATGCACTCTCGCCCCGGCAAAATGTTCAGCCTTTCCGGCTGACCAGCCAGTGGCAGTCCAATATGTCCCGCGAAACGTACGGCGAGAAGTTCCGCCAGATCCAGGCTTATCTCAGCAGCGGAGACTGCTACCAGGTTAACCTGGCTCAGCGGTTCCACGCCCGCTATGAAGGGGATGAATGGCAGGCTTTCGAAACGCTGAATCAGGCGAACCGCGCGCCGTTCAGCGCTTTTCTGCGGCTGCCGGACAGCTGTATTCTTAGCCTTTCCCCGGAGCGGTTTGTTCAGCTCGAAGACAAGCAGATTCAAACCCGCCCGATTAAAGGCACGCTGCCTCGTCTTGCCGATCCGCAGGCCGACGCAGCGCAAGCTGAACGCCTGGCGAACTCGCCAAAAGATCGCGCTGAAAATCTGATGATTGTTGATTTGCTGCGCAACGACATTGGCCGCGTTGCGGTGCCGGGCAGCGTCAAAGTGCCAGAGCTGTTTGTGGTGGAGCCTTTCCCTGCGGTGCATCACCTGGTGAGCACGATTACCGCCAGGCTGCCTGAGACGCTTAGCGCCTGCGATCTCCTGCGTGCCACTTTCCCCGGAGGTTCAATCACCGGTGCCCCCAAAGTGCGGGCAATGGAAATTATTGAAGAGCTTGAGCCTCAAAGGCGTAACGCATGGTGTGGCAGTATCGGCTACATTAGCTTCTGCGGAAAAATGGATACCAGCATCACCATCCGTACGCTCACTGCCGAAGGCGGGAAATTATATTGCTCTGCCGGCGGTGGGATCGTTGCCGACAGTCACGAGGCGGCGGAATATCAGGAAACTTTTGATAAAGTTAATCGTATCCTGCCCTTACTGGAGAATTAATGCATGCCTGGTTCGTCCCTGACGCTGAATGATTTCCTTACCCGGTTTCAACTGTTACGCCCGGCGGACAGCGGGCCGGTCAGCAACAAACGTCAGGCGGCGGTGCTGGTACCCATTGTGCGGCGCCCTCAGCCGGGGCTTTTACTCACCCAGCGCTCGCTGATGCTGCGCAAACATGCAGGCCAGGTGGCCTTCCCCGGTGGAGCGGTAGACGACACCGACAGTTCGCTGATAGCCGCCGCGCTGCGGGAAGCCCAGGAAGAAGTCGCCATTCCACCAGAATCCGTCGAGGTTATCGGCACGCTCCCGCCGGTGGACAGCGTGACGGGTTTCCAGGTCACGCCGATTGTCGGCATCATTCCCCCTGATTTGCCCTGGCGCGCCAGTGAAGATGAAGTTTCTGCGGTATTTGAAATGCCGCTCGCCGAGGCGCTGAGCCTTGGGCGCTACCATCCGTTAGATATCCATCGCCGCGGCTACGCGCATCGCGTCTGGCTTTCCTGGTATCAACGCTATTTTGTCTGGGGGATGACGGCGGGGATTATTCGCGAACTCTCCTTACAGGTAGATAGCGATCCAGGCGACACTTTAAAACGCTGAAAATGGCTATATTTAAGCAACAGAAAGACCATAAATCATCTGCTATTAGGTGATTTATGGTTAAGCATTAGTTTAATTCATGTGAATAGTTTCCTGGTGGAACCAATAAATTTTTAAACTAGCGCTTAGCCATTTCAAAGCATCATGTTCCATGAAACAGGGTGCTATCAGAGGAGTTTTAGAGTGATTAGCATATTCGACATGTTCAAAGTCGGCATCGGGCCTTCCAGCTCCCATACCGTCGGGCCAATGAAGGCCGGGAAACAGTTTGTCGACGCACTGATCGAACAGGGACTGCTGGACAGTACCACCCGCATCGCGGTGGACGTTTACGGTTCTCTTTCCCTGACGGGGAAAGGCCACCACACCGATATCGCGATTATTATGGGACTGGCCGGCAACCAGCCGGATAACGTCGATATCGACGCTATTCCGGCTTTTATTCGCGACGTGGAAACCCGCGGTCGTCTGCTAATTGCTCAGGGTCGTCATGAGGTCGATTTCCCGCAGGATAACGGCATGCGTTTTCGCAGCGACAACCTGCCGCTGCATGAAAACGGCATGCAGATCCACGCCTATAACGGCGACAAAGAGATCTACAGCAAAACCTATTATTCCATCGGCGGCGGCTTCATCGTCGACGAAGAACACTTTGGTAAAGATGCGGCTAGCGAAGTCACCGTGCCTTATCCATTCCATTCCGCACAGGAAATGCTGCAGCACTGCAAGGACACCGGGCTTTCCGTGTCCGGCATGGTAATGCAGAACGAACTGGCGCTGCATAGCCGCGAGGAAATCGAAGAGTACTTCGCCAATATCTGGCAAACCATGCGCGCCTGTATCGATCGCGGGATGAATACCGAAGGCGTGCTGCCTGGCCCGCTGCGCGTGCCGCGCCGCGCCTCTGCCCTGCGCCGGATGCTGGTGTCCAGCGATAAGCTGTCCAACGATCCAATGAACGTGGTTGACTGGGTGAACATGTTTGCCCTGGCGGTGAACGAAGAAAACGCCGCAGGTGGCCGCGTTGTCACCGCGCCAACCAACGGTGCCTGCGGGATCGTACCTGCGGTGCTGGCCTACTACGACCACTTTATCGAGCCGGTCACGCCGGACACCTGGATTCGCTACTTCCTGGCCTCCGGCGCTATTGGCGTACTGTACAAAATGAACGCCTCTATTTCTGGCGCTGAAGTAGGCTGCCAGGGTGAAGTCGGCGTTGCCTGTTCGATGGCGGCGGCGGGCCTGGCTGAAATTCTGGGCGCAAGCCCGGAACAGGTTTGCGTTGCGGCGGAAATCGGTATGGAACATAACCTCGGCCTGACCTGTGACCCGGTTGCCGGCCAGGTTCAGGTGCCTTGTATCGAGCGGAATGCGATTGCCTCAGTGAAGGCTATTAACGCCACCCGTATGGCGATGCGTCGTACCAGCGCCCCGCGCGTTTCGCTCGATAAGGTCATTGAGACCATGTACGAAACCGGTAAAGACATGAACGCCAAATACCGCGAAACATCGCGAGGCGGGCTGGCTATTAAGGTTCAGTGCGATTAAGCCGTAACCAAGAAACGCGGCTTAAACGCTAAGCCGCGTTCGTTATAAAATGAGCGGGGAGTACCGTAAGGTATTTCCCGCTCACATCGTTTTACTGAGCATCCGCTTGTTCTTTCCCCGACATTCAATATCTAAAATTCAATTAGCTGGTCACCATCTGCAGGAAGCGATCTCGCACAGGATCGTTTAACTGAGCATTCCAGGCTATGCCCGTTTGCCAGGTGGTATGTTCACCTTCAAGTGCCACAAGCCTGACTCCGGCTGGCAGAATATGGCTTACCCCCGCCGGCAGTAATGCCACGCCCTCTCCGGCGGCAACCAGCGCCAGCAAGGTCTGAATATCATCTGCCGCTGAAACGGTACGGGGAGCGAGATTATTGCCTGAGAGAAAACGCGCTGCCTGTGCCGACAGCCCTTCTCCCCGATTGCGGGATAGCTGCAGCAGTTGGCTCATTTGCAGCAACTCTGTTGCCGCAGCTGTTTCCGTATTAGGCGCCTGAGCCACGGCAAGAACCAGCCGCTCTTCCGCCAGGATTCGACTTTCCAGCTGTGCAGGCGCAGGCAATCGCACAAACCCAACCTGAAGACTGCCCTCCATTAGCTGCCGAAACTGTTCTGCAGAGGACATATCATTCAGGGATACCTGCACATCTGGAAACTGGCTGCGAAAAACAGCCACCTGCCGCGGGGCCAACTGGAAGGACGAGATCCCAAAGCCCATGGTCAGTTTCCCCGCCCGCCCTTTCTGAATATCGGCCACTTCGGAACAGAAAAGATCGTGGCGTTCGAGTACCGCAGCGGCTCCTGGGAGCAGCAGCTCTCCTGCCACGGTCAGCCTTGCCCCGTGGCGACCTCGCTGAAATAGCGTGATGCCGGAAAGAAACTCCAGCGTCTGGATCTGTTTGATCAGTGCAGGTTGCGTGACGCACAGTGTTTCAGCGGCTGAATGATACGACCCTGACTGTGAGAGGGTAACGAAAGCGCGCAGCAGTTTTATATCCATTCCGTCTGGTTATCGTATGGGGCGAAATCGTGATTATACACGCGAACGTGCTCTCTGATGGAATAGCCTCCGAATCGTTAAATAAGGAGTGAAAAATGGATACCACTATTCGTACTGCCACAGTGCAGTTCTGCCATCGGGCGGGAGATAAACAGTACAATTTATCGGTGATGGAGAAATTTATTATTCAGGCCGCCCAGGAGGAGGTAAAGATTCTGGCCTTCCCTGAAATGTGCATTACCGGATACTGGCATGTGCCGGATCTCAGCCGCCAGGCGCTGAATGCGTTGTCTGAGCGGGCTGACGAGAGCGCATCATTAGCCCGGGTCGCCGCACTTGCAGAAAAATACCAGATGGCTATTGGCGCCGGGTTCATTGAAAAGAGCAGCGACGAACGCCTGTATAATGCCTACGCCATCTGCATGCCGGATGGCACGCGGCATGTGCACAGGAAGCTCCACGCGTTTGAACACCCTGATATTTCCTCCGGCAACAGTTTTACTGTTTTTGACACGCCGTGGGGAGTGCGTGTCGGGGTGCTTATCTGCTGGGATAATAATCTCGTGGAAAATGCGCGCATTACGGCCCTGTTGGGCGCCGATGTTCTTATCGCTCCACACCAGACTGGAGGAACCCATTCGCGAAGTCCCTTCGGCATGAAACCTATTTCCCCCAGCCTCTGGGAAAACAGACATAACGACCCGCAAACGCTGGAGGAAGCCTTGCGCGGGGACAGCGGCCGGGGCTGGCTGATGCGCTGGCTACCTTCTCGCGCGCATGATAATGGCTTTTTCATTCTGTTCAGTAATGGCGTCGGCCTGGATAACGGAGAGGTTCGGACAGGAAATGCCATGGTTATTGATCCCTACGGCAGGATCGTTACCGAAACGGGTTCCTTTGAGGATACGATCGTGTACGCCGACCTCGATCTGGAGTTGCTGCCGATGTCTACCGGCCGCAGGTGGATCCACGGCCGTCGGCCTGAGCTGTATGGTGTCCTGGGCGAATCACAGGGCTACGAGCGAGATGCGAGGAGTGCGCGATTTTCTGAAGATGTCCCCGGTTTTGGCGGTGACCATCGAAGCAAGGCCGGGAATAAGGCTGAATAGGTTGCCAGATAAGAGGGAAAAAGGAGACCAATACTCCGCCTCGTAAGAGCTGACGTCAGCGGCATGAATAATATAGAACACCGCTTATGCGGTGTTTTTTTATCTTATCTTTTTTTATTTTTTTCGCGCTCTGATATCCCGCTACACTTTGATGATAACGTTACGCCTCATTGCTTGCGGCGAGAAACAGGGAAACAGGGATGCAAACGGCACAGCGGATTATTTCTGACTATCGCCGCAGGCGAGTTATTGTCTGCGCTGTACTCGCCATTTTAGTTTTAATCGTTACGCTTAGCGTCAGATATGCGGTGGAGCGAAATCTTAACGAACAACGCGTCGTCCAGTTTAATCAGCGAATCATTACCACACTCGATACTCTCCTCGCTCCGCTGAATACGGTCAGCGACGATATTATGCAGCTTATCGGGACCTCCTGCGACGACGCCCAATTAAAAATTCGTGAACACGCCGCCAAAATGCAAACGGTACGCGCCATTGGTTTAATCAAAGATGGCGTGCTGTACTGCTCCAGTATTTACGGCAGCCGCAACATGGGTATTCATCAGCTCCATACTCGCCTGCCTTCGGATGAGCCGCTGCTGTTTTTATCCCGCGACAGCTCATTGTTAAAAGGCACACCGGTGCTGATTTTCTGGCGACCGCTGCAGGGGCAGCCACACGATGGCGTCATGCAGATTATTAATATTCAGATGTTAACCAGCCTACTGCTTAAACCGGAGCATCCCTGGGTAACGCGAGCGGTACTGAACGTCGGCGACGATCATCTTGAATACGGTGCCGGTCTGCTGGGGAAGATAGAAACAAACGGAGATGATGTATCTAAACAGACAGTATCTAAGCTTTACCCTTATTCTATTACTGCCATTGGCCCTTCTGCCGACCAGTTAACGCTGCAAAATTTACCGGCCCAGCTTCCACTGGCTTTATTACTCAGCCTGCTGGTGGGCTATATTGCCTGGCTTGCGACCGCCAACCGAATGAGCTTCTCCTGGGAGATCAACCTCGGCCTCGCCGCCCGGGAATTTGAAGTCTTCTGCCAGCCGCTGGTCAGCGCCCGAAACTTAGAGTGCGTTGGCGTAGAGCTGCTGCTGCGCTGGAATAACCCAAGACAGGGCTGGATTTCGCCTGAAGTGTTTATCCCCCTCGCGGAACAGCAGCAGCAAATTGCGCCACTCACGCGCTTTGTGCTGGATGAAACCGTGCGTCACCTGGAGATCTTCCCCAAAACGCCCGGGTTTCATATCGGCCTTAACGTTGCCCCCAGCCACTTCCACGACGGCGCAATTATTCGAGACCTGAAACGTTATTGGTTCCCGGCCACGCCTAAGCAAAAGTTGACGCTGGAACTCACCGAACGAAATGCCCTGCCCCCAATGGATCACGGCGTCGTTCGGGAGCTACACAGGCTCGGTATCGACCTCGCCATTGATGATTTCGGCACCGGCCACAGCTCGCTGGCTTATCTTGAAACGCTGAATCCCAATGTGCTGAAAATCGATAAATCCTTCACCGCCGCCATCGGGACTGATGCGGTGAACTCGACGGTGACGGACATTATTATCGCCCTTGGGCAAAGGCTGGGGATCGATTTGGTGGCTGAAGGGGTGGAAACGCAAGAGCAGGCAGAATATTTACGTCGTAACGGTGTCGATGTGCTGCAGGGCTTTTTGTACGCCAAACCTATGCCGCTGAGAGATTTCTCTCACTGGCTCGAGGGCAACACGCCGCCGCCCCCTCGCCATGAAGACCGGGCTATCCCGGCCTTCCCTATGCGCTGACTTACTCTTCTTCGTCCTCGTGTGGAGAGCGTTCTTTTTCCACACGAACTAAATCGACGCGATAATCGTTGGCTTCGACTATCTGAATACGCAGCGGCGCGACTTCGATCACGTCCCCGACTTTAGGAATATGACCATTCACCGCAATCACCAGGCCGGCGATAGAAGCAATATCTTCTTCGCTGTGCACCAGGCGATGGATGTCCAGGCGCTGCTGCAGCGCATGCAGGTCCGTTGAGCCTTTCACCAGCCAGCCGTCACCGTCACGAACGATTTCAGGCGTTTCATCCGCATCCGGGAATTCACCGGCAATCGCTTCCAGGACGTCCAGCGGCGTGACCAGGCCCTGCACCACGCCAAATTCGTTGTTAACGATAACGAAGCTGCCGCGAGCACGACGCAGCACGCCAAGCAGGTTGATTGGGTCCAGCGTTTCCGGCACAACAATCGCCGGTGACTGCGCGGCAATCGCCGCCACGTCAACGCCTTCGTCCAGGGCAACCAGCAGCTCTTTCGCTCGTACTACGCCAATAATTTCATCCAGTTCGCCCCGGCACACCGGGAACAAGCTGTGCGGAGAGGCAAGCAGCTGTTCGCGGATCTCCGGCACGCTCTTCATCGCATCAACCCACGAAATCTCACCACGCGGTGTCATAATGCTGCGCAATGAGCGCGAAGCCAGCGTCAGCACGCCGTTAATCATATAGCGCTCTTCTTCCGCAAAGGATTCCGCCTCAATTGGCGTCATGGCTTTGCTGTCTTCGCTGCTTTGTACACGTTCCTGACGCTTACCACTCATCATGCGCAGAATCGCATCGGCAGTACGCGCTCGCAGAGGCTGGCGCGACTGATGACGAATAAAGTTACGACGCGCGATCTGGTTAAACAGCTCGATGATGATCGAGAAACCAATGGCCGCGTACAGGTAGCCTTTTGGAATGTGGAAACCAAAGCCTTCTGCCACCAGACTCAAACCAATCATCAACAGGAAGCTCAGGCAGAGCACCACCACCGTCGGGTGTTGGTTAACAAAGTTGGTTAGCGGTTTGGAGGCAAGCAGCATGACGCCCATCGCAATGATGACCGCAGCCATCATCACCGGCAGATGGTTGACCATCCCCACGGCGGTAATCACCGCATCCAGCGAGAAGACGGCATCCAGCACCACAATCTGCAGCACCACCACCCAGAAGCTGGCATAGCCCTTACCGTGGCCGTCATCATGCTGACGGTTTTCAAGGCGTTCGTGCAGTTCCGTGGTCGCTTTAAACAGCAGGAAGATACCGCCCACCAGCATAATCAGGTCACGGCCTGAGAAGGTGAAATCCGCGATGCTGAACAGCGGCGCAGTTAGCGTGACCAGCCACGAAATCAGCGACAGCAGTGCCAGGCGCATAATCAGCGCCAACGACAGGCCAATCAATCGAGCCTTATCCCGCTGCTTAGGCGGAAGTTTATCCGCAAGAATGGCGATAAACACCAGGTTATCAATACCCAGTACGATTTCCAGCACAACAAGCGTGAGTAAACCGGCCCAGATTTGCGGGTCCATTAACAGTTCCATGTCAGACTCCCGTTAAGGGCACAGCAAGTCGGCATTCCGTAGGTTACGGACGCAAAGCGGCTGGTTAATCGTATTTGCGGGCATAAAATGCCGCTGAGAGGGTGGGATTTAGGCATCCCGGCAGTGAAAAGACGTCGGTGACGGTCCATAGGGTGGGCTACTGCCCGCTACTCCTGAAAGTGAATCGGACGCTAACATTATCAAAGTAAACCAGGGCTTGGCAAAGATTTACCTGACTTTGCAATTTTTTTGCAACTTATGCTGACCATATTTTACAGCGTAATGCCATGAAATCACGGCAACGTTAAATTACGGATCTTCATCACATAAATTATTTTTTCACTGTCTAAAATAATTCCGGCAAATGGTTTGTTCTTTCTTGAACGTGTTATCTGAATCGATTCGCTGAAACGATCCCGATACACCACCGCACCCTTCGAGGGGTGTTGTAATGACAAAAACAGGAGGTAGCAAGTGACTATTGCTATTGTCATAGGCACACATGGCTGGGCAGCGGAACAATTGCTGAAAACCGCCGAAATGCTATTAGGCGAACAAGAGAACGTTGGCTGGATAGATTTCGTCCCGGGTGAAAATGCTGAAACCCTGATCGAGAAATATAACGCTCAGCTGGAGAAACTGGACACCAGCAAAGGCGTGCTATTCCTCGTGGATACCTGGGGTGGCAGTCCATTCAATGCGGCAAGCCGTATCGTTGTGGATAAGGAACATTACGAAGTGGTCGCCGGGGTTAATATCCCGATGCTGGTCGAAACCCTGATGTCGCGGGACGACAATCCCACCTTCGACGATCTGGTTGCCCACGCCGTTGAAACGGGCCGCGAAGGCGTGAAAGCGCTGAAAGCTAAGCCGATTGAAAAAGCCGCACCGGCCCCCGTTGCCGCCGCGCCGAAAGCCGCTGCGCCAGCCAAACCGATGGGGCCAAACGATTACATGAACATCGGTCTCGCGCGTATTGATGACCGTTTAATTCATGGCCAGGTCGCCACCCGCTGGACGAAAGAAACCAACGTTACCCGCATTATCGTCGTCAGTGATGAAGTGGCGGCAGACACCGTTCGCAAAACGCTGCTGACCCAGGTCGCACCGCCGGGCGTCACCGCCCACGTGGTGGATGTCGCAAAAATGATCCGCGTTTACAACAACCCCAAATACGCGGGTGAACGCGTCATGCTCCTGTTCACCAACCCAACCGACGTTGAGCGCATTGTTGAGGGTGGCGTAAAAATCACCTCCGTCAACATCGGCGGCATGGCTTTCCGCCAGGGCAAAACCCAGGTTAACAACGCCATTTCCGTAGATGAGAAAGATATTGAGGCCTTCAAAAAACTGAACGACCGCGGTATTGAGCTTGAAGCGCGGAAAGTGTCTACCGATCAAAAACTGAAAATGATGGATCTGATCGCGAAAGTTAAATGATTGTCATCACTAATAATATTGCTCAGATTTCACACATAAGTCATCGTCAATAGGAGAAGTACAATGGAGATTACCACTCTTCAGATTGTGCTGGTGTTTGTCGTAGCCTGTATCGCCGGTATGGAGTCGGTGCTCGATGAATTTCAGTTCCACCGTCCGCTTATCGCCTGTACGTTAATCGGTGCCGTTCTCGGCGACATGAAAACCGGCATCATCATCGGCGGTACGCTGGAAATGATCGCCCTGGGCTGGATGAATATCGGTGCCGCCGTGGCCCCGGATGCCGCCCTCGCCTCAATTATCTCAACCATCCTGGTTATCGCCGGGCACCAAAGCATCGGGGCCGGTATCGCGCTGGCTATTCCACTGGCGGCTGCGGGCCAGGTGCTGACCATTATCGTGCGTACTATTACCGTGGGCTTCCAGCACGCGGCGGATAAGGCGGCCAATAACGGCAACCTGACGGCGCTTTCCTGGATCCACGTCTCGTCCCTGTTCCTGCAGGCAATGCGTATCGCTATTCCAGCGGTTATCGTCGCCATCTCCGTAGGCACCAGTGAAGTTCAGAACATGCTGAACGCCATTCCTGAAGTGGTAACCAGCGGCCTGAACATCGCCGGCGGCATGATTGTGGTGGTCGGTTACGCGATGGTCATCAACATGATGCGCGCGGGCTACCTGATGCCGTTCTTCTACCTCGGTTTCGTTACCGCAGCGTTCACCAACTTCAACCTGGTGGCACTGGGCGTGATTGGCGCAGTGATGGCCATTCTCTACATTCAGCTCAGCCCGAAATATAACCGTAGCGCGGGTGCTCCGGCTCAGGCTGCTGCCGCGAACGATCTTGATAACGAACTGGACTAACAGGTGAGCGAAATGGTTGATTCCACTAAATTAACGACTGAGAAGAAAATCACCCAGAGTGATATCCGTGGCGTATTCCTGCGTTCTAACCTGTTCCAGGGCTCATGGAACTTCGAACGTATGCAGGCGTTAGGCTTCTGCTTCTGTATGGTGCCGGTTATCAAACGCCTGTACCCGGAAAACAACGACGCCCGTCGCCAGGCTATCAAGCGCCATCTGGAATTCTTTAACACCCACCCTTACGTTGCCGCCCCGGTACTTGGCGTCACGCTGGCAATGGAAGAGCAGCGTGCTAACGGCGCTGAAATTGATGACGGTGCGATTAACGGCATCAAAGTTGGCCTGATGGGGCCGCTGGCCGGCGTAGGCGACCCTATCTTCTGGGGTACCGTCCGCCCGGTCTTTGCTGCCCTGGGCGCCGGTATCGCCATGAGCGGTAGCCTGCTTGGCCCGCTGCTGTTCTTTATTCTGTTCAACGCGGTGCGCCTGCTGACCCGCTACTATGGCGTGGCCTATGGCTACCGTAAAGGCGTCGATATCGTTAAGGATATGGGCGGCGGCTTCCTGCAAAAACTGACGGAAGGGGCGTCTATTCTCGGCCTCTTTGTCATGGGGGCGTTAGTTAACAAATGGACGCACGTTAACATCCCGCTGGTGGTGTCAAAAATTACCGACCAGACCGGGGCCGTTAAAGTGACCACCGTGCAAACGATCCTCGACCAGCTGATGCCGGGCCTGGTACCGCTGCTGCTGACCTTTGCCTGTATGTGGCTGCTACGCAAAAAAGTCAACGCGCTGTGGATCATTATGGGCTTCTTTGTGATCGGCATTGTGGGTTACGCTATTGGCCTGCTGGGTCTGTAATTTGTTCTGACAAACGGGGGCATTCAGCCCCCGTTTTTTTTATCTTTAAGGGGAGGTTTCATGACGTTAACGGATGTCGTGCTGGTTGTGTTTATCGCGTTGCTGCTGGCTTTTGCCGTTTACGATGAGTTTGTGATGGACAAACTAAAGGGCAAAACCCTGCTCAAAATCCCCCTGCTTCGCCGTAATCGCGTGGACAGCGCCATCTTTGTCTTTCTTGTCGGCATTCTTATCTATAACAACGTGACCTCGCACGGTACCCCGCTAACCACATGGTTATTATCTGCTCTGGCGCTAATGGCCATTTATCTTTCATGGTTCAGGCAACCGAAGATCGTCTTCAAAAGTCATGGTTTTTTCTTCGCCAATGTTTGGGTGGAATATAACCGCATTAAAGAAATGAATTTATCGGAAGATGGCGTGCTGGTGATGCAATTAGAACAGCGGCGCTTATTGATTCGCGTAAAGAATATTGATGACCTCGAAAGAATTTACAAACTAATGGTTTCAACTCAGTAAGTTACACATATAGCAATGTCTATATTGGTGGGCTATTGTTCATCAATTGAAACATAGCCTTTGCTATTTCATAAGATTTATATGGCTTTATTTTAACCTTTACATTGCATGTCTCATTAAAACGAAAATCGTTATCAATAAATGATCAGAAAAATAGAATTCAAAGATTGTTTTAATTTAAAAAAATATGTTAAGGTTGCGCCCGTCGTTGGGGAGTAGCCGATTTCTGCCACAGGCAGAAATGTACATGTCAACATACTCGTTATATCCGCTCCTGAGATTAACGTGGCATGTACGCCTCAGAGTTCTGAGTAGGCGAGACCATAGGCACGCGCCATCGTAAAGTTGGGGATGGTTTGCGTGTATATGGATATTCCCAACTGAGGCGTAACGATGAATCTCTCCGCAACAATCCTGCTTGCTTTCGGCATGTCCATGGACGCTTTCGCCGCTTCCATCGGCAAAGGTGCCACTCTGCACAAACCTAAATTCTCAGAAGCCCTCCGTACCGGTTTGATCTTTGGCGTCATTGAAGCCATTACTCCGCTTATCGGCTGGGGCCTTGGCCTGCTGGCGAGCAAAGTTGTGCTGGAATGGAACCATTGGGTGGCCTTTATTCTGCTGGTGTTCCTCGGCGGGCGTATGGTGCTGGAAGGCTTCCGCGGGGCGGCTCAGGAAGATGCGCCTAAAATTCATCGCCACGGTTTTTGGCTGCTGGTGACCACCGCGATTGCCACCAGTCTTGATGCAATGGCCGTAGGCGTTGGGCTTGCCTTCCTGCAGGTCAATATTATTCAGACTGCGCTAGCCATCGGCTGCGCTACTGCGATTATGTCCACGCTGGGGATAATGGTCGGCCGCTTTATCGGGCCTATGCTAGGCAAACGCGCCGAGATCCTCGGCGGTATCGTGCTGATAGGCATCGGCTGCCAGATCATGTACAGCCACTTCGCCCCTTTTAACTGATCAATCGCGCTGCCAGACCCGCACCACAAAGTCAGTTTCACAGCTAAATGCCGTTTCTGTTTTCAGCCCGTCCCAGACTTCGGGGCGGGCGCGCCAGGCGAACGGCGTCATTTGCAGCAGAGCGGCAGCCTCATCCCCACGCAGGTTCATCATCCAGCCAGGCTGAAGCGTCTGCTGCAGCGTAAAGCCCGGCATAGATTCAACCTCTTCACTGTGCAAGACAATATCCTGATAAATCAGCCCTTTTAGCTGCATCAAATGGCGTGGGCCAGGCGTGGCTGTCACCACTACGCCGCCACGCTTCACGACCCGGGCAAGCTCTTCGCCCTTGCAGGGAGCAAAAATGCGCACAATCGAGTCCATACTCTCGTCGGCAAACGGCAGGCGGTGGCTGGATGCTACACAAAATTTAACTTCACGGTAGCGTTTGGCGGCGTAGCGAATCGCAACTTTTGAAACGTCCAGCCCCCAGGTTTCACCCCCGTTATCTGCCACAACCGATGCAAATCCCGCCGTGTAATACCCTTCCCCACAGCCAATATCCAATAGCGCCGAGGGCGCTATCTCTTTTAACAGCTGGCAAACGGTATCGCGTAGAGGCTGATAATGTCCGGCGTCGAGGAATGCCCGGCGAGCCTGCATCATTTCCGCGCTGTCACCCGGGTCTTTCGAACGTTTATGCTGAACGGGCAGCAAATTAACGTAGCCTTCTTTGGCAATATCAAATTGATGGCCCTGAGGGCAACGATAGCTGTTCGCGCTGGCGCTGAGCACGGAATGGCAGAGTGGGCAAAGCCAGGACATAAAAAACTCCGGAAACAACAAAGGGCGCAATTTTAGCGCCCCTTTTGCCAAACCGCTACATGGCGGCGCGGTCATTCTCCATTTTGTTCAGCACCATAATGCTGTTGTCTCCGGCGGGTAGCCCGTCCGGCTCAATATTTTCCAGACGTAAAACATCCCCCATGATTTGGCTGAAAACAGGGGCAGAAACCGCACCGCCGTAGTACTTCCCGTTGGAAGGATCGTTAATCACCACCACCAGCGCATAGCGAGGATTACTGGCCGGCGCCACGCCAGCCGTGTAGGCAATGTACTGATCTATATATTTGCCATCAGGACCGATCTTTTTGGCTGTGCCCGTTTTCACCGCCACACGGTAGCCATGAACTGCTGCCTTAACGCCCCCGCCGCCGGGCAGCGCCACGCTCTCCATCATATGTTCCACTTCATGCACGATTTCTTCCGGCATCACCCTTGTCCCTTCCACCGGCGGATCAACGCGGGTGATGGACAGCGGACGGGAAATACCAAAGCTACCTATCGTGGCGTAAACGTGAGCCAGCTGCAGCGGGGTCACCATCAGGCCATAGCCAAATGCGAAAGTGGCGCGATCCAGTTCTCCCCAGCGCTGGCGCACCGGCAACAGGCCGCGGCTTTCCCCCGTCAGGCCGATTGCGGTGGGGACGCCAAAGCCAAATTTATGATAAGTGTCCCAAATATTCTGAATCGGCATCGCCAGTGAAAGACGGGACACGCCGGTATCGCTCGATTTTTGTAGCACACCTGTCAGGGTGAGCTGCGGGTAATACCCCACGTCACGAATGTGGTGCCCGTCCAGTGTAAATGGATGAGTATCAATAACGCTGTCAGGCCGGACAATTCCCTGCTGCAGCGCGGTCATTACCACCATCGGTTTTACGGTCGAACCGGGTTCGAAGGTGTCGCTTATCGCACGGTTACGGAAATCATCGAGCTTTGCGTCATCACGGTTGTTCGGATTAAAAGTCGGGTAGTTTGCCATCGCCAGAACTTCACCGGTCTGCACATCAATGACCACCGCGGCGCCTGACTCGGCTTTGTTCCAGGACACGGCGTTGCTGAGCGCATCTTCCGTCACAGTTTGCAGCCGTTCATCGATGCTGAGCTGGATATTATGCGCGGGGCTGGCAGGGTTCTCAGTAATATTCTCGACAACATGGCCGTAACGGTCTTTACGCACCAGACGCTCACCTTCTTTACCGGTCAGCTGCTGGTTAAAGCTTTTCTCGATCCCTTCAATGCCCTGATCGTCAATGTTGGTGAAGCCGATCAGGTTTGCCCCAACCCGGCCTGCGGGATAAAAGCGGCGAGATTCATCGCGCAGCGCAATACCAGGGATATTTAGTTTGTCGATGTATTGTGCCTGCTGGGGATCCAGCTGGCGCGCAAGGTAGATAAAACGGCCGCGCTCGTTGCTGTGAATACGCGCGGCAATCTCGCTCAAAGGGACGTGCAGCGCCGAGGCCAGCGCCTGCCAGCGGCTGTTAACCAGTACGCCGCCCTTATCCATAACCGTTTTCGGATCGGCCCACACAGCCTCGACCGGCACGCTGACCGCCAGCGGTTTTCCGTTGCGATCTTCGATCATCCCACGGGGCACCTCAATCGGTTCCTCGCGCAGGGAACGCATATCCTCCTGTTTAACCAGGTTATCCGGGGAGATAATTTGCAGCCAGGCAATACGTCCGAGCAGGAACACCAAACTCCCGGTGATGGCCACACACAGAAGCCCAAAACGCCACTGGATAAAATTACCGGTTAATACGGGGACACCCTTCTTCACAACTATTCCTTGAGGAGCCTAAGCGATTGAAAGATTTAACCAGATCCCAGACATTTTGCCGGGAGAACAGTGCTAAAACCTTCGCAGCTTTGCAACAAGAGGCAACAAATGATTCAATTTGTTAATAGCTTGAAAAACAGTAGATTAGCGACAGAAATGAAAAAGCCCCGTCGAAACGGGGCTTTTATCTCAATTCGGCGTTATTCGCGCCTGAGCTCTAATCCAGAAGAATTAGATGGCAGTCACGTTAACTGCAGCAGGGCCTTTCTGGCCGTCCTGGATTTCGAATTCAACGTTCTGGCCTTCAGCCAGAGTTTTGAAGCCGTTACCCTGGATTGCAGAGAAGTGTACGAATACATCTTTGCTGCCGTCTGCTGGAGTAATGAAACCAAAACCTTTAGACTCGTTGAACCACTTAACTTGACCTTTAATCTTTGCCATTTTGCAAATTCCTTAGATTGTATTCTTCGCCCGCAGGCATAACTTAGATAAAACAGAGACATTACTGCATGAGGCACTAATATAAGGCTCGGCAGAGAAGCGGTATTCAACGACAACGTGTTTACTCAGGTCTTCTTTACTGAAAATGCCACACATAAACAGAACTGTACCTCGTTTAACCCAACGTGTTATCACACACAACGTAAACAATGGCAAGCCATTTTTAAGCATGTGTCGATCTGCCGCACAGACTCAGAAAATTACACGATTACTTTGGGAAAGTAATCCGCGCTTTTTGATATATATTTTCACTACACAAGATTGTCGCAACAGATTGTGTTTTAACAACATTCCGACAACTTCTGAACCTTAGCGTAAAGTGCACTTTTCGTCCAGACACATGAACAATAAAATCCTTTTTGAAGGATATATCTTTATGATTTTTTATGCATACCTATGCACAAATCAACCTAAAGCCAGTCATCGCGTTCAATACCCGGATTTCATCCCTGTATTTTTTATGTCCACCGAATAAAGCCTGTACAACAGACCATGTATTCTGCACCAAAATAATGAAAGTTTAATGACACTTTGCCCCAGGATAAGGCAATAAAAACGTTTCGATGAAATTTAAAGCATGATTATCAGGCGTTAATTTAGCCAAATAGAAATAAAGCTCTCTGCACGGGCAATAATAATTAATTCTTATTTTTTGTTAGGGGCAAACTTTGACCAATACGCAGCGGTGAAAACAGATCATCGCTTTCCCCTTTCTCACGCAGGGCCGCCAGCAATTCCTGCGGTGGTTTATCGAGAGACTCATCGGCCAGTTCAAATACTCCCCAGTGGATAGGAATTGTCTCAGGCTTGCCGATTGCTTGCCATAAAGTCACCGCCTGTTGCGGATCCATATGATGATCGCCCATAAACCAGCGAGGCTCATAGGCCCCGATCGGCAATGCAGCCATGTCAAATGGACCCAGCCGTTTTGCGATCTCCGCCAGAGACGGGGTATAACCCGAATCACCGCTGAACCAGAAGCGCAAATTCCCCTGCTCCACAACCCAGCCGCACCAGAGCGAACGGTTTCGATCCCAAAACGTTCGCATACTCCAGTGCCGGGCAGGCACGGCGGTGAAAACCATGCCGCACCAGTTAAAGCTTTGCCACCAGTCCAGCTCTGTTACCTGTTCAATGCCGCGCTGGCTGAACCATGC
Organism: Cedecea sp. VD22; assembly: GCF_037150195.1. Lineage (NCBI taxonomy): Bacteria > Pseudomonadati > Pseudomonadota > Gammaproteobacteria > Enterobacterales > Enterobacteriaceae > Cedecea > Cedecea sp. VD22. Next base: position 153,426 of record NZ_JBBCPX010000004.1, read on the forward strand.
TTTCAAGCCCAGGGGCACAAAAAAATGCACGTCGGGAAAACGCTTGATCAAGCGACGGACAGTTTTTTTGTCCAGATGGTCGTAGTGGTTATGGGAGATGAGTACCGCATCAAGTCGAGGCAACTGGTTAACGTCGAGCGGGACTTCGGTTCGCCGGGCAGGACCGGCAAAAGAAACCGGGGAAGCTCGACGGGAAAATACCGGATCGGTCAGCAAAAAATGACCATTAAGCCGCAATAACAGGCTGGCATGGCCCAGCCACCATATGCGGTCATCGCTGCCGCTCAGATCGGCCTGTTGCCACCAGCGTTTAATAAACGCGGAATAACCTTCACCGGGAGGATGCGGCAGCTTCTGCGCTTTGCGCTCCTGCCGCCACCTTTGGACGTCGCCAGGTTGCCGGACTGCAGGCTCAGCGTTACAAAACCCATCAGGTAGATGGTGGGATAACTGCGGATTGTACCAGGGTTTTTTCCAGCTCATCCCACCTCCAGCCTGATTAGCGTTCCGCTACCAGACGAACAAAGTCATCGTCATTTTCTTCTTCAGCCTTCGCAGTCGGTTTGTGTTCCGGCTCGGGTTCGTTGGCTTCGCACAGGCGACGCAGCAGGGCATTTTGACGTTTCTGTAAATCGACCAGCTCTTCAAGCAGCGCAATCTGCTCGTTTGCACGGCTGCTGGAACGATTGACAAAAAACCACAGGACAAGACCGACAATCAACGTCACCAGCGAGATTGCCAGCGGCATGATACTTAAAGCACTAACACCCAGTTCGTTCATCTTACCACCTCAAAAAAAACGCATTCTACACCTGAGGCAGAGAGAGACAAATCACTACCAGGGGATAAATTTATTAATGGTACAAATGCCGCTGAAAAATTGCACATCCTGGTCGCACATCACATTTATCATTTGAGTCCATAGCAGCAGGCAGGTAACAACAATCACCAGAACGATCACCCATCTGTACTTTCTCACTACATCGCCACCTCTTGACCATAGAATTTCGCTAATTTAACACTAACCAACTAAACCATAAGTAACGTTTCCTGCTTTTTCATTTCAGAATCATCAGATTGTGACGTCAATTATTCAGAGTAAGGTTGATGCAGGATTGGATTGATGTTTGAGGTCAGTATGCGAGCGATTATTCGTACCATCATTGTTATTGCCATCATCTGGATTGGCCTGTTGCTTTCAGGCTATGGCGTTTTGATTGGCAGCAAAGAAAATGCGGCCGGACTGGGATTGCAATGCAAGTACCTGACGGCACGTAATACCGTGACAGCACAGTTTATTCATACCGACAGTGGAATTATTGGCCTGACCAACTGCCCACTGCTGCGTAAGGTCGACACGCCGATTGATAATGGTTAGATCTAAAGGGCCGCGTGTTCTGCGCGGCCCACTTTAACAAAATCAGAAAGGAGAGTGGTGATAGCCCATTTGCTCTGACAGCGCACGCGCAGCCTGATGAAGAAGACTAACGTATTCAGACAGTCCCTCATCCGAATAGCGAAGCGTTGGAAATGAAATACTCATTCCCGCGATGACAGTACCAAAACGATCAAACACCGGTACCGCCACGCAGCGAATGCCTTCTTCCTGTTCTTCGTTATCTTCGCCGTACCCCTGCTCACGCACCAGATCAAGCACCGGGAGAAGCGCTTCAGTACTGACAATAGTGCGTTCCGTGCTGCGGACATATTCTACGTCAGAGAGAATATCCAGAATCTCCTCGCGCGGTCGCCAGGCCAGCAAAACCTTGCCTATTGCTGTGCTGTACAAAGGATTCCGACGCCCTACGCGGGAATACATGCGTAAATTATAGAGCGAGTCAATTTTATGGATATAGACAATACTGCTGTCGTCCAGCGCCCCGAGGTGAATCGCCTCTTTGGTTCGGCGGGAGAGCTCTCGCATCTGTATATCTGCACTGCGGACAAGATCAGCGTTCTGCAGGGCGCCGCTACCAAGCTCAAAAAGCTTCAGCGTCAGCGCATATTTCTCTAACTCGCCTTCCTGAGAGACATAGCCCAGGGACTTCATGGTCTGCAAAAAGCGATACACGGTACTCTTGGACATCATCACGCGCTGAGAAAGTTCGGTTATCCCAATCTCTTTTTCTTCCCCAAGCGCCTGCAGGATGCCGAAAACTTTCAGCACGGAAGAGACTGCATCGGGCTGTTTGTCGGAGTCTGAGAGTGCCATACATCACCTCGGGGGTTATTGTTTTATAAAAATCAGAACTGCTTTTTAGTATATTGATGCCCCGTGAGTGTCGCAATCAAAGCCTGCTGATTCGTTACAAATCTGCGGCATCAGCGAGATTAATTAATGATAAAATCATTACCCTCCTAACGACTTCAGACAGCCTTTTCAAAGTATGGATAAATCAGTGTCCGACGGCTTGCCTACGCCCCAGCGTTATGGCGCCATTTTCACCATCGCGCTCGGCATTATGATGGCCGTGCTGGACGGCGCTATTGCTAACGTTGCCCTGCCTACCATTGCCCACGATTTGAATGCCAGCCCGGCGGAATCTATTTGGGTGGTTAACGCTTATCAAATAGCGATTATTGTCTCGCTGCTGTCGCTTTCGTTTCTTGGCGATATTTTTGGCTACCGCCGTATCTATCAATGCGGTCTGGTCCTGTTCTGCCTGACCTCACTGTTTTGTGCCGTCTCAACTTCATTGCCGATGCTCACCTTTGCCCGCGTACTGCAAGGCTTTGGCGGTGCGGCGCTGATGAGCGTAAATACCGCCTTGATACGCCTCATTTATCCTCAACGTTTTCTTGGTCGTGGGATGGGGGTCAATTCATTTATCGTTGCCGTCTCCTCCGCGGCAGGTCCCACCGTTGCCGCCGCGATTCTTTCGGTGGCCTCCTGGCAGTGGCTGTTTTTAATCAATGTGCCGATTGGCATCGTTTCGCTGATTCTGGCGCTGCGCTATTTACCTCCAAATCAGCAAAAATCCCAGGGGCAGCGTTTTGATATCCCGAGTGCGGTGATGAATGCCCTCACCTTCGGTCTGCTGATTTCAGCGATCGGTGGTTTTTCACAGGGCCAGCCGGGGTCAGTCATTATCGGTGAGCTGGTTGCGCTTGTCGTGATTGGCTATTTCTTCATCCGTCGCCAGCTTACCTTGCCGTTCCCTCTGCTGCCGGTAGACCTGCTGCGAATCCCGATTTTTTCGCTGTCTATTGGCACATCAATATGTTCGTTCGGCGCTCAAATGCTGGCGCTGGTTTCACTGCCCTTTTTCTTGCAAACCGTCCTGGGCCGCAGTGAGGTTGAAACCGGTCTGCTGTTAACGCCGTGGCCGCTGGCAACGATGGTGATGGCCCCGCTGGCCGGTTATCTTATCGAACGTGTTCATGCCGGCCTGATGGGCGCCGTAGGGCTTTTAGTGATGGCCTGCGGCCTGTTTGCTTTGGCCATGCTCCCGCACGATCCGTCCGACCTGAATATTATCTGGCGTATGGTGTTGTGTGGGGCAGGATTCGGCCTCTTCCAGTCCCCGAATAACCACACCATTATCTCCTCGGCACCCCGCCATCGCAGCGGAGGGGCAAGCGGAATGCTGGGGACAGCTCGCCTGCTCGGGCAAAGCTGTGGGGCTGCACTGGTCGCGCTAATGTTTAACTTGTTTGGTAACAGTGGAACACATGCCTCGCTGATTCTTGCAGGCATATTTGCCACCATTGCCGCCGTTGTCAGCGGGTTGCGAATGTCCCAGCCTCGGGCTCAGGCATAAAAAAAGCGTGCCACGTGGGCACGCTTTTCACTTCAACCTTCCGGTTACTTCAGGTATTCACCGCTGCGCAGCGCTTCGATACGTTTATCCAGCGGTGGGTGCGTCATGAACAGTTCGCTCATTGACTTAGCCTTACCGTTGATGCAAAACGCCATCATGCTGCTGGCTTCCTGCGGCTCGTAGCTGGTTTTCAGGCGCTGCAGCGCAGCAATCATCTTCTCGCGGCCCACAAGCTTCGCGGAACCCGCGTCGGCATGGAATTCACGATGGCGTGAGAACCACATGGTGATGATGCTTGCCAGAATGCCAAACACCAGTTCAAGCACCGTCGCCACCGCAAAGTAAATCAGCGGGTTGCCGTTGCTGCTTTCGTTATCATCACGGTTCCCGGACAGGAAGCCGGAAGCGACCTGGGCGATGATACGGGAGATAAAGATAACGAAGGTGTTCACCACGCCCTGAATTAGCGTCATGGTGACCATATCGCCATTGGCGATGTGGCTGATTTCATGCGCGATAACCGCTTCCGCTTCGTCACGACTCATGTTTTGCAGCAGACCTGTGCTGACCGCAACCAGAGAGGCGTCACGGCGCGCTCCGGTGGCGAAAGCATTGATGTCTGGCGCATGGTAAATCGCAACCTGCGGCATGGCGATACCCGCCTGCTGTGACTGCCGACGCACGGTTTCCATCAACCAGTGCTCAGTTTCATTACGAGGTTGCTCAATCACCTCACCGCCTACTGAACGCAATGCCATCCATTTTGACATCAGCAGGGAAATAAAAGAGCCGCCAAAGCCAAACAGCACCGCCATGATCATCAGACCCTGAACGCTGCTCGACTGGATCCCCGTCAGGCTTAGCACCAGCCCGAAAACGACCATTACCGCAAGGTTGGTCAACAGGAAAAGCCCGATACGCATCATAATTTTCTTTTTACCTCGGTTAAAAACACGCTCTTTGCGCTCCCACACATCGTAGGGGCGCGCCGCCTATTTTCAAGCATCCGCCCCGCCCAAGTGGTTAATAATACATAACTTTACATTTTGTATGCATTTATCTTACATCACGAAGACAGGCAAAAAAATGGGCACCGCTTGGGTGCCCATCAGGGAGGTTATTTCGCCGCCGGTTGTTCAGCCGGCCTGTCTTGCTCCATACCGGCAAGATCGATGGCAATATGTACCGTCTCGTCGAGATACGGATCGGGCTCCTGGTAGTCCTTCGGCAAATCGTCGAGTTTCTTAAGCGGCGCTTTCCCTTCCCGCTTAAAGCGATCGTTGATTCTGGCCAGACGCGTCGCGTCGTCTTCCTGATTCTCTTTTTCACGTACCGCATAATTCAGAGAAACAGCGTTACGTTTTTCCTTCAGGGCATTGAAGCGAGCAATGTCCTTCATGATGTACTGGAATTCAGGGTCTTTGGCGATGCGATCCTGATGCAGCTTCAGCAACTCAGGTTCGAACGGCGTAAGGTCACCGGTTTTCACATAGGTCGCTGCGTTGATGCTGTCCCACGGCAACGCGTTGTCTTCGAACTTCTCGCCGGTCTCAGTTTGCTCGGTCCCGGTTGGCATCATGATGTCCGGCGTCACACCTTTCCGCTGGGTGCTGCCGCCGTTGATGCGGTAGAACTTCTGAATGGTGTACTGAACAGAGCCCAGCGCAGGCCATTCCGGACGCAGCATCTGATCGTAAATGCGATTCAGCGAACGGTACTGCTGCACGGTGCCTTTCCCGAAGGTCGGCTCGCCGACAATCAGCGCGCGGCCATAATCCTGCATCGCCGCCGCAAAGATTTCAGATGCCGAGGCGCTAAAGCGGTCAACCAGCACCACCAGCGGCCCTTTGTAGTAGACCACGCCGTCGGTATCGCTATCTTCACGGACTTTACCGTTGTTGTCGCGGACCTGAACGACCGGGCCACTAGGAATAAACAGACCGGACAGGGACACCGCTTCAGTCAGCGCCCCGCCGCCGTTAGAACGCAGATCGATAATTACGCTCTTCACGTTCTGTTTTTCCAGCTTCTGCAGCTGAACCTTCACATCATCAGTGAGGCCAACGTAGAAGCCAGGAATATCCAGCACGCCGACTTTGTCTTTGCCAACTGTCTTCACAGACATCTTAACCGCGCGGTCTTCGAGACGAATACGTTCGCGGGTCAGCGTCACGGTACGCGTCTTGGTGCCTTTGCCCGCTGGCAGGATTTCAAGGCGAACTTTGCTGCCTTTTGGCCCTTTAATCAGCGCCACAACGTCGTCCAGACGCCAGCCGATCACGTCAACCATCGGTTTACCCGTTTGGCCTACGCCAACAATACGATCGCCGACGGTGATGGCCTTGCTCTTCGCCGCCGGACCACCGGCAACCATGGAGTTGATCAGCGTATAATCATCGTCCATTTGCAGCACCGCTCCGATGCCTTCTAAAGACAGGCTCATTTCGGTGTTGAACTGTTCGGTGCTGCGCGGAGAGAGATAGTTCGTATGCGGGTCAATCTCATGAGCAAACGCGGTCATCGCCAGCGAGAACACATCTTCGCTGTTACTTTGCGCCAGACGGCGGATCGCAAACTGATAGCGCTTGGTCAGGGTTTCACGAATTTCCTGCTCGGTTTTACCGGTCAGCTTCAGGCTCAGCTCGTCGTATTTAACTTTCGCATCCCAGAGCTTATCCAGCTCATCGACGCTCGTTGGCCACGGCGCCTTGCTGCGATCCAGATTGATGGTGTCATTACCGGTGAAATCCATCGGCTTCGCCAGCACCTTCAGGGCGTACTGGTAGCGTTCAAAACGGCGCTTCTGACCCAGATTGTAGAGGTCGTAAAAAACATCGAGCTTACCGCTACGCAGCTCGTCGCCGATCTGCCCTTTCTTCGCAGCGAACTGGGCGACGTCGCTGGCTAACAGCACGTTATGGCTGTAATCCAGCAAGTTCAGGTAGCGGTCAAAGATTTTTGCCGAGAAATTGGCATCCAGATCGAACTGGCGGTAATGCGAGCGCGTAAAACGCGAGGTCACACGCTCACTCACCGTAGCGTGCTGAGCTTCTTCCTTTAACTGAGGAATTTGGTCAGCACGGGTAATGTTGTCCAGGGCCAGGGCACTGCCTGCCACGAACAGCAGGCTGGCGATAGCCGTAAGCTTAAAGAGTTTGTTCATGCCTGAGTCAGGCCTCCGTTTCAGAACTGCAAGTGTTCTGCGCGTACGATCATTGCCATACCAGAAGTCAGCTGTACACGGACGCCATCTTTGGTAATTTCCAGTACGGTAGCATCCATTGCGTTGTTACCGGCTTTGACTTTAATGGCCTGTCCAACCTGCAGAGCAGAAATATCGGTCACCGGCGTACGACGCTCTTCACGAGGTGCCTTTGGTGCCGGTTTTTCTGCGCGAGGTTTACGCTCTGCCCCTTCTTTACGACGCGGTGCTGCCGCCGGACGAGGTTTGCGTTCGCGACGTGGAGCGTCTTCCGTTACGCCTGCGGCTGCCGCGGCTTCACGTTTCTTCGCCTGTTGCTCAGCGCGCTGGGCCTGAACGCGGGCTTTCGCTTCATCCAGCTGCTGACGTGCATGTTCAACATGCTGTTCGTCCAGCTCACCGCAAGGGTTGCCATCAAGATCGACGCGAGTCGCGCCAGCTTTGATGCCGTACAGGTAGCGCCAGCTTGACGTATAGAGACGTAACGCTGAACGAAGCTGTGTTTTGCTGAGGCTCATTTCGCCTTCAACACGAGAGACTAAATCCTGGAAGATACCAATCTTCAACGGACGAGCTTCACCTTCAGCGCTAAAACATTGAGGGAAACGCTCGGCCAAAAATGCGATAACTTCTTTACTGCTATTCAACTTAGGTTGATTTTCCATGAAATTTCCTGATTACAACGGAATTGCCAATAAGTCGCAGGCATGAACAGGCGACATTATAATGACGCCATCGCTAAATGCCACGTTATCCGTTGCTTATCATGCTATCGAGGGAAGAATTTTTTAAAATCAGTGCCGCTCAGCACGTCTGAAAGCCGCGAAATCAAGGTTTTTAAACCCATTTCGTCTTCTTCCGAAAAACGGCCATACTCGGTGCTGTCGATATCCAGGACGCCAATCGTCTGGCCGTCAACCGTCAGGGGCAGCACAATTTCCGAATTGCTGGCCGCATCGCAGGCAATGTGCCCGTCGAAAGCATGCACATCCTCCACACGCTGAATCGTGCCTGTTGCGACGGCTGTGCCGCATACGCCCTTGCCGACAGGGATTCTTACGCAGGCAATTTTGCCCTGGAAGGGCCCCAGAACTAGCGTTTGGGCTTCGAGAAGGTAGAATCCTGCCCAGTTGACGCCATCAAGGCGCTCAAAGAGCAACGCACTGGTATTCGCCAGTGTTGCAAGAAAGCTGGTTTCACCTGCCATTAACGCACTAAAATCGCGATTCAGATCCGCGTAAAATTGTTCTTTGTTCATTAAATAACCGTTATGTTGTCTTACTTTACTTTGTAGCATATTAAAATAAGCATTAAATGCACGGTGCCACAAGGTGTATCATTTTATGAATTACGATAGGCTAAATGCATCATTCAGATAACAACGCTCCCGGCTTACGACGCACAATGAAAATACACGCCATCAGTCAGGCATTGCCTCAGGCACGTTATCAGCGTTGTCCCCAATGCGATACCCTTTTCTCTCTGCCCCAGGTTAAATCAACACAAAGTGCCTACTGCCCCTGTTGTGATGCAAGAGTACATCATGGCCGTGACTGGTCATTGACGCGCCTGGGGGCGATGGCCGTGGCGATGCTGGTGCTGATGCCCGTCGCCTTTTCCGATCCGCTGCTGCGTATCTATCTCCTGGGTTCGAGTATTGATGCCAACGTTATGCAGGGCATTTGGCAGATGGCAAGCCAGGGAGACGTGCTTACCGCCGCCGTCGTGCTCTTTTGCGTGGTCGGCGCACCGGCCACGCTGGTCGCGGCTATTGCCTATCTCTGCTTTGGCAACATTCTCGGCATGAACCTTCGCCCGGTACTGCTGATGCTGGATAAGCTTAAAGAGTGGGTGATGCTGGATATCTATCTGGTGGGCATTGGCGTGGCGTGCATTAAGGTTCGCGAGTATGCGTTTATCCAGCCAGGCCCAGGGCTGATCGCTTTTATTGCGCTGGTGGTCTTGAGTCTGTTGACCATGATCCACCTGAACATTGAGCAGCTATGGGAGCGTTTTTACCCCCAGCGCCCGGCTCGTGCTTTTAATGCGCAACTGCGGGTTTGCCTCGGCTGCCATTTTACCGGCGTTCCTGACGAACGAGGCCGCTGCCCTCGCTGCCACATCCCGCTGTACCATCGCCGAAAGCAAAGCTTACAAAAATCCTGGGCAGCACTGGTTGCCTCCCTGATCTTCCTGCTTCCGGCTAACCTGCTGCCGATTTCTATTATTTACGTGAACGGGGCACGCCAGGAAGACACCATTCTTTCGGGCATCATTTCCCTGGCGCACAGCAATATCGCCGTCGCTGCCGTGGTGTTTATTGCCAGTATCCTGGTGCCGTTTACTAAAGTTATTGTATTAATTACGCTACTTATCAGTATTCATTTCAAATGCCAGCAGGGATTACGAACCCGCATTTTATTGCTGCGCTTTGTCACCTGGATTGGCCGCTGGTCTATGCTCGATCTGTTTGTCATCGCGTTGATGATGTCACTGGTTAACCGTGACCAGCTGTTAGCTTTTACGATGGGTCCCGCCGCAGTCTTCTTTGGCGCGGCGGTTATATTAACTATTCTTGCCGTCGAATGGCTGGATAGCCGACTACTTTGGGACGCACATGAGTCAGGAAACGCCCGCTTCACCGACTGAAGCGAGAATTAAAACGAAACGCCGGATTTCCCCTTTCTGGTTATTACCTGTTATTGCGTTACTGATTGCCGGCTGGCTGATCTGGACGACTTACCAGGAACGCGGCAACACCGTAACCATCGACTTCATCTCCGCCGACGGGATAGTCGCTGGCCGCACGCCCGTGCGCTACCAGGGCGTTGAAGTGGGTACCGTGCAAAACATCAGCCTGAGCGATGACCTGCGTAAAATAGAAGTCAAAGTCAGCATCAAAAGCGATATGAAGGATGCCCTGCGGGAAGACACACAATTCTGGCTGGTAACGCCGAAGGCTTCCCTCGCTGGAGTATCCGGGCTTGATGCCCTGGTAGGCGGGAACTACATCGGCATGATGCCGGGTAAAGGCGAGCCGCGTGACCATTTTACCGCCCTCGATACCCAACCCAAATATCGCCTGGATAACGGCGAGCTGATGATTCACCTCCACGCCCCGGATTTAGGCTCCCTTAACAGCGGGTCGCTGGTCTATTTCCGCAAAATTCCGGTTGGCCGCGTGTATGACTATGCCATCAATAAGAACAAGCAGGGCGTCACCGTCGACGTGCTTATCGATCGCCGCTTTACCAGCCTGGTGAAAAAAGGCAGCCGTTTCTGGAATGTGTCCGGCGTAAAAGCCGATGTTGGCCTGAGTGGGGCCAAAGTTCAGCTTGAAAGCCTGGCGGCGCTGGTCAATGGGGCCATTGCTTTCGATTCCCCTGACGATTCAGAACCGGCCAAAGCGGATGATGAATTCGGCCTTTACGAAGACCTGGCGCACAGCCAGCGCGGCGTCATCATTAACCTCGATCTCCCGAGCGGGGATGGCCTTAAAGCAGGCTCGACTAAGTTAATGTATCAGGGGCTGGAGGTGGGTTCGCTGACTAAGTTAAACCTCAATCCAGGCGGTGCCGTCACAGGGGAAATGACCGTTGACCCCGGCGTGGTTAGCCTGATGCGTAGCGGCACGCGCATCGAACTCCGTAGCCCAAAAATCTCGCTGGATAATCCAAGCATCAGCACGTTGCTCACGGGCAGCACCTTTGAACTTGTGCCGGGTGACGGCGAACCGCAGGATCGCTTCACCGTGGTCTCCAGCGATCAAACGCCGCTCCAGCAGCCGAATGTATTGACGCTTTCGCTGACGGCCCCTGAAAGCTACGGTATTGATGCCGGACAACCGATTATCCTGCACGGGATACAAATCGGCCAGGTGGTGGCGCGGGCACTGTCAGCGAAAGGCGTCACGTTCTCCGTCGCCATTGAACCGCAATACCGCCATCTGCTGCAGGGCGACAGCAAATTCGTGGTCAACAGCCGCATTGATGTGAAGCTCGGCATGGACGGAGTGGAATTCCTGGGCGCCAGTGCCAACGAATGGGTCAACGGCGGCATACGTGTGCTGCCGGGCAGCAAAGGCGAGATGAAAAGCAGTTATCCGCTTTATGCCAACCTGGAAAAAGCGATTGAAAACAGCCTGAGCGACATCCCGACCACCACGCTGACGCTGACGGCCTCCAGCCTGCCAGATATCCAGACCGGCTCCGTGGTGCTGTACCGCAAATTCCAGGTGGGCGAAATCATCACCATCCGCCCTCGCGCCGAGAACTTTGATATTGATGTTCACATCAAGCCGGAATACCGCAAGCTGCTGACGCCAAACACAGTGTTTTGGGCTGAAGGTGGCGCGAAAGTTCAGCTCAACGGCAGCGGGCTAACGGTGCAGGCCTCCCCGCTCTCTCGTGCACTCAAAGGGGCCATCAGCTTTGACAACATGAGCGGTGCCAGCGTCGGACAGGTGAAAGGTGAGAAACGCGTGCTGTACGCCTCTGAAACCGCGGCAAGAGCGGTGGGCAGCCAGATAACGCTGCACACTTTCGATGCCGGAAAACTTTCCGCCGGGATGCCAATTCGCTATCTGGGCATTGATATCGGCCAGCTTGAGTCGCTGAACCTGACGCAATCCCGCAACGAAGTGGAAGCGAAAGCGGTACTTTACCCTGAGTATGTGTCTACCTTCGCACGCGCCGGTACCCGCTTCTCCGTTGTCACACCGCAGATCTCTGCCGCGGGCGTCGATCATCTTGATACCCTCCTCCAGCCTTACATCAACGTTGAACCCGGTAAAGGTGACCCCCGCCGCGACTTCGAGCTGCAGGAAGCGTCTATCACCGACTCTCGTTACTCCGACGGGCTGAACATCGTGCTGGAAGTGCCTGAAGCCGGCTCGCTGAGCATAGGCACGCCGGTTCTCTTCCGCGGGATTGAAGTCGGTACGGTAACCGGCATGACGCTCGGCAATCTCTCTGACCGCGTGATGGTGGGCCTGCGTATAAGCAAGCGTTACCAGCATTTGGTCCGGGACAACTCCGTCTTCTGGCTGGCTTCCGGCTATAGCCTGGACTTTGGCTTAACTGGCGGCGTGGTGAAAACCGGAACCTTTAATCAGTTTATTCGCGGTGGCATTGCGTTTGCGACGCCGCCGGGGATCCCGCTTTCCCCTAAAGCAGAGGCCGGGAAACACTTCCTGCTGCTGGAAAGCGAGCCGAAAGAGTGGCGTCAGTGGGGCACCGCCCTTCCGCGCTGAACCGCAACCCGGGCGGTACGTCGCCCGGGTAATTCCGTGTTAAACTGCGCCCCTTATTTTTTCAGGGGCGTTTTTCATGGCTCAATCTACTGCCGTTTATCTTCCTCAACCTTTTCTCGACGCGATTCGTGACGCACTTCCCGCTGGCCAGACGCTGGAAAGTTTTATCGAATACTGTCAGCAGCCGCTGCGCCGCAGCCTGCGCGTCAATACGCTGAAGATATCCGTGGCTGACTTTCTGACGCTCGTCGCGCCCTATCACTGGCGTTTAACGCCGGTGCCGTGGTGCGAAGAAGGCTTCTGGATTGAACGAGAAGATGAAGAAACCCTGCCGCTGGGCAGCACCGCAGAGCATTTGAGCGGCCTGTTCTATATTCAGGAAGCCAGTTCAATGCTGCCCGTAGCCGCGTTGTTTGCCGACGGCAACCAGCCGCAGCGAGTGATGGACGTCGCCGCAGCGCCAGGATCAAAAACAACCCAGATTGCCGCCCGCATGAATAATACCGGCGCAATTCTTGCCAATGAATATTCCGCCAGCCGGGTAAAAGTCCTGCATGCCAATATCAGCCGCTGTGGGATCAGTAACGTAGCGCTGACGCATTTTGATGGCCGCGTATTCGGTGCCGCTCTGCCGGAATCCTTCGACGCCATTCTGCTGGACGCCCCCTGCTCCGGTGAAGGCGTGGTGAGGAAAGATCCCGATGCACTGCGCAACTGGTCGCCTGAAAGCACGGCCGAAATTGCCGGCACACAGCGCGAATTGATTGAGAGTGCTTTTCATGCGCTCCGCCCCGGCGGGACGCTGGTCTACTCGACCTGTACGCTGAATCGCCAGGAAAACCAGGATGTCTGCCAGTGGCTGCTGGATACCTGGCCGGACGCGGTAGAAATTGCCCCCCTTGACGAGCTTTTCCCGGAAGCAGCACGCGCGCTGACGCCGGAAGGTTTCCTGCACGTGTTCCCACAGATTTACGACTGCGAAGGCTTTTTCGTTGCCCGTTTGCGCAAAACGGCCTCTATCGAACCGCAGCCGGCCCCGGGCTATAAAGTAGGGAAATTCCCCTTCGCGCCGATGAAAGGCAAAGCCGCAGCCGAACTAACCGCCGCGGCGGCAAAATCGGGCCTTATCTGGGGCGATGAGCTGAATCTATGGCAGCGCGACAAAGAGATCTGGCTGTTTCCGAGTGAGATTGAACCGCTTATCGGGAAAGTGCGTTTCTCTCGCATTGGCCTCAAGCTCGCCGAACAGCACAACAAAGGCTTCCGCTGGCAGCATGAAGCCGTGGTTTCTCTGGTCAAAAGTGACAACCCGCTTTGCTTCCCGCTGAGCGAGACCGAAGCCGAGGAGTGGTACCGTGGGCGGGATATCTATCCAGAAGTGACACCGTCACGACATGAAGTGATTGTCACTTTTCAGGGGCAGCCGCTCGGCCTGGCGCGTAAAGTTGGCTCACGCCTGAAGAACAGCTACCCAAGGGAATTAGTACGCGACGGCAAGCTTTTCGCCGCCCCGCAGGCTGGCTAAAAAAATAAGCACTTTTTGAGTTGGCAATTTGTGCTGCCTTGACTACGCTGAAATTGGAGCGACCCACTGGTCATACCACCTGCTGCGGATAACAAGGAGCCAAAGATGACAAAGACCAACGTTCGGATCGGCATCTTCGAGATCGATGATGCCGAATTACACGGTGAACAACAGGGGGATCGAACGTTAAGCATTCCCTGCAAGTCCGATCCCGACCTGTGCATGCAGCTGGATGCATGGGATGGGGCAACCTCTATTCCCGCCGTGCTGGACGGCGAACATTCCGTACTTTACCTGCAGCATTACGATCGCCAGCGCGATGCCTGGGTTATGCGCCTTGCATAATTCAAGATGAACCCGTCCCTGAGACGGGTTATATAGATGACAAACAGCCAAAAACGTGGTTTTCAGCTGTTTGGAGTAGACCAGAGAACATCATTCATTGCTTTTGTTAGACCCAAGTGCCGTTTTTACATCAATGATTTTTGCCAGCACTTTCTCCGTCCACGGGACGGATTAATTATTTCCCCCACTCCCTTGGCTCCCCTACACTTAAACCAAACGAAGCGGTTCTGAGGCGCTAATGTTTGCTTTGGTTTTATTTGTTTGTTACCTGGACGGCGGCTGTGACGATCTGGTGCTGGAAGTCTTCACCAGCGAGCAGCAGTGTCTGAGTGCGATGAGCGAGCAGCGTATGCGCCACGGCGGCTGTTACCCGGTGGAAGAGTTTATCGATGGATTCTGGCGGCCTGCCCAGGAGTACAGCGACTTCTGAGCAGGGCCAGGCGAGATTAGCGCTTGTTCGGGCGAAGGAACATGCGTATTTGCTTCCCGTGGTATTCAACGTAGTGCTGGAAAGTAAAGCCGAAGCGCTCTGCCAGACCAATAGAACGCTGATTATCGTCATCAATAATGCAGCATACTGGCTCGCTGAAATTGTCATCCGCCCAACTTAACACTGCGCTGAGCGCCTCCACCGCATAGCCTTTACCGTGTACCGCAGGAATAAGCGTCCAGCCCGCCTCCGGGTGTGCCAAAGCCGGGCTGAGATTTCGTTTAGCGTCCTGGAATCCAAACGCCCCTACGAATCGCCCACTCTGTTTTTCAAACAACGCCCAGTAACCGTAGCCCAGCGCCTGCCAGTGACCGATATAGCGCATCAATCGCGCCCAGCTCATTTCACCGTCCTGCGGTTTTCCGCCGCCGATAAACTTTACCATCTCCGGGTCAGACCAACAGGCAACCAGCGCCTCATAGTCGTCCAGCGTAAAATGGCGCAGGATAAGGCGTTCCGTTTCAAGACGTGGGGCTTCAGTAATCATCATGACTCCGCTCAGTATTACTCTTGTAGTCGTTGTTTAAGGCCTGATTTGCAGGCGTAAATGATAGCGCACAGCAGCAGGCTAAACAGCATGGTACCCAAAAACACACCCGCACCGGTCAGGGTTAGCATAACGCCGCCAATCAGCGGCCCAAGCGCTATGCCTAACGTCGTCAGGGTCGATGCTCCCAGGTACGCACCGCGGTGCTCATCCGGTGCCAGCTGATCCAGCAGAATATTCAGGTTCGGCATCAGAATGGCCTCGCCGATGCTGAAAATAACCGTCACGCTCACCCACAACAGCGCATCCGGCGTACGGACGGACCAGAACAAAAGCTGTGACAGCGCAAAGATAGCGCCCCCCAGCAAAATACGGTTAGACAAGCTAACTTGAGCCAAAAAGCGAACCAGAAAAAGCTGGGCAATAAGCACCGTACAGGCGTTCGACACCAGAATCAGCGTGATTAACTTTACGGCTGCCTCAGCGTCCAGCGTCAGTAAATAAAGCGGCACCACGGATTCATAATGTACGAAAACCACGGCGCATAACGTGCTGCACAGCAGCGCCGCAACGAACAGTTTGTCCCGGGCGATGATTAGCATAACGTCGCGTAATCTGACCCCGGGTTTATGTTCGCTGTCTTTGGCAACCAGCTTGCCTGCAGGAATAAACAATAAGGTGTAAATAAGCAGCGGCAAATAGCTCACAGCCGTGATTACGAATGTCCCTTTCTGCGAAGTCAGCCCGAAAGCAATGCCGACCAGTGGCCCGGTAACCGCCGCCACATTCACCAAATAATAGCGAATCTGCAGAGCCAGAGCGCGACGACGGCGGTCGCCCAGTAAGTCACTCATCAGCGCTCGCGTCGGCGGCTCTACCCACGCGAAACAGACGCCAACAATCATTAGCCCAATGATAAATAACGCCATTCCCGTGGCCAGCCCAAGCAGAGCATAGCCAACAAACGACAGCGCACAGCCGAGGGAAAGCACGCCCCGGCGGCCTAATTTATCCGACAGCTGCCCGCCATACATTCCCAGCACCACCGCCAGAAGCGCACTGCTGGTCATCGCCACGCCTACAGAGATGGGCGAAAGATGATAATTACGGGTCATGATCACCGTCATAAACGGCCAGGCCATAAAATAGCTAAAGCGAATCACCAGGGTAAAAAGCAGCAGCGCAATCACCGTCGACGGGAAGGTTTTGACCGTCGGCCAAAAACCGCGCGCAGCGTCCTCACGGACGGCATCGTTTGTCGTCATAAAGTATCCTGTTAATTATCGTTATAGTGGAGGCGGGGCCGCTTACGTTGAGTAAGCGGTTAAATAGTAATAAGTTATTCCGTATTGACTGGCAACGTAAATGTTACTGAAATGTTTATTTCCCCAGCTTGTCGTTTAAACCATCAGCCGGGCAGCGGAAAGTAGTGGAAAATTGTGACCTGCCGCTCAAAAAATGGAATTTCGTGCTGGGAATGATTGGGGAGAGCCGGCAGCTGAACGCCGCCGGTAGAACCGCTAAAGTTTTCCGCTCAGACGCTGATGGAAATCGGCGCTGTGGGTGTCCAGGCCAACAATTTCGACCTGCGCCTGATAACGCTGATAGCGCGTTTCAATGGCATCTAATACGGCAACGGTGGAGGCATCCCAAATTTGAGCCTGAGTCAGATCGATCACCACCCGTGCCGGGTCGTCAGCATAGTGAAAATGCTCGACCAGGTCGTTGCTGCTGGCAAAGAACAGCGGCCCACGAACCCGGTAAGTCACTTCGCTCCCGTCCGCTGCCAGCTGCCGCTCAGCACGCACCACATGTGCAATACGGCGAGCAAACAACATCATAGCGAAGATAACGCCGCCCAAAACGCCAAGCGCGAGGTTATCGGTATAAACCGTTATAGCGACGGTCGTGAGCATCACCAGCGTTTCCGGCACCGGCATTCGGCGAAGCGTAACTGGAGAGAGGCTATGCCAGTTCAGCGTTTTCACCGCCACAATCATCATGATCCCAGCCAGCACCACCATCGGAATTTTTGCCATCACTTCACTCAGCACGGTGACCAGCAGCAATAGCACCAGCGCAGCCGCCACGGTAGACAGCCGCGTACGCCCTCTTCCCAGCTCAACGTTGACAATGGTTTGCCCAATCATGGCGCAGCCCGCGATGCCGCCATAAAAACCGGCGAAGATATTCGACACGCCCAGTCCCCAGCATTCGCGCCGCTTGCTGGAAGGTGTATCGGTGAGATCGTCCACCAGCTTGGCCGTTAGCAAGGACTCCATCAAGCCAACAAAAGCGATGCTCAGCGCGCAGGGCCAGATAATGCGCAGCGTCTCAACGTTAAGCGGCACTATCAGTTCCGTTAACCCGGGCAAACCGGCCTTCATCGGCCCGCTGTCGCCTACCGTGGGCATTACCCATCCCAGGGCAATACTCAGGCCGGTCACCAGAACAATCGCCACCAGCGGCGAAGGCACAGATTTAAGCAGTCTCGGCAACATTAAAACGACGGCGAGCGTCACGACGAACAGGCCCCAAACCAGCGGCGATTTCCCCCAGACATGAGGCACCTGAGCAAAGAAAATAAGAATACCCAGCGCATTCACAAACCCGGTCATTACCGAAAGCGGGATATAGCGCATCATTCGCGCCAGCCCGCTTAGGCCGAACAGGATCTGGATCCCGCCCGCCAGCACCACCGCAGGCAGGATATAACCCACCCCATATTGATGAACCATCGGGGCAATCACCAGCGCTACCGAACCGGCCGCCGCAGTGACCATTGCCGGGCGGCCCCCCAGAATCGACATAGCAAAACAAAGCACGATCGAGGCAATCAGGCTGACCTTCGGATCCACGCCCGCGATCAGGGAAAAGGAGATCACTTCGGGGATCAGGGCCAGCGCGGTGACGACTCCAGCCAGCAGTTCACGCTGGATGAGTCGAGGGGAGCGAAGCACGGCGCGCAGGCTATTCTCATGCGCATGTTGAGCGGCAAGCTCGGTTTGATTTGTCATAGTGGGATGCAGGCTTATTGTCAGGAACGCCGCATTTCTCATGGAATGCAGTCAGTGAGGCCGAAAGTGTAGCGTTGTCGCGGCAGTGATGCGAATTTTTGTGACATACATC
Organism: Cedecea sp. VD22; assembly: GCF_037150195.1. Taxonomy (NCBI): domain Bacteria; kingdom Pseudomonadati; phylum Pseudomonadota; class Gammaproteobacteria; order Enterobacterales; family Enterobacteriaceae; genus Cedecea; species Cedecea sp. VD22. The sequence goes on from NZ_JBBCPX010000004.1 coordinate 171,616, forward strand.
ACTAGTCCGAAAGACTCACCGACCCGGCCCCCACGCTTGCGCAACAAGTAATTAACAAATTGAGCAAAAAACGCTGGACGGCAAGCTATCAAGGTATGGTATGGTTTTAGCGCACAGGCCAGGTCGAAGCGTTATGGGAAACGCTTTACGCGCAAGCAAGCTGGCGGATTCCCGAATAAAAAAAGACCGAACACGATTCCTGTATTCGGTCCAGGGAAATGGCTCTTGGGAGAGAGCCGTGCGCTAAAAGTTGGCATTAATGCAGGCTAAATCGCCTTGCCTCTTAAGAATAGATTACCGGCGCAGGTTTTCCAGTCCGCAACAAAAGTGGTCAGAAAAAAGGCGCAATAAAGGTGACTATTTATGCAAAAACAGCAATATCCCGTTGAGGCTATTGCTGTTTTTTTATGCCAGGAAATGCGTGTTTTTTATTCACCGCAAAGCTTTTGCGCGCGCTCAATGAAGGGTTCGAGACTCATCTTCTGGCCAGGATGCTGCGGGTCGTCCACCTGAATAACGCTGATGGGCTGCCCGCTCGTTTTACCGCTCTTGATCTGCTGCTCGGCAATGGCGTTCAGCGGGTACTGCATCAGCGTACTTGGGTTGATGGCAAACAACGCATTCCCCGCTCTGCAGCTCAACATCACCTCTTCACGGTTGAACGCCCATTTGTCTTTACCCACCTCAAACCGACTCACGGTGATAATTTGCGGGGCAGCCAGCGCAGAACTCGCGCAGGCCAGCAGCAGTAAAGTCAAAATGCTCTTTTTCATGAATCTCTCATATAACCAGTTTGCGCCGTCAGAACGGCTCCCAGGTAGCATAGATGCTGACAAGCAGCAGTATCGCTACCGATAGAATCACTTCCAGCCACGTAAGCTGAATAAATCTCCGCTGAGCATCGGCTTGAACAGCGTCGAAACGCGGCACCAGTATATAGCGGTTGATCAGCGCCAGCATAACCATCACTAGCACCAGCACAACCTTCAGCGCCAGCAATCGAACATAACCACTTTCCAGCGGCAGCGCCCAGCCGAGGATAAGCAAGCTATTCACCACGCCGGTCACCAGTACCGCAGCCACTGCAAGATGCCCGTAGCGCGAAAAACGCATCATTGCCGTAATCGCCGGAGTACGCCAGCGCGGCTTATGCGCCATATACATACAAACCAGCAAAGGCAGCAGGCCTCCCACCCACCAGGCCGCGCTCAGAAGATGAATCGCATGGTTCATCCGCTGAAAGACACCGAGCGCGCCGTCGTGCATTGCGGCATGCCCGACGCCAGCCAGCATAATTAGCTGCGCCGCGGCTAAAAACAGCAATAACCCCGGCATTGCCCGGGGAGCGAGCAGCACAGTGGCCAGCGTGGCCAGGCCCAGCAATAGCTGCCATATCCAGACGGAACCAAAGCGAGTCGTCAGCACCGCCTGCCAGACATCCGGCGAAAGAGTATCGCGCCAGCCGTCACCCATTTGCCCGGCCTGAGCCATGAATAGCAGACAGGCGCTAATGAGCGACAGCCAGACGGCTGGCCGCCACTGCGCCCTGAGGCGACGCACAAGCACGGGTTTAAACTGCTGCGGGGCAAGGAGCGAACAGCAGATGGCGCTGCCAAGCAGCACCATCAAGGCAGTGAAATGGATAAAACGCAGCGCGATGTAAAACGCCGACAGCATGGCGATTACTTCACGGAGAAGTGATAGTTACCTTTGGTTTTGTGCCCGTCGACCGACACAACATGCCAGTCCACGGAGTAATCACCCGGTTTCAGGGCTTCTTCAACCGGCACAATCAGCTGTTTGTTGTCGGTCTCAGCAACCTTCACTTTCCCGGTCTTCACGGCAGATTTCTGCGGGCCGGTCACGGTCACGCCGCTGAAGCCAGGCTCCACCCCTTCAGAAAAGCTCAGGGTCAGCGACTGCGGCGATGCTGTAACGGCGGAATCTGCTGCCGGAGACTGCTGCTTAAGGTGCGCGTGTGCAAACACGGCTGGAGAAACGGCCATAGCAGTGACAAATGCCGCCACGGTTGCGATGCGGGAGGAGATGAACGCCATATTAACTATTCCTTTTTGTTATGTGTCGAGGCGGCAAGGATACCCCCGCGTTAATACCAAGTCGAGACGGGAAAAGCTATTGTTGCTTGTCATCCGGTGCGCAAAACAGTAACTTCTGCGCTGACATTGCAGGAGGATATGATGAGCTACAATCTCGCCGATTTACCCCAGGAAGAAATGGATAAAGTTAACGTCGACCTTGCCGCTGCCGGCGTGGCGTTCAAAGAGCGCTATAACATGCCCGTAGTGGCTGAAATGGTGGAGCGTGAGCAACCTGAACATCTGCGGACCTGGTTCCGTGAAAAGCTGATTGCCTATCGTCTGGCCTCGGTGAATCTTTCCCGTTTGCCGTATGAACCGAAGCAAAAATAAAAAATTAAGAATTTTCTCTTTGATTCAAAACTAGTGCTACTCTCTTCCTTGTTCAGTTGACCACAAGCTTTGGCTCATCCCTCACGATTGCAGGACGCAATCGTTGGATGAAAGATTAAGGAAGAACCTATGCCACGCTGGAATGTTGCCGCTGCGCAATACGGTGCCGTTGCCGGAAGTTATCAGGCCAACATCGACCACCATCTCGATTTCATTCGCTGTGCCGCCGAAGAAGGCATCGATCTTCTGGTTTTCCCTCATCTCTCTTTATCCGGATTACGCCCCGACAACCATCCTCCGGCGTTTACCGATCCGCTGTTCGACCCGCTCAGCGAGGCTGCTCGCAGCTACCATATGACCGTGATCGTCGGCATGTCGCTCAGTGACGAGGCGCATAGCGCCGCCGGTATGGTAGGTTTTCTGCCGGATGGGTCGCGTATCGCCTGTTGCAAACGTCCCGCAACGGCTATCGATGTAAATGCTCAAACCCCCGTCGCACCACTTTTGGGGCAACGTTCCCGCAATATTGCCCTGGCCGTTTGCGCCCAAAGCGATGATGAAGCCTGGCCCCGAAGCGCCGCTGATATCGGCGCCGATCTTTACGCCACCGGCGCCGCAATGACAGAACTAAGCTACCAGCAAGATGAGATGTATATGCAACGCTGGGCGCACAAATATGGACTCACCATTTTGCAGGCCAATTACGCCTGGTCCGGGGCAGAACTTCGCTCCGCTGGGCGCAGCGCATGTTGGGATAATTTAGGCCAGCTAGTCGTCAGGGCCGACCAGGGAGAATTGCTGGCGATTGGCCGCCGGGATGAGAGAGGTTGGCACGGCGAGGTCATTCCTTTACGCTAGTCGCCTGAGGCCTGTTTACGGAGACTGCGATGCTGCGCATTATTGATACGGAAACCTGCGGATTACAGGGAGGCGTAGTGGAAGTTGCGTCGGTCGATATCATCGACGGCAAGATTGTAAACCCGATGAGCGATCTTGTCCGTCCTGACCGACCAATAAGCCACCAGGCAATGGCCATCCATAAAATTACCGAAGAGATGGTGGCCGATAAACCCTGGATTGAAGACGTCATCCCCCGCTATATCGGAAGCCCCTATTACGTGGCGCACAACGCCAGTTTCGACAGCCGCATGCTGCCGGAAATGCAGGGCGACTGGATTTGCACGGTGAAGCTGGCGCGTCGCCTGTGGCCGGGCATCAAATACAGCAACATGGGCTTGTACAAATCGCTAAAGTTGCATGTGGATACACCTGCCGGGCTGCATCATCACCGCGCCCTGTTTGACTGTTATATCACCGCCGCCCTGCTGCTGAGAATTATGGATGTGTCCGGCTGGAACGCAGAAGATATGGTCACGATTACCGGGCGCCCGGCGCTGGTAACCACCATGATGTTTGGCAAATACCGGGGCAAACGCATTGCCGAAATAGCCGAAGACGACCCGGGTTATCTTCGCTGGATGCTCAACAACATCAAGGAGCTAACGCCGGATCTCCGCATGACGCTAAAACATTACCTGGCCGCCAGCGCGGCCGATTAATGCACGCGCCCTGGCAGCGTTCCCTGCGCCAGGGCAATCAGGAAAGCAAACTCCAGTGCCACGCCTTCGTAAGATTTGAAGCGCCCCGACTTGCCGCCGTGCCCGGAATCCATGTCGGTACAAAGCAGCAGCAAGGTCTCATCGCGCTTATAGTCACGTAATTTGGCAACCCACTTAGCCGGCTCCCAATACTGCACCTGCGAATCATGCAGCCCGGTGGTCACTAACAGATGGGGATAAGCCTGCTCACGAACCTGGTCGTAAGGGCTGTATTGCTTCATATAGCGGTAATATTCTTCATCCTGGGGGTTACCCCACTCTTCAAATTCCCCGGTGGTAAGCGGAATCGACTCGTCCAGCATCGTCGTTACAACGTCGACAAACGGCACCTGAGCCACCACGCCATGGAATAATTCAGGGCGCAGATTGATAGCTGCCCCCATCAGCATTCCGCCCGCGCTGCCGCCCATCCCATAAAGCAGTTTAGGATCGCCATATCCCTGCCTGAGCAGCTCGTCGCACACGTCCAGATAGTCGTTAAAGGTATTCATCTTTTTCAGGTATTTACCGTCTTCATACCATTGCTGGCCCAGTTCACCGCCGCCGCGGACATGGGCGATGGCGAAGACAAACCCCCTGTCCAGCAGACTCAAACGGCTGCTGCTAAAGTCAGCATCCATACTGCTGCCGTAAGATCCATAGCCGTAGACCAGCAGCGGGCTTTTGCCCCGGCGAAAGTGTTTCCGGTGATAAACCAGTGAGACCGGTACCAGAACGCCATCCCGCGCCGTCACCCACAGATGCTCGCTGCGGTAATGGCTAGCGTCAAAACCGGCAACCTGGGTTTGCTTGATAACCCGTCGCTCACCGCTGTCCATATCCAGCTCGAATAGGGTGTCCGGCGTTGTCATTGAAGAGTAACCGTAGCGCAGGTGGGAGGTCTCAGGCTCAGGATTGTAGCCAAGCCAGGTGACATAGGCCGGATCGTCAAAAGCGATGCCCGTGGACTCACGCGTATGGCGATTAATCTGGCGCAGGCTGGTCAATCCCTGCTGTCGCTCGGCAATCACCAGCCAGTCGCGGAACAGCGTAAAGTCTTCAAGCATGACCTGTTCCCGCGCGGCAATCAGCGTTTCCCACTGTTTTTCGTCCCGCACGGCGCTGCGGTAGAGTCCGAAGTTTTTACCGTCTTTGTTGGAACGAATGTAGAACCCATGCTGGTAGTGATCGACCGTGTACTCATGATCTTTCCGGCGCGGGGCAAAAACTTGCGGCTCGGCGTCTGCCAGTTCGGCATCCAGTAACAAAGCCTCACTCGTCGTCGCGCTGGCAAGATGAATGACAACAAAATGCTGGGAGGTTGTTTTATGCACGCTGACGTAAAAAGCGTCATCTTTTTCTTCATACACCAGTTGGTCATCGGCCACCGGGTGGCCCAGCGTGTGCCGCCAGACCTGATAAGGCAGTAAGGTTTTGGGATGCTTGCGCACGTAGTAAAGCGTGACGGAGTCATTTGCCCAAACAAAACCGGTCGAGACATTCTCCAGCAACTCCGGGTACCAGTTTCCGGTTTTCAAATTGCGCAGACGGATGCCGAACTGACGGCGGGAGAGATAGTCCTCTGCCATGGCCATCACGGCATTGTCCGGCGTAATGGCCAATCCACCCATGGTGTAGAACTCGCTATGGGCGGCACGCTGGTTGGCATCCAGCAAAACGTCCCACTCGCCCCACTCTTCTCTGACCGCAGATTGCCGCTGATAAATCGCGTACTCATTCCCTTTGTCATACACCTGGCGGTAGCGATAGCCGTTCTTCACATACGGGGCGGAAACATCGCGAGGAGGAACGCGAGCGATCATCTCTTTGAGCAACTGATCCTGCAGCGCGCGCTGGCTCTCCATGATCCTTTTCCCGTAATCATTTTCCTGCTCAAGGTATTTCAGCACATCGGGATCGGCGCGGTCATCATCCCGCAGCCAGTAATAGTTATCCGTGCGGGTATCGCCATGCAGCGTCATAGCGTGAGGTATTTTTTTGGCTTTTGGCGGCATCACTTTCATCATTTTCCGTTTAACACCCCGTAAGGGTGGCAAATTCAGCCGGGCTTGCAAGCGGAACATGAAGGATTAAAAGAAAATGCCGGGAGAAACCCGGCACAGGCTGGTTGCAGGAGGATTACACCGCGAGCGGTTGTTTTTGCTGCTGAATATCTTGCTCAATACCGGAGCGGACATCCGGCGGTATGTTTAGCGCATCGCCCAGAGCGCTCAGGTAGCTACGTTCCATAAAGTGATCGATATCGATAGCCGTGCAGCTAAGGTAATAAAGCTCCAGCGCTTCCTCCTCATTTCTCACACCTTGTGCAAGCTGGTGAGGATCTAACGGCCTGTCGATAGCCCGTTCGACGAGCGCTTTACCTTCCCCGTCGATACCGACTTCACGCAGCTGTTGCTCAATAAACTGACGCTCTTTTGCATCGATATGGCCGTCGCTTTTCGCCGCAAAAACCAGCGCGGTAATTAATCTTTCGGTACGAACATCAACCGACGAGTGCGGCTCACTCCAGCCTATGGAAACGGGCTGGCTCTGGCGAACCCGCTCCTTGTATTTGTTCCATAACACGCTTCCGGCCACGGCGCCGCCGCCGACCAGAAGCGCACTGGTGCCGTATTTTGTTAACAGTTTGCGGGAAGATTTACTCGCCAGCAGTAACCCGGCTAATCCACCCAGCGCCCCCGGCACCAGAAGTTTACCGATCCCTTCAGAGCTATTACCGGCTGCAGGCTGTGAAGATTGAGGAGAAGTAGATTGCCCCAGGAGCGACTGAAGCTGCTGTAACCAGTTATTCATGACGGAGATCCTCTGTTGACTTAACTCGTCGAGAGTAGGCCACAGGACGTCAAGAAACGTCGGACAGCGCTAAAGATGGGAAAAGAATCGCGCCGGCTACCCGGCGCTTACAGCAGAACCGTATTACGCGGCTTTGGTGCGTTTACGTCCAGGGTGTTCGCTGACGTTGTCTTCAGCCGCTGGCGATTGTTCAAGCGCTGAGGACTCCGCGTCTGGCTCAAACTGACTTAATTCAGGCTCTGGCAGCTTGCCGTTTTTCAATACGCCCGCCAGCAGATCCTTGTTTTCCGCCATCCACATCGCCAGGGTGTCGCTCTGCCCTTCATCCAGCGCAATCGGGCTTTGCTGCAGCCAGTCGCCGAGGACTTCAGCCAGATCCAGCATTTTGTCGTAAGCGTCAGCATCCTTTTTACTGGCAAAGGCCATTTTTTCTTGTCCCTCTCTCACTACAACATATTTAATCTCGACCGCCATTTTGCAGCTCCGCTTTACCTGTTTATTTATCCAGTATATCGTCATTCATTTTATCACACAAGCCGGAAAGCCGCTGCCAACGCAAACGTTTTCGTTTATACTGCAGCGGTCTTTTTCTTTGTTAAGGCTAAATCACATGTCAACGTTGGGAACCGCTCTGCGCCCGGCAGCTACGCGAGTTATGCTGCTGGGTTCCGGTGAATTGGGTAAAGAAGTGGCCATTGAATGCCAGCGCCTCGGGGTAGAAGTTATCGCCGTCGATCGCTACGCAAATGCGCCGGCAATGCACGTCGCACACCGCAGCCACGTCATTAACATGCTGGATGCCGCGGCGCTAAAAGCGCTTGTCGCCGCCGAAATGCCCGATTTTATCGTTCCTGAAATTGAAGCCATTGCCACCGATGCCCTGCTGGAGCTTGAAGCCCAGGGTCAGCGAGTGGTGCCGTGCGCCCGCGCCACCAAACTCACCATGAACCGCGAAGGGATCCGCCGCCTGGCCGCAGAAGAACTTCAGTTGCCCACTTCCAGCTATCGCTTCGCCGACAGCGAAGAAGCCTTCCAGCAGGCCGTGCATGAGATTGGTTTGCCGTGCATTGTGAAACCGGTAATGAGCTCCTCCGGCAAAGGCCAGAGCTTTATCCGCACAGCCGACCAACTGGCAAAAGCCTGGGAATACGCCCAGCTAGGTGGGCGGGCCGGTAAAGGCCGCGTTATCGTTGAAGGCGTGGTCAATTTTGATTTTGAAATCACCCTGCTGACCATCAGCGCCGTTGACGGCGTGCATTTCTGCGCGCCTATCGGGCACCGTCAGGAAGAGGGCGACTACCGTGAATCCTGGCAGCCACAGCAGATGAGCGACATCGCGCTGGCAAAATCGAAAGAGATTGCTGAAAAAGTGGTTACCGCTCTGGGCGGCCATGGCCTGTTCGGCGTGGAGCTGTTTGTCTGCGGCGATGAGGTAATTTTCAGTGAAGTCTCCCCTCGCCCGCACGACACTGGCATGGTGACGTTAATTTCACAGGATCTGTCTGAGTTTGCGCTGCACGTTCGCGCCTTCCTCGGCCTGCCTGTCGGCGAAATTCGTCAGTATGGCCCTGCCGCATCGGCGGTGATCCTGCCTGAGTTACAAAGCGATAACGTTAAATTTAGTAACGTGGGAGCAGCGCTGGGCGGCGGTTTACAGGTTCGTCTTTTCGGTAAGCCGGAGATCGCAGGTAAACGCCGCATGGGCGTGGCGCTGGCAACCGGTAACAGTGTTGATGAGGCAGTGACAAGGGCCGTGACGTCAGCCGCTCAGGTAAAAGTTGAAGGATAAAAAAATCGCCCTCAAATGAGGGCGATTTAGTCAGTGGGCCCGCATACTGCGGGCTTTTTTATGGCTTACTGCTTGGCGCCTTCCACCGCTTCACGGGCAAGCTGAGTGATTCGGTCGTAGTCGCCCGCTTCCAGCGCATCGGCCGGAACCAGCCAGGAACCACCGATGCACAGCACGCTTTTAAGCGCCAGGTAATCGCGGTAGTTAGCCGGAGAGATCCCCCCGGTTGGACAGAAACGCACCTGAGAGAACGGCCCGGCAATGGCCTGTAGCGCTTTAGTGCCACCGTTGGCTTCAGCCGGGAAGAATTTGAACTCTTTCAGGCCGTAGTCCATCCCCAGCATCAGTTCTGACACTGTACTGATGCCTGGGATCAACGGAATGGAGCCTTCGGTCGCGGCTTTCAGCAGCGGCTCGGTCAGACCCGGGCTGATGGCAAACTGCGCTCCAGCTTCGGTCACTTCCGCAAGCTGCTGTGGGTTCAGCACGGTACCTGCGCCGATAATAGCTTCAGGCACTTCTTTCGCAATCGCACGAATGGCATCGATAGCACAAGCTGTACGCAGCGTGACTTCCAGCACGCGGACGCCACCGGCCACCAGCGCTTTCGCCATTGGCACCGCATGCTCCAGCTTGTTAACGACAATAACCGGCACAACCGGACCGGTTTTCAGGATCTGTTCTGCTGTAGTTTTCCAATTTTTCATCTGAGCGCCTCTTAGCCACTTTTAATCTGTTCCGGGCATTACTGCCGCGGGCTTAAAATTTAATGCAGGTTGCGCCTTGTTCAGCGCCAGAAAGCTGTTCGCGCAATGCGCCGAATAGCTCCCGACCAGTCCCTACGCGCTCGGCGCTGAGATCCGGGTGATAAGCAGTGCGCGCCGCAAGTACGGCTTCATCGACCAGCAACGTTAGCTCGCCCGTTTGGCCGTTGACGCGAATAATGTCGCCATCCTGCACCTTCGCCAGCAGCCCGCCGTCATACGCTTCCGGGGTAACATGGATTGCCGAAGGCACCTTCCCTGAGGCACCGGACAGTCTTCCATCTGTCACCAGAGCAATTTTGAAACAGCGGTCCAATAATACTCCAAGCGGCGGCATAAGTTTATGCAATTCTGGCATGCCGTTCGCTTTTGGCCCCTGATGGCGGACGACGACAACGCAATCGCGGTCCAGTTTGCCGGCTTCAAAAGCAGGCAATACGTCATGCTGACTTTCAAAAATAACCGCGGGCGCTTCAATCACCTGATTTTCTACCGGCACCGCTGAGGTTTTCATCACCGCCCGGCCCAGATTCCCGCTCAGCACTTTGGTTCCGCCGTGGCGGGAGAATGGTTTTTCCATCGTGGCAATAACGTCGCTATCCAACGGCTGGCTCGCGCCTTCACGCCAGGCAAGCTGACCGTTGTCGAGCCATGGCTCCATGGTGTAGTGATGCAGGCCAAAACCGGCCACGGTGTTAACGTCTTCGTGTAGCAGGCCACCTTTCAGCAGCTCACGCAGCAGCACCGGCACACCGCCCGCCGCCTGGAAGTGGTTAATGTCGGCAGGGCCATTCGGGTAGAGGCGCGCCAGCAGCGGCACAATTTCGGAGATCTCGGAGAAGTCGTCCCAGTTAATAATGATCCCGGCCGCGCGAGCCATCGCAACAAGATGCATGGTGTGGTTCGTCGAGCCGCCGGTAGCCAGCAGTGCAACAATGCCGTTCACCACCACTTTCTCATCAATCATTTTCCCGAGAGGCATCCATTCGTTGCCGTTGCCGGTCAGGCGAGTGACCTGGCGCGCCGCTGCGTCCGTCAGCGCGTGACGCAACTCTGCATCAGGCTGAACAAACGACGACCCCGGCAACTGCATGCCCATAAACTCAACCACCATCTGGTTGGTATTCGCCGTGCCGTAGAAAGTACAGGTCCCCGGCGCGTGATAAGAGGCAGCTTCCGCTTCCAGCAGCGCGAGGCGGTCAACTTTACCTTCCGCATAAAGCTGGCGAATGCGGACTTTTTCTTTGTTCGGCAAGCCGCTGGCCATCGGACCTGATGGCACAAAGACTGCAGGGAGATGCCCAAACGACAGCGCGGCCATCGTCAGCCCCGGCACGATTTTGTCGCACACGCCAAGATAGAGCGCCCCGTCAAACATGTTATGGGAAAGGCCAACGGCGGTAGACATGGCAATCACTTCCCGGCTCAGCAGCGAAAGCTCCATACCATCCTGGCCCTGAGTCACCCCGTCGCACATCGCCGGGACACCGCCTGCAACCTGCCCCACCGCGCCCACGGAATGCAGCGCCTTACGGATTTGCTCAGGATAATGTTCATACGGCTGATGGGCGGAGAGCATGTCGTTGTAGGACGTGATGATCGCAATATTGTTACGCAGCATGCTTTTCAGCGCCGCCTTATCGTCCGGCTGGCAGGCAGCGAAACCATGCGCGAGGTTACCGCAGGCAAGTTCCGAGCGGTGAACCGTGTTGCTCCGGGCTTTCTCAATGCGTGCCAGGTAGGCTTCGCGCGTTGGGCGGGAGCGTTCGATAATACGCGATGTTACCCGTAACAAATTTGGATGCATAGAAGTTCCTCAGAAAGTGGCTGTTCTCCCGCATTGATACCGTCATGTTCAGAGCTGATGAAAGTAACTTTGTTGCCCATCGTAGCCCATCAGACTTGATGCCGGGAGCAAAAACGCTTCAGCTAGTGTAAATAAAAAAGCCCCGCGGGTGAATCCACGCGGGGCTATTATTCATAAAAAACTATGCCACTTCTGTGTTAGATCATGTTACCGGTAAAATAAGGTCCCTTTGTTAGTGACTTTTTACCGGCCATGTTCACGGCCTGTTACTCAAACTCGTTCCAGGAGTGGCCGTCACGGGTAATCATCGCCACGGAAGCCACCGGCCCCCAGGTACCGGCCTGATAAGGTTTCGGCGCATCGTTATCCGCAGCCCAGGCTTCGGTAATGGAGTCGACCCATTTCCACGCCTCTTCCACTTCATCACGACGAACAAACAGCGCCTGAATGCCCCGCATGGTTTCCAGCAGCAGACGTTCATAGGCATCTGCCAGGTGAGATTCATTGAAGGTCTCGGAGTAGCTCAGATCCAGCTTGGTGGTTTGCAGGTTATGTTTGTGCTCCAGGCCCGGGACTTTGTTCAGGATCTGAATATCCACGCCTTCATCCGGCTGCAGACGGATAGTCAGCTTGTTCTGCGGCAATTCCTGCCAGGAATCTTTAAACAGATTCAGCGCAGGGTTTTTGAAGTAAACCACGACTTCAGAACATTTGGTTGGCAGACGTTTACCGGTACGCAGGTAGAACGGCACGCCGGCCCAACGCCAGTTATCGATATCTACGCGAATAGCCACGAAGGTTTCGGTGGCGCTGGATTTGTTCGCGCCCTCTTCTTCCAGGTAACCAGGCACTTTCTTGCCCTGCGCAAAGCCTGCGGTGTACTGACCGCGCACGGTTTTATCACGCACGTTGGTGCGGTCAATGCGGCGCAGCGACTGCAGAACCTTCACTTTCTCATCGCGAATATGGTCCGCAGTCAAATCAGACGGTGGAGACATGGCAATCATGCACAGGATCTGCAGCAGGTGGTTTTGGATCATGTCGCGCATCTGCCCGGCCTGATCGAAGTAACCCCAGCGGCCTTCAATACCCACTTCTTCGGCCACGGTGATTTCTACGTGATCGATAGTGCGGTTGTCCCAGTTGTTAGCGAACAGGGAGTTAGCAAAACGCAGTGCCAGCAGGTTAAGAACGGTTTCTTTACCCAGATAGTGGTCGATGCGGTAAACCTGGCACTCTTCAAAGAACTCGCCCACCTGATCGTTGATCTGCTGGGAAGTTTCGAGGGAAGTCCCCAGCGGTTTTTCCATGACGACGCGAGCAGGCTTGGCGTTAAGCTTCGCTTTACCTAACCCTTTGCAGATAGCGCCAAAGGTGCTTGGCGGCATAGCGAAATAGTTGATGGTGACGCGATTCTGCTGGTCGAGCATTTTCCCCAGCTTGGTAAAAGCAGAGGTGTCGTTGACGTCCAGGTTACAGAAATCCAGACGACCGCTCAGTTTGTCCCACAGGCTCTCGTCAATCTTCTCTTTCATGAAGGTTTCGAGGGCTTCGCGGACAACTTTGGTGTATGCCTCTTTATCCCACTCTGCGCGGCCAACACCCAGAATACGGGTCTCCGGATGGATTTGACCTGCTTTTTCCAGCTGATACAGGGATGGCAACAGTTTCCGGCGCGCCAGGTCGCCTTTTGCACCGAAAATGACCAGGTCGCACGCCTGGGCTGTTTGCGTTACCGCCATGTTTGTCTCCTCGTTTCGGATATCCCGGCTTTTACCGGCCCTTTGGGGCCCGGATAGCATTAAGCCAGGCACGTCTTGTAATTTTATTACGCTGCAATGTACTGCTTTTGCTGAATCGAGGACAACCGTTAACCCCGGTTTGACCGCCTCAATTGCTAACTTTTCCCACAATGCCGCACTAAAGCGTCATTTACTGGCGTTTTATTGTGCGATGTAACCGTTGCCAAAGTTAGACACCGATCATGTAATGAAAAAAAACAACAACATTACCTGGGCGACTCGCCCTATCACATTTTAGCAAGAGTATATTCTTGCTAAATCGGCCCACGATTTCTTCTGTTGCTGAAATCGCTAAAACCCATGAGTGCCCGCCTTTATGAATATGCTGGAAAAAATCCAGTCACAGCTGGAACACCTTAGCAAATCGGAACGCAAAGTCGCAGAAGTGATTCTTGCTGCGCCTCAGGACGCCATTCACTCCAGCATCGCGACGCTTGCCCGCAGCGCGGACGTCAGCGAGCCCACCGTGAACCGCTTTTGCCGTCGCCTTGAAACCAAGGGCTTCCCGGATTTTAAACTGCATTTAGCTCAGAGTCTGGCGAATGGCACGCCGTATGTAAACCGGAATGTTGATGAAGATGATAGCGTCGAGTCCTATACCGGCAAGATTTTTGAATCCGCCATGGCGAGCCTTGACCGGGTTCGTCAGTCGCTGGATATGTCTGCGGTGAACCGGGCCGTGGATTTGCTTACCCAGGCAAAGAAAATTGCCTTTTTTGGACTCGGATCATCAGCCGCCGTCGCGCACGACGCTACCAACAAGTTTTTCCGCTTTAATGTCCCGGTGATTTACTCAGATGACGTTGTTATGCAACGTATGAGCTGTATGAATTGTACCGAGCAGGACGTGGTGGTGCTTATCTCTCACACCGGCCGGACTAAAAATCTGGTTGAGCTGGCGCAGTTAGCCCGTGAAAACGATGCCATTGTGCTCGCCATCACATCGGAAGGCAGCCCGCTTGCCCGTGAGGCGACGCTTTCTCTGCTGCTGGATGTGCCAGAAGATACTGACATTTATATGCCGATGGTGTCTCGTCTGGCGCAGTTGACCGTCATTGATGTGCTGGCGACGGGCTTTACTTTGCGTCGAGGGGCAAAATTCAGGGATAACTTGAAGCGAGTCAAGGAAGCGCTCAAAGAATCGCGCTTTGATAAAGAACGTCTTCTCTCAGGCGATGAACGTTAATTTTTGATAACAAAGTTGTAACTTATTAGGCTGTTCGGTTACGTTGTCATGGGTGTTCACAGCACACCCTGACCTACCGAGTTTTTGTTCACGCAACACCAAGTTGTTTCAGTCAACGGAGTAATACATGTCCAGACGGCTACGTAGAACCAAAATCGTTACCACCTTAGGCCCGGCAACCGACCGCGATAATAATTTAGAAAAAATTATTGCCGCCGGCGCTAACGTGGTGCGAATGAACTTCTCCCACGGGTCAGCTGAAGACCATCAGCTGCGTGCAGATAAAGTGCGTGAAATTGCCGCAAAACTGGGGCGCCACGTGGCGATCCTCGGCGATTTACAAGGCCCTAAAATTCGCGTATCTACCTTCAAAGAAGGCAAAGTATTCCTTAACCTGGGCGACAAATTCCTGCTGGATGCCAACCTCGGCAAAGGCGAAGGCGACAAAGAGAAAGTGGGCATCGACTATAAAGGCCTCCCGGCCGACGTTGTCCCAGGCGACATCCTGCTGCTCGACGATGGCCGCGTGCAGCTCAAAGTGCTGGAAGTCCAGGGCCTGAAAGTGTTCACCGAAGTGACCGTAGGTGGCCCGCTGTCTAACAACAAAGGGATCAACAAGCTGGGCGGGGGGCTGTCTGCAGAAGCGCTGACTGACAAAGACAAAGCCGACATTGTTACCGCGGCAAAAATTGGCGTTGATTACCTGGCCGTCTCCTTCCCACGCTGCGGCGAAGATTTGAACTATGCCCGTCGTCTGGCGCGTGATGCGGGCTGCGATGCGAAAATTGTGGCGAAAGTAGAACGCGCGGAAGCCGTTTGCGACGAAGCCGCAATGGACGACATTATTCTCGCCTCTGACGTGGTGATGGTAGCCCGCGGTGACCTGGGCGTAGAAATCGGCGACCCGGAGCTGGTTGGCATCCAGAAAACCCTGATTCGTCGTGCACGTAAGCTGAATCGTGCCGTGATCACCGCCACCCAGATGATGGAGTCGATGATCACCAACCCAATGCCAACCCGTGCGGAAGTCATGGACGTGGCAAACGCCGTACTCGACGGCACCGATGCGGTGATGCTGTCGGCAGAAACGGCGGCAGGCCAGTATCCTGCTGAAACCGTAGCGGCAATGGCACGGGTTTGCCTGGGCGCAGAGAAAATCCCAAGCATTAACGTCTCCAAGCACCGTCTCGACGTGCAGTTCGATAACGTGGAAGAAGCCATTGCGATGTCCGCGATGTATGCCGCTAACCACCTCAAAGGGGTTACCGCCATCATTTCGATGACCGAGTCCGGGCGTACCGCGCTGATGACGTCCCGTATCAGCTCCGGCTTGCCTATTTTTGCGCTCTCTCGCCATGAGCGTACGCTGAACCTCACGTCACTCTATCGCGGCGTGACCCCGGTTTACTTTGACAGCGCAAGCGAAGGCGTCGCCGCCGCTAACGATGCGGTAAATCTCCTGCGGGATAAAGGCTACCTGATTTCTGGCGACCTGGTCATCGTGACCCAGGGCGACGTAATGAGCACCATTGGCACCACCAACACCACGCGTATCCTCTGCGTTGAGTAATTCTCGCCCGCGATAAAGCCCGACAGAGCCGCGACACACGTTCGCGGCTTTTTTATTATCTGCCCCGCTTCCCTGGCCGTAAACCCACACGCAATACAGCGTTTTAATTTCCACATCATTGTGAAATGATATGTTATAACGTAACAATTGATGGCAAGGTAGAGTCTTACGGCGCCACTTTCTGAACAGGCACGTTCATTCTGAGTCGATACATACACAATGAAAATCAAACGCCCCTTCCCGTATGCCTGCGTCGCATTGACGTTTTTTTCTTCTCCGCTTTTGGCCGCCAGCTGCCCTTCCGCTGAGTGTGAAGAAAACATCACTGTAGAAAGCCGAACGCCCGCAGAAATTCAGCCCGCAGTCGGCACGGCGTCACGCCTGGGCCTGACGGATAAAGAAATCCCCCGCTATGTGGAAACCTTTTCACAAAAAGAGATCCGCGTCCGCGGCGACCGCACGCTGGCCGAAACCGTCAGCCATGCAACCGGCATGTCCGGCGTCGCTTCCCCTACGCTCTCCAATAGCTTCTCACTGCGCGGCTTTATGCCGGTAAGCTGGCTATTGGACGGGATGGAAATGCCAGGCAGCACGCTCCAGTTGGGCAACCCGGCACACTACGGCCAGGTGGATATTTTGCACGGCCCCGGTTCCACCCTGAACGGTTTGAGCGCTACCGCCGGCAGCGTCAATCTTGTGTCACGTCAGCCCAGCTTCGTGGACACACCGGCGATGCTCAACTATCAGTTCGGCAGCTACAGCACCCAGGCATTGCAGGGCGGAGCGGGAGGTACGCTGTTGCAGGACAAAATAGCCTGGCGGCTGGATGCTTCAGGCAGCGGCGGTAACAGTCAGGTCCAGCATGAGCGCAATCGACAGTCGAGGGTCAGCGGCTCGCTGCTCTTCCGCCTGACCGACGACACCACCCTGACGCTCTACGGCGACCGGATGAACAACCGGAGCAACAATCCTTACTTCGGGACCCCATTGATTAAGGGCAAAGCACTGAAGTCACTGCGCGGCCTGAACTACAATAATCTGACCGATGCCACGATTGCCAGCCACGCAACGGCCTTGCAGGCCGTACTGGACAGCACTCTCGCTCCGGGGCTGAGCTTCAACAACCATACCTGGTATTACACCGGCTACCGCGCCTGGCACAACGTGGAACGCTATCGCTACAGCGCAGCAGCTCCGGACTTAGTGAATCGCGACTCCTGGGGCGATCTGAGCCATAAGAATACCCTGCTGGCTAACAGGTCGAGTCTGTCCCTGGACGGTCCTCTGCTGGGGTTGGATAACCGCCTGGTGGCCGGGATCGAGCTGCAAACCAGCCGCTTTGATTATCAAAAAAACGGCTTCCCCGGCTCGCAAGATGTGCCCATATTTAACCCGCCGCGTGAGCCTTTCAGTGCCGAAACCGGCGTTACCCGCACGCCCTGGAGTCGGGTCACTCAACGCCAGTCTGCGGCTTTTCTGGAAGACAGCCTGCAGTTGACCCGCAGCCTCAGCCTGCTAAGCCAGCTGCGCTTTACGAAGCTGGATATGGACTGGCGCTACTACACGCCGGCGCGCAGTGAAAGTCAGACCTACAGCTTCCTGAATTCAGGTCTCGGCCTGAACTGGGATATCACCGACAACACCGCGCTATACGTCAGCTATGCCAACGGCAAAGAGGCTGGAGGCGACATCTTTTTCTTAAGCGCCGACCAGACTCATCTGCCGCTGACGCAGTCACAGCAGTGGGAAACAGGGATCAAGAGCCAGTTCTGGGATAACAAAGTGGCCACCCGGCTTGCTCTCTACCAGCTACGTAAAAATAACCTCTTCACCCCTTCAGCTATCACGCCGGGGGAGCTTACCGCCGTGGGGCAGCAGACGTCTCGGGGAATTGAGTTTTCCACGACTATTCAGCCCAACGAGCGCTGGGAGATGGCGGGAAATCTGGCCTGGACTCACGCAAGATTTGACCGTTTTAGCGCGGGTAACCCGCCTGAAAATCTGGACGGGAATCAACCGGCTTATGTCCCGACCTGGACCGGCAATCTCGCACTTACCTGGCACCCCATAGCTCCTCTCAGCTTGCGGAGTGACCTGCGCTATGTTGGCAGCAGCTTCAATGACAATCGCAATACCCGACCGATGGACGATTACATTACCCTGGATCTGGCCGCAGAATACCGGCTGACGCCTAAAGTGACCGTGGGTACGCGGGTGCGCAACCTGACCGACACGTTTTATACCTGGCAGCGGACTTACGACGGCCAGGCGCTGATCGCGCCGTCACGCACCTGGGAAGGTTGGGTGACGGTATGGTTCTGAGGACCCTACCAGCGGCTTTAATTCTTGTGGCAGCGGGACTTCTGTTTTCCTCAGCTCTACGGGCTATTACCCTCTCTAATTGCGCTGAACCACAGCGCTTTGCTGCCGTACCGACGCGTATCGTGGTTTACGGCAATCCGGCGCTGGAAAATCTTCTGGCGCTAGGGGCGCAGGAAGAGATTGTCGGCATCGTGGGCTACGATCCAGCCCACGACCCTCAGCACCTGGCTGACGGCAACGCTCTTTCACTGCCGGTCGTGGCAAAGAAGGGGCTCATTTCTGCTGAGGCGCTGCTGATGCTACATCCTGACATGGTCTACTCCTCAAGCTGGTACTGGTTCTGGTCATCTGAAGGAGCGACCCGCGACCAAATGACATCGTGGGGGATATCGACCTGGCTTTCATCAGGCGCCTGCGGAGGTCAGCAAAGTACCCCAGGGCGAAATATCAGCTTTGATGCGCTGTTTCAGGAAATTGAGGATTTAGCGCAAATTTTACGCCGGGAAAAACAGGGCAAGACGCTTGTAGACCAAAACCGAAAGTACCTGGCAGCCCTGCGCCAGCGTGCGGGCACATTGCCCCCGGCTCGTCTCCTCTGGTGGTATTCCGGCACGGATTCACCCTACGTGGCCGGCTGCTGCGGCGCGCCGAATATGCTGAGCATGGCCAGCGGCAGTCAAAATATTTTCTCCGATCTCTCTGCGCTGTGGCCAAACGTTGCCTGGGAAGAGATAGCCCGTCGCGATCCGGACATTTTGGTGCTCGCCGATCTGCCCCGGGGCGGCCCCGGGGATAGTGCCAAAGATAAAATAGCCTTTGTCGAGCATTTCCCTCTCACCGCCGGGCTGCGCGCCGTGAAGGAAAAGAAATTCATCATCCTGTCCGGCTATGACATGGATCCCTCGATCCGCTCGCTGGACGCGCTAAACCGGCTCATTGCCTCACTTTCTACCAAGGAAAAACATGACTGACATCACATGGAACACTCTTGTCACGCTCTGGGATCGGCAGCAAAGCGCTTATATCGCCAACCGGGAAGCGCGCTTCGACGCCCTGATGGACATACTCGCCCTGCAGTTTGACGATGCCTTTTCACTGCTCGAACTCGGGTGTGGGCCGGGTTCCCTCACGAGGCGCATCCTGCAACGGTTCCCTGCTGTGCACGTTACCGCGGTGGATGTTGATCCGGTCATGCTGGCCATCGCCCGTGAAACGCTGCTTCCTTTCGGCGATCGGGTGCGTATTCTTTCGGCCGATTTGGCCACGCCTGACTGGCAGCAAAAAATGGTCGGGGCTCGCCCGGAAGCGATTGTTTCAAGCACCGCGTTACACTGGTTAATGCCCGACAGACAGCATGCTCTGCACGGTGAAATTCATAGAATGCTGGCCGATAACGGCGTGTTCCTGAATGCCGATCACCAGCGTTTTAACCCCGCGGACCTCCACAAGAAAGCGATCAGCGAGCGCCACGATGCCCAAACTCAGCAGCGGGCCTGGGCTCACGGTGCCGTGGACTGGGAGGCGTGGTTTACCCTCGCTAAAGAGATAGAGGACATCGCCAGGCTGATTCCGGCCCGGGAAGCGGTGTTCGCGGGGCGCCCGGTTCCCCCGCCGACAACGGTGGCCTTTCAGCTGGCAAGCCTGAGTCAGGCTGGTTTCAGCGAAACAGGCACGCTGTGGCAGCTTATGGACGATTACCTGATTGCCGGCTGGAAATAAGTGCGTGAAGCCGCTGCGCCTGCTGCTGTGTGCCATCGTCACTTTGCTGGGATTGATTTATAGCCTGCGCTACGGGGCAGTCACATTATCCTTAAGCGAAGTGATTCAGCTCCTGAATCCGCGTCCCGCAGAGGATCCCGTTCTGGCCCTGTATCAGAAAGTCGTCTGGTCGCTGCGACTGCCCAGGGCGCTGCTGGCGATGGCCTGCGGCGGTGGGCTGGCGCTGGCTGGCGCCGTGCTACAGACATTAACCCGTAACTCGCTGGCTGACCCGTGGCTGCTCGGCATCTCTTCCGGCGCCGGTCTGGGCGCCGTGCTCATTATTGCGCTCGGCGTCCAGCCGCTGCTCATAGCCATGCCCTCCGGCGCGTTTATCGGGGCGCTGACCGCATTCGCTCTGGTTGTGCTAATGGCTGGCCGGGCCGTGACGCAGCCAGCGCGATTTATGCTATCGGGCGTGGCCGTGGGGCAGTTACTGAGCGCCTTCACCTCGCTGATTGTTTTCTGGCAAACGGACGCCACCACCTCACGTGGCTTTACCTTCTGGCTGCTTGGCGCGTTTGGTCAGGCCACCTGGCAGCAGGTCGCGATTTGCAGCGGCGCGCTGTTTGTTATCGGCACATTTTGTCTGGCGCTATCCCCGACGCTAAACGTCATGGCGCTGGGTAATGTTGCCGCTCAGGGGCTGGGCGTTAACGTAGCCGCGCTGCAAATGTGGCTCTACCTCTCCATGACGATATTAACCGCCACGATGGTCGCCTTTTGTGGGGCGATCGGCTTTGTCGGTCTGACCGTTCCACACCTGGCAAAGCTGATGTTCGGCCATCGCCACCAGTGGGTTTTACCCGCCAGCGTGTTCTTCGGCGCGCTGCTGACGCTGGCTTCCGACACGCTTGCGCGCACGCTATTTGCTCCGAGGGAACTGCCTCCTGGCGTCATCACGGCGCTGATCGGCGTGCCGGTGTTTCTTCTCGCCCTGCGCCACCGCCCACAACCCTGACCCCTCCGCCCCCAGGCCGTTTCGCACGAACAGGCTCTTGCCCTCCCGCCGCCTCGAGAGTTATCACGAAATTGTTAACTCTTGAGGAGGATTTAGTAAGTATTCTTTTTATAAAGTGCAGGCATAAATACATGAGGAGCCCCGTCTTTCCGCCCGGCTCTCCGTTCTCACTCTGATACAGGAACATCATGATGCTGGTCATTATTCTTGCTTATCTGGGCGGCCTGTTAACCATCGCCAGCCCTTGTATCCTGCCGGTACTGCCGTTTGTTTTTGCACGATCCGACCAGCCGTTTGTCCGCACAGGGCTGCCGCTTCTGGCGGGCATGGCGATAACGTTCACGTTATTCGCAACTCTGGCAGCCGTCGGCGGCGGCTGGGTCGTCGCGGCCAACCAATATGGCCGCGGCGTGGCATTAGTGTTGATGGCAGTGTTTGGTATCACGCTGCTATTCCCTCGCCTGGCTGAGCGCGTCATGCACCCTCTGGTTAACGCGGGTAACTCGCTGTCTAACCGCGTGGCTCCGGGCCAGCCAGCGGGTCCAGGCGCTTCATTTTTACTAGGTATTGCAACCGGGCTGCTTTGGGCGCCTTGCGCAGGTCCCATTCTGGGACTGGTGCTGACCGGTGCGGCCCTGCAGGGGGCAAATGTAGGCTCTACGCTGTTGCTGTTGTCTTATGCCGCAGGTGCGGCCACCTCGCTGGCGCTGGCGCTTTTGATCGGTGGCAAAGTATTCAGCGCCATGAAACGCTCTCTGGGCGTAGGGGAATGGATCCGTCGAATTCTGGGCGCAGGGATGTTACTGGGCGTCGTCGCCATTTCTTTTGGCTTAGATACCGGCGTCCTGGCCCGACTTTCTACAGCGTCAACCGGCGGCATCGAACAAGCGCTGGTGAAACGCCTCTCCCCGGACAGCACTACGGCCAATGCCCCCACGCCAGCCTCCGTGGTGAAAACGTCAGATGACGACACCATTCCAACGTTGACCGATGCTGGCGTGATGCCTTCGCTGAGCGGTGCGACGCAGTGGCTAAACTCGCCACCACTGACTGCTGAATCGCTGAAAGGCAAAGTCGTCCTCGTCGATTTCTGGACTTACTCCTGCATTAACTGCCTGCGTTCTTTACCGTATGTGAAAGCCTGGGCCGAAAAATACCGCGACCAGGGCCTGGTGGTGATTGGCGTCCACGCGCCGGAGTTCGCTTTTGAGCGTGACGTCAATAACGTGACCAAAGAAGCGAAGAAACTGGGCGTCACTTATCCCATCGCCATTGATAACGATTACAGTATCTGGCGGGCGTTCAATAACCAGTACTGGCCAGCGCACTACTTTATTGATGCCAGCGGCCATATTCGCTACGAGCACTTTGGCGAAGGCGACTATGCGCAATCTGAACGCGTTATTCAGGAGCTGCTGCGCCAGGCAGGCGCTAAAAATGTTAACAGCGGCATCAGCACCGTTTCTGCCAGCGGCGTAGAGCAGGCGGCCAGCGGCCAGAATGACATCTCTCCAGAAACCTACCTCGGCTATATGCGGGCGCAGAACTTTGCCTCTGGCGAAGTCACCGGAGATAAACCGGCAGACTACAAAAAGCCTTCCGCACTGCCGCTGGACAGCTGGGGACTCGAAGGTAACTGGACCATCGGCGGGGAGAACATCACGCTTAATCGCCCGAATGGCCACATTGTTTACCAGTTTCATGCTCGCGATCTGCACCTCGTTCTCGGCCCTGGCACAGCAGGCAAGCCGGTGCGTTTTAAAGTCACAATCGACGACCAGGCGCCCGGCAGCGTTCACGGTTCAGATGTTGCCCCGGACGGCAGCGGCACGGTGACGGAACAGCGCCTTTACCAGCTGATTCGCCAGTCGAGCGGCAGCGGCGAACACACGTTCAGTATTGAATTTGAAGATCCGGGCGTGAACGCCTATGCCTTCACGTTCGGTTAACCGGGGAGCATTACGATGAAACCGACACTCTTTTCATCCACCAAACGCCGGGTAGCGTTGTTCAGCGCGCCTGCACTTATCGTTGCTGCACTTGTCTTTCAGAATACGGCCTGGTCCGAACCCGAACGTGCGGTGGCGATCCCTGCACCACTGCAGGATGAGTCTCCCACGGGCCAACATCTTGAAACCGCCGTCTTTGCCGGGGGGTGTTTCTGGGGCGTTCAGGGCGTCTTTCAGCATGTTAAAGGCGTGACCAGCGCAATATCTGGCTATACGGGCGGTAAAGCACGGACGGCGAATTATGAGACGGTCAGCATGGGGATGACCGGGCACGCCGAATCCGTGCAGGTTATCTTTGATCCAGCCAAAGTGACCTATGGTCAGCTATTACAGGTCTTCTTTTCCGTCGCGCACAACCCCACGGAGCTAAACCGCCAGGGGCCGGATTACGGAACGCAATACCGTTCTACCGTTTTTCCGCTCAGCGAATCACAGGCGAAGGTGGCCAAAGCGTATATCACGCAGCTTAACGCCAGCCATAGGTTTAGTGCGCCGCTGGTCACCACGATTGAAGAACATGCGCAGTTCTACCCGGCAGAGAAATATCACCAGAATTTCCTGCAC
Organism: Cedecea sp. VD22; assembly: GCF_037150195.1. Classification (NCBI taxonomy): domain Bacteria; kingdom Pseudomonadati; phylum Pseudomonadota; class Gammaproteobacteria; order Enterobacterales; family Enterobacteriaceae; genus Cedecea; species Cedecea sp. VD22. Next base: position 194,989 of record NZ_JBBCPX010000004.1, read on the forward strand.
GACAACCCAAGCTACCCTTACATCGCGATCAACGACATCCCGAAAGTCGAACAGCTTAAACAGCTCTTCCCGGCGCTGTGGAACAACGATCCGGTGCTGGTGAAAGGGTGAAAAAAACCGCGCCCGTGAAAGACAGTGGCGCGGTTTTCCATTACGCAATATGCGCTATTTTTTCTTTTTCGGGTACAGCTCATCCCGGCAGTAAGGCTCTATCTCGCCCTCTTTACGGGTCTTCAGGAGCTTGAGGATCCAGGTATATTGCTCCGGATGCGGGCCCACCAGCAATTCCACCTCTTCGTTCATCCGGCGGGCGATGGTATGGTCATCGGCCTCGAGCAGATCATCCATCGGCGGGCGGATAAAAATATCCAGCCGGTGAGTGTCGCTGTTATAAACCGGGAACAGCGGGATCACGCGGGCACGACACACTTTCATCAGGCGCCCAATGGCCGGGAGAGTTGCTTTGTAGGTCGCAAAGAAATCGACAAATTCGCTGTGTTCTGGGCCATGATCCTGATCGGGAAGATAGTAACCCCAATAGCCCTGGCGAACGGAACTGATAAACGGTTTGATCCCGTCGTTGCGGGCATGCATCCGACCGCCAAAGCGACGGCGCACCGTATTCCAGACATAGTCAAACAGCTGGTTGCCCTGGTTGTGGAACATCGCCGCCATTTTCTGGCCTTCAGAGGCCATCAGCATGGCCGGAATATCGACGGCCCAGCCGTGCGGCACGAGGAAAATCACGTTCTCCCCTTTCGCCCGGATCTCGTCCACTATCTCTTTGCCGTGCCAGTCCACTCGAGCCATGACCTTTTTCGGGTCACGCAGCCCCAATTCCGCCATTAGCACCATCGCCTGCGGCGCCGTGGCGAACATGCGATCGATGATTGATTCACGCTCGGCTTCCGGTAAATCCGGGAAGCAGTAAAGCAGGTTAATTTGCGCCCGGCGTCTGGCGCTTTTGCCCAGGCGCCCCGCTAAGCGCCCAATTTTCCCCAGCAAAGGATCCCGGAGTCCCGGAGGAAGAAGCGCTAGCCCGACAAAAGCGCCAACGCCAAGCCATGCGCCCCAGTAACGCGGGTGCAAAAAGGCTTTTTGAAATTCAGGGATAAACTCACTGTGGTTTTTTTTTGCTTTTTCCATGCGGCTCTCAGTAGTTCGCCAGCAGTCTGGCGAGACAAATTTATCGTTATTTTAGCGGGGCTGCGGCCAGCAGACAAAAGAAAAAGCCGGTTACAAGAACCGGCTTTTCGTCGAAGGGAAAAATCAGTCGATGCGCAGCTGCGGCAGTACGTCTTTAACCTGCGCCAGGTAATCACTGCGATCGGAGCCGGTCAGGCCCTCAGAACGCGGCAGCTTGGCCGTCAGCGGGTTAACCGCCTGCTGGTTGATCCACACTTCGTAATGCAGATGCGGGCCGGTAGAACGCCCGGTATTGCCAGACAATGCAATACGGTCACCGCGCTTCACTTTCTGTCCAGGTTTCACCAGCAGCTTCTTAAGGTGCATGTAACGGGTGGTATAAGTCCGGCCATGGCGGATAGCCACAAAGTAACCTGCGGCCCCGCTGCGCTTCGCCATTACCACTTCACCATCCCCGACAGCCAGTACAGGTGTTCCCTGTGGCATCGCAAAATCAACGCCTTTGTGCGGCGCGACGCGGCCGGTCACCGGGTTAAGACGACGAGGGTTGAAGTTAGAGGAAACGCGGAACTGCTTCACGGTTGGGAAACGCATAAAGCCTTTGGCCAGGCCCGACCCGTTACGGTCGTAAAACTTGCCGTCTTCCGCGCGGATAGCGTAATAATCTTTTCCGTCACTGCGCAGGCGCACGCCGACCAGTTGGCTCTGCTCACGCTTGCCGTCCAGCATTTCGCGGGACATCAACACGGAGAATTCATCGCCCTTCTTCAGCTTGCGGAAGTCCATCTGCCACTGCATGGCTTTGATAACAGAACTAATTTCTGCGCTAGTCAAACCGGCATCACGTGCGCTGGAAACAAAACTTGCCCCCACCGTGCCCTTCAGCACGCTGTTAACCCAATCGCCCTGCTGGGTTTCGCTGCTCATTTTGAAACCGTTATCAGTGCGATCGTAAGTGCGCGTTTCACGGCGCGACATTTCCCAGGTCAGACGCTGCAAATCGCCGTCTGCGTTAAGCGTCCAGGAAAGCTGCTGACCAATTTTCATGTTTCGCAGGTCTTTATCAGCGGAAGCGAGCTGGCTGATGTCGCCCATATCGATGCCGTACTGATTCAGAATGCTGCTTAGCGTATCGCCTGTGGAGACGACATATTCATGAACGCCCGCTTCGCCGGAGGTTTTATCATCCAGCTCATCCTGAGGCAGGGTGTCATCTTCGGCGTCCGGGGACTGGTCGAGGGGTTCGCTGGCTTCCGGCAGCAGCGAATGTATTTCGCTTTTTTGAAGTTCGATGGTCTTGATTATCGGACTGGACTGCGGATGGTAAATTGACGGTCGCCATACCGCGACCGCCAGAGTGAGAACCGTAAGCGACCCCAGCATAACGCGATGGGGCCGTGATAAATTGTCAAATGCCATGGCGACAGAGCGGGCTATCTGTTGCACGTATTCACTTCCTCGTTAATCTCCTTTCAGGCAGCTCGCATACTGGTTCGCAAGTCCGGTCATAAACTGCATATAGCTGTTTTTACCCAATGCGACTTCAATTCCCAGAGGATCTAAGGTGCCGGAGCGAACGTTAGTGCCTCTGGCAACGGCGTTAATTACCGCTGGCCTGAATTGTGGCTCAGCAAAAACGCAAACCGCTTTATGCTCAACCAACTGTGTTCTGATTTCATGTAAACGCTGCGCACCAGGCTGTATTTCAGGGTTAACGGTAAAGTGGCCAAGCGGCGTTAAACCGTACTGTTTTTCAAAGTAGCCATAGGCGTCATGAAAAACGAAATACCCTTTTCCTTTCAGCGGTGCCAGCACGGAACCCACCTGTTTATCGGCGTCGGCTAAGCCTGACTCGAAATCTTTCAGGTTGGCGTCAAGTTTGGCTCGATTTTCGGGCATAAGTTCCACTAATTTATCGTGGATTGCAACCGCCGACAGCCGCGCTACTTCTGGGGAGAGCCAAATGTGCAAGTTGTATTCACCGTGATGGTGATCTGCGTCACTCTTTGCGCCATGGCCATGTTCATCGCCGTGCTCATGGTCGTCGTCGTCACCGCCTTTCATGAGCAGCGGTTTCACGCCGGCAAGCGCCGCCAGCTCAAGCTGTTTTTGCTCGGGAAGCTGACGCACAGACTTCTGCATGAAAGCTTCCATTTCTGGCCCAACCCATACAACTAAGTCCGCGCCCTGTAAGCGTTTTACATCGGACGGACGAAGTGCATAGTCGTGCTCAGAGGCGCCATCAGGCAGTAATACTTCTGTGCCAGTCACCCCGTCGGCAATGGCTGAAGCGATAAAGCCCAGAGGCTTGATGGACGCCACAACAGCGGCGTTAGTGTTGGTGACGGCAGAGCCCCAGAGGGCAGCGGAAAATGCAGCGAAAAGAAGTGTCTTTTTATGTAACATAATGCAACTTATCATCGTGAAAATCAGAATAATTGTGATATTATAACATCCGCTAACTTATGCAACCCCTGAAATTGTCATGACAAATTTGGTTGAACTGGAAAATATCTCGGTCTCTTTTGGCCAGCGACGCGTGCTGGCTGATATCTCACTTGCGCTAAAGCCCGGCCGTATTCTTACGTTGCTGGGGCCTAACGGTGCCGGTAAATCCACCTTAGTGCGTGTCGTGCTTGGGCTGGTCACACCCGATCAGGGTGTCATCAAGCGCGACCAGCATCTGCGCATTGGCTACGTGCCGCAAAAACTTCATTTGGACGCCACGCTGCCGCTCACGGTTAGTCGTTTCCTGCGCCTGCGTCCGGGAGTGAAAAAAGCCGACATTCTCCCGGCACTTAAACGCGTGCAGGCTGCTCATTTGATAGATGCGCCAATGCAGAAGCTCTCTGGCGGTGAAAACCAACGCGTTCTGCTGGCGCGAGCGTTGTTGAATGAGCCTCACCTGCTGGTACTGGATGAACCCACCCAGGGCGTGGACGTCAACGGCCAGCTCGCGCTTTATAATCTGATTGACCAGCTTCGCCATGAGCTGAACTGCGCGGTGCTGATGGTTTCTCATGATCTGCACCTCGTCATGGCCAAAACCGATGAGGTGCTGTGCCTGAACCACCATATTTGCTGCTCCGGTACGCCAGAAGTCGTCTCCACCCATCCTGAGTTTATCTCGATGTTTGGGCCCATCGGTGCCGAACAACTGGGCATTTATCGCCACCATCATAACCACCGTCACGATCTGCAGGGTCGCATCGTTCTGCGCAGAGGGAATGGACAGTAATGCTTGAATTGTTGTTGCCCGGCTGGCTGGCCGGGATTTTGCTCGCCTGTGCGGCAGGGCCGCTGGGCTCTTTTGTGGTCTGGCGTCGGATGTCTTATTTTGGCGATACGCTGGCTCACGCCTCATTGCTGGGCGTCGCGTTTGGTCTGCTGCTCAATGTGAACCCTTTTTATGCCGTTATCGCAGTGACGTTGTTACTTGCTATTGGCCTGGTCTGGCTGGAGAAACGCCCTCACCTCGCCATTGATACTCTGCTGGGTATTATGGCGCACAGCGCCCTGTCGCTCGGTCTGGTGGTGGTCAGCCTGATGTCTAACGTCCGCGTCGATCTCATGGCTTACCTTTTCGGCGATTTACTGTCAGTCACGCCGTCGGACATTATCTCCATTGCCGCTGGCGTAGCCGTCGTGCTTGGCGTACTGGCCTGGCAGTGGCGGAGCCTGCTGGCGATGACCATCAGCCCGGACCTTGCCCACGTGGACGGCGTCAATCTTCAGCGAGTGAAAATGCTGTTGATGCTGGTGACCGCCCTCACCATCGGTGTTGCAATGAAATTCGTCGGGGCGCTCATCATTACCTCACTGCTGATTATACCGGCCGCAACCGCACGACGCTTCGCCCGAACGCCTGAACAAATGGCGGGCTTTGCGGTTCTCATTGGTATGATTGCCGTCACCGGCGGGCTGGCTTTCTCGGCACTTTACGATACTCCGGCAGGTCCATCCGTAGTGCTGGCCGCCGCCGCGCTGTTTATTCTTAGCATGGCTAAAAAGCAGCCGGCTTAAACCTCACGTAGACACGAAAAAGGCGCCCTGAGGCGCCTTTTTTATTGCGGAATATTCACGGCTGAGCCGGAGGCACAATCCCAAAGTGCGTCCAGGCCCGCGGCGTGGCAATACGCCCGCGCGGCGTTCGCTGCAGAAAGCCCTGCTGAATCAGAAACGGCTCCAGCACGTCCTCAATGGTTTCTCGCTCTTCGCCGATAGCGGCGGCAAGGTTATCCAGCCCAACCGGGCCACCGAGGAACTTGTCGATCACCGCCAGCAACAGCTTGCGGTCCATGTAATCAAACCCTTCGCTATCCACATTCAGCATGTCCAGCGCCTGCGCTGCTACTTCGGCAGTAATCGCCCCGTCATGCTTTACTTCAGCAAAGTCGCGAACGCGGCGAAGTAAGCGGTTGGCAATACGCGGCGTACCGCGAGCGCGGCGGGCAACTTCCAGAGCACCATCATTGCTCATCTCCAGCCCAAGCACGCTGGCGCTACGCCCGACAATATGCTGCAGGTCGGCCACCTGATAAAACTCCAGGCGCTGCACAATGCCGAAACGGTCGCGCAGGGGCGAAGTCAGGGAGCCCGCGCGGGTGGTCGCGCCAATCAGGGTGAACGGAGGGAGATCGATTTTAATCGAACGTGCAGCCGGGCCTTCGCCAATCATGATATCCAGCTGATAGTCTTCCATCGCCGGATACAGCACCTCTTCCACCACCGGAGAAAGGCGGTGGATCTCATCGATAAACAGTACGTCGTGAGGCTCAAGATTGGTTAGCATTGCCGCCAGATCGCCAGCTTTCTCCAGCACCGGGCCGGAGGTGGTTCGCAAATTCACGCCCATCTCGTTGGCCACGATGTTAGCCAGGGTGGTTTTCCCCAGCCCCGGTGGGCCAAAAATCAGCAGATGATCGAGCGCATCGCCGCGCAGCTTGGCCGCCTGAATGAAGATTTCCATCTGCGAGCGCACGTGCGGCTGCCCGACATACTCTTCGAGCAGCTTCGGGCGAATGGCACGATCGATTAACTCGTCCTGGGTGATATTTCCTGGGGATACCAGGCGGTCTGCTTCAATCATCCTCTACCTCATAGCGCCGCGCGGAGCGCTTCGCGGATCAGGGTTTCGCTGTCGGCACCGGCACGGCCCACTTTGCTGACCATGCGGCTGGCTTCCTGTGGTTTATAGCCCAGAGAAACGAGGGCAGCAACGGCTTCCTGCTCGGCATCGTCTGCCTGGCCGTTATCCGGCGAGGTTAGCACCAGATCGGCTGCAGGGGTAAACAGGTCGCCATGCATGCCTTTGAAGCGGTCTTTCATCTCCACAATCAGGCGCTCGGCGGTTTTCTTACCCACGCCCGGCAGCTTGATAAGGGAGCCAATTTCTTCGCGCTCGACGGCATTCACGAACTGCTGAGCCGACATCCCGGAGAGAATAGCCAGCGCCAGTTTTGGCCCCACGCCGTTCACTTTAATCAGCTCACGGAACAGCGTCCGTTCCTGCTTATTGTTAAACCCGTAAAGCAGCTGAGCGTCTTCACGCACCACGAACTGAGTGAACACCACCGCCTCTTTGCCAATGTCCGGCAGCTCATAGAAGCAGGTCATCGGCATATACACTTCGTAACCCACGCCGTTGGTTTCCAGCAATACCAATGGGGGCTGCTTTTCCAGAACGATGCCTCTGAGTCGACCTATCACAATGTGCTCCTGCATATTTACGTTGATGCGCGAAAAAGTAACGCTATGATATAAAAAAGGCTGGATAGATATCCAGCCTTAATTATTTTAATCGCCCTCGCGCCAAATTAAGCCGCGATTCGCTCATCTGGACCGAGTTTTGCGTCACATGGCAATGCGTAATGGCGATAGCCAACGCATCCGCCGCATCCGCCTGCGGGTTGGCCGGGAGCTTAAGCAGCGTGCGCACCATGTGCTGCACCTGGCTTTTCTCCGCGCTGCCTATGCCCACCACGGTTTGCTTTACCTGACGTGCCGCGTACTCAAACACCGGTAGATCAGCATTCACCGCTGCGACAATGGCCGCGCCGCGCGCCTGCCCCAGCTTAAGCGCGGAATCCGCATTTTTCGCCATAAATACCTGCTCGATGGCAAAATACTCGGGCTGGAACTGAGTAATGATTTCGCTCACCCCCGCGTAGATAAGCTTCAGACGCGAGGGCAAGTCGGCAACCTGCGTTCGGATACAGCCGCTGCCCAGATAGGTCAACTGCCGCCCGGTCTGGCGGATAACGCCGTAACCGGTGACGCGCGATCCCGGGTCGATGCCGAGAATAATCGCCATCACGCGTCTCCTGAGTACAGGTCAGATATTGGCTGCGCCATTAAAGGGTAGCCGCCACCTCGTCGGAGATCTCACCGTTGTGGTAAACCTCCTGCACGTCGTCACAATCTTCCAGCATGTCGATCAGACGCATCAGCTTAGGCGCGGTATCCGCATCCATGTCTGCTTTGGTGGAAGGGATCATGGAAACTTCTGCGTTGTCCGCCTTCAGGCCCGCTGCTTCCAACGCATCTTTCACCGCGCCCATCTCTTCCCATGCGGTGTAAACGTCGATAGCGCCGTCGTCGAAGGTTACGACGTCTTCAGCACCCGCTTCCAGCGCAGCTTCCATAATCTGATCTTCGTCACCTGCTTCGAAGGAGATAACCCCTTTCTTGGTGAACAAATAAGCAACGGAGCCGTCGGTGCCCAGATTCCCGCCGCATTTGTTGAACGCGTGACGCACTTCGGCAACGGTACGGTTACGGTTGTCGCTCAGGCATTCCACCATCACGGCAGAGCCGCCAGGGCCGTAACCTTCATAAATGATGGTTTCCATGTTCGCATCATCATCGCCGCCCACGCCGCGTGCAATCGCACGGTTCAGGGTGTCGCGCGTCATGTTGTTCGACAGCGCTTTATCGATAGCTGCGCGCAGACGCGGGTTAGACCCTGCATCACCGCCGCCCAGACGGGCAGCCGTTACCAGCTCGCGAATAATTTTGGTGAAAATCTTACCGCGCTTGGCATCCTGTGCCGCTTTGCGGTGTTTCGTGTTGGCCCACTTACTATGACCTGCCATAACAATCTCCAAAAGCGCCTGTATCAGGCGGCATCAATTACAAACTCTTCAATCGCCTGCCGGTTGCTCCATGACTTGGTCATCAGGGCCGCCTCTTCGGCGGGCACCCATTTCCAGGCCAGATGTTCGGTAATCGTAATCTGGCGTTCATGAGGCAGCGCAAGACAGAACCACGATTCCGTATTGCGCGTGATCCCCGGCGCATAGCGATGACGCAAATGAGTAAATATCTCAAACTCCACCCGGCGCTGGCAGTCAACTAACGGCAGCGGCTCATTGAGCACGTCGATAGCGACCTCTTCCTTTACTTCACGCCGGGCGGCATGCAGCGCGCTTTCCCCTTCTTCAAGGCTGCCGGTGACCGACTGCCAAAAATCAGGATCGTCGCGCCGCTGTAACATCAGCACCCGCTTCGTATCTTCTGCGTAAATGACAACCAGAACCGAAACGGGACGCTTATAAGGCATCAGTTTTTCTCTGCCTTTTTGATGACTTCAATCCCCAGCTCGGCAAGCGCAGCCGGGTTAGCGAAGCTTGGCGCTTCGGTCATCAGACAGGCGGCAGCCGTGGTTTTCGGGAAGGCGATAACGTCACGGATGTTGTCGGTGCCGGTCAGCAGCATCGTCAGGCGATCCAGACCAAACGCCAGGCCCGCATGAGGCGGCGTACCGTACTTCAGCGCGTCCAGCAGGAAGCCGAATTTCTCGCGCTGTTCCTGCTCGTTAATGCCCAGAATGCCGAACACGGTCTGCTGCATCTGGCCGTTGTGAATACGCACGGAGCCACCGCCCACTTCGTAGCCGTTGATAACCATGTCGTAGGCGTTGGCAATCGCGGTTTCCGGCTGAGCCGCCAGTTCTTCCGGCGTCATGTCTTTTGGCGCGGTGAACGGGTGGTGCATCGCGGTCAGGCCGCCTTCGCCGTTGTCTTCAAACATTGGGAAGTCAACCACCCACAGCGGCGCCCATTTTTTCTCATCGGTTAACTGCAAATCTTTACCGATTTTCAGACGCAGTGCGCCCAGCGCGTCGGCAACCACTTTCTTGCTGTCCGCGCCGAAGAAGATCATGTCGCCGTCGGCTGCGCCGGTACGAGCCAGGATAGCTTCCACGATATCCGCGTTCAGGAACTTGGCGACCGGGCTGGTGATCCCTTCGATGCCTTTCGCACGTTCGTTAACCTTGATGTACGCCAGGCCGCGAGCGCCGTAAATTTCGATGAACTTGCCGTAGTCGTCAATCTGTTTACGGCTGATCTGTGCGCCACCCGGCACACGCAGTGCGGCAACGCGGCCTTTGGCGTCGTTTGCCGGGCCGGAGAAGACCTTAAACTCTACGTCTTTGACCAGGTCAGCCACATCCACCAGCTCCAGCGGATTACGCAGGTCCGGCTTGTCGGAGCCGTAGCGGCGCTCAGCTTCGGCGAAAGTCATCACCGGGAAGTCGCCCAGGTCAACGTTAATGGTGTTGATCCACAGTTTGCGCACCAGGTCTTCCATCACTTCACGCACCTGTGGCGCGGTCATGAAGGACGTTTCAACGTCGATCTGGGTAAATTCTGGCTGACGGTCGGCGCGCAGGTCTTCGTCGCGGAAACATTTCACGATCTGATAGTAGCGGTCAAAGCCGGACATCATCAGCAGCTGTTTGAACAGCTGAGGAGACTGCGGCAGAGCGTAGAATTTACCTTTATGGACGCGGGAAGGCACCAGATAGTCACGTGCACCTTCTGGCGTAGCCTTGGTCAGCATTGGGGTTTCAATATCGAGGAAACCGTGGTCGTCCATAAAGCGGCGCACGAAGCTGGTAATTTTTGCGCGAGTTTTCAGGCGCTGAGCCATTTCTGGACGACGGAGATCCAGGTAACGGTACTTCAGGCGCGCTTCTTCGGTATTAACGTGGTTGGAGTCCAGCGGCAGCACGTCAGAGCGGTTAATGATGGTCAGTTCGGTGGCAAACACTTCCACTTCGCCGGTCGCCATATCTTTATTAACGTTGCGCTCGTCGCGAGCACGCACGGTGCCAACAACCTGAATACAGAACTCATTACGCAGTTCAGAGGCGAGCTGGAACGCTTCCTGACGGTCCGGGTCGAAAAACACCTGCAAGATGCCTTCACGATCGCGCATATCAATAAAGATAAGGCTACCGAGGTCACGGCGACGATTGACCCACCCACTAAGCGTTACTTGCTGTCCCACATGGGATTGATTGAGCTGCCCGCAATATACTGTACGCATGAGATATCCCTTAATTAGCTGCACGCGACCCGCCACCTGCGACGGCAGGCGCTTTGGTGGCAGCTATTTCGACTGTCACAACTGGATGAAAAAAGGGGGCTATTATACTGGAAATAATGGCTGGCGATAACCCCGAAACCGCCGACTGGCGCGAATCGCAGCGCCGGTATTGCAGATTCTCACAAAAATTAACAAAATTTGTAAACTCAGCAACCTGGCTTCCAGCGTAAGGTATTGACCCTTAACCCCAATGTTAACCGGAGTCACAATGACACAACTCAACGCATCTCGTACTGCCCTGGTGGTGATTGACCTGCAGGACGGCATTTTACCGTTTGCCGGTGGCCCCCACAGCGCCAGCGACGTCGTGGCTCGTGCCGCGCGTCTGGCAGAGAAATTCCGCGCCAGCGGTTCGCCGGTGGTGATGGTGCGCGTGGGCTGGTCAGCCGATTACGCAGAAGCCCTGAAACAACCTGTTGATGCCGCACCTCCGGGCCATGCCCTGCCTGAAAACTGGTGGAGCTACCCGGCCGCGCTCGGTAAAAAAGACAGTGACATTGAAGTCACCAAACGCCAGTGGGGAGCGTTTTACGGCACAGACCTCGAGCTACAGCTGCGCCGCCGCGGCATCGACACCCTCGTCCTTTGCGGTATTTCGACCAATATTGGCGTCGAGTCCACCGCACGTAACGCCTGGGAAATGGGGTTCTCGTTGGTTCTGGCTGAGGATGCCTGCAGCGCCGCCAGCGCCGAGCAGCATAATCACAGCCTGAAGTTCATCTTACCGCGTATCTCCCGCATTCGCAGCACCGACGAGATAATTGCTTCGCTATGATTTATATCGGCCTTCCCCAGTGGCAGCACCCGAAATGGAACCGGCTGGGCATCACTTCGCTGGAAGATTATGCCCGCCACTTCAACTGTGTGGAAGGCAACACCACGCTGTACGCTCTGCCCAAAGCGGAAATCGTACAGCGCTGGCGGGAAATGACGGGCGACAGTTTTCGCTTCTGTTTTAAATTTCCCGCCACCATTTCCCATACCGCCGCCCTTCGCAACTGCGGCGACCTCACCGCCGAGTTTTTCGACCGCATGTCGCCGCTAGCGGGCAGAATAGGCCAATACTGGCTTCAATTGCCGGCCACTTTCGGGCCTGGCGACCTCCCGGCGCTGTGGCATTTTCTGGATGCATTGCCCGCGGAGTTCACCTATGGCGTTGAAGTCCGGCACCCGGCCTTTTTCGACAAAGGTGCGGATGAACAGGCATTGAATCGCGGCCTGCATGACAGGAAAGTGAATCGAGCCATTCTCGACAGCCGCCCGATTCACAGTGCCGTGCCGCACAACGAGGCGGTGCGGGAAGCCCAACGTAAAAAGCCCAAAGTTCCGGTGCATGCCATTGTCACGGCCAGCCATCCTCTGGTGCGATTTATCGGCAGCGACAACATGACGCAAAATGCCGAGCTGTTTGATGTCTGGTTAAAAAAGTTGCCTGAATGGACGGCAAAAACAACGCCATACCTTTTTCTCCACACCCCGGACATTGCCCAGGCACCGGAGCTGGTTCATACCCTATGGCCCGCGCTGCAGCACGTTTTTCCTGAATTAGGGGCTCCACCCGCCATCCCGCAACAGGCCACACTTTTCTGAGCGCTAGCGACAGCACTCCGCTTGCGAGCTATCATAGCGTGAGCCGTAACTGTTACGACATGGAGTTAATATGGTAAGCGCGCTGTATGCGGTGCTGGCTGCTCTGCTGTTAATTAAGTTTTCGTTCGACGTTGTTCGCCTGCGAATGCAGTACCGGGTTTCCTACGGCGACGGCGGCTTTAGTGAACTCCAAAGCGCCATCCGTATTCACGGTAATGCGGTGGAATATATTCCCATTTCCCTGCTGCTTTTACTGCTGATGGAGATGGACGGCGCCGAAACCTGGATGGTGCATATTTGCGGTATTATGCTGCTGGCCGGACGCCTGCTGCACTACTACGGATACCATCATCGCCTGATCCGCTGGCGCCGTTCCGGCATGAGTGCCACCTGGTGCGCGCTGATGCTAATGGTGCTGGCCAACTTATGGTATATGCCGTGGGAGTTGGTTTTCTCGCTCCATTAACGCAAAATACGCCCCTTTCGAATTTCCGGATTTAACGTTATGTCTGACCGCGATACGCTGTTTTCCGCCCCGATAGCCAAACTGGGCGACTGGACCTTTGATGAACGGGTAGCCGAAGTCTTCCCCGATATGATCCAGCGCTCGGTGCCAGGTTACTCCAATATCATCTCCATGATTGGCATGCTGGCGGAGCGCTTCGTGCAGCCCCACAGCCAGGTTTACGACCTTGGCTGCTCTTTGGGCGCGGCAACATTATCGGTACGACGCAACATTCATCACGATGGCTGCAAAATCATTGCCGTCGACAACTCCCCGGCCATGGTCGAACGCTGCCGCCGCCATCTTGACGCCTTTAAAGCGCAAACGCCCGTCGAAGTCATCGAAGGCGATATTCGCCATATCGCCATCGAAAATGCGTCGATGGTGGTGCTGAACTTCACGCTACAATTCCTCGAGCCCGACGACCGTCAACTGTTGCTGAATAAAATCTGGCAGGGCCTGAGGCCGGGCGGTGCACTGGTGCTTTCGGAGAAATTCAGCTTTGAAGATGCCGAAGTTGGCGAGCTGCTGTTTAACATGCACCACGACTTTAAGCGCGCCAACGGCTACAGCGAACTGGAAATCAGCCAGAAGCGCAGCATGCTGGAAAACGTGATGCTGACCGACTCGGTCGAAACCCACAAAAAACGCCTCAAACAGGCGGGCTTTGAGCACGCCGAACTGTGGTTCCAGTGCTTTAACTTTGGCTCTCTGGTAGCCGTCAAGTCCGGAGAAGTCGCGTGATTGATTTCGGTAATTTTTATCAGCTGATTGCAAAAAACCACCTGGCCCCGTGGCTGGAAACCCTGCCCGCGCAAATTGCCAGCTGGCAGCGTGAATCCCTGCACGGCCAGTTCAAGCACTGGTACAACACGGTGAACTATCTGCCGGAGATGACGCCTCATCGTCTGGACCTCCTGCACAGCGTCACCGCTGAGTCCGCCATGCCGCTGAGCGAAGGCCAGCAGCTTGGCATAGAAAAGCTGCTCCGCAACCTGATGCCCTGGCGCAAAGGGCCCTACTCGCTGTATGGCGTAGATATCGACACCGAATGGCGCTCAGATCTTAAATGGGATCGCGTCTTGCCGCACATTTCGCCGCTTGCCGGGCGGACCATTCTCGACGTGGGCTGCGGCAGCGGCTATCACCTGTGGCGCATGATTGGCGCAGGCGCGCAGCTGGCGGTTGGCATTGACCCGATGCAGCTGTTTATTTGCCAGTTTGAGGCGGTGCGTAAGCTGCTTGGGAACGATCAGCGCGCCCACGTTCTGCCGCTTGGTATTGAGCAACTTCCAGAGCTGAACGCCTTTGATACCGTGTTCTCGATGGGCGTGCTTTACCATCGCCGCTCGCCGCTGGATCACCTCTGGCAGCTGAAGAATCAGCTGGTCAAAGAAGGCGAACTGGTGCTGGAAACGCTGGTGGTGGAAGGCGATGAAAATACGGTATTAGTGCCGGGCGAGCGCTATGCTCAGATGCGCAACGTTTACTACATCCCGTCCGCGCTGGCATTGAAAAACTGGCTGGAGAAATGCGGTTTTGTCGACGTAAAAATTGTCGACCACTGCGTCACCACGCAGGAAGAACAGCGCCGCACGTCGTGGATGATCACCGAATCGCTGGGCGATTTCCTCGACCCAAATGACAGTGGCAAAACCATTGAAGGTTACCCCGCCCCGCTTCGTGCCGTTCTGGTGGCCCGCAAGCCATAGCCCACAAACAAAAAACCCGGCGCTGATTGCCGGGTTTTTTATCTTCGCCATCGCTTAGCGATAAACCTGTGCGGTGCCACTCCACAGGCTGGAGTCTCCCGGCGTGCCCAGGCCAGTAATGTTAATTTTGCTGCCGCCGATTTTCTCGGCCTTTACCTGCAGTCGGTTGATGGCATCATCGGTGCTGCCGGATACGCCACGAATGGACACGACGCCAATTTGCTCCTGTCCTGCCGGGCTGCTGTTAAGCACTTCGGGCAGCGGTGCGGCAAAAGCGGCAGATGCGAAGACGGATGACAGAGCCAGGATGACAGTTGCAGTTATTTTTTTCATTTTTAATTCCCTCTAACATAGATAGTTGTCGGAGAGGATTATTCACCCCAGGGTGTTTTGTAACGTAAGTGGCTGGCAAACGAAGTTAAACAATGTGTACAAAAAGTGAAGGAAAGGTTACGCGACGCATCGCTGGTTACAAGATAAAAAAAGCCCCAGCAATACGCCGGGGCCTGGTACGAGCAAGCATCATATTGGGCGACATGATGCGCGGTAGAAATCTTTCAGCGCGGCGGGTTTGCGTCCACCAGCGCGTTTTTCATGGCCGCTACTACGTCTGCATCCACGCAGTAGCGATTAAACTCATCGGCTTGTGCATCGGCGCTCATGGACACGCCCGCTTTGCGATAGCGCATTGGAGAAGGCACCGAACGCCCTGCCGAGCTGTGAAGCTCCTCAATACCATTGGCAACAAACTTATCGAGGTTGCTCAGACGCACGCCTGCGCCAGCCATAATAATTGGAGCACGGGAATGCTGTTTTAGTTCCCGAAGAAGTGAGATTCCCGTTTCGGCCGTTTGCTGCTGCCCTGAAGTCAGGATCCTTGCTACCCCTAACGCCGCTAGTTGCTCAAACGCCTGCAGCGGATGCTGGCACATATCAAAAGCCCGGTGGAACGTCACGGCCATGCCCTCAGCGGCCTGCATGACCTGCTCCATTCGCGGTAAATCAATATTGCCGTCTACATCAAGCATCCCGATAACAAGCCCGGGGAAACCGAGTTCACGCACAAACGCAATATCTTCAAGCATGGTGGCAAATTCGCCGTCGGTGTAGCAAAAATCACCGCCGCGCGGGCGAATAATTGGGTGCACCGGGATCGATACCTTCTGCCTAACCTGGCGCAGCACGCCAGCGGACGGCGTCAGCCCACCTTCTTTAGGCGCCGAGCAGAGTTCAATTCTGTCCGCGCCGGCCTGTTCTGCAGTAACAGCACAATCTATTCCATAACAGCATATTTCAAGTAAAGCCATTGATTACTCCTGATAAAACCTGCAGTTCGCCGGTTGTGTCCCCGTCACTGAATGATAATCTTAAATGAGGTCCACAAAAAGGTAGCGTACTATGGCATTCAATTTTGATGAATGGATCGACAGGCGTCACAGCGACAGTTCGAAGTGGAATAAATTTGCTGAAAACGTGCTGCCTATGTGGGTTGCTGACATGGATTTTCGCTCCCCGCCCTGCATCCTTGAGGCACTTCAGGCACGCGTCCGACACGGCGTATTTGGCTACGGCAAACGCCCGCATGAACTGATAGATGTCCTGACCGAAAGACTCGCCAGCCGCTATCAGTGGCGCATCAAACCCGAATGGCTGGTCTTTTTGCCTGGCGTTGTTTCCGGCCTGAATCTCTGCGTTCGAGCCTTTACCGCCGCCTCTGAATCGACGATAGCCCCGACGCCGATATACCCGCCGTTTCGTAAAGCATCCGAACTTGCCCGGCGTATGCAGATTAACGCACCGCTCAGGCTCACAGAAAAGCGCTGGACTCTTGAGCTTGAGGCATTAACGGCCGGCATGACCGGCAATGAAAAACTGCTGATGCTGTGTAACCCGCAGAACCCTGGCGGCACGGCTTACCGCCGTCGCGAACTAGAGCAGCATCTGGCCTTCGCGCAGCGGCACGAGTTAATTGTCTGTTCCGACGAAATCCACTGCGACTTATTGCTTGAGCCCGGCGTAACGCACATCCCCTTCGCGACTTTAAGTGAAGATGCAGCGCAGCGTTCAGTGACGCTACTATCCCCGTCCAAAACCTTTAATATTGCCGGGCTTGGCGCCTCGGTGGCCGTTATTCCCAACCCTGACCTGCGGCGCAAATTCAAAGCCTCGCGGGCGGGCATTGTGCCGGAAGTGGATATTCTTGCCCTGACGGCGGCGGAAGCTGCATGGCGAGACGGCGAGGCGTGGCTGCAGGCGCTGCTGGTTTATCTGCGCGCAAACCGGGATCGGCTGACCCAGGCCGTGAATGCCACGCCGGGTTTAACGATGATATCGCCGGAAGCCACTTATCTCGGCTGGGTTGATGCCAGCGGATTAGGCGTAGAGAATCCGGCGGCATTCTTTTTCAACGCCGGGCTGGGCTTTTCTCCCGGCATCGATTTTGGCGAGCAACAGTTTATCCGCATCAACTTTGGCTGTACGGCCGCTGTCCTTGCCGAAGCCCTTAGCCGCCTGCAAACTGCGGTGCAGCAGCGCTAATCAGTCACCCTGTTCGCTGGCGACGATCTGCTCAATGCTCCAGGGGTGGAATTTGATGGTCACTTTACCGTCGGTGACCGCAAGCGTTGGGTTGGGCAATCTTTCGCGTTCGCCTTTCGGGGCGCTGGTTTTCACCGAAATTCCCGTTTCACGCAGCCCGGCGTCAGACAACAAGTCCAGCGCCCGCGCGTTAAGCGTTTCTGGCTCGCCCGGCAGCACAATCTCAATGTGCTCCCAGCCTTCGTGCGGGTAACGTTTTTCCCCGGGCCAGGGCAGTTCCACAACCGTAAACCGCCAGTGCTCGACGCACACCGGCTCGTCGAGCTTGAATAAGCAGATCGGACGGCCATTGATAATATTTTCACTCAGCAACGTGCCGCATTTTTCCAGCCCTGTACGCCAGCGTTCGGCGGTCACGTTCTGGTGGCAGCGCAAAGAAATGTGATCGGCATCCAGGGGCGCAATCTCCAGCCCAAGTCGGGTGGCAAGTTCTGTTAACGCTTTTGTAAATCTCGGCAGATCTGCCGAAATATCATGCAGTTCATCTACCGTCTGCCAGTGTGCCATGCCGCCATCCTCTTTTTTAGAAACCGCGTAATCTACCCTGTTCCTGGCAGGCCGCCAACTCCCCGCCAGGGCCAAATGCCGATGAATGGTTATTCATTGCGCCGTTAATAATAATTGCACCGCCCGCTAGCGAGGCTTTTGCTGACGTCGGAGCGTAAATAACGTTATACTCACGCCCTGTTTCTTTCCTCATTTTTAGGCGGCCCTTGACGTGGCGGCCCAGTACAAATTGTAAGGTATCCCGGTGAATATTCAGTCTCTTCTCTCAGAAAAAGTCAGCCAGGCGCTGATTGCTGCAGGTGCGCCAGCGGACTGCGAACCGCAGGTTCGTCAGTCAGCAAAAGTCCAGTTCGGCGACTATCAGGCCAATGGCGTGATGTCCGTTGCTAAAACGCTGGGCATGCCGCCGCGACAGGTTGCAGAGAAGGTCATCGCTAACCTCGATCTGACCGGGATCGCCAGCAAAGTTGAGATTGCCGGCCCTGGCTTTATCAACATTTTCCTCGACCCGGCATTTCTGGCGAAAAACATTGATGAGGCCGTGGCGTCCGATCGCGTTGGCGTGAGCGTGTCTGAACCGCAAACTATCGTCGTCGACTACTCTGCGCCAAACGTTGCCAAAGAAATGCACGTGGGCCACATTCGCTCCACCATCATCGGTGACGCGGCCGTGCGCACCCTGGAGTTCCTTGGCCACAAGGTCATCCGTGCCAACCACGTTGGCGACTGGGGCACTCAGTTCGGCATGCTCATCGCGTTCCTGGAAAAACAGCAGCAGGAAAACGCGGGCGAAATGGCGCTGGCCGACCTGGAAGAGTTTTACCGCGCGGCCAAAAAACACTATGACGAAGACGAAGTTTTTGCCGAGCGCGCCCGTGGTTACGTGGTAAAGCTGCAGGGCGGCGATGAATACTGCCGTGAGATGTGGCGCAAGCTGGTCGACATCACCATGACGCAGAACCAGAAAACCTACGAACGCCTCAACGTGACGCTGACCCGCGATGACGTGATGGGCGAAAGCCTCTACAACCCAATGCTGCCTGGCATTGTGGCGGATCTGAAAGAGAAAGGTCTGGCGGTAGAGAGCGAAGGCGCCACCGTGGTGTTCCTGGACGAGTTCAAGAACAAAGACGGCGACCCGATGGGCGTGATCATCCAGAAGAAAGATGGCGGTTACCTCTACACCACCACCGACATCGCCTGTGCCAAATACCGCTATGAAACCCTGCACGCCGACCGCGTGCTCTACTTCATTGACTCTCGCCAGCACCAGCACCTGATGCAGGCATGGACCATCGTGCGTAAAGCTGGCTACGTGCCGGAGTCCGTCACCCTGGAGCACCAGATGTTCGGCATGATGCTGGGCAAAGACGGCAAGCCGTTCAAAACCCGCTCCGGCGGCACCGTGAAGCTGACCGACCTGCTCGATGAGGCAATGGAACGCGCCCGCGGTCTGGTTGCGGCGAAGAACCCGGATATGCCTGCAGACGAACTGGAAAATCTGGCGAAAGCGGTAGGTATTGGTGCGGTGAAGTACGCCGACCTGTCCAAGAGCCGTACCACCGACTACATCTTCGACTGGGACAACATGCTCGCCTTCGAGGGGAACACCGCGCCGTACATGCAGTATGCCTACACACGCGTCCTGTCCGTGTTCCGTAAGGCCGACCTCGACGAAGCCGAACTGCTGAAAGCGAAGGTTGTTATTACCGAAGACCGTGAAGCTCAGCTGGCCGCCCGCCTGCTGCAGTTTGAAGAGACGCTGAATGTGGTTGCCCGCGACGGTACGCCGCATGTGATGTGTGCCTATCTGTACGATGTTGCCGGCCTGTTCTCCGGCTTCTACGAGCACTGCCCGATTCTCAGCGCCGCCGATGAAGCGACCCGCAACAGCCGCCTGAAGCTGGCGTTGCTCACCGCGAAAACGCTGAAGCTGGGTCTGGATACGCTGGGTATCAACACCGTAGAACGTATGTAATTCTTCAGCTATACAAACAAAAACCCGGCCACCGTGCCGGGTTTTCTTTTTTTAAGCGACTCAGTAATAGCCGCGCAGATATTCCGTCATACACAGAATGGCCATCGCCTGGCCGTACGGCATAGAAGTCAGCGGTATCTGGCGGTAAAACTCAAGATTACTGCCCATGCCGGTGCCAAACGACGTTTGCAGCAGCTCCCCTTCCGGCGAGATATTAGCCACAATACCGCGCATCGCCTTTTCTCCGACTGCCGCATAGTCTGCGCTGATGTAGCGCTTTCGCGCCGCCTTGAGAATGCCGTAGGCAAAACCGGCCGTCGCCGAGGCTTCCAGGTAAGAATCGGGGTCATCAAGTAAGGTATGCCAGAGGCCCGTTTCATGCTGGCATTTCGCCAGCGCCTCTATCTGCCGGTTCAGCACCTGCAGCAGATAACGGCGTACCGCGCTGGTTTCAGGCAAATCAAGCAGCTCAAGGAAGTCCGGGATAACAATAGTCAACCAGCTGTTACCCCGTGCCCAACGTGCGTGAGCGAAGTTGTGGCAGCCGTCGTAGCTCCAGCCGTGAAACCACAGCCCGCTCTCCCTGTCCATCAGGTTCTGAACGTGCAGTAAAAACTGGTAGGTCGCCTCCTCCACATACGCTTTGCGCCCAAGCAGCTTGCCGATTTTCGCCAGCGGGAGCACCGTCATCATCAGCGTGTCATCCCACATCTGCCGATGGTTCTCCTCCGCCAGGGTGATGTGCTGCATCCCGCCAAAATCCGTGCGCGGCATCTCATGCATTGCCCATTCGGCCCAGCTTTCAAGCCAGGGCAGATGCGCTGGATTCAGACTTTCTTCATAGCGATACGCCAGCGTCAGAAACGGTGCCATTGTGTTGACGTTTTTGGTGGTCGCCCCTTCGGCAAAACGCGCGGTAAACCAGTCGTCGATGATATCCCGCATCGAGGTATCTCCCGTCTGGCGGTAATACTGCCAGATCACGTACAGTCCGATCCCGTGCGTCCATTCCCAGCCGGCCCAGCCCTTGGTATCGATCGTCCTGCCATCATCCAGCCGCAGCAAAAACTCACCGCTTGCATCCTGAATATTGACCAGATTATCGGTCACCTTCTCTATCAGCGCTTTCAGTTCGTCCCTGGCAATAAAACGCTCAGGCTGACGTAACAACGGGCTGTGCTTAACGGGCCAAACCTTCATGATATTAACCTCCATGGTATGTTGAATTCGGTGATGCATCGGTCTGAAGCGTTGACGCAGGCGGCTTGTTGCGGTTGAGGTAGCCAATGTTGTTATTGCCCCAAAGGGCTTCGAACGGCATCCCCGCCAGCATTTCTACCGTCGCTCGAGCTTCCGGAGAGCTGGCCTGTGGAATTGCGCTGCCAGACTCACGCATTTTGGCCGTCTCTTCACGCAGCGTACTGTGGGTTTGTAGGTTGAGCCTGAAACGCAGGGAGACAAGGAACCCACAGGTCAGCACCAGCAGCGTGCCCACGCTCAGGATGATCAGAATGGTGTGGCTAACCTCCTCAGGCTGCGTTTTTTGCCCGCTGACAAAGCCAGACATTTGCATCACGATGCCCACCAGCATCACCGCACCTGCCTGCGAAGCTTTACGCGTCAGGGTCATGATCCCGGCAAAAATCCCCTCGCGGCGCTGGCCGGTTATCACCTCATCCACATCGGCAATGTAGGTGTAGGTATTCCAGGGAACATAGTTGATGCCTCCTCGCCCCAGTCCGGCGACGGCTGAAACCAACAGCAGCAGTGCATACACATCGCTAAGCCCCGCATAGTAAAGCAGCGCGTAGGCAAGAGAGCTGATGCCAAACAGCACCACAACCATGCGGTAAGACGGTGCGGGCCCAAAGCGGATGCACAGCGGGATCATCGCTATAACCGCGATAAACTGAAAAATCGCCATGGTGCCGAGCAGATTCGAGGCAAAAGAGACCTCCTGCATCAGTACGAAAACGACGTAGTAAGTGAAGACCGCATTAAAGACATCCTGCGCAATATAGCCGCCAAGATACATGCCCAGATGCTGGCGAAAAATCTTTATCCGCAGCGTAGATCCCAGCTCAACAAACAGGCGGTTGAGGCTTTGCCCGAGGCTTAGCTGCTGCTTCTCCGCTTCCGCCCGAAGCGCGGCTTCCGTCCACGTCTCGCGTGGGCGCTCCCAGGTAAAACACCAGACAAACGTCAGCATCAGCGCGCACAGTACGGAAAACACCAGGCTTGCATAGAAGAAGGAGATGGCGCTGTCTTTACCAAACTGGGTCAACAGTATGCCCGGCAGGAAAGAGGCAAGTATCGCCGACATTTGCGCCATAGAAATCCGCGCGCCCGAAAACTTGGTTTTCTGTTTAAAGTCGTCGGTCATTTCCGGCACCAGCGTTTCATACGGCACCAGAATCATGGTGTAGACGACATCAAAGATCAGATAAGTGACCAGGTAGTACCAGAAATCCATGTTGCCTACCCACATCAACGAATAGCTGAATACGCAGGGAATGCCGAGCAGGATAAAGAACTTCCTTCGTCCGAATCGCTTGCCGAGCCGGGTGGAACCGAAGTTATCGGTAAGAAAGCCCATCAATGGGCTGACCAGCGCATCCAGCACCCTGGCCGCGGCAAAAATAAAGGTGGCCTCAATGGGAGAGAGCCCGCAAAACGTGGTGTAAAAATAGAGCAACCATGCCGCCGTAAGCGCCGTGGTCCCTGCCCCTAAAAAGTCGCCTGAGCCATAGGCCAGGTAATTCGTGAATCCAATCTTCCGTGTTCTCATCGCCGTCAGCCCTTATGGTTTTTCGGAGACTCCCTGATGACTGCTCCTCGCTCCGGGAGTAAATACACGGTTAAAGGTAAAAGCATCGCGCCAGTGATACCTCTGCGTTTCTGCCACCGGCAAACGGAAAATGGCAAAAATACAAAGGGACCCCGGGCATGAGTCACTGATTGATAAAACAAAAGGGTTTAACGCGGAAAACGAGAGGTCGGCCAGCGTATGAATCCCGCTGGCCGGTAAGAGAGAGACTTACTGCACGTAGTTAACGATGACCTGATTACTGCGCACCCGCAGTGGCGGGTACATAGAACCGCCGCCCGGTACTTCCCAGACAAAGCGCAACGGCTGATTTGCATCGGTGTTGGTCAGCCCGCGCGTGGTGCCGTTTGCACCCTCAAGCGGGGTGCAATTCGTCGGCGAACAAAGTTTGACGGTCAGCCCCGCAGGCGTCGGGCCATCCAGCACATAGGTCCAGGCAATCAGCGTCATTCTGCCGCTGACGGGCTGCATCGGTTTCAACGGCCGGGACGAGGCCGTTACGCCCCGGTTACTGAGAGTCACGCCAATCCCGCTGTCCTGCCAGGAGCCCTCACCTAACGCCAGGGCACCAAACGGCACCAGCAGCATCAAAAGTAACGCTTTCATTCTTTATTTCGCTCCGATAGTTGCCGTCATGCGGATATTGCGGTTGTCGGACAGCTCCAGGCTCGAGAGCACAACCAGCTGCGGCAGCGTTCTGCGTAAGAAGCGCGCCAGCAGCGGACGCAGGGCATGGTTCACCAACAGCACCGGTGGTGCACCCAGCATTTCCTGGCGCTGCAACGCATCCTGAGTCTGTTCCAGCAGGCGATCCGCCAGCCCCGGCTCAAGGCCGCCCCCGCCCTGCAGCGCCTGCAGCAGCAGACGCTCAAGAGACGCATCCAGGCCGATAACCTGCACTTCACCGGTGCCAGGGAACCATTGCTGGGTGATAGCCCTGCCCAGCGCCACGCGAACCACGGCGGTGAGCTCATGCGGATCGCTCTGAATAGGCGCATGCTCCGCCAGCGTTTCCAGAATGGTTCGCATATCGCGGATCGGCACTTTCTCTTCAAGCAGGTTTTGCAGCACTTTATGCAGCGTGGTCAGCGTCACCACCGCCGGGATAAGATCTTCCGTCAGCTTAGGCATTTCCTGCGTCACGCGGTCAAGCAGCTGCTGCGCTTCCTGGCGGCCAAACAGCTCTGGCGCAAACTGTCCGATAAGGTGGTTCAGGTGCGTTGCCACCACGGTACTCGCTTCAACCACGGTGAAGCCCTGAATTTGCGCCTGCTCTTTCAGCGCGCTCTCAATCCAGATGGCGGCCAGGCCAAAGGCCGGATCAATGGTCGCCTCGCCCGGTAACGTCCCTGCAGCGGTGCCGGGGTTAATCGCCAGCCAGCGGCCTGGGTAGGCATCCCCGCTGCCAATTTCTACGCCCTTCATCAAAATACGGTAGCGCGCGGGCGGCAGATCCATATTGTCGCGAATATGCACCACCGGCGGCAGGAATCCCATCTCCTGGGCGAATTTTTTACGAATACTGCGAATACGGCCCAGCAGCTCGCCGTCCTGCTGGAAATCCACCATCGGAATCAGACGATAACCCACTTCCATGCCCAGCGGATCTTCCAGCTGCACGTCATTCCAGGTCGCTTCCACGGCCTGATTATTTTCCGGCATCTTCACCGGCTGAGGTGCTTCCGGCTCGGCCATCTGGCGGCCACGCATCCACCAGGCCAGGCCCAGCAGTGCGGCGGTAAACAGCAGGAACACAAAGTTCGGCATACCCGGCACCATCCCGAGCAGCCCCAGCACGCCAGCGGCCAACAGCATCACGCGCGGGTTGTTGAACAGCTGGGTCACCATCTGTTCACCGACATCCTGATCGGTCGCCACGCGGGTAACAATCACGCCCGCAGCGGTGGAAATCACCAGCGCCGGGATCTGGGCGACCAGGCCGTCACCGATGGTCAACAGCGTATAGCTCTGTGCCGCCGCCCCCATCGCCATATCGTGCTGGATAACCCCGACCATCAGGCCGCCCACCACGTTAATCACCATGATGATAAGCCCGGCCACGGCGTCGCCGCGCACGAACTTACTCGCCCCGTCCATTGAACCGTAAAAGTCAGCTTCCTGGGTCACTTCAGAACGGCGTTTTTTCGCTTCCTCTTCACCAATGATCCCGGCGTTCAGATCGGCATCGATAGCCATCTGTTTCCCCGGCATCCCGTCCAGCACAAAACGTGCCCCGACTTCGGCGATACGTCCCGCACCCTTGGTGATAACCATAAAGTTGATGATAACGAGGATGATAAACACCACGATACCGATGGCGAAGTTGCCGCCCACCAGGAAGTGGCCGAAGGCTTCAACCACTTTACCCGCTGCCGCCGCACCGGTATGCCCTTCCAGCAGGATGATACGGGTAGAAGCCACGTTTAGCGCGAGGCGCAGCAAAGTGGTAAACAGCAGAATGGTCGGAAACGCCGCGAAGTCCAGCGTGCGCTGGGTGAACATCGCCACCAGCAGCACCATGATCGACAGCGCGATGTTAAAGGTAAACAGCAGGTCGAGGACAAACGGCGGCAGCGGCAGCACCATCATCGACAGAATCAGCAGGATCAGTACCGGTCCCGCAAGAATTTGCCATTGCCCAGATTTCATGTTGCCCGGCAGGCGCAACATCGCAGCCAGATTAGCCATCGGAGTCCTTCTCGTTTGCAAAGTCCAGCGCCTCAGGCACCGGCAGATTTTCAGGTTTCTTCGGAATTAAGCCGCCCGCCACGCGCCAGCGGCGCAGCTGCCAGACCCAGGCCAGCACTTCCGCCACGGCAGAATAAAGCTGGCCGGGGATCTGCTGCCCAATTTCCGCATGTCGGTACAGCGCACGCGCCAGCGGGGGGGCTTCCAGCATCGGGATGCGGTTTTCATTGCCAATTTCTTTAATGCGCTGAGCGATCAGTCCGGCACCTTTCGCCAGGACTTTAGGCGCGCTCATTTTGTTTTCGTCGTACTGCAGAGCCACCGCATAGTGGGTCGGGTTGGTCACGATAACGTCAGCTTTTGGCACATCGGCCATCATGCGGCGGCGCGCAATCGCTCTTTGCTGCTGGCGAATACGCCCTTTAATGTGCGGATCGCCCTCGTTCTGTTTGTACTCGTCACGAATATCCTGGCGAGTCATGCGTAACTTTTTAATGTGGCTGTAAATCTGGAAGAAGACGTCAAATCCCACCATCGGGATAAGGCCCAGAATCACCAGCAGGGCACAAAGCGCCACCATGTTGAGCGCGCTGGCAAGGGCAGTAACCGGGGACTCACTCATCAGGCGCATCATCGCCGGCCAGTTGTGCCACAAATACCAGGCAGCCACGCAGCCCACCAGCACCGCTTTCAGCAGCGCCTTGAGTAACTCCGCTGCCGTCTGCATAGAAAACATCCGCTTAATGCCGGCAATCGGGTTGAGCTTGCCGAGATTAAACTTGATCGACTTGGAGCTAAAGTTCACGCCCCCCAGTAGCATCGGCGCGGCTATCGCGACAATAACCAGGCCGGAGATCAGCGGCAGCAGCGCCATCACGGCAAGCTTAATCAAATGGCTGATCTGATTCACAATCAGGCTGGGGTCGTTGATGATTTTGTGGTCGAAGTGCAGGCCATCAGACAGCATGGCGCCGAGCATCTTGCCCAGCGACGCCCCGCCCATCCAGATAATGCACAGCCCTACCAATAACATCAGCAGGGAAGTCAGTTCACGGGAACGCGGGATCTGCCCCTCTTCACGCGCCTTTTCAAGTCGGTGGGCCGTGGGGGCTTCTGTTTTTTCCTGATCGCTATCTTCAGACACCGCAACAATCTCGTGGCCGCATTTTCAAGGACAGCATGCCAGAGCACGGTTGGGCTAATAGAGGAATTACAAACGTTTTTGTACGTTTATTTTGACGTTAACGGGCGGCCTCCCCCACGCACGCGAGAGCGGCCGCCGCTATTTTAAAAGCCTAAGCTGTCCAGCAAATCATCAACCTGATCCTGACTTGCCACCACGCCGGCGGCGGAAGCATCAAGCTGCGGGCCGTTCAGCAAGCCTTCGTTCACGCGCTTGGCGCGAGCGTCCGGCTCCGGCATGTTTTCCAGCAGCACCATCAACAGCTGGCGCTCGATCTCCTGGATAACGTCCATCATACGCTTGATAACCTGGCCAGTGAGGTCCTGGAAATCCTGCGCCATCATGATTTCCAACAGCTGGGCGTTGGTGAAGCTGGTGTGCTCCGGGACGCCTGACAGGTAGCTGCGGGTGTCAGTCACCAGTTCGCGCGCATCTTTCAGCTCGATCGGATTTTCAAACCATGCATCCCAGCGGCCGCTCAGCGCTTTCGCTTCGCTTTCCAGCTGGTTCTGGTGAGGCTGAGACAGCTCCACGCAGTTCAGGGCGCGCTCGGCGGCCTGCGCGGTCATCTGCACGACATAGTCCAGGCGATCGCGGGCATCAGGAATAGCTTCAGCCGCTTCAGCAATGGCCTGGTCGAGCCCCAGCTCACGCAGGCTGTCGCGCAGCATGCGGGTCAGGCTGCCGATACGTGCAATGATATCGGTTGGTGAATGCTCGTGTATCTCTGTTGCCGGGTTTGTTGATGAGTGCATTTGCGCCTCCTTACATGCCGAGCTTTTCGAAAATTTTGCCCAGTTTCTCTTCCAGTGTTGCCGCAGTGAATGGCTTAACGACGTAGCCGCTTGCCCCGGCCTGTGCGGCTGCAATGATGTTTTCTTTTTTGGCTTCTGCCGTAACCATCAGCACCGGCATCGCTGACATCGCGCCGTCGGCACGAATGGTTTTCAGCAGCTCCAGACCGTCCATGTTCGGCATGTTCCAGTCGGAAATCACAAAGCCGAAACCACCGGCCTGCAGTTTGTTCAGCGCGTCTACGCCGTCTTCCGCTTCTTCAACGTTATTAAAACCCAGCTCTTTAAGCAGGTTACGCACGATGCGGCGCATGGTTGAAAAGTCGTCTACGACCAGAAACTTGAGTTCTTTGTCCGCCATAAAATCCGGGCTCCTTCAGTTAAATACGTATTGCCTGTCCGGCACTAATTTTCGCCAGCATCTGCTGGCTAACCTGGCTTAAATCGACCACTTCGCTGACGCCACCGGAATTGATGGCCTCACGCGGCATGCCGAACACCACACAACTTGCTTCGTTTTGGGCGATGGTCCACGCCCCTGCCTGGTGCATCGCCAGCATCCCGGCGGCACCGTCATTACCCATCCCGGTGAGGATCACGCCCACGGCGTTACGCCCCGCGTGTTTCGCCACCGAATGGAACAGCACATCCACGGCCGGGCGATGCCGGTTCACGGGTGGGCCGTCATGTAATTTGATTTGATAGTTTGCGCCGCTGCGCGCCAGCTCCATGTGCTTATCACCCGGGGCGATATAGGCATGGCCCGGCAGTACGCGCTCGCCGTCTTCGGCCTCTTTAACGCTGATCTGGCACAGCTTGTTCAGCCGCTCGGCGAATGAACGGGTGAAACCCGGCGGCATATGCTGGGTAATCAACAGCGCCGGGCTGGAAAGCGGCAGCGGCTGCAGCACATGGCGAATCGCTTCGGTGCCGCCGGTTGAAGCCCCAATGGCAATCAATTTTTCCGAGCTAAGCAGCGGCCCGGCCTTCAGCGTCGCAGGCACGGCGGCTGGCGCATGTGCGGCAATCTTAGCCCTGGCGGCGGTTCTCACCTTTTCAGCAATCATTTCGCTGTAGGCCAGCATCCCTTCGCGAATGCCCAACTGCGGCTTGGTCACGAAGTCGATAGCCCCCAGCTCCAGCGCGCGCAGCGTCACTTCCGACCCTTTGCCGGTCAGCGAAGACACCATCACCACCGGCATGGGCCGCAGGCGCATCAGCTTCTCCAGGAAGTCGAGGCCGTCCATTCGCGGCATTTCGACATCCAGCGTTAACACATCCGGATTAAACTTTTTAATCAGATCGCGCGCCACCAGCGGGTCCGGGGCGGTAGCAACCATTTCCATATCGCTATGACTGTTGATAATTTCCGTCATTATCTGCCGCATCAGCGCAGAGTCATCGACCGATAAGACACGTATTTTCGTCATGTTCTTTCCTTACTCAGGCCATAGACCGTCTGACCACGCAGCCAGAAGTCACGGCTGAGGTTACTGAAGTTCTCCGAATGCCCGGCAAACAGCAGCCCGCCGGGTTTCAGCAGCGGAACAAAGCGCTGCAAAATCGCCTGCTGTGTAGGTTTATCAAAATAAATCATCACATTGCGGCAAAAAATGGCGTCAAATGGCCCCGGTACCGGTGCCTGCTTGTCCAGCAGGTTGATCGGTGCAAAATCAATATGATTCGACAGTTCACTGCGCACCCGGACCAGCCCCTCATGCGGCCCCGTGCCGCGCATGAAATAGCGCTGCATCTGTACCGGCGAAAGCGTTTTCAGCTCTTCCTGGCGATAAACGCCGCTCTGGGCTTTCTCCAGCACCTGGGTGTCGATATCGCTGGCAAAAACCTTCCAGCGTCCCGCGCCGCCCCCCAGCACATCCGCCAGGGTAATGGCGATGGAATAGGGCTCTTCGCCGGTCGAAGCCGCCGCGCTCCAGACTTTATAGTCCCCGCTGCGTTTGCGGGCGTGCTCCGCAAGGATAGGGAAATGGTGTCCTTCGCGAAAAAAAGCGGTCAGGTTAGTGGTCAGCGAGTTGATAAACGCCTGCCATTCGGCGCTGCTGGAGTTGGCTTCCAGCATGCCTAAGTAGCGGCCAAAATCATCCAGACCCAGCAGACGCAGGCGGCGAACCAGACGGTTATAAACCATGTCCCGTTTATGGTCGGCCAGCACGATACCCGCGCGCTGATAGATCAACTGGCATATCCGACGAAAATGCGCGTCGGACAGCGGCAGACGCTGTGTCATCTGTAGCATTAATGACTGTTGCCCGGTGGGCGTCGATGATGTCATAGCGCCTTCTTTATTCCCTTCAAGATGTTACCCATTCTCCGGTCGCGGCGAATTCACTGGCTGCGGGCTCAGCGTCGGCACCGCTCAGATGAAATACCGCCACCACGCCGGAAAGATATTCAGCCTGCCCCGCCAGCGCATCGGTGGCGCTGGCGGCTTCTTCAACCAGCGCGGCGTTTTGCTGCGTGACCTGATCCATCTGGCTGACCGCCTGAGCGACTTGCTCAATCCCACGGCGCTGCTCATCTGACGCCGAGGCAATTTCGCCCATAATGTCGTTCACCTGGGTGACCGAACGGACAATTTCAGCCATCGTTGTCGCCGCCGTATCGACCAGCTTCGATCCCTGCTGCACGCGGTCAACGGACTCTTCAATTAATACTTTGATCTCTTTGGCCGCCTGCGCGCTGCGGCTGGCCAGGTTACGAACTTCCCCGGCAACCACCGCAAAACCACGCCCCTGCTCCCCGGCACGCGCCGCTTCTACCGCCGCGTTCAGCGCGAGGATATTGGTCTGGAACGCAATGCCGTCGATCACGCTGGTAATGTCACTAATTTTCTGCGAACTGCCCGCGATGTCGCGCATGGTGTTTGCCACGTTTGCTGCCTGCTGCCCGCCCTGCTTCGCGGTATCAGCCGCGCTGCGGGAAAGCTGTGCCGCCTGGCGAGCGTTATCGGCGTTCTGCCCGACTGTAGCCGTGAGCTGCTCCATGCTGGCCGCCGTTTCTGCCAGGGAAGCCGCCTGCTGCTCGGTTCGAGCCGACAGGTCGCTGTTGCCTGCGGCAATCTCACCGATACCGGCGTGCATGGAGCGGGTGCCGCTGCGCACCTGGCTGACCGTCTCTTTTAACGCCGTCTGCATATTTTTCAGGCTGGCGAATATCTCCGAGATCTCATTGCGCCCGAAGACCGAAATTGGCTTCGCCAGGTCCCCGGCGGCAATGCTGTCAAAGTGGCTACGGACAATCGCCAGCGGCTGCACAATCATCTTGCGCGACCAGGCCAGGGAGCCGAGCAACAGCACCACGGCGATGATCGTCACCACGGTGAAAATCACCGCGGAGATATGGTAGTTTTTCTGGCTGTCGCCGCTCGCGGTTTGCACAATCTGATTAATGCTCTGCTGCCAGGCATTGAAGTTCGCATCAAAAACGCCCTGCGACTTCTGTACCGGCGCGGTCATAAAGTCGGAAAGCTGGTTGTTCTCAAGCCACGTTGCCTGATGCTGGAGATCGTCTCTGAACGCCGTATAGCTCTCTTTCGTCGAGGCCAGCATTGTCTCAGCCTCGCCCTCTTTCGGCGGGATCTCGAGGAACTGGTTAAACAGTATATCCGCCTGCTTCAGGCTGCTGCGGGCATCCGCCATCAGGCGTTTGATATCGTCCGGTGGATAGCTGAGTGCGGTCAGCGTACCCGCCCGGTTTAAGGCATTGCTGGCCTGCAGTAACGCGGCCCGGCTTTGGGTTAACGCATCGCGTTGCTGATTGCTAACCTCGACCCTTTTCAGGTTCTGGAAATCGTCACGAAAAGCCCAAAAAGACAAGCCATTACTGCCAATCTGCAAAACGCCGCAGACAATCAAAATCAGGAAAAGCGTGGTCGAGATCCGGATACGGTTTAACATCAAAGCTTCCCTCTGCCGGCCAGCAGGCCGGTATTCATCTGATCAGAAAGTTTCCCAGTTATCGTCATCCCCGGCCCGGGCCGGAGTACGCGGGGCATGAACCACAGGGCTTTGCGCTACCGGCGCAGCCGCTGCAGGTTTTTTACTACCCGCATTCCCTTGCAAACGGAACGTCGCGACAGACTGAGTCAGGCGGCTGGCCTGCTCCTCCAGCGCGGCGGCCGCGGCAGCAGACTCTTCCACCAGCGAGGCGTTCTGCTGTGTCACTCTGTCCATCTCAGACACGGCCAGGGCGACCTGGTCAATACCCCGGCTTTGCTCGTCAGAGGCGGAGGCGATTTCCCCCATGATGTCCGTGACCCGCGTCACCGCGTTCACGATGTCGCTCATGGTTTCCCCTGCGCTTTCCACCAGCACGGATCCCGTGTCCACGCGCGAAACGGAATCTTCAATCAGCAATTTAATTTCTTTTGCCGCCTGGGCGCTGCGGCTGGCTAAGTTACGTACTTCCCCGGCGACAACCGCGAAGCCGCGTCCTTGTTCACCCGCACGCGCGGCTTCTACCGCGGCATTCAGCGCCAGGATGTTGGTCTGGAAGGCAATCCCGTCAATCACGCTAATGATGTCGGCAATTTTTTTGGAGGAACCCGCGATGTCATGCATGGTTTTCACCACGCCATCGACAACCTTGCCGCCGCGCTGCGCGGTTTCGGACGCATTCAGCGCCAGCTGAGAGGCCTGACGTGCGTTTTCGGCGTTCTGCTTCACGGTGGCGGTGAGCTGCTCCATGCTGGCGGCGGTTTCTTCCAGGGACGCCGCCTGTTGCTCGGTGCGGGATGAAAGATCGTTATTGCCTGCGGCAATTTCGGTGGTGCCGCTGTAAATGGCATCCGACCCTTCGCGCACGCTGCTGACGGTGGTAATCAGTTCCTGCTGCATGTGCTGCACGCTGGAGGCTAGCTGGGTCAGCTCGTTTTTCCCTTCAACGTTAATTTTTTCCGTCAGGTTACCGGCCGCAATCTCGCGGATATGCCCGATCACCACGTTCAGCGGCTTAAGCAGTATCTGACGCATCCCGACCCAGACCAGCAGAATGACTGCGGCCAGCGCCAGGGCTAAAATGCCAAGCTGCCAGATGGCGAAGGTGTAGCCGTCGCGGCTGTCGACGTACGAGGCTTCGTACATGCGATCGTTCAGCGCCAGGTAGCCGTCGTAGGCTTTTTCCAGCGCATTCTGCATACCCTGGGTCGACTGACCGAAATAGGCATCCATGTTGCCGCTTTCCAGGTAGCCAATCAGCTCCGCCAGCGCCTGATGGTAGGTCTGGTAATCACCGTCGATATCTTTCACCACGGTGTTCATTTCGGCTGAAATGGGCGCAACCTGTTTAAAGTTGTTGTAGTGCTGCTCGGCGCTGGCGAGGGATTTCTTCGCATTGTTCAGCAGATCGGTTTTGGCTGAGCTCTGGCTATTGGCCGGATCCATCATCATGCGCGCGGCAGAGCGGCTAAGGTTAATGCGCGTGTGCAACATCAGGATCCATGCCTGATTTAATTCGGCCTGCTGCACCCGCAGTTCGCGGGAGACTTTGAAGTTATCATTGTTGTTTTTTAACGAATTAAAGAACATTCCACCGGAAATGATTTGCAGCAGCGCGAACACCACCAGCACCATCATCAGCATGGTGACAACGCGAATACGCTTTAACATAGGACGCCCTTTTAACGACTTGTTCCCGAGGTTATCGGCACCGTCAGCGGGAACTTTACGTTAAGTCACAGGGAAATTAACCGGTTGCGCCATGGCAACCGGCTATCTGTCAGCAAGAGGAACGATCAATAGGTTACGGTAATGGTCACCGTGTCGGCATAGTTGTCTGGCGTGTAATTGGTGCTCGGAATAGTGACATAGACCTGGTATTGCTGCGCTCCCCCGTTACCGGTGCTGGACGGCATGTTCAGCGACGTGTTGCCCCACACCGCCCCGGATGTTCCGGTGGCTTGTCTTAGTTGATAAGGCACCTGATCGGTATTACTTCCCGTGCCTGACAGCACCCCGGTGCCGCCCGTGTTGCCGTTCGATGGCGTCAGGCCCACGGTGTAAACCGTGCCGGTGGTGCAGGCAATGCCGATGGTGTTATTCGACGCTACATTGCTTTGCATAGCCGCCACCGGCCCGAAGCTAACGTTATTGGCGTAGCTGACGTTGCACTGCTTGCCGACGGTCGCCACCACATTGAAGGGAAAGTTTGCGACCACGCTGGTGCCACAGCTGGAGGGGGGGGCCAGCAGGCCGGTATTCATTGTGACGGTAGTCATGCCGCTGGTGTAAGTATCCTGATACCCGCCTTGCGCGGCGGATATTTGCGGCAGCGTCATTTGGGCGTAGACCGTCAGGCTGCCGGTGACGGGCGTCAGGTTAAGTAAATTGAGCGGCACCATCGGGTAGGTCGTTCCCGACTGAAACTGGCTCCCCCACGCCCCCCCGCTTAACGTTCCCTGATAAAGCTCATAGGACAGCGTACTGGCAGGCGGACCGGCAAAAGACATTTTGTGATTCCCAACGCCGGCCCCGTCAATATTAAAGCAGAGCGTCACCCCGGCCAGCAGATCGCCCAGTTGTTTGGAACAGCTGTAATCGAAGGTCATTGAAGTGTTGGGCGTGCCTGTCGCCAGCGGGTTGATGGTGCCAAAGTTAACGGTTTGCACGTTGCTCACCGAGCATACAACCGCATGGCTAATCCCGGGGGACAGCAAGAGCACCGCCAGCAGCAGTAATTGTTTTAATCTCATGCGGGTCACTCCTGTCTCAAAAGTCCACGCGTACGCTATCGGCACACAACCGGGCCAATAGTCGGCACGCTTTTCTGATTCTCTGGATAGTCGAACGCAGCCACACAAATACCGTTCTCTGTTGTCACCCGGAGCTGATTGTGCAGCTCAAGCGCATCGAAATAGGTCATGCCATCAAACCCGACAATCGAGTCCTGTCCGGTGCCTGACATTAATCTGACCGGGCTGCCTTCGGCGATGGCTTTGCCTTTAGCGTCAACCAGGCTTATCTGGGCGGCGCGAACCGGCTTGATATCAAAATGCACCAGCGTCCCGGAGCGGTCGGCTGGGGTAGCGTTCAGGCTGACGCTGCGGATCCGCATGTTGGCCGGCAGGTTCATTGGATCGATACTGATCAGGTTGTTCTGGTAGCTGTTGAGCGGCGTCACCAGTAGCCGTCCGCTGCTGTCGCTGTTACCCACCAGGTTATGCTGCAGCTTGACCGGTACATCGGGAATACCGTCCGTAGAAACCACGGCAAACCCGTTGTTGATCTCCCGGGCGGCAAACACGCCGCCGCCCATCATCACCAGCGACCCCGTCGCCCCCGCATAGCCGTAATTATTGTCTGGAATGCTGCGGAAGCCGGTATATACGCGGCCATAGCGCCCCAGGTAACCCACTTCACCCTGCCCGGTTTGCTGTGAACTTTGCTGGCTGGCGGCCACGTTCCAGCCGACCCCGCCCTCGGACGGTGGATTCTGGCTGGCATTGAGCTGGTAACCCATCTTGTCCCCGGTGCGCTGCACCGTCGCTCCGGCCGTCAGGCTATTGCTGGTACTGACGGTCAGCATCAGGTACACGCTGCGGTCGCGGGTATCATCAATATTCTGGTTAAAGCTGGCGCTTAAGGAGATGTTTTCCGTGATGGGTTTAAACCAGCTGGCGTTGGCGTAGCGAATAGCGCTTTGGTCAGGGTAGCGAAACTGCAGGTAACTCAGACTGAGATTCCCCCCCACGCCAAAGTTATACCCCACCACCGCGCTGCCGCTGAAGGCTGGCGGCGGGGCACCATAGCGTGTGGCAACATCGTGATAGTCGCCGGAGGTGGCCGTGGCGCTGGAGCTAAAGCTGAATCGCCCGCCGGACCAGCGATAGCCGAGTCCATACAAATAGCCATTCTCCCCGGCATCCGAGCTTGCCGCCAGCGCGGTTGAGATAGTCCCGGACTGGCTCCAGGGGATCCAGTCGCTGCTGACGCCCCCGTTGACCAGGCTGTCGCTGGCCTCCATATGGCCCCCTGCGGTCAGGCTGTTGCTGAAGCCCCGCCGCCAGGTGCCGCTGAGCGCGGGTTCGCTGGCGTAGTCGAAGGAGGAATAGCCGTAGTTTTTTCTGACCACGCCCAGCTCAAGGGACCAGTCCGTGAGCCCTTCCCTCAGCAGGAGCTGATCGTTATAAAAAGAGAAGTTCTGCACGCTGGTTCTGCCCAGGGCATCGGTCATCATCACCTGAGCATTCCCTGCGCCGGTGATGTTTGGCAGCGTATTCAACTGGAAACTGCCCGCCGGAACCTCGCCGTTATAGTATTTAACCCCGTTGACATACAGCTCAACGCTGGAGGGCAGCGTGGCCGACCCCAGAAACGCCGGCAGCGGGGTCGTGGGCATATAAGGGTTGAGGCCAAAATCCGTCCCGATTTTCACCCCGGCAATGCGGGTCTGGCGGGACCATGAAAGCGAACTGGTGAGCGTGTCACCGAGTGTAACCGCCAGCATTTTATCGGGAAAAGAGGAGCGCCAGCTGGTGTCCAGGCGGCTAAAAGACTGATTGCTATTCTGTTCCGTGCTGTAGCGGGTAAGCTGGGTCGAGCTCAGGACGCCTGCCGAATTAAACGCCCGGAACTCACTGAATGTGTTGAAATTGCTGTTCTTGCCGCTGTCGCCGTAGAGGTCGTAATTCAGCAACGCCCCAAGGGCATTGTCGGCCTTCGGCGAGGACATATCGGACTGATTGAGCTGGGTGGTTTTCAGATCTAACAGGCTCAGCGGCGCGGTCAACGCCAGGGTTTGTTGCTGCACGTTATAGTCAACTTTGACCTGGGCAATGTCATTCAGGTAATACGGCGGCTGTGCTTTTTCCGGCAGGTGAAATCCCAACTGACGCAGGGCCATCGCGTCGCCGTAGAGTTTTCCCTGCGCGTAGCCAAGATGAACCAGACCCACGGCATTCCCGTTCACCGTCGTGTCCAGATATAAATCCACGCCTACAGGCTGAGCTGTATCATTGCTGGCCGCATTCTGAGGTAAGTCATTATTAGTATTTTGTGCTGCTGTCATGCCTGAGAAAAATAAACCATTAAGCAATACAATATTTACCAAAGAATATGGCCAGTCATAGATTTTGTTCTGTTTTTTGACCATTGATAGTGACTTCAACCTTTCCACTGTGATAAGCATCACTGGCAGACGAAGATATTATCCACCGCATAGTTGAACCGGGAAGAACATAACCTAACAGACCTGGCGTAATCGTTTTTCGCGCGCCATTAGCCTGAATAAATGTCATGGCAGAAAGCTGGGCGTGGCTGTTTCCCTGATTACTCACGTCGACAAAGGTTTTGCCATCGGTTTGCACCAATGCCCATTTCAGTTTTGCGGTGTTTTCAGCCTGCCCCACAGGCTGCAAAAACACCGGGACGGAATAGCGCATAACATACTGAATAGTATTTTTCTGCACTTTGGCAGGCGGCAACTCATCAATAAACAAGCGATAGGCCTGTTCCACCTGATTGGTGGCAGGCGTGGTGCGGATCACGCGGACAAGCTGGCGCTCCCCCGCGGGCAGCGTCACGATGGGAGGGCTAATAACCAGCCCCTGAGAGGTTGACAGCCTGTCGGCATTGCCGCTTTGCTGCCAGTTGAAAACCCGTACCTGCGCGTTGAGCGGCGCAGTCCCTTCATTACTTAACCAGATACCGTCCGCATTTTGTGCGGCGCTCAACGTCAGGTTAACCGGCGATATCTGCAGGCCACCGGCTAGCGCATTTTGTCCCACGGCCAGCGCCAGCAACAGGCATGCGCAGGCCGGGCGTCCGCCTAATTTCATTTTCATCCGTTGCCCTGAAATCAGTAGTTAACGTTGACGGTCACAGTATCCGCATAGCTGTCTGGCGTGTAGTTGGCGCTCGCCGCAGTGGCATAAACCGTATACGAGATAGCCAGCCCGGTGCCCAGGCCCGCCACGCCGTTACCCACCGTCGTTGTGGTGGCGGTGTTACCCCAAACTGGCCCGGTGGCCGAGGTTTGGTTCAGCTGATAAGGGACTTTGTCGGTGTTGGTGGCGAAGTTAAGCACGGACGACATGGCTCCCGAACCGGTGGTGGTGCCACCGTTGGCTGCAGAAGGCGCAAGCCCGATAAAATAGGGCGTTGCCTTGGAGCAGTTCACGGTGAATGTATTACTTTGCGAGGTGTTTACTGCGCTGGCGGCAACCGACCCGAGGTTAATATTCGAGGCTGCCCCCGCCGTTACTGTACAGGACTTTGTAATCGTAATGAGGACCTGAAATGTACCGTTTGCCACCGCCGCATTAGCCGATGGAATAATCGCAAACGCAGTACAAGAGAGAATTAAGCGTGCTGCAGTGGCTGAATTCATATCCTTACCCTCATTCAAATGACTCAATCATACTTCGTGAATACACAACGAAGCGGCACGGGATGATTTAACGCTAGTCTATATTCCGCTTTAATAAAGAAGGCGGACGCCATAACTTGTCTTTTATATAATTCGTCATGAAGCCAAATGGCTGCCCATCAGATATTGTGCATGCTGCATAAAAAATCATTTTGCCCACAAATAACCCCAATCGTTCATTTATCAAGCAAGCAAAACGGTTTCTGGCCGCAACCTTTATGGGCCTGTCGGTAAGAAAAAAATCAGTACGTTACGCCATCACTTAGTTGAAATTTAGTTTAGAGAATGGGAAATAACCAGACCACGTCAAAAAATTCATTCAGAAGGACAATTGACACATTATTATCAATAAAAACAATGCGTTAAATGCAAAACACCTTACATCACTGCAAAGCGAAAAGAATATATCCGTCATTTTGTGACAGTTATCACAAATAATGATTAAGTGCTGCTTAATTAACAATTAACAGAATTTATAAAAAAGAGTTGTATATCGGCGCAGTTTGATTCAATTTATGCTCCGCGCATTTACGGCCCGGAAACAATAATTATATAAGGGTCAGTAAGTTACAAAAAAACACACATTAACTACAGTCAACTACGGGGTTACTAAGTCAGTGGCAAGTTCAAACAAACTCACGCTATTCATCATTTTGTTCATGATAGCGGGGATCTTCACCGGTGCGGCCATCCACGAATACGCCGCCGCCGACGTCATCAAAGGCTACGCCGATAACATCACGCTGTTTACCGATATCTTCCTGCGCCTGATCAAGATGGTGATTGCGCCGTTGGTCTTCAGCACCCTGACGGTCGGTATCATGAAGCTCGGCGAAACCTCCACCATTGGCCGCGTAGGCGGTAAGGCAATGGTCTGGTTTGTCTCTTCTTCCGTGCTGTCTATTCTGGTCGGCCTGTTTATTGTCACCCTGGAGCATCCGGGTGCGGGCATGAACCTGGAAGTGCCAGCCGAAGCCGTGCAGACCGGCCTGGCCGTCAGCGGAATGACGCTGAAAGCCTTTATTTCCCATACCATCCCAACCAGCATTGCCGGGGCGATGTCGGACAACGAGATCCTGCAGATTGTGGTGTTCTCGATGTTCTTTGGTATTGCCGGCGCGTCTTTGGGCGAGAAATTTAACGCCCCGTTGGTGAGCGCGCTGGACGTTGTCTCCCACATCATGCTGAAAGTGACCGGCTACGTGATGTATGTCGCGCCGCTGGCTATCTTCGCCGCCATCTCTTCGGTGATTGCCACCCAGGGTCTGGGCATTCTGCTCAACTACGCTTCGTTTATCGGCGGCTACTATGTGGCTATCGTGCTCACCTGCATCGTGCTGATTAGCGTGGGTTACATGGTGCTGAAGCGCGATGTGTTCCGCCTGCTGGCGATGCTGAAAGATCCCGTTCTGGTGGCCTTTACCACCAGCAGCTCTGAAGCGGCCTATCCGAAAACGCTGGACCAACTGACCCGCTTTGGCTGTTCCCGCAACATCGCTTCGTTTGTGCTGCCGATCGGTTACTCCTTTAACCTGGTAGGGTCGATGGTCTACTGCTCCTTTGCGTCCATGTTTATTGCCCAGGCTTATAACGTGCATCTCTCCTTCTCTGAGATTGCCGTGCTGATGCTGACGCTGATGCTGGCGTCCAAAGGGATTGCCGGCGTGCCGCGCTCCGCGCTGGTTGTGCTGGCGGCAACAATTCCAAGCTTCAATATTCCGGTAGCGGGCATCCTGCTGTTGATGGGGATTGACCACTTCCTGGATATGGGCCGCTCGGCGATCAACGTGCTGGGCAACGGCGTGGCAACCGCGATGCTGTCCAAGAACGAAGGCATGCTGGAAGAAACCGGCACCGTGCCGGTGGAAGAAGTTAAGGCATAAAAAAAGGGCTACCCTCGGGTAGCCCTTATCGCAAGCCGGCGATGTCTGGCAAACGAAGCAATACCAGATTCCACCAATAAATATGCTGGAAAATCACTGTGTGATTTTCGGCTGATAACCACGCAGAGGGAAAAACCACGCTTTTTCCCTCTGTGTAAAACAATAAAAGGGCTACCCTAGGGTAGCCCTTCTTATTTTTAGCAAACCGGATTAAGCGACCGCAGAATCCAGCAGCTCCATCTCTTCGCTGTTCAGCAGCTTCTCAATGTTCACCAGAATCAGCATACGTTCACCCAGCGCGCCCAGGCCCGTCAGGTATTCAGTTGACAGAGTGACAGCGAACTCTGGCGCAGGACGAATCTGATCCGCCGTCAGCGACAGCACGTCGGACACACCGTCAACCACAATCCCGACCACGCGTTTTTCCAGGTTCAGCACGATAACCACGGTATTGTCGTTATATTCCACGCCATCCTGTTCGAACTTCAGGCGCAGGTCGATAATCGGCACGATCACGCCGCGCAGGTTGGTGACGCCTTTAATAAAAGCAGGCGTGTTCGCGATGCGCGTCACCTGATCGTAACCGCGGATCTCCTGCACCTTCAGGATATCAATGCCGTACTCTTCAGCGCCGAGGGTGAACACCAGAAACTCCTGGCCTACGTTTTCCCCGGTCAGTTTTGTCACATTCGTTAGTGCAGTCATTTGCGTACCTATTCTTTTAAGCGGTTAATCAGGCGACGGTTAGCGCCAGACGTTGTTCACGGTTTAGCCCCTGCAGCGCAGAAACATCGACGATCAGCGCCACGCTGCCGTCACCCAAAATGGTGGCTGCAGAAATACCCGGCACCTTGCGGTAGTTGCTTTCCAGGTTTTTCACCACCACCTGATGCTGGCCAATCAGCTGGTCGACCAGCAGTGCATAGCGGCGTCCGGCACTTTGCAGGATCACAACGATGCCCTGCGTGGCTTCGGTTTTTGCGCCCTGAACGTCAAAGACTTTCCACAGCTCAACCAGCGGCAGATATTCCCCACGCACTTCCAGCACGCGTTCGCCGCCCGCCAGCGGGTGAAGATCTTCTTCCTGCGGCTGCAGGGATTCCATCACCGCGTTAAGCGGCAGGATAAAGACTTCGTCGCTCACTTTAACCGACATGCCATCGAGGATAGCGAGCGTCAGCGGCAGCAGAATGCGAATGGTCGTCCCTGCTCCGGCTTTCGACTGGATTTCGACGTGGCCGCCCATCTCCTGGATGTTACGTTTCACCACGTCCATGCCCACGCCACGGCCAGACACGTCGGTGACTTGCTCGGCGGTGGAGAAGCCCGGCGCGAAGATCAGCATCCCGACTTCGTCGTCGGTCATGCTTTCACTGACCGGCATCCCCTGGGAAATCGCCTTCGCCAGAATACGCTCGCGGTTGAGCCCTGCCCCGTCGTCGGTCACTTCGATACAGATATTGCCGCCCTGATGTTCCGCAGACAGAATCAGGTTCCCGACTTCGGACTTCCCTGCCGCCCGGCGTTTTTCCGGCGACTCGATACCGTGATCAAGGCTGTTGCGTACCAGGTGCGTTAGCGGGTCGATAATGCGTTCAATGAGGCTCTTATCCAGCTCGGTGGAGCTGCCCATCAGCGTCAGTTCCACCTGCTTGTTAAGCTTCCCGGCCAGATCGCGGACCAGACGCGGGAAGCGGCTGAAGACGTATTCCATCGGCATCATGCGGATAGACATCACCGATTCCTGGAGGTCGCGCGCGTTACGCTGCAGCTGCCCCATGCTGGTGATCAAATCCCCGTGGTTGACCGGGTCGAGCTCGTTGGAACGCTGGGCCAGCATGGACTGGGTGATCACCAGTTCGCCAACCAGGTTAATCAGTTGGTCAACTTTCTCTACCGCCACGCGGATACTGGTCGATTCAGATGCGCGAGCGGCAGGTTTATCGCGCTCAACGCGCCCTGTCGCAGGGGTCAGCGGCTCAGGCAGGCCCGCTTTTTGCACGGCGACAGCCGTTTGAGCAGGTGCCTCAGGCACCGCCACCGAAGTGGTTTCTGCCACCGCTGGCGCGCTGGCTGCGGTAACCGGCACAAAGCTGATTTGCTCAGGCTCAATCACGAAGCAAAGTACGGCCGTAATATCGTCTTCACTGACGCTGGTTTCCAGCGTGGCCGTTACGGAAGCGGCGTCTTTGACCACCTCGCTCAGTGTGCCCAGGTTCCCCAGCTCTTCGAGCATCAGGTCACGTTCAGCTTCTTTCAGGCCGTCAATCACCACGCGCAGCCTGCCGCCGTTGTCGGCAGGCGCGGACTCAGGCTGTTCGGTTTCTACCACGGAGAGTTTGGCCGGCGCCGATGGTGCCTCGCCTTTGGCTTCCAGGGCCAGCTGACGCAGCGCTTTGCAGATATAGTCGAAGCTTGCGGCATCCGGCTCTTCAGAATTTTTATAGGCGTCCAGCTGTTCCTGCATAATATCCTTGGTTTCCAAAAACAGGTTGATGATATCGGTGTTGAGCTGCATCTCACCGCGCCGCGCTTCGTCGAGCAGGTTCTCCATCAGGTGGGTCGTTTCCTGCAGGATGGAGAAGCCAAACGTACCGGCCCCGCCCTTAATGGAGTGGGCCGCACGGAAAATAGCGTTCAACTGTTCAGAATCCGGCGCCTCAGGCACCAAATCCAGGAGATGCTGCTCCATATCGGCCAACAGCTCGTCGGCTTCGTCAAAAAATGTCTGGTAAAAATCGCTAATATCCATGCTCACGCTATCACCTCGTGCCTGGTTGTGGCGCAACTGTGTTATTCGCCGGAGCCGCCGTAGGATCCTGCTGCAGAACGCTGAGAGGCTGGTTCTCGCTCTCGGAGTTCTCATGCATGATGGCGTCTTCGGTCTGTTTATTAAGCACCAGCAAACTGATGCGACGGTTAATGGCGTCCCCGCCTCCACGTTTGGAGAGGCTCATCTGCGAGGACATCCCGATGACGCGCAGCACTTTGCCGTCGTCGAGGCCACCGGCGACCAGCTCACGGCGGGAAGCATTCGCGCGGTCGGCGGAAAGCTCCCAGTTGCTGTAGCCGCGCTCGCCGTTGGCATAAGGCA
Source organism: Cedecea sp. VD22 (assembly GCF_037150195.1). NCBI lineage: Bacteria > Pseudomonadati > Pseudomonadota > Gammaproteobacteria > Enterobacterales > Enterobacteriaceae > Cedecea > Cedecea sp. VD22. The sequence continues at coordinate 237,270 of NZ_JBBCPX010000004.1, forward strand.
GGTCATCGGTATGGCCGGACAGACTGATCTTGTTAGGAATACCGTTCAGCACCGGGGCGATTTTGCGCAGGATGTCGCGCATGTAAGGCTCCACTTCCGCACTGCCGTTTTTAAACATCGGGCGGTTCTGGCTGTCGATAATCTGAATACGCAACCCTTCCTGAACCAGGTCGATTTGCAGGTGCGGGCGTAGCGCACGCAGCTTCGGGTCAGACTCAATAAGCTGGTCCAGATCCCCTTTGATGCGCTTCAGGCGGTTGGCTTCCATGCGCTTGCGCAGCTCTTCAATGTTGGGCTGTTTTTTCACTTCGCCCTGCTGCTGGGTGACGTCATCGCCCCCGCCCGGAATAGGACTTTCGCTGTCGGCGATACGCTGGCCCCCGGTAATGGCCTGCGCCAGCGGGGTGCGGAAGTAGTCAGCAATTTGCGCCAGCTCTTTCGGGCTGGAGATGGAAATCAGCCACATGACCAGGAAGAAAGCCATCATCGCGGTCATGAAGTCCGCGTAGGCAATTTTCCAGGAGCCGTGGGCCGCCCCGCCGTGTCCCTTGTGCTTGCGGCGCTTTACGACAACGATGGGATGGGCCTGATTCTTCATACTTCTTCTTCCGTCGCGCGCTGCGCGTTCGGGGAACGTACCGCTCTGACGTGCTCTTCCAGTTCAATGAACGATGGGCGCTCGCTGGAGTAAAGCGTTTTACGGCCAAATTCCACCGCGATTGGCGGGGCATAACCGTTGAGGCTGGAGAGTAAAGTGACCTTCACGCACTGCATCATTTTGGTGGTTTCAGCACTTTTTTGGCGCAGCACGCTCGCTAATGGGGAAATAAAACCATAGGCCAGTAAAATACCGAGGAAAGTACCCACCATAGCGTGCGCAATTAATGCGCCTAATTCCGCAGCGGGACGGTCGGCGGATGCCAAAGCGTGCACAACCCCCATTACCGCAGCAACGATACCGAAGGCTGGTAATGAATCCCCCATTAACGCAAGGCTGTTGGCCGGTATTTCCGCTTCGCTTTCATGGGTCTCGATTTCTTCATCCATCAGCGCTTCAATTTCGAATGTATTCATATTTCCGCTGATGATTAAACGCAAATAATCGACAATAAAATCAAGCATCATGGTGTCCGCTAAAATACGCGGATAGCTGGCAAAGATTTCGCTTTCTTTAGGGTTTTCGATGTCTCTTTCGAGTGAAAACATACCCTGCTGACGCGACTTAGCCATCAGACGATAAAGCAATGCCATCAAATCCATATACATGCTTTTGGTATATTTTGAGCGTCGGAAGAGCAGCGGCAGCGCTTTTAAGGTGCCCTTAATCGCCTTGCCGTTATTCCCTACAATGAACGCCCCAATACCCGCCCCACCAATGATCACAAATTCAGCAGGTTGATAAAGTGCGCCAAGGTGGCCGCCGGTCAACATGTAACCGCCGAACACTGTCCCTAAAACAACCAGGTAACCTATTAAAATCAGCACGAGATCATCCTTACGCCGTTGAGTGTAGCGAGGATGCCCAGGAGGCAGGTGCAGCGTCGTGTTTGGGCATAAAAAAAGCAGCGGTAATCACTCACCGCTGCTGGAATACGCAAACACAGAATCTGTTACACAGCCTGTTCCACCTGGTCATCCAGCAGTTGTGGAATAATATCGGCAGCATTCTGGGAAAGTTTACGTCTTTTTACCGCCCTCGATGGCGGCTGGCACAGACTGCAGGCAAAGCTGCCGACCGGCTGATGTGCGTGGGTAATAAAATTGCCCCCACAGCAGTTGCACTGGCTCAGCTGGAGCATGCCGCTCTCAACAAAACGCACCAGCGTCCAGGCGCGAGTCAGCGCCAATAGCGGGCCGTCTGACTGGGAAGGACATTGTTCAAGGTAGAGCCGATAGGCCTTAATCACCGCATCAACGCCGGTGCAGAGCCCACTACGAAGTAAAAACTGCCAGGCATTACAGAACATGGAAGCATGAATATTTTGCTCCCAGGTCATAAACCAATCAGTAGAGAAAGGCAGCATCCCTTTTGGAGGAGGACTTCCACGGAGTTCTTTGTAGAGTTTGATCAGGCGACCACGGCTCAACTGCGTTTCGCTTTCCAGCATTTGCAATCGGGCACCCAGTGTTATCAGCTCCATAGCGAGCTGAATGTCGCGAGCTTCCTGGACAATACTTTTCTCGCTCATTTGTTATGCCCTTTTTTTCTTAGGTGCCTCGGCAGGCGACGACACCTCACTCAATAAACGGGTCGATAACAAAATACCGGTATGAATTTGCTGTAAATCATCCACACGGGAGTCTTGTGTTAAGCGCGTAATTGCCTGACTTTCGCTAAAACGGAACTGACAAACTAATTGGTTAGTTTCTGCCAATTTCACCATCTGGGGCAACGTGAGTTCCCCTAACGTATTTGCCATATCTTCAGCGATACCTAAGCGAAACATAGCCGAAGCTTTGTCCTGACTAATAAGACGCTGTGCAAGCAATAAGTACGACAAATTGATGTCGTAAATATGTTTTAGCAACTCGGAAGTATGCATTTTTTCCATCCCGAATAACCAACTATTATTGTATGCGGCCCAGCCTAAATATGTCGGATGACAGTAACGTGTCAGCGCGAGTAAATTCTCCAGAAACTTACGGTTGTAAGAAGCCGAAGCGCATCTGTCGCGCCATTACTGTTTTCTGAACTATTAGGGGGTTGTTACCGCACCCCGCGATGTCGCCGGGTTGCCCCGGTTAAATTAAAACAATCGTTACGGCCAAAATGCACGGATAAATCTTCAGCCCTGACTCAGCCCCTCCGCATCCCACGTAGAAGCCATTTCCCTGACAGAGCCCGAACGCCTGTTGTCGTTCATCATTTTATTACAAAAAACTAAGATTTTTCCTAATTCGGGCAAACTCTACTCGCAGCCCCTGGCACATACAATGCGGCCACCTGCGATTTTGGAATTTATGTGACGCAGATCACATAAATACATCATCCTTCGGAGTGAAAAGCATCAGAATCGCTTTTCATTTGCTTACTTTTTCATCTGATTAAGAATTTTACCGAAGCCGGCAGACGAATAGTGACACTGAAAGATCACAACTCCATGAGTTGTCATTGCTTTTTATCTGATACTGGCGGCCAGGAATGCCTGAGCGATCACACTTTATGAAAGCCGTTAAGAGTAATCTGCTGTTATTCATAGACTTAAGTGAAATTATAGCGGCATTTTAACCGAGCGTTATGATTTCAAAAGCGTCAGCTACCGAAAGTTATCACTCGATCCAGGTTCTCAAATTAATCCGTTCGTCTGATGGAAAATTTTCACATTTCGTCTACGAAACAATGTTGCAAATTCGTTTCATAAGAATAACTAAACAATTTCTATGAGTGGCTTCACATTTCGTACCGCTGTACGCGTTGCGCCTGAGTCACAAGTGGTGTAAGAAAATGTTAACAATTCACACTAAATGTGGAGGGGTTATATGAGCTATCGTCATGTGCTGGTTGCCGTTGCTATCACGCCTGAAAGCCATCGTCTGGTGCAAAAGGCCGTCTCCATCGTCAAACCCGTCAACGGCAAAATTACGCTGGTCACGCTCGCGTCCGATCCCGAACTGTATAACCAGCTTGCCGCCCCAATGCTGGAAAACCTCCGCGATCTGATGCTGGAAGAAACCCATCTTTTTCTCGCTGAGCTGAAAGAGAAAGCGCAATATCCTGTTGAAAAGGTAATTATTTCCACAGGGGAACTAAGCGAGCACATTCTGGATATCTGTGAAAAACAGGACGTTGATTTGGTGCTTTGCGGTAATCACAATCAGAGTTTCTTTGGCAAGGTTATGTGCTCAGCCAAGGCCGTGGTGGCGTCAAGCCAGGTTGATGTACTGCTGGTCCCGCTTTAATCGCCTCCTCCGACAGAAAGCGGAGCCAGCTCCGCTTTTTCGGCCTCAACTCAACCACCGTTTTGATTATTCCATAGCGACTAATCACGCTTTTTTCTGAAAAATTAACTTTTTATCCTGCATTTTAGCGACTGCCTTCATTAACAAGGAAGACGCTCATGCGCGCGGCAGGATTTTTGGATTGCGCCGGATCTGCGGCTGCGTGGTTTCTGGCTGGAGATGCCTCAACGGAAGGATGCAGACGGCTGTTAACCGTACATTATTGCCAACAGCGCCATCTTTGGCTGCGTCAGGTAAAAAAATCAATTCATTAGCCGTATCAGCGGATCCTGCTGCATTTCCCCTCCTGGATTTGATTATTTTTTATACCGAAGTGTTTTTCTTGCACAACAGCGGCCTGGCTCACAGAACGCCTCTCGAACTCTGCGAGCGCAAATTTTGTTTTAAACCCAGATGACAACATTCCCACCCAGGGGACAGAAACCGCAAACATGACCTCAACACATACAAACAGACAACATTAAAACCACCCCAAAAATCAAAAATGATACACATTAAAAACAATTCACGGACTGAACAAACCTCATTTCTGATATAAAGCAAAACAGGGATAAAAAGAAAAAACCGATAAATATATTTTATATGAAATACAGTATGTTACGAAAAATAAAAAGATGGATAACTTCATGATCTTTTTATCTTAAAGAAAATCAAAAAAAATAAAAATAGCCTGAATTAGGACTTTTCTCATCCGTGATAGCGGCGTATGTTTATTTCACCTCTTCATAAAAGTGCTCATGAAATAAGGATATTTATATGCCCACTGCCAGCATGATCCAGAAACTTAATGCGCAAATTAATCGTGAATTCTATGCCTCCCATCTGTGTCTGCACCTGAGCGCCTGGTGCGCCAAACACAGCCTGACGGGAAGTGCGAATTTTTTACGTAGCCAGGCACAAAACAATGTGACCCACATGATGCGGGTCTTCAATTTTATGAAGCAGTCCGGCGGTATGCCCAGCGTCGGCACAATGTCCCCGCCTGACTGCCACTGCCTGACGCTGGAAGAGCTTTTTCAACAAACGCTGGATGATTACCATCTCCGGCATGAAACGCTGACCGCGCTTAAGGAAGAAGCTAAAGCCGTCAATGCCGGTAGAGTCGTCAGTTTTTTAATGGCGCTAGGCTTAGAACAGGATCGGGAGGGAGAGCGGCTGAAAACGATTCTCGAAGAGGTCCGGGATGCCAACAAGGCAGGCCTGTGCATGAGCCAGACCGACAGGCGCGTACTCAGTTTTGTCGAACGAGACTATCACTGATCGGCCCCGACTCAGATAAAAAGCACCGCAGCTGGGCGGTGCTTTTGCTTTCTGGCAGCGGATAAAAACTTCAGTGCGCTTCTTTTTGCTGCGTAAATTTCAGCTCAATCAGTGCGATGGCTTTTTGAATCGCCCGGCGCGTGACCGGATCAACGGCCGCAGGATGGGTAGTAAAATCGATGGTTTTCAGCTGTTCCGCCATCTTGTCGCGGACTTCAACGGGCGCAATCACATCAATCACGTCGAGAATTTGTTTAATCACTAACTGGCACGCCACGACGTCGGAAACCAGTTCCTGATCGGCAGAGAGTTGTTCGGCCATTTTAATCTCCTGTTTTATTTGCGCGACAGTCTACCTGCGCGCCTCTGCACGAGGCAACAGCCCATTCGCTGGAAGAGCGGTGAAGCGGGAGCAAAATGCCCCCGCTGACTCATTTTTCGAACTGCCAGCAGGCCACGCGGTGACCCGGCGAGATCTCCTGCATTCGGGGAGGTTGCTGGTGACATTGGCCCATTGCTCGCGAGCAGCGGGTGGCAAACTTGCAGCCAACGCTTTCCCCCGTATCACCGCCGATTTCGCCTTTTAGTCCACCCTGTTCCAGCATCTGAACATGCGGGTCTGCAATGGGAATAGACGCGAGCAGCGCGCGAGTGTAGGGATGAGCAGGCTGGCTATACAGCGTTTCCGCAGGCGCCTCCTCCACCAGAGAACCAAGATACATTACCCCGATGCGGTCAGAAATGTGGCGAACCATAGACAAATCGTGGGCGATAAACAAATACGTCAGCCCAAATGTCTGCTGCAGATCCTGCAAAATATTCACCACCTGTGCCTGCACAGAGACATCGAGGGCCGACAGCGGCTCATCGCAAAGAATAAATTCGGGATTCACCGCCAGCGCCCGGGCAATGCTGATTCGCTGCCGCTGGCCGCCGCTGAACTCATGGGGAAAGCGGTCCAGGTGCTCCTGATTTAATCCCACCTGCCCGAGCAGCTCCAGAGTGCGGGCTTTCCGCCGTGCCGCATCATAACCGTGAATACGCATTGGCTCAGCGATCAGCTGCGCCACCGTCATGCCGGGGTTTAGCGACGAATAGGGATCCTGGAAAACGGCCTGTATCCGGCGGCGGATAGGCTTTAGCTGACGTTCGTTAAGCGCCGCAATATTTTGCCCGTCGAACTCAATTTCGCCGTCGGTCACCTCGAACAGCCGCAATAAGCTTCGCCCTAGCGTCGACTTCCCACAGCCGGACTCCCCCACCAGGCCATAAGTTTCCCCCGGAAAAACCTCGAAGCTCACGCCATCCACGGCTTTTACCGTGGTCCCCGGCCCGAACCAGCCCCGATTAGCGGTAAAATGTTTGTGCAGATTACGCACGCGAATCAAAGGAGTGATGTCAGGCATGAGCGGCCTCTTTTTTCCACAGCCAGCAGTTGACTTCATGGCCGTCGGCGAGCGTGTGTTTGGGTGCTGCCGTGTCGCAAATGGCCATGCGCTGCGGGCAACGAGCGGCGAAAGGACAGCCGGGCGGCGGATTGAGCAGACCCGGCGGGCTACCCTCAATCGGGGACAAGCGCGCTTCGCTGCCGTCAGGGCGAGGCAACGAAGCCAGCAAACCACGCGTGTAGGGATGGGCGGGCCGATAAAAAATCGCCTCAACGCTGCCCTGCTCCATCACCAGCCCGCCGTACATCACCACCACCCGGGAACAGACTTGCGCCACCACGCCCAGGTCGTGAGTGATCAGTAAGATAGCGGTGTCCGTCTGCTGCTGAAGGTGTTTCAGCAGGCGCAGAATTTGCGCCTGAATGGTCACGTCCAGCGCGGTCGTCGGCTCGTCGGCAATCAGCAATGACGGATGGCACGACAGCGCGATCGCGATCATCACCCGCTGGCGCATTCCGCCGCTAAACTCGTGTGGATACTGGTCATAGCGTTTTTCCGGCTGGCTGATGCCCACCTGCCCTAGCATCGCTATGGCCTTCTCTTTCGCCGCCTTCTTACTCAAACTCTGGTGGCGAATAAGGATCTCGCTCATTTGTCGCCCGATGGTCAGCACCGGATTTAACGCCGTCATCGGATCCTGGAAAATCATCGCGATTTCGCTGCCGCGCAGGTGGCGCATTTGCTCCGCCGTTTTACGCGCCAGGTCTTCTCCCTGAAAACGGATATGGCCTCCCACCACTTTGCCATGGCTGCCCAGCAAATTGATCACCGATTTACAGGTAACGCTTTTGCCGCAGCCGGACTCGCCCACAATACCCACCACTTCCCCCCGCTGCACGCTGAAGGTGACGCCGCGTACCGCCTGTACTTCACCCTCGCGGGTAAAGAAAGAGGTTTTCAGGTTTTCAATTTCCAGCAAATTACGCATCGCGATTTGCCCCCGGCTCAAAAGCGGTACGGAACACATCGCCGAGCACGTTAAAACTCAGCACCGTCAGCAGGATCAGCGCCCCCGGGAACATGGCAAGCCAGGAGGCTTCGCCGATGTAGGACTGAGCGTTATTCAGCATGCTGCCCCAGGAGGCATCCGGCTGCTGCACGCCGAGACCAAGAAAACTCAATGTTGACTCCATTAAAATCGCCGAAGCGATATTCAAAGTGGCCGCCACAATAATCGTCGGCAAAATATTCGGAATAATGTGCCGGGCGATAATCCTCAGCGGATGCTCCCCGGAGGCCCGGGCATAAATCACGTATTCCCGCTCTTTCAGCGTCAACGTTTCTGCCCGCACCAGTCGCGACATATTCATCCAGGTCAGCGCGCTGATAATCAGAATGATGTTAGCGATGCCGGGCTTCAGGTAAGCATTGAGCACCAGCAGCAGGAAAAAAGCCGGGATCGCCATTAAAATGTCCACCAGTCTCATCAGCAGGTTATCAACTTTGCCGCCAAAGTAGCCGCTGACGGTGCCCACCAGCGTGCCAATCAGCGTGGAAAACAGCATGGCTAAAAACCCGACCATCAGGGAGATTTGCCCGCCATAAAGTGCGCGGGTGAAGTAGTCCCGGCCATATTCATCCGTGCCAAACCAGTGGCTGACATCCGGCGGCAGCATCCTTCCCTGAAGCGACATTTGATTAGGGTCCCACGGACTTAAAAAAGCCGATAATGAAGCCAGCGCAAAAATCACCAGTACCGCCAGAGAAAGCTGCGCGGGGCGGCTGCGTTTCAGGCCCTGTTTAACCTGATTCCATCTTCTGCTCATGGTTACCTCAGCGCCTTAATGCGCGGGTCCGCCACGCGATACAGAAGATCGGCCAGCAGATTCCCCACAATCAGCATCAACGCTGAGAGCAGAATAATGGCCATGATCAGCGGGTAGTCGAGGGAGGTGATGGCCTGGATCCCCAGCAGCCCCATCCCCGGCCAGGAAAAGACGCTTTCCGTCACGTAGGCGCCCACCACCAGCTCGCCAAAAGAGAGGCCAAACAGCGTGATCACCGGCAGCAGCACGTTCTTCAGCACATGCCGGAACAGAACAGTGCGCCGGGTTGCCCCGTAGGCCAGCTGGGTTTGCACATAGTCGGCGGACAGCTGGCTAATGGTGTTCGAGCGGATGTAGCGCACATAGCTGGAGAGGTTATAAAACGTCAGCGCGATGCAGGGCAGAATGCCGTGACGAATCACATCGAGCCAGGAGTCCTCCGCGCCGATGGTTCGCATCCCCATGCTCGGCAGCCAGTTCAGCTGCACCGAAAACACGGTAATCAGCAGGATGCCAAACCAGAAGATCGGCACCGAGATCCCGACGTAAGCGAACAGGTTCAGAACATGGTCGAGCCAGCGGTGTTTGTACGCCCCCGCCAGCAGCCCCAGCGGGATCGCCAGCAGGATAGCTAACAACAAGGACGCGCCCATCAGGCCAAGCGTGGCCGGGATACGCTCACCGATCATCGTCAGCACCGGACGGTGGTAAATCAGGGAGTAGCCGAGATCGCCCTGCAGCAGATTTTTCAGCCACAGCAGGTACTGCACCGGCAGCGGCTTATCCAGCCCCATGCTCTGGCGGATGCGTTCGATATCCTCCGGGCTCATGCGCGGGGTGATATACGCCTGCACAGGATCGCCGGGGGCCAGCTTCACCAGTAAAAAAGAGACCAGCGAGATAAAAAGCAGCATCGGGAGCAGCTGCAGTAAGCGCCGGAAAAGAAGGTTATTCATAGTTTCGCCTTCCTCCGCCCGCCCGGCACAAACCGGCCGGGCGGAGGATTACTTATTGTTATTGTTGATAGATTTTCGACAGATCCTGGAACATATACACGGGCTTAGGCTCGGCTTCTTGCGTGCCGCCAAAACGTTTGTCCACCGCCACAACCGCGTTGGTGTAGGCAATCGGGTACCAGGCCATATCGCTGGCGACGGTTTGCTGGATCTGCTTGTAGATAGCCGCGCGCTTCGCCGCATCCGTTTCCGTTGCGCCCTGCTCCCACAGCGCATCAAACGCCGGGTTTTTATAGTGCGCGTAGTTATAGGCTTCGTTGCTCATATACAGCGACTTATAGCCGTCCGGCTCAGCGCCCATGATGTAACCGCCCAGGCTTAGTTCATAGGCCGTGTTTTTCATGTCCTGACTGCGCTGGGACATCGCGTTCGCATCCAGCGGCAGCAGTTCAACGTTGATGCCTATCGCCTTCAGCTGCTGCTGAATGTACAGCCCCATGCTTTCCTGGGTTTTATTGCTGTTGATGTAGGCCAGGCGCAGCTTCACGCCCTCCGGCTGCCCGGACGCTTTGAACAACGCTTTGGCTTTATCGAGATCGAACTTGTACGGTTCCACATCGCTGGTCTGGTAGAGGGTATCCGGGGTCAGAATAGAAGCCGCAGGTTTGGCGTAATCGAGAGAGGTGAACGCCGTTTGCACAAGGTCATCTTTATTCAGCGCGTAGGCGATGGCCTGACGAAGATCTTTGCTCTTCATGCTGTCAACGTTCTGGTTGAAAGTCATGTAGGCCAGGCGGCCTTCCGGGTAAATAACAAAATCAAACTTGCCGGTGGCTTTCAGGCGCGAAACATCCTGCGGATCGACCATCTTGAGATTGATCTCACCGTTCTGCAGCGCGAGGTTGGCAGAGTTGGCGTCCTTTGCAAAGCGGTAGGTGACCGAGTCGAGTTTCGGTTTACCGTTCCAGTAATCATCAAACCGCGTCAGGGCGTAGTACTGACCCGCCCGGTACTCTTTGAACTTGAACGGACCGGAGCCGACGGGCGCATCATTGCGGGTGCTCTTTTCCAGATCGCCTGCTTCGCTGCCGAAGATATGCTGTGGGATCGGGAAGATTTGCACCAGCGTACCGGCAAAGGCGGCGCTGACCTGAGGCAGCGTAAATTTAACCGTGAGCGGATCCACTTTGCTCACGCTCAGGGGCTGGTTGCCATAAACAAACATGCTGCGGAAGAAGCTATGCTGCTTTTCATCCAGCAGTTTATTAAAGGTGAACACCACGTCATCGGCGGTAATCGGCTGCCCATCCTGCCATTTCAGGTCAGGCTTGAGTTTCAGCGTCCAGGTGAGGTTGTCGGCTGACGGCGTCAGGCTTTCCGCCAGGCCCCATTCGATCTTGTCGCCGTTGTAGCTGTACAGCGGCGAGTAAAGCGCCTGCATGATGGTTAACGTAGTCCGATCGCTGGCGTACAGCGGGTTCATGGCCAGCGGATCGCCGGAGGTGATGCCGATTATCAGGCTGCCGCCCTGCTGCGCTTCTTTTGCCGGGGCGGGGGCCGCCGCGGTCTCTTTTTTAGCGTCATCACAGCCGCTTAAGGCCAGGGCCAGCGCGGCGACCAGCGCCGACAATACCAGAGGTTTACGCATTGCTTCAGAAACTCCTTGCTCAATAAGAGCCCGCATAGTGCGACACTCGCGATCGCTTGTAAATGTTCCTAAAAAGCATAAGCTTAGCCGATTTTTAACTATCCGCACGGTGCCTGACGCCAATGCCTGCGGGGAATATTATTTCCCCCATCTGCGTCACATATTTTTGTTTCCGCGCCTGTTTAAGACGTAAAAAAAGCAGCCCGGAGGCTGCTTTGTCACATGCGTGGTTCTCAGACTGCGTTAAGCCGGAACATTGCCACCGCGTCATGCAGGTGGTGCGCCTGTTTCTCCAGTTCAACGGAAGAGAGCACCGACTTCTGGACCAGATTCACGTTCTGCTGCGTCACGCTGTCCATTTCCCGAACGGCGATCCCGACCTGCCCGATGCCCTGACTTTGCTCGAGGGACGCGCTGGCAATCTCCCCCATGATGTCATTCACCTGCTTCACGGCGCGGAGGATCTCATCCATTGCCTCCCCCGCTTTACGCACCTGCTGCGACCCGGTGTGAATATTACTGACCGAATCGTTGAGCAGGGTTTCAATCTCTTTTGCGGCCCCGGCGCTTCTGCTGGCCAGATTACGTACCTCGCTGGCGACGACCGCAAAGCCTTTGCCCTGCTCTCCCGCTCTTGCCGCCTCCACCGCGGCATTTAGCGCCAGAATGTTGGTCTGGAACGCAATGCTGTTAATCACCGTGGTGATATCGACAATTTTGTTCGCGCTGCTGGCAATCACATCCATGGTCTTCACTACCTGCTTCACCGAATCCCCGCCGTTTACCGCAGTGTTGGTGGCATTCTGCGCGAGGTGGCTGGCGTGATTTGCATTGTCGGCGTTCAGCTTCACCGTGCTGTTCAGCTGCGCCATGCTGGCGCTGGTCTGCTCCAGCGCGGCGGCCTGTTGCTCCGAACGGGATGACAGGTCAGTGTTAACCCCGGACACTTCGGTGGCGTTGGTGCGAATAGCCTCGGCGCTGTCCCGGATGCGGCTCACCGCCCTTTGCCAGTTTTCCTGCATTTTTTGAATCGGCGGCACCATCAGGCCAATACAGTTGCGCCCCAAATCCGGCAGCGTGGCAGCCAGTTCTCCCTGCGCCAGGACGTGCATGTGGTGGCGGATCGTATTAACCGGCTTTACCAGGCAAAACCACAGGTAGCGTTCTGTAAAAATGACGATCGCAATGCTGATAGCAATGGAGATAATCAGCATCCGTTGGGCCGTGTTAATCCACGTGAGCTGATCCGGGCTCAGCGCAAGCTGTTGCTTGAGGTTATGTAATAGCCATAGCGTCGCGCCCGCCACGCAGATCCATGCCAGCGTGGAAAAGATTTGTATCAGCACCACCATCGCGCGAATTTTAATATTGCGAACAATGTTCATTTTTTGGTTCCCCGGTAAAAAATAAAATGCACTTCCTGTGCGGCTTTAGCGACGCGCGTCCTGATTTATTCCCTCGTATACCTGCATAAGTGAAATTAAATCGCGCCGTAGCGCTATTGTCGGCACGGTTCAGCAAAACTTGACGCGTTTTTGATCAAAAAATCGCCGCGTATTTTGTGGGGAATTTACGTTAGGTAAAAAGTTTTTATTTCGTAATTTGAATTAAGGGTTATTTAAAATTCGAAATTTATGGAATTTACGGCCCGCCTAATCGAACAGGCTTTTCTGCCCGCCACGCGTGCTACCATGAAGGCGGTTAAGTATGAGGTATGAATCAACGATGAAGCGCATTTTTCTGGCCGTTACCGCCCTGTTACTGAGCGGATGCACCGTAAGCAAAACACCTGTTCCGCTTAATGCCAATGAGCCTGCCGGTGTTGTTCGCCTCGCCTATAGCCTGCCGCCGCTGCAAACGGCCAAAGTGGATAAATTCCTCGCCCAGTCCACGGCATCGCGTCAGTGCCAGCAATGGGGCTATGCCAGCGCACTCCCTTACGGCAGCGATATCAAGACCTGTACCACCTACAGCGGCACCCTTTGCCTGAACACCCAGGTGGTGCTGGAATACCAGTGCCGCGGCGTGACCGGCCCACAGTATGCGGGCGTCACCAGCAACTGGTAATCTACCGATACTCCTCTATTTTTAGAGACAACTGTACAAAGAGAAGCCTGACGCCAATGTAACCCGTTCCTGACGATAAATATCTCGCGCTGCCGTTTTCCCACGGCGGCTTGACTCTATTTTTTCATCAGGAACTTAACATGCTTCTTCTATTGCTACGCGCCCTGCGCCAGCACCGCTGGTTCACGCTGCTCGGGCTGGCGCTGCTGTTTTCTTCTGTGGGTAACGGCCTGACTTACGTTCTGGTCTTCAGTCAGCTGTTAAACAGTCACGCTACCCCCTCCTGGCTTTCTCTTGCTTACGTCCTCGCCCTTGCGCCCGGCTTACCTGCCAGCTTTGCTGGCGTGTGGTTATTAAAGCGCTGGCCGGCGTTTTCTGTGCTGCTTCTCGGCGAAGTTTTCGGTCTTACAGGTCTGCTTCTGCCGTGCCTTGCGCTGTGGAATGAACACCCAGGCTTGCTGTTGTTAAGCCAGGCCGCCGCCGCTTTTAGCACCGGCCTGACGGTGCCGGCCTTAAGTCAGCTTTTCAAACAAGGTTTATCTAAAGCGCTAATGCCCGCCGCCGCAGGCGTTGAAACGCTGGTGTTTGCCGCCAACGTTATCTTCGGCGTGGGGCTTGGGACATTATTATATGGCCACGTCAGCCTCTGGCTGATGCTGCTGCTGGATGCAATCAGTTTCATCGTTGCCATAGGGCTGCTCTGGTACGCCTCGGCGGCCTTTGTTATGAAGGCAAAAGAAGACAGCGCCCCAGACGAAAGCGAGGAGTTTAGCTGGCAGAACGTTACCCCGGTGCAAAAGCGCAGCCTGTTGCTGTTGCCCAGCCTTGCGCTGGTCGGCGCCCCCGTAATGGCTTTGCTCCCGGCGCTGGCTCCTGCGTTGCCGGGTGATAACGCGGCCAATGGCCTGGCGCTGCTGTTTGCCCGTAGCGCTGGGCAACTGCTCGCCCCGCTCCTGCTCAGCGAAAAACAGGTGCGCAACCGGGCGGGTAAAAGCTTCCCGCTAATGCTGGCGCTGCTGCTTTTTACTTTGTGTTATTTCGCCGTGGGTTACTCGGGCACTTTGTGGCTGGCGGTGCCGCTGATCGTTATCGCTCATTTGTTCAGTAACTGGTTCTATCTGGTCGCCACGCTCAACGTGATGGACAGTTTCCCTGGCCCACAGGTCGGCGCCGCTATGGCGGCAACCTGGCGACTGCAGCTCGGCATTACGTTAGTCGTCCCGCTGGTCACGGGAACGATTGCCGGATACTTCCCGGCGCAGTGGGTGCTGCCCGGCAGCGGCATCTGCGGGATTATTATTGCCCTATTGATGCTCGGCGACTTGCGAAAAGTGCGGAATTGTAATTTTATATCGCGGCGGAATCATTCCGCATTTAATTTTAATAATGATGATGACAGCAAGACAGGTGGATAATGGTATTTTATAAAGCAACACTGGCCGGGGCATTAGCTCTGGCTCTGACGGGCTGCGTCACGCCAGCGAAAACCACATCGGCGGTTACCGCCCCGGCTAAACAGTGCCAGGCAGGCGATCAGATGACGCAAACCACGCTCTATTTCGGCATCAGCCGCCCATCCGGCGCGGAAATTACCGCCAATGAATGGCGCAGCTTCGTGGATAAAGACGTGACCCCGCGTTTCCGCGAAGGGCTGACCGAATATGACGCCAAAGGCCAGTGGCTGAATGCTAAGGGTGAAGTGACCCACGAACCGAGCAAGGCGATCATGCTGATTCGCGGCAGCGATGCGGAGAGCAGCAAAAAGGTAGACGAACTGCGCTCTATCTATAAAACTCGCTTTGCGCAGGAATCCGTGATGCGCGTTGACCAGCCGGTCTGCGCCGCGTTCTGATGATTTTGCGTTAAAGAAACGGCGGGGAAACCCGCCGTTTTTATTTTTACAGAACCAGCCCGGCAAACGCCGCGGACAGCAGGCTGACCAGCGTCGCGCCGTACACCAGGCGCAGGCCAAAGCGAGACACCACGTTCCCCTGCTTTTCGTTCAGCCCTTTAATAGCCCCGGCCACAATCCCGATGGAAGCAAAGTTAGCGAAGGACACCAGGAAGACCGACAGGATCCCCAGCCCGCGCGGCGACAGCGTCGCCATGATCTTCTGCAGCTCAATCATCGCCACAAATTCGTTCGCCACCAGTTTGGTCGCCATAATGCCGGCCGCTTTCAGCGCATCCGCCTGAGGAATCCCCACCAGCCAGGCAAACGGATAGAAAACGTAGCCCAGAATTTGCTGGAAGCTCAGACCGAAGACGGTCGCGAACAGCGCATTAATGGCGCTGATAAGCGCGATAAAACCAATCAGCATCGCCAGAATAATCATCGCCACTTTGAAACCTGCGAGGATGTATTCCCCCAGCATTTCAAAGAAGCTTTGGGATTCGTGCAGCTTCTCAAGCTTGATTTCTGGCTCAGCGCCCGGGCGGGTCGGGTTAATGATCGACAGGATAATGAACGTGCTGAACATATTCAGGATCAGCGCCGCAACCACATACTTCGGCTCCAGCATCGTCATGTAGGCCCCGACGATGGACAGCGAAACCGTGGACATCGCCGTTGCGGCCATGGTGAACAGGCGGCGAGAACTAAGGTCGCCCAGCACGCCTTTGTAGGCGATAAAGTTTTCGGACTGTCCCAGAATCAGCGAGCTCACGGCGTTGAATGATTCCAGCTTGCCCATGCCGTTCACTTTAGAAAGCAGCGTACCGACAATGCGAATAATAATAGGCAGAATGCGGAAGTGCTGCAGGATCCCGATCAGCGCCGAGATAAAGATGATCGGGCACAGCACGCCGAGGAAGATAAAGGCCAGGCCCGCTTTGCTCATGCCGCCAAAGACGAAGTCGCTGCCCTGCCCGGCGAAGGTCAGAAGGTGGCCAAAGAAACCGGACACGCCGTTAATCACCCACAAGCCGCTGTCGGAGTGCAGGAAGAAGAACGCCAGCAGGCCTTCAATGACGACAAGTTGTAACAAATAGCGGATGCGGATGGTTTTACGATCGAAGCTCACCAGCCACGCCAGTCCCATGATGACAAAAAGTGCGAGAAGAAAATGAAGAATATTCATGTGCAGTCTAATTTTGAAAGAAACGTATTTAGCCACAGCTCCCGCGTCAGGTAAATGGCGGGCATAAGAATATTTAGCCATAAGTTTTTCCAATGACAATATAGGCTTACTCTTAGCATGGTTACCATTTTGCGCGGCTAAATATGACTAATTCATGATACGTTATTTGGCAATAAAATAGCGAAGCGGAACAAGATTAATTCTCATTATTAATTCATTTTGTCACAAATAAAATAATAGTAACAACCATTCTCATTACACTAATATAATTAACAATTTCTTTGCATTATGGAAAATTAATAATTAAAGTAGCGCCATATTAACGCCCCTCAAAAAATATGGAGCCTGTGATGCTGAAGACGGAAATGATTGAAAAACTGAACGAGCAGATGAACCTTGAACTCTACTCCTCCCTGCTTTACCAGCAGATGAGCGCCTGGTGCAGCTATCACAGCTTCGAAGGGGCTGCCGCGTTCCTGCGCCGCCACGCTCAGGAAGAGATGGAGCACATGCAGCGTCTGTTTGCATATTTAAGTGATACCGGGAGCATGCCGCGTATTAACGCCATTCAGTCCCCGTATTTAGAATACGCTTCACTGGACGAATTATTTAAAGCGACCTACGAGCACGAGCAGTTAATTACGCGTCAGATTAATGCTCTGGTCCATTCCGCAATGACCTCTCAGGATTATCCAACCTTTAATTTCCTGCAGTGGTATGTTGCCGAGCAGCATGAAGAAGAGAAACTGTTTAAATCCGTGCTGGATAAACTCAGCCTGGTGGGCAAAAGCGGCGAAGGCCTTTACTTTGTCGATAAAGAGCTGGCCACGCTGGACGCTCAGGCTTAATTGCCGTTAAGTAGCAGGCCATTGCGGCCTGCTATTTTCATTTTAGTGCAGCGCCCCGCCGTTTCGCTGGCTGTGCCAGTATCCGTATAACGCCAGTGCCGCAGGTTTAATCGCCTCAATGCTCGCCAGAAATGCTTCCGGCGTCAGGCTTTCAAACTTCGCTTCATTCTCTTCCAGCCCATGCAGGGCAATCGCCTCCAGCTCTGGCTGAAGTTCTGCCGGCAGCGCAGGCCAGCTTTCCAGTGACACACCGCGCATGTAGCCGTAGCACCACTCTTCCACGATGGTGATTTCGCGGTTATCCACTTCGCTGGTACCAAACAGAGGCTCAAACTGCCCCGGATACTCCGCCAGGCGTTCGGCAATGTCGTTCATATGCTGGAACACCAGTACGCTAAAGCGCGTCAGCTCTTCTTTGCTTTCCCATTCCGGCTCGACATCGCCGCCCCATACCGCCCGCAGCACGGTAGCAGGTTCGGTCACAGTTGGCCCTGACAGCAGCGCCGTGAGCAGCCCATCCAGCTCGGCTACATCAATCACCGAATGCGCGGTGCCATACTTCAGCAGAATGTCATCCAGCCAGATAATTTCGTCTTCGTTCAGCGGGCCCTGGGTCATTTTTGGCTTCCTCGTCTCGCGTTTTGAATAAAATTTGGCGTAGTGTACCCGTTCTACGCGCGACGAGTCATTGTCATTCCGCTTTCGTCAGGCATTCCACCAATAATTGACAGGTTTTGTCGTAGAGCGAGGGAGTGTGCTGCAGCGCCTGCCAGACGCTGTTGTGGTCGGCGCCCGGCACAGTCAGCAAAGCATGTTTGCCCTGCCCCGACGTCGAATCATAAAGCCGGGGCGGGATCTCCGCCGGGATCACCCGGTCTTCAGCCGCAGCGATGACCAGAACATTACCGCCAAACTCAGTCACGGCCTGCCAGGCGTCACTGTCGGCCCAGCTTCGCGGCTGGCGGATAATGGCGGAAAATTCAGGCCCGAAGTTTACCCGGTAAGCCGAAGGGTGATACACGCCCGGCACCATCAGGATAAGGGAACGCAGAGATACGGATTGGCTCAGTTGCAAAGCGTTGTATGCCCCCATGCTGACGCCCATGCAGCCGGTCAGTTGAGAACCTAAATGTTCGGCAACCGCAAGGGCCTGGTCTGTGCGGCTGATTAAAGAAGATTGAGAGAGATCGCCGCCAGTTTCCCCATGCCCGATACAATCAAAAGCCGTGCTGCCAAAACCCAGCTCAGCCATTAAGTGCCGGTACCGAAGGCTCGCCTCGCGGTCTTTTGAACCTCCGTGGATCATCAGGACGTGGCCTTTACTGGCGAAAATGCTGTCAGCCTTGAGCGCGCGGCCCTGGAAAGCGACATCAAATGGGTGTCGGGAGAAAATGTTCATCGTTACCAGATGGAATGCCAGGGAAGGGTTTAGCATGGCATGCTTTTAGCGGAACAGGCAGGATAATTTTCAGAATGGCAAATCGCAGGCAATAAAAAACCACCCGAAGGTGGTTTACACGACACTGCTTATCATTGATTTTATTCTTTTTATTCCCATGGTACCCGGAGCGGGACTTGAACCCGCACAGCCATAAGCCGAGGGATTTTAAATCCCTTGTGTCTACCGATTTCACCATCCGGGCTCGGGAAGAAATTGGAGGCGCGTTCCGGAGTCGAACCGGACTAGACGGATTTGCAATCCGCTACATAACCGCTTTGCTAACGCGCCAAAATCTTTTGCCTTTGCAGGCGGCAACAGAAAGTCTATTACCTGAATTTGGAGCGGGAAACGAGACTCGAACTCGCGACCCCGACCTTGGCAAGGTCGTGCTCTACCAACTGAGCTATTCCCGCTTTTTGTACAAGTGACTGTTGGTGGCTATTAAGCTAATCACTTGATTTTATTATCTTCCGGCAAACCTTGCTGCCTTTCGATGCGTTGCATTCTACTTACCTGACGCAATGAGTCAATGAAATTTTCTAACACCACGAATCGTTTGCTGAATTTTGCGTCGGATAGATCACGGTTCGAGCAAATCACCGCGTGCCGCGGCCAAATATTGGAACATTGACCAGAACGTTAGCACCGCCGCAACGAAGAAAAGCGCGATACCGGTGTACTCAATCCACATGTTTGGCCGCCAAAGCATGCCAATCAGCGCCAACATTTGCGCCATTGTTTTGGTTTTACCGATCCAGGAAACCGCCACACGGCTGCGCTTACCAATCTCCGCCATCCATTCACGCAGCGCGGAAATAATGATCTCGCGGGCGATCATCGTGGCCGCAGGCAAGGTCACCCACCAGGCGTGATAATGCTCTACCACCAGCACCAGCGCCACCACCACCATCACCTTATCGGCAACGGGATCGAGGAATGCGCCGAAGCGGGTGCTTTGATTCCAGCGACGCGCGAGAAAACCGTCAAACCAATCGGTGATAGCCGCCAGCCAAAAAATGAAAGCGCAAAGGAAAGGTGCCCAGTTGAACGGCAGATAAAACGCCAGCACAAAGAACGGGATAAGGATGACACGAAACAGCGTGAGCAGTGTTGGGATATTGAATCGCATAGTGCCAGTTAACTATCTGTCATAAGTGGAAATTGTCTCTATGTTGCTACAGAGCCCTTAATGTTTCAACGAGTAGTAGATCTTTTCTGCCAATGCCTGCGAGATGCCCGGCACTTTTGCTATCTCCTCGATGGAGGCGTTGATTAACGGTTGCAATCCGCCCATATACTTCAGCAGCATCTGACGGCGCTTTGGCCCGATGCCTTCAATCGTCTCCAGCGAACTGGTGCTTTTCACCTTCGCTCGTTTTTTACGGTGGCCGGAGATCGCATGATCGTGTGAATCATCGCGAATGTGTTGGATCACATGCAGCGCCGGAGAATCCGGTGGTAAAGAGAACCCCTCACCTTCCGGCTCAAAGAACAATGTTTCCAGCCCGGCTTTGCGGTCGCTGCCTTTGGCCACGCCCAACAATAAAGGATGGTGTTTATCCCAGGGCACGTCCAGCTCGGCAAACACCGCCTTCGCCTGCCCCAACTGCCCCTTCCCGCCGTCGATCAGGATCACGTCCGGGATTTTGCTCTCTTCTATTGCTTTACCGTAGCGGCGGCGCAGCACCTGATTCATGGCGGCGTAGTCGTCCCCCGGCGTAATACCGGTAATATTGTAGCGGCGGTATTCCGCCCGAAGCGGGCCGTTACTGTCGAACACCACGCAGGAAGCGACGGTTTGCTCCCCCATCGTATGGCTGATATCAAAACACTCCATCCGCTTCACTTCAGGAAGTTTTAGCACTTCGGCCAGCGCTTTCAGGCGCTGCTGGATGGTGGATTGCTGTGAAAGTTTTGTCACCAGCGCCGTTGCCGCGTTGGTGCGGGCAAGCTTCAGGTAACGCGCCCGATCGCCGCGAGGTTTAGTCTGCACATTCACTTTACGCCCGGCCAGCTCGCTCAACGAATCCGCCAGCAGAGATTTGTCCGCCAGCGCAAAGTCGAGCAGGATTTCAGACGGCAGCGTGCGCATCTGGCTGCCCTGGAGATAGAACTGCCCGACAAACGTCTCCACCACTTCGCTAAGTTCGGTGCCTGCCGGGACTTTCGGGAAGTAGCTGCGGCTGCCCAATACTTTGCCCTGGCGAATGAACAAGACGTGTACGCAGGCCATACCCGCATCAAAGGAGACACCAATCACGTCCAGATCGTCGCCGGTGTTGGAGACAAACTGTTTTTCGGTAATACGTCGGACCGCCTGAATCTGATCGCGGATCCTCGCGGCCTCTTCAAATTCAAGATTTTTGCTCGCCGCTTCCATGCGGGAAATAAGCTGCGTCAGCACCTGGTCGTCCTTCCCGGCTAAAAACAGGCGAACATAGTCCACCTGCCGGGCATAGTCTTCTTCTGTGACCAGGCCTGAAACACAGGGGCCAAGACAGCGGCCGATTTGATACTGAAGACAAGGCCGCGAGCGGTTGCGGTACACGCTGTTTTCACACTGGCGAACCGGAAAGACTTTTTGCAGCAGCGCCAGCGTTTCCCGCACCGCATAGCCGTTAGGAAACGGGC
Source organism: Cedecea sp. VD22 (assembly GCF_037150195.1). NCBI lineage: Bacteria > Pseudomonadati > Pseudomonadota > Gammaproteobacteria > Enterobacterales > Enterobacteriaceae > Cedecea > Cedecea sp. VD22. The sequence continues at coordinate 258,375 of NZ_JBBCPX010000004.1, forward strand.
CAAAGTATTCTCCCTTCGCGTGCTTCGCGCCGCGGTGCATCGCCAGCCGCGGATGGCTGTCGGCGCTCAGGAAGATAAAGGGATAAGATTTATCGTCTCGCAGCAGCACGTTGTAGCGCGGCTGATAGAGCTTGATGTAGTTGTGCTCCAGCAGCAAAGCCTCGGTTTCCGTGTGGGTCACCGTGACATCAATGTGCTGGATCAACGCCACCAGCGCCTCAGTTTTACGGCTGGCAAGATTCGTGCGGAAATAGCTGGAGAGGCGTTTCTTCAGGTCTTTAGCTTTGCCGACATAGATAACCGTGCCGCCGGCATCGTACATGCGGTAGACGCCGGGCTGGCTGGTTACCGTCTTGAGAAAAGCCCGGGAATCAAAAGGTTCACTCACTGCTGATTAACGTCTCCGCATTGAATAACCCGTGGCGAATCGCCAGGTGCGTCAGCTCCACGTCCCCGCTGATATTCAGTTTACTAAACATGCGGTAGCGGTAACTGTTCACCGTTTTAGGGCTGAGATTAAGCTGCTCAGAGATCTCATTGACCTTCTGGCCTTTAGTGATCATCAGCATAATCTGTAATTCACGCTCAGACAAACTGGCAAAGGGGGATTCTGCCTCGGGTGCAATCTGGCTTAAGGCCATCTGTTGGGCAATGTCGGAGGCGATGTAACGCTGGCCCGCATTAACGGAACGAATGGCATTTACCACGTCCTGAGGCGCTGCGCCTTTACTTAGATACCCTGCTGCACCGGCCTGCATGACTTTGGCAGGCAGCGGGTTCTCAGTGTGGATAGTCAACATGATAACTTTGATATCTGAAGAGTAGCGGGCAATTTTACGGGTGGCTTCCAGGCCACCTATCCCCGGCATATTCATATCCATTAACACGACATCGACCGGGTTACTGCGGCACCATTTGATGGCATCCTCACCGCAGTTCACTTCACCCGAGACTTTGATGCCTTTAATCTCTTCCAGAATGCGTCGTATCCCTGCGCGCACCAGTTCGTGGTCATCAACAAGAAGAACGTTGATCAAAGGGCTATTCTCCAGAAAGGGATAACGCTGCTGATAGCTAATTGGCCATATATTAACGTTTTTCCGGCAACATTAAAATCCAAATTGCGGTCAGCACATTCTGTTAACACTTAAGAAGAATATATCTTTACTTTCAGATCTGTTTCTGCGGCACACCTCAACATTCTAAACACCGTGTTCAGGCGATTATTCTCTGATTAAAAAACAGCTAATTATCAAAATGCGACCATCATCAAGAATAAAATCCTTCTTCTCTCTCTTTATTTAACGTTAGTTAAACGAGAGCGAAACAATTTTTTTTAATTCTCATCGCTTCCTGCGGGAATAACCCTGAGCAAGGGTTGTTTATTACCATAAACATTCAGATGCATTCTCATTCGTCGAACATGAATAATTCTGATGAATGTTATGGTATACTCCGCCGCCTTATGAATATCACTGTGCATAATGGCAGCGTACAAACTAAGCATTGAGGAAAGTAAATGAGCACTCCAGATTTTTCCACCGCCGAAAACACCCGTGAACTGGCACAAGAAGTCACCTGTCTGAAGACGCTGTTAACCCTGATGCTGCAGGCTATGGGCCAGGCCGATGCGGGCCGCGTTATCCTGAAAATGGAAAAGCAGATCGCTCAACTGGAAGACCCAACTCAGGCTGAAGTATTCAGCAATACCGTTAAGCAAATTAAACAGGCTTACCGTCAATAAGCCGGGGCGGCTGGCAGAATCCGGGTTCGCCAGCCGTCAGCACCTGACGCAACACTTGCCCTCCAGGTTCAGATAATCCCCATCGCCGCCGCATAGCAGGCTATCTGCGTCTTGTTTGGCGCGTTGAATTTCTTCTGCATATTCTTCTGATGGAAGTTCACCGTGTTCTCAGAAATGGACAGGATAATCGCAATTTCTGCCGACGTTTTCCCTTCGCCGGTCCACTGAAGAATCTCTCTTTCGCGCTTGCTGAGCTTCATGTCAATCATCTCGACCGACGGATCGTCCAGCCGATTTAACGTCGCCATACTCAGCTCCGCAAGGTAGCTCAGCCGCAGCCCAAGTTCATCTTCCGACACAAGTTCCTTGCGAACGCCAGAGCGTGAAACAGAGAGAAAACCCGCCGTACGATTAGGGGCCATCACGCAATGTGTGCGCCCGGTCGCCAGACCGTGATCGCGCGCGGCATCCCAAAGCTCACGAGATTCAGCAAACAGGGCATCGCTCCAGATTATTTCACCCCGCATGAAATTAGACTGTTTCAATACCGGGTCAATGGCAAAATAGTTTTCAGTCACGTACCACTCCAGCCATTTTTGCGGATAAGAACTCTGCAATGATAATTTAGGCCGCGTAAAAGGCACCGGGTGCCGAACACACAGCGAAAAATAATCAAACTCGAGGCGCTGAGTTTGTTGTTGAACTAAAGTTTGTAATTCGCTGGCTTCAGTAATTGACAGGAAAAGTTCGAGCGCTTCCCGTCGCCAGCTAAAAAAGTTACGTTCCAGCATTATATCTGGCGTCTCTCCTGGCGCTAAAAAGTATTTCATTAATAGAATGTAATAAGCTAACACATTTATTAAACTAATTAATGTGATTTATGGTTTTTCCGCCATAATTCTTCGGTTTTTACATATGTCAGGAAAAATTTACTGGAGCTCTGTATGGTTAAATCTTCGTTTTCCCTCCTCTTCGGATCAATGGTCCGGGATCTGGGGCTGGAAATCGCTCAGCCGTCAGTGGCCGTGACGGGTCAAGGTGAGCTCAGTTCCCGTTTTCCTGTGACCGAATTCGCCACCGCCAGCCTGGCGACGGCGGGTTGTGCTCTGAGAGCGCTGCTTGCCCGCCCGGATGCGCCGCTTTATATAGACCAGCGGCTGGCCTCATACTGGTTTTCAAGCAGCCATTTCCCCGTGAACCGCGCTCCTGCCGCGCTGTGGGATGAATTTGCCGGGGATTATGCCACTCGGGACGGCTGGATCCGCCTGCATACCAACGCGCCGCATCATCGCCAGGCAATGGAAAGCATCCTGGGTGTGAGCAAGGATAAATCTGCGCTCGCCCAGCGAGTTACCGCGTGGGGAAAAACTGAGCTTGAAGCGGCGATCGTTGCCGCAGGTGGATGCGCGGCAGCGATGTTAAGCCACGACGAATGGCTGAAGCATCCTCATGGGAAAACCGTTGCGGCAGAGCCATTGTTCTGGCAGCAACGCCATGCCGAAGCCCCTCGCCCTGCATTAGCATTGCCACCAGCCCGCCCGCTGGCAGGCCTCCGCGTGCTGGATCTCACTCGTATTATTGCTGGCCCGGTTGCCACCCGATTTTTGGCCGGTCTTGGGGCGCAGGTGCTGCGCCTTGATCCCCCTGAATGGGAAGAGCCGACGCTGGTTGAGGAAGTTACTCTCGGGAAAAAATGCGCGAGGCTCGACCTCAGATCTGCCGAAGGCAGAGAGCGGTTCAAGGCCCTGCTCGCCGATGCCGATGTGCTGGTGCATGGCTACCGGGCGGATGCTCTGGAAGCCCTGGGTTTTGATGCCGAAACCCGACAGCAGCTCTCTCCCGGTCTGATAGACGTGTCGCTCAACGCCTGGGGATGGCACGGGCCGTGGCGTAACCGCCGTGGTTTCGACAGCCTGGTCCAGATGTCCAGCGGTATCGCCGACGCGGGCATGCACTGGAAAAATACCGGCCGGCCTCACCCGCTCCCCGTTCAGGCACTGGATCACGCCACGGGTTACCTGCTTGCCGCTGCAGTGCTAAAAGGCCTCCAGGTCCGACATGAGCAGCGTCAGGGCTACAGCGCACGCCTGTCGCTCGCCCGAACGGCCGCTTTATTAATGTCTTGCCCGGCAGGAGGTCAATCAGCGCTTGCCGCTATCGGCCCGCATGATTACCAGCCGACGATGGAGTGGTCTGCCTTTGGGCTGGGAAACCGGTTGAAGTTCCCGCTGAGGCTGGCAGGCACGCCGGTTATCTGGGGCACACCACCGGCGGCACTCGGCTCCGCGAAAGCCGCCTGGGGGTGAAACCAGGCCTGCCTCGCGGTTACTGGGTCAAAAATTTCTCCAGAAATTGCCGCGTGCGCGGCTGCTGTGGGCTGGCGAAAAGCGCTTTTGCCGGCCCCTGCTCCACAATCTTGCCCTGATCCATGAATATTGCCCGGTCGGCCACATCCCGGGCGAAGCTCATTTCATGGGTCACAATGACCATGGTGCGTTTCTCATTCGCCAGCTGGCGAATAGTATTCAGCACTTCTCCCACCAGCTCAGGATCGAGCGCCGAAGTCGGTTCATCAAACAAAATAACTTCTGGCCGCATGGCCAACGCACGGGCAATCGCCACCCGCTGCTGCTGCCCGCCTGACAGGCGACGTGGGTAGCTGTTCTCTTTCCCGCTTAAGCCCACCTTCTCCAGCAGCTCGCGCGCCCGGACAATGGCTTCTGCTTTCGGCTCGCCCTTAACGATGACCGGGCCTTCAATAATATTTTCCAGCACCGTGCGGTGTGGGAAAAGATTGAAACTCTGGAACACAAACCCCACCTGCTGGCGCAGCGCACGAATTTTCTCTTTCTGCTTTGCCAGAGACTGTCCGGCATCAATCGTGATATTCCCCACCTGAATCGTGCCGCTGTCCGGCTCTTCCAGCAGGTTAATACTGCGCAATAGCGTGGTTTTTCCTGAGCCACTTGGGCCAATGATCGCCACCACTTCGCCAGGTTTAACGTCCAGATCTATGCCGTGCAGCACCGTCTGCCCGTGGAATTTTTTCACCAGTTTTTTAACGTCAATGGCGCTCATTTCGGCTCCCTGTCCTGGCGATTAAGCTGGTTTTCAAAATAGTTTTGCAGCGTGGAGAGCACCGTCGCCATTACCCAGTAGACCAGGGATGCGGCGAGATACATGGTGAACACTTCCAGCGTGCGGGAGGTGATCAGCTGCGCCTGACGGAACAGCTCCGGCACCTGAATGGTGGCCGCCAGCGAGGTGTCCTTCACCAGGCTGATAAAGCTGTTCCCCAGCGGCGGCAGCGCCACGCGGGCCGACTGCGGCAGAATCGCGCGGCGCAGCGTTTGCCAGCGAGTCATCCCGATACTGGCCGCCGCTTCCCACTGGCCTTTATCAATAGAGGCAATGGCCGCCCGAAGGGTTTCAGAGGCGTAAGCCGCCGTGTTTAACGACAGGCCAATCATCGCCGACGGGATAGGATCCAGCTCAATGCCAAACTGCGGCAGCCCGTAATAAATCATAAACAGCTGAGCGATAAGCGGCGTCCCGCGGAAAATGGAAACATAAAAACGCGACAGCAGCGAAAAAGGCCAAAACGCCGACAGGCGCATCAGCGCCAGCATAAACCCGAGGATCAGGCCAAAAAACATCCCGCCGATACTCAGCTGGAGCGTGAAAACCGCCCCTTTAAGCAGATACGGTGCTGAGTCCAGCACCAGTTGCAAACTTTCTTGCATGGTGATTCCTGATGATTAAGACCAGACCCGCGTCTTACAGATGCGGATGGTAGGCAAACAGCGCCGGCGCTCCGCCGGTATGAATAAAGGCAATGGGCCCCTGATCCTTAAATCTTTTTTGCGCCACGCCGTCAATAAGCCCGGCCATCGCTTTGCCGGTGTAGACCGGGTCAAGCAGGATGCCTTCAAGTCTGGCCAGCAGCTTCACCGCTTCCATCCCCTCTTCATTCGGCGTGCCGTAGCCTGGCGCGAAATAGTCATCCCACAGAATAATTTCACTGGTCGCGCTAACCTCAAGCGACTTCGCCACGGCCTGCTGCAGGGCGACAACTTTGGGTTTTTGCTGCGCCACGGTTCTGGACACAGTGACGCCAATCAGCTCCACGTCCGGCATCAACTGCTCAAGGCCGACCGCCAGACCAGCATGCGTCCCCGCGCTGCCGGAGGCAACCACCACGGATGACAGGTTCACGGCGTTCTCACACTGCTGAGCAATTTCCAGCGCGCTTTCAACATACCCTAGCGCACCTAACGCATTAGAGCCGCCGACCGGAATAACATAAGGCCGGAATCCCTGCGCTTCCAGACGCGTAGCCACCGCTTCCAGCTGCTTATCCGGGGCGTTCAGCGCCTCGCACATTTCAACTTCGACATTGAAAAGATCGACCAGCAGACGGTTGCCGTTGGTCAGGTAGTTTTCGGCTTTTGTCCCGATAGGGTTTTCAAGCAGCGCCACGCAATGTAGCCCAAGCTTTGCCGCCACCGCCGCCGTCTGGCGAACGTGGTTAGACTGGATAGCGCCTGCAGTGACCAGCGTATCGGCCCCTTCCCGCAGCGCATCCGCCGCCAAAAATTCAAGCTTGCGCAGCTTGTTGCCGCCCATCGCCATCGGCGTCACGTCATCACGTTTAATATAAATTTCACGGCCAAGATAGTCCGAAAAGCGCGGCAAATATTCCAGCGGCGTCGGTGCGCCAATAAATTCCAGACGAGGAAAACGCGTTAGGTGATGCAGTGACATAGGGCCTCCTGAGCCGATATCGATATCCAGTTTTATTATGCACCAGAGAGACAGTTTCCTTCTCTGGAGTAAATAAAAAAAGGTGCTGAAATCAGCACCTTTTCACTGTGATACCGCGCTACTTAGTGACGTCCGCCCCGAACCATTTATCGGACAGCTTAGCCAGAGATCCGTCTTTCTGCATTTCAGCGATAGCCGCATCGATGGCTTTCAGCAGATCTTCATTGCCTTTACGCACGGCAACGCCCGCTTCCTGACGGGAGAACGCATCGCCCGCTACCGCCAGCGTATTGTTGGTTTTCTTAACCAGATCCAGCGCGGCGAGACGGTCGACCAGAATCGCGTCAATACGGCCCACGCGCAGATCCTGATATTTGGTCGGGTCATCATCATAGGTACGGATGTCTACGCCCGGTACGTTTTCACGCAGCCACTGCTCGTAGTTAGTCCCAAGGCCAACGCCCACTTTTTTGCCCTTCAGGTCGGCGGCGGTTTTAATCCCACCTTCGTTGCCCTTCTTCACCAGTGCCTGAATACCGGAGATGGTGTAAGGGGTAGAGAAGTCGTATTTTTTCTTACGTTCGTCGGAAATGGTGACCTGATTAATCACCACATCAATGCGTTTAGAATCTAAAGACGCCAGCATGCCGTCCCATTTGGTCGGCTTCAGCGCGGCTTTAACCCCCAGGTGCTGAGCCAGTTGCTCGGCAAATTCGACTTCAAAGCCGGTCAGCTTGCCGTCATCGCCCTGGAAGCTGAACGGCGGATAAGTGCCTTCCAGCCCCACCAGCAGCGTGCCGCGCTCTTTGACTTTATTCAGAAGATTTTCTGCCGCGAAGGTTTTCACGCTTGCGCCGGCCACCAGAGCAACGGCCAGGACGCCCATCAGCGCCTGACGCCCGATCATTTTTAATTTCATGTTTACCCCGATTATTTACGTTTTTTGTAGTGTAGCGGGCGGCTTCGGGATATATCAAAACCAGTCCGCTACAACTTATGCAAATTTAGTATATATCGGAGGTTGCGCTAATTTCCTGACTCGGGATCGCATGCCCCTGCACCTGGAATTGCCAATATTTGCGTAACGCAATGCGGTAATTATTGGTGCTGGTGCGGGGCAGCCAGGCGTCCAGCGTCTCGTCCAGCAGGCCTTGCAGCGAGCCGGGAAGCGGGACTTTATGCTCACTCAGATGATTACCCAGGCGGCGCAGACGAACCACGTACTCACGGATCGTGCCGTGGCTCATTTCGGTTTGCTCAAACAGATACTGTTTGAAGCCAATAATATCGAAGTAGTTGTTTTGTTCTTTGCAGTGCAAATCACCGCAAAAACGACATAGCGCCATCCACTCTTTCTGCTCGATAAGCCAGGTGGCCTCATCAATAAGCGTATCAAGTTGAGCAATGGTGGCTTTATTGATAATCACCCCGCTGCGCGTGAGCGTGATGCGGTCGAGCAGCTTACTGCAATGTGCACAATGTGTCTGGGTGTGTTTGAAATCTTTGAGATAGCGGCTTAATGGCCGTCTTTTTGACTGCTGCACCGTCATGATAATTCCCAGGTCGTCAGATAATTGTGCGGCACTCCCTACAACTTACCCAGTTTGGTGCGCAAACGCTTGATCGCCTGGCTATGCAACTGGCTAACCCGTGACTCACCCACATCAAGCACCGCACCAATCTCTTTCAGATTCAGCTCTTCCTGGTAATAAAGCGTCAGCACCAGTTGTTCGCGTTCCGGTAAAGCCTCAATGGCTTCCATTACGCGCTGGCGAAGATTGCTGTCCAGTAATTGCTGTAGCGGGTTTGCCTGCTGGTGTTCCTCGGTGACCAGTTCAATGCTATCGCCATGCTCTTCCCGCCACTCGTCATAAGAGAAGAGCTGGCTGTTATTGGTGTCGAGCAACATCTGGCGATACTCTTCGAGCGGGATGTCCAGCCGCTCCGCGACTTCCGTCTCGGTAGCGTTACGCCCCAGCTCTTGCTCCAGTTGACCAATCGCCTGTGCCACACCGCGAGCGTTACGCCTGACGCTTCGCGGCACCCAATCACGGCTGCGCAACTCATCAAGCATCGCCCCACGGATGCGCTGCACCGCGTAGGTAGTAAATGCCGTTCCCTGCAGGGCATCGTAACGTTCGACTGCGTTCAACAACCCGATGCCGCCTGCCTGTAGCAGATCGTCGAGCTCCACACTCGCCGGCAGACGTACCTGCAGGCGCAATGCTTCGTGACGCACAAGCGGTACATAACGCTGCCACAGCGAGTGTTTATCCATTACACCTTCAGCGGTATACAGTGAATTCACGATAAACAGCCCTGCGTTAGTTGAGTTATCGGCATGATTATCCGTTTCTGCAGGGGTTTTAATCGGATGAATAGTGGGTGAAATGGGGGGTTATTTGGAGGTTATGAAGAAATAACCCTCTGGAATTTTAACCATAATGTAAGGCAAAACATGTTCTGGCTTACTTAAAAGTATCAATTGGTTGTTAAATATTAACGTCACATACTATAGCGAAACCGTAGAAATTAAGCCGGAGAATCTATCCTGCAAAAAAAGGATAAAATCATCTGTTATTCCAGGCCTGATCTCTGGCGGGATTATCATACAGTGATAAATATACGCGTCGTTTCTCTGCGGCAAACTTCCTCCTGCCGTCAGGCGAAGCAGATTACAAGACAGGTCATTTACATGAACATTTTAATTACGGCTATAGGGTCAATGTCTGCGCCAGCCGTGATAAGTGCGCTGAAACGCGCATCCCACACCGTCATCGGGTGTGATATCTACCCCGAGCAATGGGTGTATGCCTCTCGTCTGGTCGACGATTTTGTTCAGGTTCCGCGTGCAACGAATAGCCAGGCCTTTATCGAAAGTATCAATGCGATTTGCGACCAGCATCGCATTGACGCCATCATCCCACTAACCGATGTTGAAGTTGACACGCTTTCTGATGCCTGGGGTGAACTGTGTTCGTCCGCCATGCTGGCGCTAATGGCAGCAGAATCTATCGCGGTTGCCAGGGATAAGCTAACCTGGAGCCAACGATTTTCCCATAACGAGGCGTTTCTCTCGCTGCCTACTGTCGCCCTCTCTGAGTCCCAAACGCTTTCCTTTGGTTTCCCGGTTATCCTTAAACAGAGGAATGGCCGCAGCAGCGAAGGGCTTCGCCGCGTAGAGACCCAGGCCGAACTGATTGAGCTACGTCAGCGGCTGAACGGCAACGACTGGATAGTCCAGCCGTATCTGCCGGGAGATGTTCACGTCATTGATATTGTCCGGCAGCGCGAGACCGGCGAATGGGCGGCCGTTGCACGCAAAGAGCTGTTGCGCACCGCGAACGGCGCCGGATTAACCGTTGAGATTGTCCAGGATGAGGCACTGCTCGCCAAAGCGGCAGAAGTTGCCCGCCTGCTCGACCTGAACGGCTGCATCAATATTGAATTTATGCGCCATTCCACCGGGGATTACCTGATGGACATCAACCCCCGCTTCTCAGCCGGGGTCGAATTTTCGGTCATGGCAGGCTACGACATGATTACCAATCATCTTCACTGTTTCACCCGCCAGCCTATTCAACCCGCAGTTGCCGTACAAAACGCCGTCTTTACGCGCCACTACGTCGCTGAGAAATCATTCACAGGATAGAGATATGAGCCAAATAACAGAGCCTGAAAAGCTCACCACGGCCGAGGACTGGGACCATAAATGGCAGGGTATTTTCGACCATTACCAAAACGATCTTCGCCACGCCTACTATATTGATGCGGTCAGAAAAAGTCGTGAAAAGCGGGTTCTGGAGATTGCTGCCGGTAGCTTTCGCGATATCGTCCAGTTGACGAAGCGTGGCGCAGAGGGCCACGGAATAGACTTTTCGCCGGAATCCGTGAGTCTTGCGAAAAAGCTTTATCCCTCCCTGCAGGATCGTTTTTCCGTGATGAATGCCTTCGAGCTGCAGTACCCGGACAAGCATTTTGACATCAGTTACCACAATGGGTTTTGGGGGCTATTTGCGGATGAGGATATCCAAAAAATGGCGCTTGAGCAGGCTCGTATCACTCGCGGCAGAATGATCGTCACGGTACATAACGCCCATAATCAGTCATTTGCTGATTACTTTAACGTGAAAAAAGGGACCGACTCGCTGTTTAACATCCGCTTCTTTACCGTCGAACAGATGCAGGAAATCCTCGGCAAAGTCGCCCGCAAAGTTACCATTATCCCGGTCGGCAAAGGCAAAAAAACGCACGAAGACTGGCTAATACGCCACGGCCTGCATAATCCACTATTGATTAACGGCATGTTCAAATTGTCCGGCCAGCGCTACCTTGAGCGCAGCGAGCGCTTGATGTGTATCGCCGAGCTATAACGACACCGTCGAAGCAGAAAAAAGGGCCTTGTCGCAAGACAAAGCCCTTTTTTATTCCCGCCAATCACCCAGTCAGGCGGCAACGCTTTGCCCCTGAGCAATCCGCCTGACTGCCGTAATAATACGCTGTTGCTCTTCTCCCTCGAGATCCGGGAATATCGGCAAACACAGCACCTTGTTAGCCAGGTCGTTGGCTACCGGCAGATGCTCCGCGGCGGAGGACGGTAAATGCCGGTACATGGCGAAGGAGCTGATGAGCGGATAGAAATAGCGCCGGGTATAAATCCCCTCTTCTTTTAACGCGTCATAAAGTGCGTCGCGGCTCACCGGGAACCGTTCATCTATCAGCACGGGATAGTAAGCGTGGTTCCACTCGTAATCGCTTCTCTGGGTATAAAACTCAAGGCCAGGAATATCGGCCAGACCTTCACAGTAGCGCTGATAAATGTCGGCCCGGGCGCTTAAGGCGCCGTCAATATGCTGGAGCTGCAGCAGGCCAAACGCCGCCTGCACTTCATTCATTTTCGCGTTAATGCCCGGCGCAATTACCGTGGTTTCGTCGGCAAAACCGAAGTTTTTCAGGTAATCAATGCGTTTTTTGGTTCTGGCATCCGGGCAGATAATCGCCCCGCCTTCGATGGTATTAAACACTTTGGTGGCGTGGAAACTCAGGATAGACAAATCACCGCAGTTCAGGACGCTGCTGCCGTTCTGCTTCACACCAAAGGCGTGGGCCGCGTCGTAAATAACTTTGAGGCCATAGGTGTCGGCGATACGTTGAATTTTATCCACGTCGCAGGGAATACCATAACAGTGCACCGGCATAATGGCCGTCGTTTGCGGGGTGATGAGCGCCTCAATCGCATCGGCGTTAATATTGAACGTCTGTGGGTCAATATCGGCAAAGACCGGCGTCAGGCCATTCCACAAGAGGCTGTGCGATGTCGCCACAAAAGAGTAAGGCGTGGTTATCACTTCGCCGCTCAGCCGCAGCGTCTGGAAAGCGGTCAGCAACGCCAGCGTGCCGTTAGAGAACAGCGAAAGATATTTTACGCCCAGATAATCGGCCAGCGCCTGCTCAAGCTGCTGATGAAATGGCCCGTTGTTGGTCAGGTGCTTGTTCCCCCAGATTTGCTCGAGATAAGGAACAAACTCCTCCAGGGGCGGAAGCAGAGGGCTGGTAACAAAAATATTTTTCATAGTACACCTCGGTGTGAAACCAGTTGGCGCGGCCCGCGCCTTATTCCAATACTGTGAACGTACGGTGCGCTTCACCGGCACAGTAAATTCGCCATGCTTCCCGCAATGCGCGTCCAAATGTACCGGCGACGTTAAAGCCATCTGCGGTTTCCGCCGGCATTCTTTCACGCATTGTCATGCGTATTTCATTCAGTTCAGGGAGTCGGTCGCGCCAGCTCAGCGCCTTCTGGATGTAATCCTCTTCGCCGTAGGCAATAAAGTTTTCCAGCCCATGAATGCGCATAATATCGACGCCCTGTCGGGCAGCCATCGTGGCACCGCACAGCGTCAGCGTTGGCACGCCCATCCAGCAGGCGTGGTTACTGGTGGTGCCGCCAGAGTAGGGAAATGCATCCAGTAAAATGTCGATTTCATTGTGGTAAGCCAGATAATCAAGCAGCGGCGCTCTTTTCTTGAATATCAGGCGCGACGGTGCAATACCCAGCAGCTCGAGTTTCCTCGTCATCTCGGCCACCATTTTTTCATCGTTCATAAAACCGATAACAAATTTGGCGTCCGGAGACTGTGCCAGAATTGAGGCCCACACTCTGAGGACTTCATCGTTGATCTTTTTAGGGCGATTAAAGCTGCCGAAAGTGAGGTAACCGTTTTTAAGCGCCGGGAGAGTTTCGATGTCAGGGCTTTGCGGATCGGGCTCAAAGAACTTACGCATCTCAATAAACATAATGCTTTCGGTCAGCTGCTGTTCAAGATCGGCTGGCTCAGCGAGCGTCGCGGTCACAATGCGGTAATCCATCGTTTTCAAACCGGTTGTGCCAGGGTAGCCAATCCAGGAGATTTGCACCGGTGCGGGGCGAAGCGCAAACGCCGGCAGACGGTTGTCAGAGGTGTGGCCCGAGAGATCAAACAGAATATCAATCCCGTCATGATAAACCTGTTCGGCAAGCTGCTGGTTGCTTAGCTTGTCCACCTGCCGCCATAGCACGGAACCGGCTGCAAAATGTTCAGTGACCTCATCATGAACATAAGAGGTGCTGTACCCCACCAGCTCGAAATGATTTCTGTCCAGCCCATCCCAGAACGGCGCCAGGAAGTGGCTCACGGGATGCTTGCGTAAATCTCCGGAAACAAAGCCCACGCGCAGTTTTTTATCAGGATTCTTTATACCCCGATAAGGCAGTTGCAGATGACAGGCCGCGGCCCATGCTCCTACCGTCTCACCGTATTGCAGATGTTTCTGGTAAAGCTGCTCTGCCGTGACCTTATGGTCGTGGGTCATTGCAAACAGCAGTGCGGTAAAGTAATCAAAATTACTCGGTTCCAGCGCTATCGCTTTGTTAAGAAACCAGGCGGCCTCGTCAAGTTTTTGGCTATCGCTGAGAATCACCCCCATCGTGGCATAGTGAATCGCTTTCACCTCGTCGCAGCGCAACGAAACACGAGAGCATTTTTCCGCCAGGGACATTTCACCCAGCTGATAATATGAGTACGCAAGGCTATGCCAGAAATTGACGTTTTTATCTTCCAGCCTTAACAACCCCTGCAGAAGAAGAATCGCGTAATAATGTTGGTTTGTTTTCTGTAGCCCTGTCGCCAGATCGTAATAAATATCCAGACTGGAGAAATAGTGTCCCATCAACCGACAAAGCACTTCTTTTGCTTCATCCCAGCGATTGGACAGCACAAGCGTTCGCGAATAACAGCGCAGCGCGGCAATATCCTCCGGGTTCTCTTTCAGCAGCTTCTCAGCACAGGTTTTCGCATCCTGGATCTTTTTCTCACGAATTAAACGGTTAATCCGGTCGTAAGTGTCTTCCGCGTGTTCTGATTCACGCTGGGGTAAGTCATTAACATCTTTGCTAAGCAAGCCACCTCGCGATATGGAAACACTCAGCAGCAGCAAATTGTTTAACAGCGGCAGCAAAAATTGTGTTTTCCCCGTACGTAAAAAAAGCTGGTAGTGCTTTTTCCAGGCAGTCGGAGACCCCGTCAACGCGCCTTTTTTACGTAGCGACATAAAACACTGCCACGCCTCGGCATCCACACCGGCTAAACCGTGTTGCAAATAGCGCCATTCTTCCGGCGTGACAGAAAATTCATCGCCCCAGAGGTTTCTATAAACTTGCGAAGCATTCCCTTCTGGCACGCCGTTTTTCAGCGATAAAATGGGCTGTAGCGTGTCATTTTCAGCCCGATCATACGCGCCTGGAGTACAGCGCCAGTAGAGTCCCGCCGGCTGAGTGAGATACAGATCTTCCAGCACTTTCAGCACTGCCTCGCGCACGTCGGTATTGTCTTCCGGCTTGCGGCAGTTAATGACCAACTGTTCAACGCTCAGGCTGAATGGCCAGGCGGCCCCAAGCAGATCCAGAATGCGTAAAGTGATCGGATTCTCACTACTGGATTGCTGCCCATTCCCGCCAATATGGCCGTTGTATATAGCCCCATTCTCGTTCATTTTGCGGCTAAAGTTTCCCGCCCAATAAAGTGATTCGAGGCACGAACTATCGGGCAATGCCGGGAAGTGTTCTTCGGTTATGGTCGCACTGAGCAGACTAAAGCGTTCGGTACGCGATACCGCAAAATCAAGATATTGTTGGGCGGCAATGCGCTGCTGCCCGGCGACGAGGGCGTGTAGCGTTGCGACCTTTTCACCATAAGCGCGCGGCAGCTCATACTGAGGCACGGCATCGCCAGCGTAGTGCAATCCCAGGTCGCTGACCTGATGGCAAAACTCAGTAAAAGACAAGGCTGCCGTGGTCTGAGAGAGATAACGCAGGGTCAGGGCAAGATCGCTCTCTTTCTCAGCCTCTTCAACCTGGGCTTTAAGTGTCCCTTCCGGTAGCGTCATCGCCAGATAGCTCAGCATGCCTCGCGCAGCATTAACCTGAGACTCAGGATCGGCATTCGCGCCCCGGGCTGCATGGTAGCTAAGCGCCTCGCGAATGGCCGTGGTCTCAGGTTCGCCGGTGGAGGGATACCAGTGCAGGCAGACCACGCCAGAGGCAGAAAGATTTTGGCGGCACCAGAGCAAGAGTGCCTCTCGCTCCTGGCGGCCGAGTAAAGAGAAAACACCGCGAATCACGATGTAGTCAAACTGCCCGCCTTCGGTGGCGAGAATATCCCCAAGTCCGGCGGAGAACAGCTCAATATTGCTGATCCCTAATGCCTGAGTATGGCGCTGCCCTGCGGCAATCAAGCTTTCATCAATATCAATCCCCATCACCTGGCTTTCCGGGTACGCCAGCGCGTGGGCCGTAATGCATCCTCCCTCGCCGCACCCTATTTCCAGCACGCGAGCGTGCGCAGGCTCCACCGTAGAAAGATGGTAGACGCAGGCCGCAGACTGAATAGCAACGGGCGAAATACGATGATCCGGGTAATACTGACTCACGTTATGCTTATCCATTATTTTGAAGAAATAAATGCAGACTCAACCGATTAACGCGCTGTACTTTTCCAACAGCGACGCTTTGTATCGACGGTAATCCTCACTCTCAACCCCGGAGTGAGCCAGTATCCAACTAAACGCGTCCTCGCCGTGTGCCGCATCCACCAGCGTATGCGGCTGAGCCCGGCCTATTGCCATTTTATCCAGTGCACTAAGCTCATTTTCGACAGCGGCCAGTGCCACTTGATTGAGAAACCGTTCAGCATTGTTGCGCTGTAAATTGCGATCGATAAACCGGGCCACGGCGGCCAGATATTTCGTCGACAGCTCGCCCCCTTCACAATAGAGACACGCCGCCAGAATCGACGCCCAGAACGGCGCGGTTTCATCCCAGGTCAGCAGTAAATCTTTCACATCTAACTGCCCTTCCATCCCGGCCCACGACTTCCTGACGAGGCTGTTCGCCTCGAGCAGCAGGACAGGCGTGGTCATTTTTTCCAGCGCATGAGATAAAAAGACCAGCCGGCGACTGGCATAGTGCACATTCGCTGCCGTTCCTGGAGTCACTGCCTCGCTGCTTAACGAAATAGCCAGCTCAGGCATCGCGTTGCGAAGCCCAGTAATCTGCTGGGCCAGGCCAGCATCACAGTTGTAAATATGGAAATGAACGTTAAGCTCGTCGCGATTGGTGTCGAACAGAGAAAGCAGCAGCGGCAGGCCATGAGCGGTAAAGCCGGCGCCATCGCAAGCGACCAGCACGGTAGTTTTATTGTTATTTACCGGCTCAATTAACCAGCTATAACGGCCAGCGTCAGGCTGCCAGTCAGGCACGTCTAACGGGCTGAAATCGATAAAGGAGTCCGGGCGGCCTCCCAGCTTGTAGATAGCCGTGACAACCATCAGCAGCGCCATAGGATCTTCCCCGATAAGCGCCATGTTCTCAGTAAGCTGCTGAATAATGACATAGGCCTGATTAAAATCTTCTTCCATCAGGCAGATGAGCAAGAGTATTTTTAGCGCAACGGGTGACTCACTGAGCTCGGAAAGATTATTGGAAATAAGGAAAACGGCGGAGTTTATTTCATTAATGCGGAACAGGATCTGAACGGCGGCAACCAGATAATTTTTATTCCCGTCAAGCTTAAGCGCTTCAACGATACATTGCGTGATTTTCTCAACATTCTCCGCGTCAACCGCCTGCGACTTTTCTCCAGATGGGCCGCAGAGCGCCACATTTGACAGAATAATCGCCCTCATCATCAGCTTTAACGCTCTGTCTTGCTCGAGATTCAACCCCGTCTGTGCCTGGTTTAATTTATCGTCGAGGGCAGCAAAATCAGGATTGGCAAAATTAAGGACTTCGGTCACCAGCCACGCAGGTAAAGCATCGGCTTCCGGCAGGTGAATCGCCCGGGTAAACAGATCGCGGTAATATTGATGCATTGCCCGAGTGCGGGAGAAACTATTCATAACTGTCCTTTAGGTTGCAATATTTTGCCAGACGGGTGATTGTCTGATGCTAGCACCCGCCCAGTAAGCATAATGCGCTGAACAAAACCGAAATTAACGGCTTAACCTTCATATTAAAAACGCCCTGCGCCTCTCCTTTTGGCAAAAACAAAAAAAGGCTGCTGTTTCCAGCAACCTTTCTTGTAGCGGTCTGCGAAATTAACGCAGCAGGGACAGCATCGCCTGTGGAACCTGGTTTGCCTGAGACAGTACAGAAGTACCAGCCTGCTGCAGGATCTGCGCGCGGCTCATGTTAGATACTTCGGTCGCGTAGTCAGCGTCCTGGATACGGGACTGAGCAGCAGACAGGTTGGTGATGGAGTTGTTCAGGTTGTTGATGGTAGATTCGAAACGGTTCTGAATCGCACCCATGTTAGAACGTGCAGTATCGATTTTCGCGATAGCAGCATCAGCAGCAGAAACAACAGCCTGTGCAGTAGAGTGGTCGGTAATAGCGGTGCTCAGACCACTGCTCAGGCTACCGGAAGATGCGTTGATCAGAGAGTCGCTGCCGATAACGATGGTATCGTTAGAGGTGGTGTTAGCGCCAACCTGAATGTTCAAGCCAGTAGTTACGGAACCGTTCAGCAGGTTTTTGCCGTTGAAAGAAGCGCCGCCTGCGATGCGGTCGATTTCAGACAGACGCTGGGTGATTTCAGTCTGTACGGATGCCAGGTCAGTGGTGCCGTTGGTGTCGTTCGCGGCCTGCAGGGACAGTTCACGGATACGCTGTAAGTTGGTGTTGATCTCGTTCAGGTTACCTTCAGCGGTCTGAACCAGAGAGATACCGTCGTTAGCGTTACGAGCCGCCTGAGTCATACCCTTAACCTGGGAAGTCATACGGTTGGCAATCGCCTGACCAGCAGCATCGTCTTTCGCGCTGTTGATACGCATACCGGAAGACAGACGCTCGATAGCGGTACCCAGGGAAGACTGAGCTTTGCTCAGGTTGTTCTGAGTAGTCAGGGACAGCAGGTTAGTATTGATTACGGACATAGTATTAATTCCTTAAAAATTGGGTTTAGGTTCGGTGCCTAACACTCACGGCGTCTCTCACCGTCAACAAGGTTATCGACGCCCTCTGTGCCAACTTTAGAATTAATGATAAAAAAAAATCAAATTACTGAATTATAAAGAAATTAAATTTACAACCCGCGCTAAACTTAACCTTTCCTGCACTTTTAAACGCGGCTTAGCGCATTCGAGAAAATATATCTTTGCCTCCCTTTACGCCATCGACCACGCTATTAATGTCACCGTCTTTTCCGACAATCGTCATATAAGGCCGATCCACTGCCTGCTATTCGGCTGATTATTTTTTTTCCCCGGCTGTAAACTTTTCATTGAGTCAGCCGATAAGTGAATGAAACTACCAGCGACTTAAAGGAAGACATCAATGGCATCGATTTCAAGCCTCGGGGCAGGTACCAGCCTGAACCTCCAGGATACTTACGATAAGCTTTACACGGCTGAACAAACAAAATTAACCATCTTTGATACACAAACAAAGACTTATCAAGCCCAGTTTAGCGCCTTTGGTCAGTTGAAAACCGCGATTTCCGGACTGGAAACGGCTACCGCTGCGTTAACAGCGAAGGGTTCTCTGGTGTCTACCTCCGTCACCAGTACCAATACCGCTTTTAGCGCGACCACGACCAGTGACGCTATCCTTGCTGACTATACAATTAACGTACAGCAGATGGCGAAGGCTCAGGTGCTCTCAACCGGCAGCATCAGCAGCAACACTGCGCAGCAGGGTGCGACCACCGGCGGTACACGTACGATAACGATTACTCAGCCTGGCACCACTAAGCCACTGAGCGTGTCGCTTGCCGACGGCGATACCTCATTAAACGGTATTGCAAAAGCGATTAACGCCGCGGGCGGAAACGTCTCGGCATCCGTGGTTAAAGCTAACGACGGCGACTATCGCCTGATGATTGCTTCCAAGAGCACCGGCACGCAGTCAGATATGACCATCACCGTCACCGGTGATGACCAGCTCCAGGGCGTGATTGGGTACAACTCAACGAGCAAGACCGGGGCTTTAACAGAGCAAACGGCTTCGCAAAATGCTCAGGTGAAAGTGAACGGCGTCATGATTGAGCGTCAGAGCAACACCATCTCTGATGCCATGCCGGGCGTAACGTTGAACCTTAAGGCGAAGAGCACGGCCGATGAAACGCTGAGCGTGGCGCGTACCAGCGATGCCAGCAAGAAAGTGATTAATGACTGGGTTAAAGCCTATAACACCCTTCAGTCAACGATTGCTACCGTGACCAAATATGTAAAAGTTGACCCAGGATCCGCCCAGGATCCAAACAACGGCGCACTCGTCGGGGACAGTACCGTACGCGGTATCCAGGCTGATATCCGTAGCATGCTGACCCAGGTACAGGGCGGCGATTACAGCATTATGGCGCAGTTGGGCATTACCCAGGATCCCGTACTGGCCCCGGATGGCTCCAGCCAGCTAAAAGTCAATGATACCCAATTAACCAAAGCGTTATCCGACAACCCGCAGGGCGTTATTAACTACTTTGTAGGCGACGGGAAAACGACAGGGTTTGCGACACAGCTGGATACCAAACTGAACAATATGCTGAGCACCAGCTCCATTAACGCTGGCGTGATTAAAAATGCGCAGGATGGCCTGACCTCAACATTGAAAACCGTGGCCGATCGTAAACAGGCGATGAGTGACAGCATCGACGAAACCATGGCGCGTTACAAGGCACAGTTTACTTCTCTGGCAAGCCTTGTTAACTCGATGACAAACATGGGGAACTATCTGGCGCAGCAATTCAACAAAAGCTAAGGATTTTGTATGTACAAGAGTTCTGGTGTACAAGCCTATCAACAGGTCGGTCTGGAAAGCGCCGTTATGAGTGCCAGTCCACACCAGCTCGTGGTGATGTTGTTCGATGGGGCACTCAGTGCCCTGGTTCGTGCACGCTTGTTTCTTGAACAGGAACAAATACCGCAAAAAGGCGAGGCGCTCTCAAAAGCCATTAACATTATTGATAATGGCCTGAAAGCCGGCCTGAATATGGATGTCGGAGGAGATTTGCCCGCTAACCTCGCGAATCTTTACGATTACATGGTCAGGCGTCTCCTACACGCTAATTTGCGTAATGACGTAGAGGCCATCGCCGAAGTCGAAAGATTACTTGCAAACATCGCGGATGCATGGAAGCAAATCGGCCCTACTTCCCCTACATTTCAGGATGCTATCTGATGAATGATTTCATCTCATCCCTCAATGGATGGCGTGCCCTGCTCGCCCTCAGTCAAACCATGCTTGACCTTGCCCATAGCGGAAGGTGGGATGAGCTGATTGATCATGAGGTTAAATATGTTCAACTGGTAGAGTCGATTGCCAGCAACCCAATTGCGCAGTCAAGCCAAAGAAGTCAGGAAGAAGCTAAGGCGCTGCTTGATCTGATTCTCGCCAATGAAAATGAGATTAAAGGGCTGCTTAACAGCCGTCTGAGTGAGCTTCGCGACCTGATTGACCAGAGCGGCCGTCAGAAATCACTGAACAACACCTACGGTTTTCTCTCCGGCAACGTGTTAACACCGAGCGATCTGAACCAGTAAACCTGCCGTATTTCGATTCTTATTCCATACTCCAGAGGTCAGCTAAATGACTTCTGGAGCACGGACAAGATGACGAACCCCACCCTGTTACAATTTTTTCACTGGTACACCCCCGGCGACGGAACGCTCTGGTCAGAAGTGGCCGACCGTGCGGCCAGCCTCAGCGACATCGGCATCAACATGGTTTGGCTTCCCCCTGCGTATAAAGGCAGCGCGGGCGGTTATTCGGTTGGCTACGACAGTTACGATCTCTTTGACCTCGGTGAGTTTGACCAGAAAGGTAGCATCGCCACCAAGTACGGGGATAAAGCACAGCTGCTGGCGGCCATAAAAGCCCTGCGGGAAAACGGAGTTTCGGTGCTGCTGGACGTTGTCGTGAACCATAAAATGGGCGCCGACGAAAAAGAGCACATCCGCGTCAACCGGGTAAATGCCGATAATCGCAACGAGATCTCGCCCGAGGTTATCGACTGCGAGGCCTGGACCCGCTACACCTTTCCCGCCCGTGCCGGACAATTCTCACAGTTCATCTGGGACTACAAATGCTTCAGCGGCGTCGATCATATTGAAAACCCCGATGAAGACGGCATCTTCAAAATCGTCAATGACTACACCGGCGACGGCTGGAACGACCAGGTGGACGACGAGCTGGGGAATTTCGATTATCTGATGGGCGCCAATATCGACTTCCGCAACCATGCGGTGACCGAAGAGCTTAAATACTGGGCGCGCTGGGTGATGGCCCAGACGCAGTGCAACGGCTTTCGGCTCGATGCCGTCAAACACATCCCGGCCTGGTTTTATAAAGAGTGGATTGAGCACGTCCAGGACGTGACGGAAACGCCGCTGTTTATCGTGGCGGAATACTGGTCCCATGAAGTGGACAAACTGCTGGAATACATCGCCCAGGTAGAGGGCAAAACGATGCTGTTTGATGCCCCTCTACAAATGAAATTCCATGAGGCATCCCGGCTTGGGCGTGACTACGACATGAGCCAGATTTTCACCGGCACGCTGGTTGAGGCCGACCCGTTCCACGCCGTCACGCTGGTGGCTAACCACGACACCCAGCCGCTGCAGGCGCTTGAAGCGCCCGTAGAAGCCTGGTTTAAACCGCTGGCCTATGCGCTAATTCTGCTGCGCGAAAACGGCGTACCGTCGGTGTTCTACCCGGATCTCTTTGGCGCAAGTTACGACGATAAAGGCGGCGACGGGCAGAACTACCACATTGATATGCCGGTCATCGAACAGCTGGATGACCTGATTCACGCCCGGGAGCGCTTTGCCCACGGTGTGCAGACTTTATGGTTCGATCACCCTAACTGCATTGGCTTTAGCCGCAGCGGCACGGCAGAAGCCCCAGGCTGCGTAGTCATCATGTCCAACGGCGATGACGGCGAAAAGCACGTCACCTTGGGGGAAGATTTCGCTGAGAAAAACTGGCGTGATTATCTCGGCAATCGCGAGGAAACGATTCACACCGACGCGGGCGGCAGCGCAACCTTTACCTGTCACGGCGGCAGCGTTAGCGTTTGGGTGCTGGAGGATGTGCTGTGAATTTGACATCTTTTGGGAGATCTCTTTAATCCGGGAGCTGTTCCGTTCACCCGTAGACCTGTTTTCCCTACACGTTTACTGCACGGTGAACGTGTCCGGCTTAAATCGCCTCCGTTTTCTCTCCGACTGGCCAGGGTCCGGGCGTCGGGAACGGCCGGAGGCTGAGAGCGTCGGGAACGCATCTCAGCCGACCCAGGACTGGGAGATAAAACGGAGGTTTGCCGCTCACGCGGTCGATTTATTTCGCCGGGACTCCGGGTTCTCAGGGGAGTAACGGTGACTCCCCTGAGACGTTCACAAGCTCAGAAGCTACATAGGAATGAGGATTAAAGTGAACGGAAGCTTAGCCGTTCCTCCATAGAACTTATTGGTCACTACAAGACAGCCCCAAAAAAGTAAGAGAATGAAATCGCAGCCACAGCGTTGAGCACCAGCCCTCTCACCTCTCTGGAGTGAGAGGCATTCTCCCTTAGCCTTTCGACAGTTGGCTATCTAAAGGATTTTTAGCCAGGAAATCAGCGCATTCCGGCGTCAAACGATCCACACGCTTCAACGTCATCCCGGCGTACTCCAGCGTGTCGCCGTTTAGGCCGATGTCGTAAATCTCACGCTTGACGGTGACATTACGCAGATCGCCAGACAAATGCGTCAGCTTACCCGGAACCCCAATCACCCGCTGCCACTGGCGGCAATCCAGCGTATCGCCCTGGGGCGTGACCACCAGCGAAGCAATCGCCTCCGGGCTAACCAGCTCGCTCTGTGGCCCGCTGGACTGCCAGTAGCCCGCCATACCCGCCGGTGCTTCGGTACGAACGACCTGCTTATAATCTCTGATCTCGGTGCAGCCGCCCAGTGCTACCAGCGCCGCCAATACTAAAAGCTTCTTCATCGTCTATCCTGACTGCGGAGAAAAAATAATTCTGGCATTAAAGCCCAATGCCTGCCAGCAATTCCGCCTAGGGCACAAAAATTGATCCAGATTGTTTTTTCGTCTTTTCAGCCTGTTAAGCCCAAAAGATGGGCGTATGATGGCGCCTTCTTTTGCCCTTCGCGGCACGTTCTTCTGAGTTCAGAGGCGAAAACAATGACCTGGCACTCCTTTAAACACCAATACCTGGTAACCTTCTGGAAACCAATGCCCGCAGTGATCGCGGCCGGGATCCTCTCCACCTATTACTTTGGCATCACCGGTACCTTCTGGGCCGTCACCGGCGAATTCACCCGCTGGGGCGGCCAGCTCCTGCAGCTGATGGGCATTCACGCCGAAGAATGGGGTTACTACAAGCTAATTCACCTCGACGGCAGCCCGCTAACCCGTATCGACGGCATGATGATCATCGGCATGTTTGGCGGCTGTTTCGCCGCGGCCCTGTGGGCCAATAACGTCAAGCTTCGTTTGCCCCAGCACCGCATCCGCATCATTCAGGCCGTGCTCGGCGGGATCATTGCTGGCTTCGGCGCACGACTGGCAATGGGTTGCAACCTCGCGGCGTTCTTTACCGGGATCCCACAGTTTTCGCTGCACGCCTGGTTCTTCGCCCTTGCCACCGCCATCGGCTGCTGGTTTGGCGCGCGCTTCACGCTGCTGCCGATGTTCCGCATTCCGGTCAAACTGCAAAAAGTCTCCGCTGCCTCCCCGCTCACCCAGCAGCCGGATCGCGCTAAGCGCCGTTTCCGTATGGGAATGCTGGTGTTTATCGGCATGCTCGGCTGGGCGGGTTTCACCGCCATAAACCAGCCAAAACTCGGCCTCGCCATGCTGTTTGGCGTCGGCTTTGGCCTGCTTATCGAACGCGCACAGATTTGCTTCACCTCCGCCTTCCGCGACATGTGGATCACCGGCCGAACCCAGATGGCCAAAGCAATTATTCTGGGGATGGGGGTCAGCGCCATTGGCATCTTTAGCTATGTTCAGCTTGGCGTAGAAGCCAAAATCATGTGGGCAGGGCCAAACGCCATCATCGGCGGGCTGTTGTTTGGCTTTGGTATCGTGCTGGCCGGAGGCTGCGAAACGGGCTGGATGTATCGCGCGGTTGAAGGTCAGGTTCACTACTGGTGGGTTGGTCTCGGCAACGTGATTGGCTCTACGCTGCTGGCCTGGTTCTGGGATGATATTTCTCCGGCGCTCGCCACCAGCTGGGATAAAGTCAACCTGCTGAATACCTTTGGGCCACTGGGCGGGCTGCTGGTGACTTACCTGATGCTGCTCGTCGCTTATCTGCTGATTGTCGGCTGGGAAAAACGCTTCTTTCGCCGTAAAAACCAGGCTATCGGCACCACAACAGGAGAAACCGCATGAGTCAGAACATTGTCCCGGATTACCGCCTGGACATGGTAGGTGAGCCTTGCCCTTACCCGGCTGTTGCCACGCTGGAGGCGATGCCGCAGCTGAAAAAAGGCGAGATCCTGGAAGTGATCAGCGACTGCCCGCAGTCCATCAATAACATCCCGCTGGACGCCAAAAACCACGGCTACACGGTGTTGGATATTCAGCAGGACGGCCCCACCATTCGCTATCTTATTCAGCGTTAATCATGCAAGGGGCAAAGCTGCCCCTTTTTTCAACAAACCGGCTTCACCCACGCCCCGGAATCCAGCAGGAAACGCTCTGCGCTGGCAATTTTCTGTACCGCCCGGTCTCCGTGTTTAGCCACCAGCATCGCCAGCAAGCACTCGGCAATGCCCATGGCCGAGACTACGGAAGGAAAGAACGACGGGCTGTGCGCGGAGAAATAAAGCGTGCTGGCGGCGTGTTTCGCGAGTGGGGAGAGTGGAGAGTCTGTCAGCGCAACAATTTTGCTTCCGGCCTGCCGCGCCGCGCCCAGCACGTCCAGCGACTCACGCGAGTAAGGGGCAAATCCTATCATCAACACCACATCTTTGGGCGTCAGCTCGCGGGTGAAAATTTCGTAATTGCTCGCCTGGCCGTCGATAAGCGACACGTTCTTATTAAACAGGCGATAGATATAGAACAGCGTGTAGGCCACCGAATAGCTGGCCCGAAAGCCGCACACATAAACATGTTCGGCCGCATCCAGGACATCAACCGCCTGTTCCATTGCCTGCGGATTTTCAGCCTCGGTATGGGATAGATTTGCCGCATGGGCGTCAAACACTTCCTGATAGAGCGACGCCGTGCTGCCCTTATCGACCAGCTTTTCGGCCCTTGCCTGATGGGTTTCAATATTGAGGCCAAGCTCCTGAATAACGGCGGCTTTGAACTCTCCCCAGCCGACATAGCCCAGACGCTGAGCCAGACGCAGCAGCGTGGCGGGCTTGACGCCAATGCGTGTGGCAAATGCCCGCATCGAAAGCGCAATTAAGTCCTTCATGTTATGCAGGCTCAACTCTGCGGCCCGCTGCAGCTCGGGGGTTAATGTCTCGTAATGTTCTTCTAGCTTTTGTTGCGGGGTCATAGGCTGACAGGACGCTCCCATTTAGACCGGAAATCCCTTCCGGTGTCTTGAAGGTATCGTCCTGATAGTGCAGTGAAATTACTTTTGACGTCAAATAAATAAGGGTATCAGGCAGGGATTAGCGTTAAAACGCTATTTTACTTAACATACTAACGTTGTGAAAACGCGGATGTGCGTCGCTTAACGTGCAGGTAAGACACAAGCTGGATGAATGAAAGAGTCAAAGGCGGGGCAAAAATACAACGCACGGTCAAATACCAGACAAGAGCAAACAAGGCTTGCTCCCGTCTGAAATCAATCAGCCCATGCACTAAACCTGCATGTTCATCATATGAGGAGTTAAATTGTAAGATAGAGAAAGAACAGGAAACATCACGTTTAAGACAGAGATTTAGCGCGAGAGTGTTTGGACTGTTGGGAAGTTCACGCAACCTCGCGCTAGTTTTTTGTCCCATCATTGCCCCATGCCATGAAGATGGCGCACGGCATTAGCGCAAGCCAACCCTCACCAGCACCGGTGTTGAGTTGCTTTGTGCTAATTTTTTCCTTGGATGCCCAGCAGGTACAGATGACAAAATGCCCACCTGAGTGGGCTATATTTTAAAGCATCTTTAATTTATGCAAATGATATTTTTGCTAATTAACGGTCCGACTTTTTCCGGAATAGTACTAGCCTTGAAGTAATCAAATTTACTAACATTCCTGCAATGCTCCCAGCAGCTACGCCTATAATCGGATTTTCATTAACTAATTTATAAGAGGATATAAGCCAACTATAAAGACCATAATTTACCACTCCGCCTGCCAGCATTAACGCGAGGTATGATACAAATTCGCTTTGCGGCTTCATGCCAGAGCTATTTTCCTTAAATGTGATCCTTCTATTGAATAGCCATGTCACAATAACTGCGCAGAAAAATGAGAATCCTCGAGCTGCATACGGCCCGAGGAACTCACGCAACATGTAAAGCACCGAGGTATCGATCAAGAAACCGAATACCCCACTAATTCCGAAGAAAAAAAATTCTCTCAGAACTTTTCTCATTTATCTTCTCTGGTATCTGGAAGAGCAATACCAAGGTAGACCAGCCGCTTCATTTCATGACGCCCTCTTGTGACATTATCCAGAACCAAACCGCAAACGAACGACAATGCAGCTGCTATCATGATAGAGGCTGCCAACACAGCCGTTGGCAGCCTGGGAACTAATCCTACTTGAAGATATTCAGTTAATATTGGGAATCCCAACACTAGCGAAACCATTGCCATGATCAAAGCAAAAATTCCAAAGAAAGAAAATGGGCGTTCACTTATATATAGTCGACCAATTGTTTTTAATATCCTCCACCCATCTCGATACGTAGACAATTTACTCACAGATCCTTCTGGACGAGCCCCATACGATGTCATTATCTCACCATATGGCATGCGAAGTTCCAACGCATGAACTGTAAGTTCTGTTTCAATTTCAAAACCATTGGAAAGCGCCGGAAAAGACTTAGCATATCTACGTGTGAATACCCGATATCCTGAAAGCATATCAGTAAAGTTTCCACCGAATATTTTAACAACGCTTTGAGTTAGTAGGTAATTACCCCATTGGTGGCCGCGTCTGTATGCCTCTCCAGCAATTTCTTCTTTGGTTTCCCTACACCCGACGACCATATCTAGTCGGTTATCAAGAAGCTTGTCAACAAGAGACTGAACTGCGCTTGCATCATAAGTTGCATCCCCATCGACCATCACGTAGATGTCAGCATCAACATCGGCAAACATTCTTCTTACAACATTCCCCTTTCCAGGAAGTTGCACAGAAACTACTTTTGCTCCAGCGCTGGAAGCAACAAGTGCAGTGCGATCACTTGAATTGTTATCAAAAACGTAAACATCAATCTCTGGCATAGCATCACGAAATCCGTGTATTACGGATTCTATCGCCGCCTCTTCATTGTAACAGGGAACGATTAATGCTACATGTTGACCACGATAATACATTACAACCTCGTTAATATGATTTATTTGTTTTTATAGAAAGCATAATAAAAGGAATGCTCGCTGACGTTGCCAGTATTGACCAATATGCGTATCTAAAATCAGAAGCTACACCAACAAAAAGGTATGCAAGAAGGTATAAGAAACTTGATGCATTTAATGCCAAAAACATATCCCTTGTAAAACATTTTTTGGCAAACAACCCATACATAGAAAACAAAAGAGATGCTAAAAGCCAAAAACCAGGTTTAAAAACAAAACTGTCTTTTAGCAGATTAGTTGTCACCTCAAGAGTTCTGAACATACCTGTTTTTTCAAATTTAAAACCCAGATCATTATCTGCAGTTTGGCCACCCAATATTAAATTAGGATTCCACAATAAAATCATGAAGTTTTCATATCGGTGTTGCAGGTATGCACCAGGTTCATTGTAGATTGCAGTAACCCATTTTTTCAATAAGGTTCCATCTGCCCATGCTCCTGATGCCTGAATATCGCTAAGCACAAACTTGCATTCACCCCATGCATATACATCCCATGCTTTTGAGTTGTAGCAAATTGATGTTACTTTATCACTTTCAGAATTAGACCAATTCTCTTTGAAGTAATCTTTACCAGAGAAATGAGATATTCCTCCAATATCAAAGACTATTAATGATTGATAAGCCCTACCCTTTGCTGCATTAAGAAAACCGTAATTAAATGCCGACGTTAATAGAATGGTGCATGCTGGGAATAAGATAAGTATTATCACCCACCTTTTCCAGGATTGAATATTTATTTTGCTAAAAAGAAGCCATACCAAAGGGAGCAAACCAAAAATTGCATTAAAACGAACCATGGTTCCCGCAGCTAACATTACCCCCGATGCAAGCAGCAGTTTTTTAATTCTTCTGTCCTTTTCATTATCTAAGTAGGAATACAATCCAATAATACCAACAGCAAATAACCACATGACTCCATGAAGTACGTCTTTCCATATGTGACTAAGCGTACCAACGGTGAATGGCATGAAGCCAGCAACTATAACCGCTAAAGAAAGTTTTCTATGCGATTGTGGAATGGATAAAGAAAGAAGAAATAACCCACCCCAGTACAAAATGCACTCAAGTAACAGCATTCCAAATGGGCCTGGTATCCAGTCGTTAACAACTGACCAAATAAAGCTCATGATTGGAGGGTGCCAATCACTGAAAATAAAACTGGTCGCTTGCTGGTATTGATCAATCGCGTCGCTACTGACTATCCCAGGGAAGAAAGCCCGCAAAGTTAATGCTAAGCCAATTGCTGCCAGGACTGCTTGCGGGGTTCTTTTTTTTATGTCGATGGTTGACATTGTCATTGATTTCCGTTGACTTGACATACAGCAGGGCGGGCATTATCACACAGTAAACGCACTCAGGCAAGCATTCATAAGTCAATCGTTTTATTCAAAAAAATGAGTTTTATGTACCCAGACATTAATTTACATGTTAATAAAATGATTTCAGCATAGAAATTAATATAGAACAATAATATCTATTTATGTGATTGGAGGCTCGAAAAGCTTAAAATCTGGTACTTAGGTACAGAACAGTTATTTAGCAAAAAACGTTTTAATACAAATAAGGGCAAGCAAAGCCTTTTTTGTGTCCACATTTCTGCCTCCAGGCATGAAAATGCCCTCACAGTGCCACCAAATTACCTCTAATAAAATACCATCACAACAGAGCATTAGCTTAAGACAAATCGAACCCATTCCCTGCCTGAGTTGTTTTGCGCTAATTTTTTGCCCCATTGGTAAAGATGATAAAAAACCCGCAGAAGCGGGTTTGGCTGAAGTGTTTCGAAAATCGAAATACTTATGCTACATCGGCACCATGAACCAGGTGGCGCAGAGCCTCAAGGCCATTGGCATTATAGCGGAACGCCTCTACCTGCTTGTCTGAGTGTTTCGATTTGTCTAGGAAGAATTTTCCGTACTGCTCAGTCTTCAGGTTGTGCTTGTTAGCCAGGCGACCAATTTTGTTAGCCGTGCACCCAAGCTGATCGGCAATGTCTCCAGCGGTGTAGTAATGCTGCTCAATAACAGGCAAGGGGATCGCATTGAAACCAACGATTGGGTTGATGATGTTAGCTGCTGCGCACTGTCGTGCTTCTGCTGCAAGGTTTGGCATCAAGTCAAAAAGGTTCGTCACTGCCTCTACCGTCATCTTCAGAGTGCGAGCCTGACGGAATTCTACCAGGCCGCTAGCAGATTTAGACGGGAGTGCCTCCCCTGCCTCCAACTGACGCCAGCGTTTTGCCACCTTATGGCGCAGCGGAATGCTGTAGCCCATCATCAGAGTCATGGTGAGATCCTGGTCAAGCCAGTACTCCTGGTATGTACGTCCCCTTTCGTCCTGGTAATCGGCCGAAAAGTCGGCCGATTGAAGATTGAGCGATTCAAACATTTTCCGGCAATCTTCCAGCACATGCTTGTGCTGCTTCCCGGTCAATGTCGCAATCTCACGACTGGACATTTTCGTGACAACAGATCCTGCTTTTGCTACATTCTTAGAAGTCATTCGACATTCCTTATGTGAAAGTTGGGGTTTGTGACATACGCCAGCAGCTGTAACTGCTGGCTTTTTTATTGCCGTATGTCAGAGCAAATTTAAGAAAGAAGAAGCTCTCCCTTCGCGCCGCGAACATAAACATTCCTTGCCTTCGAAACCCTTCTGATCGCGTCAATCTCTCTAATTTCTGGATACATCTTCCTGAGCATGGTTCGCATTACTTCAACCTCGCTTCGTGGGCCAGAAAGATCGAACCCCATTTCTTCCAGTATCGAGACAAGGTGCAGCGTTGGGGATTTCGCATCATCGCCATACATCATGTAAGGCTGCACATTTAAGCTAGGCGTCTGGAAAGGCCTCTTTGGCTGCGGAGGGTTATTAACCCGAAGAGAAAGATTGTTTTCGTACCACCAGGATAACGTGATATCCAATCCTTCTGCCGGCAAGCCGGATAGGATTGGCGATACCGAAACTTCTTTTTCAAGAACATCCAGAACCCAGCGACGAAATTCCTTTGCTTTCGCTGTACGGGCAAACATGGCAATCAAGTGAGCACCGCGAAGTGAAAATGCGCGGGTCATCTGCTCACCGTAAGGGGTGGTCACTTTGACCACCCCTGTCATTTTCTCCGTAAATTCATCAGCATGGCGAGAATAGATACGCTGTACAGCCTTATCATCGGCGTACTGAAGCGCGTAGCCAATTTGGCTCGCAGTCAGCCATGTCTCTGCCATGTTTTCTACGGGCTGAAGATGTATGCCCTGGAAGTTAAGATCTGATTTAGCTACAATATTCATGTCGATATTTCCTTTGCCGGATTTGTTCGATAAGAGGCCCAGGGTGTTAGCGCACTTCTGGGCTTCGCCGTTTTTACTGCACATGCATTTGTCCTCTGAACTTCAAAGCCCATACCAACGCCTGAACAAGTGCGGCGTTTTCAGAAAGCCCCTCTTCATCGGCGATACGCTTAAACTCTTCTTTCACCTTCTGCGGATAGCGCAGGGTTGTCTTTGCTTCGTTCTTTTCCATCTCTTTCCCCTAGAGGCCATATTGCCACTACGGGGCCATAGTGCCACTATTGAATTGATATGGCAATATGGCACCATTGATTTTTTTAAGGGGGGCAAATGTCAGAAAAACAGGTTAAAGACTACGACAAATTCAATGTCAGATTCCCCGATGGTATGAGGGATGCTGTAGCCGAGCGTGCAAAGCGAAATGGCAGATCAATGAATGCAGAGATCATTCAGATTATTGAGGATGCAATTGCAGCTGAAGAAAGCGGCTTCCCGGCTGGCGATGCCAGGGAATTGCGTGCAGTTATCAGGGCAAAGGATGAGTCGATTGATGAATATATTGGAGTTCTAGAGAAAATGACCAGGGTGGTTGATAAGTTGTCAAAATTAGCTTTCCCTGATCATGATGACAAAGACAATAAAAAGCCCACCTAAGTGGTGGTCAACTTATTAAATCTGAAGGGAAGTCATGGACAAATTCAACAGAGAATTGCAGAGAGAACTCCTTAAATGTCTATATGACGCAACCCCGTATCGCATGCCAACAGAAAGGGAAAACCACTTCTGTATAGCATTTGGCGGACAAGCTGAACTAGTTGCAAACTTGCTCTATCTTCGTGATCACGGCCTTATAAATGTCGTAATTAAGCAAGTTTTATCAGGTAGCTACATAGTCGAATTTGAGTCATTAAAGATTAACAGCAAGGGTATCGACTTTGTGCGTGACGATGGTGGTTTATCAGCAATCCTGAATGTAACAACTATCAAGTTCCACCGTGAAGCTGTGGTCGTGATCGAAGATCTCATCGCACTATCAAATATGTCCGCTGAAGAAAAAGAGAAAGCTAAATCTAAGCTTGGAGAGCTATCTTTTGAAGCATTGAAAGCAGTAGTGCAGACAGCAACCACTGTTGGACTATCGGCTTTATTAAAATAGGCCACCTGAGTGGGCTTGCTCTGCTTTCAGGCGGGATCGGTGATTGCTATCATTTCATTGTTGAAAAAAACACTTTGCAAGTGTAATGTCCTACCTCATTTATTTATAAGGATATTGCTAATGGATAAATTCATAAAAATCGGCCACTGGTTTATCCGAGCAATGGGACTTGCATGCCTGCTGATGTTAATAACAGGGGTGTCGTATAGAAATGGATGGCTGGGGATTGATTTATTCATGATAGCCATATGGCTATGGGATGAATACTCTCTATGGAAGAATGGTATTTAGCTCGTTTTAAATACTGCTTCTTCTAGTTTCTTGACCCGTTCATCCAGTCTGTTTCTTTCTCTTCGTTGATACGCGGCCTCAAGCCAAAGGCACTGATCAGCTCGGATTCCCCATCTGTTTCCGGCTGGTGTTACCAATACTTTTCTCTCCGGCTCTGTCACTTCATGCCACGACTCTTTGATGAGAACTTTATTTATATAAGTTTCTCCATCTTCATTAGTCAAAAATTCATCTTTAAATTCATCTGGGTGATGAATAACTTCGGCTGGAATAATATCAAACTGGTCATCCCACTCATCGTAACAAAGTAACCCAAAAATAGTTCCATCTATTCCGCGTTTATCAAATGCCTCCTTCACTTGTTGAGCTATTACACCGAAATGCCACCTCGCGTCATCGCCTTTTTCTTTAATTGCACTCAGCCACTTGAACGCGATTAAAGACACATCACCCCATGCATCTAAAATTACATCTGAATTATCCTCTCCGCATAACCTCTCTGATAAATCACTTACTGTTATAGGCTTTGTTTTTTCTCTTCCATCGGAGGTGTTGATTACTCCTGTGCCAGCATGAACCTCGCTGAACCTATTTACCTGATCACCACAAGGGGTTAAGTTATCATTGCCTGGAGTAATCGCCCTGTTAAACGTCGCAGCCTGCTTTATTTGTAATCTGGTTTCTCCTGCGGCAACAAGTTGAATTTTATTATCACCAGTAACACCCATTGCCATTCCATTTCCATCAGTTGTGGCAAATCCGTAGAACGTACCTAACTGGTCGCCGCGAAAGTTTACTGGAAATAAAGATACTGAAGGATCTACACCAAATCCCGCGGAGCCGTTCTGGAACATTTTCCCGCCAAACGGCGAATAATATCCAAGACCACTAACTTGTCTGACGTTAATTGCAACGTTTGCACCGGCAGCCTGTAGATGTTCGATATACAACCCACTTTGCTCAACAATATTCCCAGCCCCAGAAAGAACCGTATCATTAATATATGCACCAATCCTGTTCTGTATTGTTCCAGAGCCACGATGAGATGGTGTTGAAATTAACCCTCTCATGTTTTCTAAAATTCCAGAACCGTCATAAAAAGTTCTGTCCTGGTAACTATATACGTGATTGTGTGTGTGAGGTCCTTTTAGTACAGTCGTCGCATCAAACGCGCCGTATCCGCCATAGTCCGTTGCTGTATCGATCACAGTCTTATCAGCAAAGGCGTGACAGTTTGTGGGGCCGTTCTGTATTAAACGAGATACAGTAATTGCATCTCGAGCCGCATCACTACCTGCCGGGATTGGAAGATTACCGACTACAAGATTCCCCGTAGCGCTGGCAGTGGAATCACCCGTGATATTCAACCGTTGCATCGCATCGCCACGCTTATCAACGGCGTTTTTTACTAATTCAACACCTCCATCATCCGCCAAATTTGCCCTCAGTGACGCATCTCCAACCGAGACCCACGCACCTTTTCCCACCCCGCCAGTGCTTTGCGGAGTTGAGCCAGCAGGTACGCGCTTTGGTATCTCACCATCCCAGCGGTAGTACTCCCCATCGGTTTCATCCTGAAGAATTTGATTTGGAAGTGTTAGCTCGTTATTTGGTAAAGGCGCACCGAGCTGGAAGCTCTTTAATGTGATATAGCCAAATGCAGAGATAGCTTGCTGCGCAATCCATCTTAGCCCTTCAATCGTGTAATGCTTCACACCAAATCTGTCTGTGTATTGCCACCCCATAGAAGTCACGAACTCATCAATTTTTCCCGCGTTAAATTTAAGATCGCGTGGGGATTCGCTTGGTACTGCGTTATTTGTGGGTTGGGTAGCCATAATTTTTCCAATAAAAAACCCGGCACATGGCCGGGTTGTGTTGTTAACAAATCGAGGGTTATGGGTAAATCAAATCGCTATATTCTGCGACGCTCAGAGAGACGGTGTTATCAGTGTTTGGTTTGATGCTGTTGACAGTCCATAGCTGACTGTCCAGTTCTTCCACGGTCGCAATCAGATAGCGCGACGGGAGCTGCACAGTTTCTCCGTTCCATATATTGAGTTGTAGGCTGGGGATCGCCGCAGTGAAGCCGTATTTAGTGTCATGGCGGGATGTTGCCGGATATCGAAGTGTGGGAGTACCAAGGTTGTCTGTCACCAGGACATACATCGAACCGGTAAATGTGATCGGCTCGCTTGTATCAAAATTATTCCCAGTACGGCCAGTGATGTAACCCTGCTGCTGGTTACTGTCATAAATATCAGCTATCTGAACGACGCTACCGACTTGCATAATCCCGTCCTCAAACACTTTGGCGTTCATCTTCACCCGTGAGTAGATCAGACGCTTTGTTTCGCGTAGCGCGCGCTCCCGCGCCTGGTACTCGTTACGGAAGCCGACTATCTCCAGCTTGTTCGGGTTCTCTGCTTCCTGCTCGACAATGGCGCCGCTCAGTACGCGGTAGTTAATGTAGGTCTTGTTGTTCGTGGTCGGATGAACGTAGGACACCTGAACGCCATCGTAGCCACCAGGAAGCGTAGCCTCGTACGTCATTTTGTACTCGTCCGTCTTCATATTCGCCCGATTGAAAACGGCGGCCGGGTGAACAACTTTTTGATCACGGGTAAACGTCAGTACACCATCATCCCAATACGCTATGACAGATGCCGCATTGCAGATTGCCTGTACCCTATCACCGAGCGAGTCGTTTTCATCGTCAAAGGTGTAGTCGAAGTAGCCCAGGCGATTATCTGGCAGACTCTCGGCGATGGAATAAAGACCGTACAGGTCAATACTGCTCACCGACTGCTCACCCATGATTAACCAAGTGTGTGCCACGGCATCTGCAAAGGAGCGCGAAGCTCGCAACGTGTAGTCAACTGACTGCGTGTTCAGGTTGTAGGAAATGGTATGCCGGGTTACCAAAGCA